>CAZELO010000015.1:0-60962 GCA_964513245.1 uncultured Candidatus Bathyarchaeia archaeon | reverse complement strand
TGGGCTGGCGCCGCGGTGGACTAGATACTTCTTACGGTGGCTGATCGAGGAACTGGGGCTCCCAGTCTACATATTCATCGACGCGGACCCGTGGGGCATGCACATAGCCATGGTCATAATCTCGGGTTCGGCTAACGCGGCACATCTGCGGGACCTGACAACGCCTGACGCGAAGTGGGCTGGCGTCTGGGCTTCGGACATAGGTGACTATAAGCTGCCCAGTGAGAAGCTTAGGGAGGTAGACCTCAAGCGGCTGAACGATTTGAAGAAGGACCCAAGATACGATGGCGGCATCTGGCAGAAGGAGATCGACGTCTTCATGAAGAACCGGCGCAAATGTGAGCTCGAAGCCTTCTCGCGGTACGGGCTGTCACACATCGTTGACAAGTATCTGCCTGAGCGGCTCAAAGAACTTGGCTGAAGACAACTTGAGGCGGCTGCACGTTAAGTTTATAGGTGAAAAAACGGAATCTTGATAGGGCTGGGAAAGTGCCATGAGCAAGAAGACGCCGATTGGGCTTACGTTCTTCGAGAAGGTATTCGGATTAGTCGTACTCCTCCTCGGAATCATACTTGTCTATTACACCAACATGAACCTAAGCGTAGCAGGAGCCCTAGCTGCCTATTCTTATGCTGCGGGAGGCCTGCTCATCGTCCTAGGCGGCATCATGATAATTGTTAAGCGCAAATAGGATGGCGCCGCCGGACGGACTCGAACCGTCGACCAACGGGTTAACAGCCTCAGCCTCAATGGGCGCATAGCCCTATGAGCCCGCTGCTCTACCGAACTGAGCTATCGACCACACACCGCTATGGATGCGTGAACGGCGGCTCATCAACGGTTCATCTACTTTGGCGGCGCCGCTTAACTCAAACCAGCCAGAAATATTTAAAGCTTAAGCCAAAGAATGCCCTGTGGTGTTCGACGTTTGGATTGGGGTTTAGCTTTCATCCGAGTGTTTCACAGCGGCCATCGGTATAGGATGGTTCTATGCGTGTGTGCGAGCCAAAATCTTATGAGAATGCGGATAGCAATATTGGGTAAAGGCTAATCTTGTTAAGTCATTTGTGAGCTGTAACGCGTGGCTAGCGGATGGAGGACGCAGATTGATGCACGTTCGGAGTGATGTTGGCTGCAGAAAGAAATCTTACCGTGGAATGGAGCTAGTCACATCCGAGGATTTCAAAAAGTTTGTCGCAGAGAGGAAGACGGTGACCATAGGGGGTCACGAGGTAAGAGTTGGAAACGAGTGGAAGATCAAAGAATTCGCGCCGCCAGAAAACTATGTTTTGGAAAGCAGTACTGTCTGGAGTTTTCCGAACAGGGGTAGCTGGGCCACGCACATAGGCAACTACAGGGGCAACTGGTCCCCGTATATCCCGAGGAACCTGATACTTAAATACACGGAAGCGGGCGATTTGGTGCTGGACCAGATGGTTGGTTCCGGCACGACGCTGGTTGAATGCAAATTGTTGGGTAGAAATGCTGTCGGGGTAGACATCAACAAGGATGCCGTCGTGGTCGCACTTGATAGACTGAACTTCTCTTGTGACACATCTGATCCCGATTACCCGAAGTCCCTAAGCATCAGAACCTATGTTGGCGATGCGAGAAACTTGGACCTCGTGAAAGACGGTTCGATTGACCTGATAGCTACCCACCCGCCATACGCGGGAATAATAACTTACACAAAAAGCAGAGTCGAAGGCGACCTTTCAAGCGAAAAACTCAACGGCTATCTCAGAGGGATGCGGATTGTAGCCGAAGAAGCCTACAGAGTTCTGAAACCCGGCAAGTGCTGCGCGGTTCTGATAGGCGATACGCGGAAGCACCTTCACTACATTCCCATATCAGCCAGAGTCCTCGAAGTATTCTTGGACATTGGCTTCACCCTGAAGGAGGACATAATTAAGCTCCAGTGGAAGATGAAGGCGACGCGGGAAAGGTGGCGGGGCGGGGCATACAAGTTCTACAAGATAGCCCACGAGCATCTCTACGTCTTCAGAAAACCTTTAGAAGGAGAAAAACTGACACCTCTGAAACACAGCATCAAATGGCACAGAAGCCCGTTTGACGATTGAACCGCGAACCACTATAAATTCAAGGTTCACGGGGAAAAATCTTAAGTAATCGCCGAACTGTCTATTTAATGCCTAACACAAAGAGGGCCCGTAGCTCAGCACGGCCAGAGCGCCAGGCTCATAACCTGTTGGTCAAGGGTTCGAATCCCTTCGGGCCCACCAATACAGAATGGCAGATGCTGTCTTCTATCTTCCCTTTCGCATGTGCACAGAAAAAACAGCCTAGGACAGTGGGCCGGGCCGGATTTGAACCAGCGATCTTCGCCGTGTGAGGGCGACGTCCCTTGGCCCCGTTTGCGGGTTAACCAGCTAGACTACCGGCCCTTTTTCGCCCAGCAGATTTAGAGGTGTCTTTTCTCCTTTATATCTTTAGCAGGATGCCGCTGGAAGAAGGTTGTGTGAATGTTTGCGCGCCTTTTGCTTGGGCGGCTACTTGCGGTACCGTTCGACCTTTCTCAGCAGGTCTTTGGCTTCCTTTTCTGTTCCGCAGCCCGTGCAGAGCATCAGCCCCCCGTGCTTCAGCCTGTCCAGCAGATACGTGACTTCTTGGGGTTCGCAACCGATTACGAGGCATTTGCCGGCGTCCAGCACCTTGCAACAGACATCTATCCATTCCTTCATGGGTTTGGCTCCTGCGCCCGGAACCCACTGTATGCCGTCTATGCTGTCTGTTTCGAGCAGCGTGTCCAAGTTGCCCAGCGCCGACGGCCCGTCCAGATGGTACAGCGAGTTGTCCAGATGGCTTGCCAGCGTCTCCTGTTGCCCTAGGAAGAATTCTTTGAACATCTTCGGCGAGACGAGACCTGAAAAGTCGTCTTGAAGCGCGAAGTATCTGCCCCGCGAGTACGCGGGCAACCACGTGATCGAGCCCCTCTGCACGCGCGATATCTTCTCGTAGTAGCGTTCGAAGACCGTGAGGCATATCTCGGTCAGCTTCTTGATCAGCCGCTTCGCTTCCGCAGGCTCGGCGAAAAGGCATCGGCTCAGATTCTGAGCGCCCACAGTGGCAACAAGCGAGTCCCCGCCGTAATGGAGGTCCGGCACCCCGACCAAGAACCTTCCATCCGCGGCCTCGCAGACCGCGTCCAATATGCGGTTCATGGTTCTCCACCACTTGTTGTCTTCTCTGAGCACGGGCTCGTATCCGGCTAGGCTGCTGAGGAAAGGTTCAGCCCACGAGGTTTCTTCTGAGTTGAACTTGGGTTCCGCGCCGAGAAATGCCGTGAAGGAGTCGGGGCCTAGATTTGGCACGTAATGTGGTATGGCTTCGCCGAGAAAACATGTGTTCTCAAGTCTCATTTCAGCTTTGTGCAGGATGTAATCTGTGTTTGTCCATCTTTCTTCCATGCTTGCCGGGGCTTGGAAGTCGGATTTCTTCTGTTTGCCCTTAGGTGCTGTAATGTGGATGAGCGGTCTGTCCAAGACTTGGCGTTCCCAGAAGGCGTCGAACCTCTGCTTTATGGTCTCAAGGTCCACGTCTTCAAGATAGTGCCTCATCTTCATGTTTCTCCTTTATTTTCTAGCGTCGTTCTCTGCACTTATTCTTTGGGGCTGAAAGCTGCCGTAATCCCTGCGTCCTGCGTTCCTGAGGCGTTACGACTCTTTTTTTCCTCAAGTTGCCGGTTTACGGGTCAGACTGCCTCGCGAATGATTTGATGAAGCACAAGGAAAACAACGAGCATGGCGGGCTGCCTAAATGCTTCTTTTGCCGACTTTTTTAGGCGGAGATTAACCTTTGTATTCTCTTAATTGCCTGTTGATCCAAGATTCTATGCCTTTCTCTTTTATCTCTACCAGATTTTCTATGCAACGAAATTTTATTACGCCGAGATTGTTTTTCAATAGATCGCAGGGAAAGCTGGCGCATTCGTTGCATAGGTTGAAGCCTTTCTGGAAGCAGCATTGGCGGATTCTGCACCTGTCTTCTTCCGGTGCCTCTTCTATCTCTGCCTTGCATCCAGAACAGATGTTGGAGTTTGGCAAGGATCTTGAGGCCTGTCTTCATGTTTTCTATGTCAACCTTGCCTTCGAGGAGTTTTCTGAACCCGTATTCCTCCATCATGTCTGATGCTGACTGGAAGTTTCTCCTTATCTTTCCAGTGAACCAATCGCAAGTGTGGCAATATGAACCGCAGAATGAAACGTACCTTTTTTTCTCTTCATCATAATTCAACTGTTTACTCTTCCCCCTGCCAAAGCCGCCAAACCTGTTCTTCTCCTCGCTGATAAGTGGTCTTAGACCTTTTTAGGGTTTGTCACCGTTGCTGGCACCTTCTTTTTTGTACGCGCGTAAGCAAAGAACACAAGTTGAATGAAGGTACATTTATTTAGAAAGATTCATTGATTGGATTAATGCTGAAAATACCTGAGGAAGGCTGAAAAATGGAACGGAATAGAGAATTTGCTTCTCAACCGGCGAGGTTGATTGATCTGGTGGAGTATCAGGAAGGCTCGGTGGTGAGCAGAACGATAATCGATAAGAGGGCTGGAACGGTAACCCTGTTTGCTTTCGACGAAAGCCAAGGGCTGAGCGAACACACGGCGCCCTACGATGCCTTAGTCAGCATCCTCGACGGCGAAGCAGAAATCGCCATATCAGGCAAGACTCATCTACTTAAGGGAGGCGAAATGATCATAATGCCCGCCAACGAACCCCACGCCTTGAAAGCAACAAAGAAATTCAAGATGATGCTCACGATGATCAGGTCTTGATCTATAAATATTTTCAGCGTCATCCTGCATAGGTGAACCCATCGGTTTGCCTGCACCTGAAAGCAAATCTTTTAAATTTGAACTCGTATCTAGAACGGTCGAGGGGTCGTCGGCTAGCATGGTCTAGGCTAGGAGACTTGGGCTCTCTTGACCCCGGTCCAAATCCGGGCGACCCCACCACATTTCTTCTTTGACCTTGCCGCTCCATTCGCAAATGTCAGTCACTGACAAAACAGAAAAAAACTTGTCAGACAAATCTACCAAGTCTTCTGAGATAGGCTGCTCATTTGACAGTGACTGTCAAAAAACACGAAAAATTGACTGTCAAATTAGGAGCCTCTTCAGGCATGCTTCGTATTCTATGCGTCCGTCGGGCTTCAGACTCTGCCGTGTTTGATTATGATTAACAATGCGGAATTCTGTTTGATAATCAAATGAGTACCTGTTCCAGCCTTCTCGGCTATACAAGACTTACTCTTTCGCCGAACGATACGGGGGATGCCCTGCTTTTCCTCCTTAACGCGGCTAAATGAAGTCCTGTTCACTCACTTCGAAGAGGTTCTGCACGGGCTCACGGGATAGGCTTATGGCTGTCTTTTCCTGTTCTTCTGTGGAAGAGACTTGCCTGAGGCGTTCCATCAGCCCGCTTTTAAGCTTGAGTTCAATCTTCTTATCGCTGTTGGAGAATATGATGGCGAGAGAGTCACCCTTTCTCAGTTCCATGTTGCCTTTACCCATCGTGCAACCCGTGACAACCTGAATCCCGTCAACAACGCAGGAACAGGGCGGAAACGGTTCAGTCTCAACAACAGCCCTCGTTTCGAAGCAGTCTTTCCCGAACACTTCGTTCGCAAACAAGCCTGCCCTCAAACCAAGTATTAGGAACGGACCTAAATGACCGTGGAAACGCGCCGCCTCGTCCAGAAGAGTTTTTGCTATTATGCTGTGTCACTCCTTGTCCAATCTTGCGAAGATATCTTTACTAATTCGAGAACTCTCAATATAAACAATGCTGCCTTCAACAGGTCTGCCTTTTTCAGAGCATGTGCATCTTGATTGGCAGGTATATCAGGGGACCCCGCTCTTTGGAAAGCCGAGATATCGTGGGCGCCAAGCTGTTCAGAATGTCTATAGATTCCGGTCCCACGTTTTTGGAATCAGTGTCCATTGTCTGAAGACGCTTCACAATCTCTTCCAGTATCAGGTTCTGGGCGATAATCTCGCTCATGCAGGTCTCGCCCCGTCTCACGAGCTTACGGGTGATTATCCTTCTCAGTTCCTTCCCACCCTCCATCTCGCGGTATATCTTTCTCGCCTTCTTCATTTTGTCAAGATACCGAGGAGGCATCTTGGGCGAGGCAGACAGAACTTTTACGCGTTCCCTCCACTTTTCGAACCATCGGTTTGTCCAGAAACGGAGGAAGAACCTGAAGCCGTCGTAGTCTTCCCGCAAGTGCTCTTCGAGCTTCTTGTAGACCCTCTCGTTGCTGTCCATGTCCCATTCAACCCTCATCCAAGCTTCGAAGTCCTTGCCAGCATAGACGACCATCTGATAATCCAAGGTGTGCGGCTCAAATTGCGGGATGCAGAGCTCAAGCTCGCTGGCAAGCAGGGAAAGAAGCCGCTCTTTGAGGGATAACAGTACCATTTGCCGCACTCACTTACCGCTAGAAGAATCGTACAACTAGGATTTAAAACCTTCTACAAAAACAGACGGCATAGAAACTAGAGACGAAAGACCCCTCTGCCTCGGCACGAACAGAAAAATTGAATAAGGCACCCACCCATATCGACTATAAAACCGAAGAGAGGAGAAACGCGCCTTGAAACACGTCCTTTTCATCTGCGTCGAAAATGCCCGCAGAAGCCAGATGGCCGAAGGGCTTCTCAACGCCTTGGCTCAAGGGAGGGCAACTGCCAAAAGCGCCGGGGCTGCGCCTTCTGACAGGGTTGATCCGCTTGCTGTTCAAGCGATGAAGGAGATCGGGATCGATATATCCATGCGTATGCCAAAGATGATCACGCCGGACATGGTTAGAGAAGCCGATAGGGTGGTCCTCATGGGATGCGGAACGAATTCCTGCCCAATCATCCCGAAAGAACTTGTGGACTGGCAGATAGAGGACCCTGCAGGCAAGGGAATACGCAAATTCCGCGAAGTCCGCGACACAATAAGGCGAAAGGTTGAGCAGCTCCTCGCCGAACTTGAAAAGGAAGACGCACGAAATACGGGTGGACAGGAAAAAATCTAGCCGATAATGGAGGAACCATAAGTTGACATCTGGCATCAAGGAAAGGACTCTTGAGATAATTCGTCTCTTGGAAAATGCGCATGCGGACGCAAAGATAGCCCTCGAATTCAGCAACCCGCTGGAACTGCTGGTCGCCACAATGCTTTCAGCGCAGTGCACAGACCGAAAGGTCAACGAGGTCACGAAAATCCTGTTCAAGAAATACCGTACAGCGGAGGACTATGCTAAGGCGGATCTTGAGACACTTCAAGTAGATATCCGGTCAACAGGCTTCTATCGAAATAAAGCGAGAAACCTGAAGAAGATGAGTCAGATGCTTGTTGAAAAATTCGGTTCCAACGTGCCCAAAACCATGGAAGAACTCACGATGTTGCCTGGAGTCGCCAGAAAAACCGCAAACATCGTCCTGTCCAACGCCTACGGCATAATCGAAGGCATCGCTGTGGACACCCATGTAAGACGGCTGGCGAAAAGGCTCGGGCTGACCCGGAACGAGGACCCGAACAAGATAGAGGAAGACCTTATGGCAATCGTCCCACGCGAGCAGTGGGCAAGATTCACGGATCTGCTCATTTTTCATGGAAGAAGAGTCTGCACGGCAAAGAAACCCGACTGCTACGGATGCGTGCTGAACAAGATCTGCCCATCAGCATTCACATTTGACCCATAACGCCTTTCCCGACAAGAGACCGCGTGTCCTTAGGCGCCATCTCTATGCCTCTCTGGATGCCTTTGACACATATCTTGAGTACGTATAGCATGATAGAAAAGTTTAAATATTGATCGGTCTGTGTATAGATTTCTTTTTGTAGCACCACATTGGTGTTGCAGCGAGTGCGCCTGGAAAGCAATGGTTGAAGAATGGAAGAAAATCCTTGCCCAAAGCATAACCAGACCGGAACAGATTTCTCGCAGGTTTAAAGTCGATGCCAAGAGTCTGGATGCTGTCGTCGCGAAATACCCGATGAAGGTCTCGAAATACTATTTTGACCTGATTGAAGAAGTTGACGACCCGATCTGGAGGCAATGCATCCCCTGCCCGCTGGAGCTGCAGGACCCATACGGCGTTGACGACCCGCTTGACGAAGAGGGCGACAGCCCTGTGCCCGGTTTGGTCCACCGATATCCAGACAGGGTTCTGATATGCATTTCCAACACCTGCGCAACATACTGCCGATTCTGCACGAGAAAGAGAAGGGTCGGTAAGCCTGTCATCAGTTTTTCCCGTGACTTGTACATCCAGCAGATTCAATACGTGAAGAACAACCCCGCCATCAGAGACGTGCTAATCTCGGGCGGAGACCCCCTCATGCTGGAAGACGAGACAATAGAGTTCGTCCTGAAAAAGATTAGAACCATACCGCATGTGGAGATCCTGAGAATCGGGTCGCGGGTCCCATGCACCTTCCCGCAGAGGGTGACGCCTGAACTGTGCAACATGCTGAAGAAGTACCACCCGCTATATCTGAACACACATTTCAACCATCCCCGCGAGATAACGGAAGAAAGCAAAAGGGCATGCGGGCTGCTGGCTGACGCTGGAATTCCACTCGGCAACCAATCTGTGCTCCTGAAAGGCGTGAACGACGACCCGGAAGTAATGAAGAGGCTGATTCAGAAGCTCCTCACCGCACGTGTCAGACCATACTATTTGTTCCAGATGGACCTCGTGAAGGGAACATACCATTTCAGGACAAGAGTGGAAACTGGAATCAAAATCATCGAAGCCCTCACAGGACACACAACAGGCTTAGCCGTGCCGCGCTACGTTATTGATGCACCGGGCGGCGGAGGCAAGATACCCATTCAGCCAGGCTACCTATTAAGCGTGGAGAAGAAAAGAGTCGTCCTGAAGAACTACGAGGGAAAGATCTACACTTACCCGCAGATACCGTCCAAGGAAGAAAAAATCATGGTGCGCGTGCCGATCCGACGCAGGCTAGTGAGACGCAATGGCTCTCAGAGTAGGTTTAACCTACAATCTAAGAAGGCAATCTAAAGCCGACGAGGGCTTGCCAGAAGACTTCTTCATCGAGTTCGACGACATAACCACCGTTGACGCCATAGCCACGGCCCTGAGGAAGGGCGGCTGCAACGTAACAGAAATAGAAGCTGACGAAGAAGCATATGGCAAACTGAAAAAGATACGACCAGACATAGTATTCAACATAGCTGAAGGCCTCCGCGGAGAAAGCCGCGAGTCGCAGATACCCGCGATGCTGGAGATGCTGGGGATACCTTACACGGGATCTGGACCCCTAACCTTAGCCATCTCACTTGACAAGGCGCTGACTCATCAGGTCCTCAGCGTTAACGGTGTGCCTTCTCCCTGCTTTCAGGTCTTCACGAAAGCCGATGAAAAAAGGCATGAAGAGCTCGAGTTCCCGCTTGTGGTTAAGCCGCTGTTGGAGGGGTCCAGTAAAGGCATCAGAAGCAGCTCCTTGGTCAAGGATGAACAAAGCCTCAGAAAGCAACTTTCATGGGTTACAGAAACCTATAAGCAGCCTGCCGTAGCTGAAAAGTTTCTTTCAGGCAGAGAGTTCACTGTGGGCCTTATTGGCAACGAAGCGCCTACGGTTCTGCCCATGGTTGAGATAATGCTTGAGAAGCTGCCGCCTGAAGCCAGCCCCATCTACTCGTACGAGGCGAAGTGGATATGGGACGTACCAGAAAAACCCCTCAACATATTCCGCTGCCCAGCCGAGATACCGCAGAGCCTAGAGAACGAGATAAGGGCATTAGCCGCTAAAACATTCAAGGTGCTAGGCTGCAGAGACCTGTGCCGCATAGACATGCGACTCGACGAAGACGAGCGTCCACACGTGCTTGAGGTCAACCCGCTACCCGGCTTAATACCGGACCCAGACGCACATTCATGCCTGCCTGAAGCAGCCGCCGTCGCAGGCTTCACCTACGATCAGCTGATCTGCACGGTCCTGTGGCAAGCCCTCAAAAGGCATGGGATGCAAGGATTGTTCAAAAAACGATCACTGGTAAAGATTGTATGACACTCTTGCACTTATGAATGTAAACGGCTTTGCCATCTCCATTTCTGTTTGGCGCGATGGCTCCAAAAAATACGCTTTCAAATTGTGTTCTGATGCCGCAAGCATGTTTTGAATCTAATGATTGCGCAACAACGTTTTCCCACAAAATTTTAAATACTTCATAAACAATGTTTTCATCACAGAAAACGTTTTCGGAGGTGATCTCGTTGGAGAACATTAAAAGAGTATCCGAGAAGTACGCTTCAGCAATGGAGGCGCTTGAGGGCGTTAGAAGAGAGCTTTCAGACGCAATAATCAAATATATCATTGCTAACTCTTATCGACCAAAGACATGTACAGAATCGGCTATTGTAGAATCTTTGGGAATACCTAGAAGCACCATCCGCAGAGTTCTGGCTGATCTCACTGTGGAAGAGCCTGTCTTGAAGATTCAAGATTATGGTACCATCAAACCCTATTCGTTGGAAGGCATTGGATATGCTATTGACAGAAACTATGTTTCATTGAATAGAAAAGAGATCAAAGAATTGTTAGGTGCAAAGGAGTTGACTGAAAGAGTAAAAAACGAACCAACTCTTGGTTATCCTCAGGTGCAAATGGACCTTCCTGACGGAAAGACTGTAGTGAGGTTCCGTGGACCGGCTGCGGATCTTTGCCTTGAAAGGTTGATACAAAGATTTCAAGGCTATATGGCGACCAATGTGGATGAAAAACTTAGTGAGGCTTATAGTGAAAAGACAAGCCGAGAACTGGATCTTCTAGTCCCTGAAATGCAAGCATTCGAGAAGACCGTAGCTCCTTCCTCTCTTTCATCTTTCTTAGGAACCGTGCTATCCAAGGAGTTAATAGATATTGATCCTCAGAGTAGTATTGAGGGGATCAAAAAATCGTTAAAATCTGCTATCGAAGGACAACTCAATTACGTCTCAAATAAGCTAGAAGCCTTTGCTAAGATCTTGGAACAAAGAGGATACAAGGGAACTCTCGAACATTTTGAAGATCATATACCATCAGAGGAACGTTATGTAGGGAATTATCCGCCTTTTGACTATCGCTTCAGAAATGAGTATCTGTGGGCCACTACCCTAGCCCTTAGAGAAGGCTGCATTGTTGCAGAGAAAATTGGAGCAGATCTTAAGCTCCTTCAAAGACTGAGGAAACTGGCAGACGTGTTAGACGTAGCTGTTGAAAAGGGATATCAGGGCAGAGAGAAAGAAGGCTTGTCTCTGGAAGAATGGTTTGACAAAAGGGAAGCCGCATAATTTGGCAGACAATATCAAGCCAGACGGAGAGGAGCGGCGCTTTCCATCCAAGAAGACGAGACTAGATTACAGAGGAAGAGTCTACATACCGATTGAGGTGAGAAGAACTCTTCAGCTCAAGCCTGACAACGAGATCGACCTCAAATGCGAAAGCAACCTCATAATTCTTTCTCCTGTCAGAAAAAGGACACAGCCAGAAAAATCCTCTTCACAGACCGCTTAAGGTTTGTTGAGAGCCACTGGGCTTCGCTCTTGTTTCCTCTTCAACGCAAAGAAAACGATAGTCTTGATGAACTCTTTGTAAGGAATCCCAGCCGCCCGCAGTGACCTGACGAAACCTGCGTCAAACGAAATATCGGGATTCGGGTTGACTTCAAGAACGTAAGGAACATTCCCTTCTAAGCGTATGTCAACTCTTGCATAGTCCCTGCAGCCCAATGCTTTGTACGCTTTAAGCGCGGCATCTTCCACTTTGGTCTTAGCGGCTGGCTCAAGATCTGCTGGGCAGACGGGTTTGGTCCTCCTGTATTCTTCGCTTGTTTCGAGCCACTTCGCGGCGTAGTCCACGATCTTCGGCCCGTCTGAGAAGCCAAGCACAATCTCAGAGATGGGCAGAACCCTTGCCTTCTCGTTGCCCAGTACGGCAACGTTTAGCTCCCTGCCGTCTATGTATTTCTCTACGAGGGCGGGCTGCCTGTATCGCCTAACAACGTATTCCACTTGGGTTTCGAGTTCCGCATTGTCTCGGACAAAGTTTTTCTTCGATATACCGAGGCTTGCATCCTCCCTCAAAGGCTTCACGAACAGCGGATAGGCTATCTCGCCTTTCCACTCAGCGAAGCTGCTTAGAACACGGTACTCCGGTGTGGGAATATCATTCGCCTTAAGAAGGTCTTTAGTCACGCCCTTATCTTGGCATAAGCCCAGAGCCAGAGGCGGCGATCCCGTGTACGGTATGCTCAAGAGCTCAAGCATGGAGGGCACATGCATTTCGAGGTGGCTGTCGCCGAAGGCTCCTTCGCAGAGGTTCACAACTACGTCGGGTGCAGACTTTTTCAACGAGATGATGAGTGATCCAATATCGTTTTTGAGTGGGAAAAGATAGACTTGGAAGCCGAGTTCTTCAAGGGCGCCTTCAACCGCTTTCGCTTGGTCCTCGACTTCTGCTTCCGCGATATAATCCGTGTCCTCGCCTCTAATTGGCTTGTGAGGCATGTTGAATAGGATTCCAGCTTTGAGTTCTGGCATGGTTTTAGGCTTTGGTTGTTTCTCGAGCATAGGTGCCGCATTTCCCTTAAGTAGAGAAACCGAATAGATAGGTCTAACAGAATCATATAAGATTTTGGTTCGCCCAATATAGGAATATGTTGATTATTAGGATACTTGCTCCGCATCTCTGGAAGCCACCCCAGCGGAAAGAACGAAGCTAAACGTTATAAAAGCGGAATGCAGAATAGATCATGAACCGTTGTGTGCAAACTGTGATGTGAAAGAAATGAGTTCAAAAAGGACGATTTATGTTGGAAACGTCAAGGAAATACCCGTTGGAGAAGCAAAGAAATTTGATTATCCCATAGGCGACGAGAAGGGGACTGCGAGGCCAGGCCTGCTCATCCACCTCGAAGACGGGTTCGTTGCCTACGATGGACTGTGCACCCACATGCAAGCTCCGCTAGAGTGGAACAAATTCACTGGAAAGATATGGTGCACAATGCATGACGGCATGTACAACCCGAAGTCTGGTGCGCCCTTCATGGGAATGCCAAAAGACTCCCTGAAAGGGATACCCCTGAAGATCGAGAAGAACGGCGACATCTACGCGGTTGTATGAGCAAAAAATCCGTGGCAGTTCGCCCAAACACAACCGAGAAGGAGACCTTAGCCTTCCTCTAGAGTGGGCGCTTCTGCCCTTGTTCAGATCACTTGGATTCTTACGTTATCCAGTGGCTCTTCAGCGAGGGGTATAGCCTGCGGTAAACCTGCCGGTAGTAGTCTTCGTAGACTCTTACGTTCTCATCCTTCGGGCTTTCGCTGCTGAGCACGTGTATAGTCTTTTCGCACGCTTCTCCCAAGTTGCAATAGACACCGGCGCCCACGCCCGCGAGCAACGCTGCACCGAAAGATGCTTCTTCCTCAACCTCTGTCCTGACGATATGCGTATTGAAAATGTCGGCCTGTATCTGCCGCCAAAGAGGACTTCTGGCACCGCCACCACGCGCAATAACCTTTTCAGGTCTTACCCCGATCTCCGTAAAAATCTCCAGAGAGTCCTTTAAGGCGTAGACGACACCTTCCATGATGGCCCTGATCATGTGCGCCCGCCCATGCCCATACATTAGTCCGCAGAAGCCTCCACGCGCATTCGGATCCATATGAGGCGACCTCTCACCCAGAAGATAGGGCAGAAAGACCAGCCCATCGCATCCGGGCTCAGCCAGTTCAGCTTCCCTCGTGAGAAGGTCGTACGGGTCAACATTGCGCAGGGCACCCGCAGATTTTTCCTGTTGCCCGAAATTGTCTCTGAACCACCTTAGCGACAGCCCAGCTGAGAGGATGGAGCCTTGAAGGCACCATTTCCCGGGCACGGCGTGACAGAAAACATTGATCCTGTGCTTCGGGTCGACTCCGAACCTGTCAAGCGTGACGAAGACTTGTCCCCCAGTCCCAATGTTAGATGAGACTATGCCCTCCCCGATTGCGCCGCAACCTACGGCTCCTACAGGCGAGTCCCCTCCGCCCGCCACCACGGGAATCCCAGGCGCCAACTCCGTCGCTTTCGCAACGGTTTCTCCTGTCACCTCAGTGGATTCGTGAGCTTCTGGGAAGATCTCCTGAGGAAGACCGAGCTCCGAAAGCATGTGTGCAGACCATTCTCTTTTTTTGATGTCGAAGAGGAGGGTTGAAGAGGCATCTGACACATCTGTGGCAAGCGTGCCCGTTAGCCTGAGCCGTACATAATCCTTCGGTAGAAGCGCACAGAATGCCCTGTTGAAAACCTTAGGCTCATTCTCCTTAACCCACAGCAACGAAGGTCCCATGAACCCTGGCATAATCTGGTTGCCAACGATCTCTAGGACCTTTTTACGGCCTATTCGCTCATAGAACTCTGTGCATTGCAGGGAGCTTCTCTTGTCCGCCCAGATTATAGCCGGTCTCAGAGGCTTAAGGTCCTTTCCTAGAAGCACCAGCCCGTGCATTTGGCCTGAAAGCCCTATGGCCGCGATTTCAGCCTGATCTACAGCGGAATCTGCAAGCGTTCTTTTGATTGATGTTTTGACGGCGTTCCACCATGATTCAGGGTCCTGCTCCGCATGTCCAGACTGTGGGGTAGAGATCGAATATTCCTGCGTATCTTTGGCTACAGAGTGTCCCGATTCGTCTATGATGAGGACTTTTGAGTTGGACGTGCCGATGTCGATGCCCATGAGGTAAACCAAACAACCACGGACCCCACTGTGCTTGAGAAGATATAACCCTGAGAACATTTATTAAACTTGATGTACTGCCAGAAGAAAACGGCGTGCACCCAAAACTTATTCCGTTCATCACCCTATAATATGAGTTGAACAGTCTGGAGGACCTGCGAATGAAAGAGATGATCTGCCCGGTTGGGCACTCGCATATCGATCTGTCTTGGCTTTGGCCTAGAAGCGAAACCATTCATGAAATATGCCCGCGGACCTTCAATGCGGTTCTGAGGCTGATGGAGAGGTATCCGTTCATAAGGTTCGTTCAGAGCAGCGCCCAGATCTACGAGTGGATGGAAAAATATTACCCTGACACCTTCGAGTTCATAGGAAGGAAGATTGAGGGAAATCAGTGGGAGATAGTCGGCGGCTCATGGGTTGAACACAACGCCACGATCCCTTGCGGCGAATCATTGGTCAGGCAACACCTGTACGGCAAAAGATACTTCATGGAAAAATTCGGCGTAGACGTGAAGGCTGCTTGGCTACCTGACACCTTCAGCTTCGCTTGGAGTCTGCCGCAGATATACAAGAAATGCGGCATCAATTACTTCTTGACTTTTAAGCTGAAGTGGCAGGTCGAACGCATGAAGCCGCCAATGCCCTTTCCATACTTCCTGTTCTGGTGGCAGTCAGCTGACGGCTCTAAGGTCTTGGCGCACCACACCGTTGGCAGCTACAACGAGAAACTCGACCAAAGGTACTCAGACATGGTAATGCTCGGTCAGCTTGAAGAATTGAAAAAGACACATGGGATCAACAGGCTGTTGGTCCTCTACGGCTTCGGAGACCATGGTGGCGGCCCAACAGAAGCCATGATAAGGAAGCTGCAGGAACTTGAAGAAAGGAAAGGATATCCACAGATATGCTTCGAGAAGGCAGAGCAGTACTTTGAGGGAATCCGCTCCGTAGCTGACGAGAAGGAGCTCCCAACAGTCAACGACGAGTTGTACGTGAAGACTCACAGGGGCACCTTAACAACGGAGGCAATGATGAAATGGGAGAACCGCAGATGTGAAGTCCTCCTCTTGTCGGCAGAAAGGTTCCTCTGCGTAGCTAAACGATATGGGTTCGCTTACCCGAAGAGGAAACTTGAGAAGAACTGGAAGAGGCTCCTGTTCAATCAGGTTCACGATAATCTGGACGGGACCTCGATAGAGGCTGTATATCAGGATGCTGCGACAGACTACAGGGACATAAGAAGATTCATCTCAAAAGCAGGGCATCTCGAAGCCATTGCAAAGCACATCGACACATTGGGCAGGGAAAAGAAGGCGCTCGTAGTCTTCAACCCGTTGGCATGGGGCAGAAAATCCATCGCTGAAGTCTCATTGAGCAAAATCGGCGAAAAGGGCTTCCGAATCTTAGACCAGAAGGGCGCCGAGGTTCCATACCAGATTGTGGAGGACGGGGAGAAAAAAGTCATTTTTGCGGCAGAAGCACCTGCCATGGGCTACAGCGTCTACCAACTCGTGCCCGCCGAAGGTGAGCCCATTTTTGAGACTGATCTGAAGACGGGTGAGGATACGCTTGAGAATGCCTACTTGAGGGTGCAAGCCGATCCCCAGTTCAACTATGCCGTGGGCGTATTTGACAAACAGGCTGGGAAGACGGTTTTCGACCCAAAGAAGAACGGAAACATACTCGAAATCTACGAGGACAAGCCGCCCCGAGCGCCGGACGGCGAACCTGCGTGGAACATCTATCTCGGGTACAAGTCTGAGCCGCCAGCAACCGAGGTATGTGTCATCGAAAGCGGACCCGTCAGAGGCAAGATAAGGATCAAGCGGAGGTTCGGCGACTCCACCTTCATCCAAGACATAGTTTTGTATGCGGGGGCAGGGCAAGTGGATTTCGAGATCAGCATTGATTGGCACGAGAACTACAGATTCGCCAAGACAGCTTTCCCGCTGAGCTTCTCTGCGCAATGCGCCACCTACGAGATTCCATACGGCGCCATACAAAGATACGATCACAGCCTGAAGGAAGCGCCAGCCGATGGGCTTCAGCTCCCGCAAAGAGGATGGGAGATGGCGGATATGGCTAGGTGGGAGGCTTCCGCGCAACAATGGGTTGACGTTACATCCTCGTCTGGCGACTATGGCGCAAGCCTGCTAAACGACTGCAAATATGGCTTCTCCTTTGAGGACAACACGCTGAGAATGAGCCTAGTCCGCGGACCAAGACGCGGCTACCGAAGCACGCCTGACAGCTGGGCGGACCAGTCAGACATGCCGCGAGTTGGAACACACCACATCAGATATGCAGTTTATCCGCATAGGGGCGACTGGAAAACAGCTGGAACCGTGAAAAGGGGCTACGAGTTCAACTACCCGCTGCAAGTCATCGTCGAAGAACCGCATGAAGGCGAACTGCCGCCACAGCACTCTTTCATCGAGGTCTCGCCGGAGAACATTATCCTCGCAGCACTGAAAGAAGCCGAAGACTCTGAGGACCTGGTCATACGCATGTACGAAGCGCATGGGCTCAGCACCGAGGCAAAGATAGAATTTGACCTCTCTCCGAAAAAGGCACAGCAGACCGACCTCATGGAATGGGACAAATACATGCCAAAAACAACATACGCCATACGCGGAAAAAGCCTCTCCGTGCCGATGGGCGCATGGGAAATAAAAACCATCCGACTTCACTACTGAACCCAAGAATAGCGTGCAGCTCTAAGATTTTTTCCCTTTTTCTTCAGAGCAAACATTGACTGAATAAAGATTTAAGGTGGGCGTCTTTTTACCTAGATTCGTGTGCGCATTTGGTTGAGGGCGGAAAAAAGACATGTTGCAGATGAAGCCGAACTATGACAGGCTGCTCAGGGTTCTTTGGAACGAGGAGCCCGACAGGGTTCCCTTCTACGAGCATCTGGTCGACAACGAAATAATCGAGTCAATCACCAAAGAGCCCGTGACAAAACTGGAGATTTATGACCCCGGAACGGCACGCTTGATACTTGAAGGCTCAAACCTGAAAGGCAGAATGAGACGCTTCGCCCATGCGCTCGTCAAGTTCTACCGCGGAACAGGATACGACTACGTGCCCTTCGAGGTCCCTCTGGCACTGAGCCGCACAAACTTTCGGCTGGGCAAAGACTCGGCGCAGCTGTCAAGAGGCACGCGGATATGGGCTGACGAACAGAAGGGCATGATCGAAACCAGAGAAGACTTCGAAAAGTATCCTTGGCCAGATCCAGAAGAAGCCGTCGACTTCTCGATAATTGATGAGCTCTGCAAGATACTGCCGAAAGATATGGGTCTCGTCTCAGGCTGTGCCGGCGGAGTCTTCGAACACGTCACATGGTTGATGGGGCTCCGCCCGTTCTCGATAGCCCTGTACAGGGACAAGAGGCTCATCAGAGACATGTTTGACAAGGCAGGCACGCTTATTCTCGAAGCGGACAAGCGCCTGACCGAGTATGAGCAGATAGGCGTCTTAAGAATGGGCGACGACATGGGCTACAAGTCTGGAACCATGATTTCGCGGGAGCAGCTGCGCAAGTTCGCATTTCCATGGCAGAAACGATGCGTCGACTTAGCCCACAAGCATGGCAGACCATTCATTCTCCATTCCTGCGGCAACTTGGAAGCAATCATGGAGGACCTGATTGAGTATGTGGGCATCGATGCGCGGCATTCCTTCCAAGACAACATCACGCCCGTTGTCGACGTGAAAAAGAAATACGGAGACAGAGTAGCCATACTAGGCGGAATCGACCTAGACAAGCTCTGCCGCCTGCCAGCCGATGAACTACAAAGATATGTCACAAGCGTAATGAGCGAATGCGCAGTTGGAGGCGGGTATGCCCTCGGGTCGGGAAACTCGATACCAAACTACGTCAGCGTACAGAATTACGAAACGATGCTCAAAGTCGGGTTGAAACACGGGAAATACCCCCGGTAGACAATTTGGACAACACGGCTTTCACTTTCGTTTTTCAAGTAATCTTAGAGTGGAACAGCCGCGCCTATGCCTGTCACGACTCCGCTGCCGCTTTGAAACCAAAATGGCGTATTTCGGAGGACCGGACAAACAAGATTTGATAGACAGAAGGATGCGACAGACGCAGAATCGGATGCGAAGCTCCTGCAATGCTTAAGACGGGTGGCTGCAACGTGGATCTCGACCACCGAGTTGTACCGCAGACTCCTTTGGAAAACTTTTGGACTTTAGGTGAAAGAAGCGAATTTTTTAGTCGCAGCATCCATCATTAGAAGAGATAAGCCTGTTCTTTCCAGAGAAGCCGCACGGCGTCTACTTTGTGCTTCAGACTAAGAGTTCAAGCATATCTGTCTCAGTGACTTTTGCCTCTCCCTTTGTCGGGATGAGAAACGTCTTTATTTCACATGGCTTGAATCTGGCTGACCATTTCCTGTTGAGGAAGGGAAGCGCGATGCTTGCTTCTGTTGTCTTGCCCTCGGTCTCAGAACAACGCAGGATCACAGCTGCAGAGCCTTCGTGTTTCTTGAGGACGTTTGCGACGATGTTCTCCTTGTCGATCTCGATAAAGGACCTTGAAGGAGGCAGAACGCCATCGTGGGCATAATCGAAAACTACGGTCGGCCTCGCTTTGAGTTCTTCAGCAAGTTTTGCGGTCTTAGCTTCTTGCCACGAGCCGGCGTGCGGTAACAGGAGGAAAGTGAAGTCTTGCCATCCCTGATCGATGTATCGATATGTCAGCTTTGGGTCCAGCTTGTATGGAATGTGATGCGCGTAAGGCGGGCTACGAAGAACCGTCAGCCTCATCTCTGAATCCTTAATGTCATAGCTGTATTTGCTGTCGTTGCATAGGCTGAGCCCGTATGCCAGTTTCTTGCCTTTTGTGTTTGTCGTCTGCCCCGAAACGTCTATCCACTGTTGCCCCGGCTCCTCTTCCCCGTCGCATGGCCGAACGATATGACCGTATGGTATCGAGTAAGTCGCAACTGGTTCCTCAATGTTAACGGGAAAACTCAACTTAAGCATCTTGTTCTGTTCCTGCCAATTCACGGATGTTCGGCACTCTAAGTATGGTAGGTCACGGTAGAGCGAAACAAACATGCGCATCGAGGAGTTCCCGTAATGGCTCTCGACACGTATCACCGCGCGTACTGGACCGTCCTCCATGAGGCTGACTTCTGCATTGTCGAAGGCGCCGATTTCGGTTCTGAAGATTGTGACCTCGTGGCTCCATGTGTCGCTTAGGTCCTCAAGCACGATGGGAACACACGCATCCCCCTTGAGTATATCTACTCCGTTTTTCTTATCATACAGGCTGGAAAAGCGTCCTGTGGACGGGTCTATCTCCAGCCGCAGCCAACCGTTCTCAAGGCTGTTGGCTGACGCTTTCAGCTCCCTCGGGCATTCAAAGTCCTGTTTGCTGTCGAGGTTGTGGTAGACTCGGTAGCCTAAGGCTGGCAAGTCGGCAACGAAGACAATCCTCTGTCTCTTTCCACTGCTCACTGCTGCTGAACGCTGAATTCTTTGAATCGGTATGACTTTTCCCTCGTTGTCCAGCAGGACCCCATCAGCGTTGACGCCCTCAACCTCGACTGGAGAGCGTATCGGCCAAGAGTTGGGGTTGAAGACTATTATAGGGGCGCCTTCGCCGGCAGTCTGTATGTTTGACGTTAATGTCTCAACCGCGTAGTTCAGTTCTTCGTTTCCACGGTTCAGCGCCTCTCCCTGCATGGCATACACGCCTTGATATGCTTCATATATCGATGTGCCAGCCAGAATATCGTGGAACTGAGTGAAGAGAAGGTTCTTCCAAGCTCTCGTCAGGCTCTCGCGGGGATAGTTTCTTTTGAACAAAACCTCGGCGATGACCGACATCTTCTCCGCGGTGAGAAGTAGGTTCTCTGCCTTCAAGTTGTTGCACTTGACCTCGGATTGAACGGCATAGCAACCGCTGGCTGAATGTTGCAACTCGTCGCTGAAGACAGGAAGTGACGGCTTGAGCTGCTGCATCTTTCTGAAAAAGACGTTCGGCGAACTGAAAACTATGTTCGGCATGTTCTCGAGTTTGTTCAGCCTGAGGATGCTCATTATGTTCTCTTTGGTAGGTCCGCCGCCGTGGTCTCCCCTGCCGTAGAAGCACATTCCATCCTTCACGGGGGACTTCTTTATCGCTTCGGAGTCTCTTTTCACGGCTTCTTCAATGTCGCCTGCTGTCGTTGCGTATGAGAAAGGAATGCGGTAACACATGACCCTTGAACCGTCAATGCTTTCCCACCAAAAAACGTTGTCTGGAATCTCGCTGTTCTCATTGGATTTCGGACGCATGAAGACATAGCTTCTCAGCCCGCATTTGCTCAGAATCTGAGGCAGCATGCCGTTGTGCCCGAAAGAATCAATGTTGTAGCCTGTCTCAGCCAAGACACCGAGTTTTTCCTTGAAGTATCTCTGCCCGTAAAGGGCTTGGCGGACAAAGCTTTCGCCACATGGCAAATTGCAGTCAGGTTCAATCCACCAACCGCCAACGACTACCCACCTTCCCTCCTTGACCCTCTGCTGGATCTCCCTGAACATCTCTGGTTCGCCTTTCTCCATCCATTCGTGGAAGGCTGCGGAGGAACAAGTGAAGATAACGTCAGGAAGTTCCTTCATCAGGTCTAAGGCGCTTCGGAAAGTAGCCTTGGCTACTTGATAGCCTTCTTGCCAAGGCCACAGCCACACGGGGTCCATGTGTGCATTGCCAATCATGTGAAGAGTGAAATCCTTCGCAGAACCTTTTCCGCTCATGACATGTCGCTCCTGTCATTGCCAAACACTGCGCTGTCTTATTAAGATTATCAAAAGTGAAGAAATGCGCTTGAGATGAGGCTGAACGAGACAGGCGCTTTCGTATGTGTTTTTGAGGATGCCAGGATCCAAGATTTCGGTAAGATTAAAATAGGCTTCTGTGTTCCTAGGATAAAGCGTTGGCGGCAAGACGGTGTCTCCATGGTCATCATAATGAAACCCAAGGCTAAGAAAGAAGAGACAGAGCGCGTGATAAACATCATCAAGAAAAGCTATGGGCTAGGAACTGATGTCATCGTCGGCGAATACCAGACAATCATAGGAATAATAGGCGACGAACACGAAGTAGACTTCGAAGCATTGAGCATGCTCCCAGGCGTAGAACGTGCGCAACGAATCCAGTCACCCTACAAGCTCGTCGCCCGCTCATATTTTCCAGAAGACCAAATCATCGATGTCAAGGGTGTGAAGGTAGGCGGCGAAAAACCAGTCTACATCGCGGGCCCCTGCTCCATAGAAAGCAAAGAACAGCTCTACAAGATTGCCGAAGCCATCAGAGACGCGGGCGCGGATATTCTGCGTGGAGGCGCCTTCAAGCCGCGTACGTCCGTGCATTCCTTTCAAGGCTTGGGTGAAGAAGGCTTGGAGCTGCTGGCGAAGGCAGGCGAAGAGTTTAGCATGCCGACAGTTACGGAAGTTCGGAGCGAAAGCCAAGCTGAAACCGTCTCCAAGTACGTGGATATTCTGCAGATCGGCGCAAGGAACATGTACAATCAGGACTTGATTGAGGAAGCGTCGAGGCAGAAGAAGCCTTTGATGATTAAGAGGAACTTCGGCGCCAGCATCGACGAGCTCCTTTCGTTCGGCGAAAGGGCTGTGGCTCAGGGAAACCGCGACGTGATCCTATGCGAGAGAGGCATAGTGCCAGTGGGCGGAGGCAGACAGCATACAAGATACACGCTTGACCTGAACGCGGTTCCAGTAATAGTAAAGGAGAGCTATTTGCCCATAATTGTTGATCCCAGCCACGGAACAGGCCGAAGAGACCTGATCTACCCGATGAGCAAAGCGGCGGTTGCGTCCGGCGCAGACGGGCTCATGATAGAGGTCCATCACCGACCGGATGAAGCATTGTCAGACGGACCGCAGATGATTCTCCCATCAGAACTCGGAAAAATTATTCGTGTCTGCAACAAAATACGTGAATTGAATTCGGAAGAATAGCGTGACTCATTGCAATTGACAAGGCTACAAAGCGATGCATTTTCGATTCCCGCCTATCCATAATTGAGACTGCGCTTTCACCTTTCGCCCATTCAATTGCTCGCTTCATTAGCCTTGTGCCTATTCCTTGTCTCTGGTGACTGGGAAGCACGCATATGCCTGAGATGTACGCGACTAGACCAACCTCAGGTCTTTTCTCTGTTGTGGCAAGTGTGTCCTACTGGTTGATTGTCTTGAACGGCAATGAAGCCGGTTCCTGTTTTTATCTCAAGGGCGTCTCCAAATCTGTTCGTGAACCATTCTAGTGTCATGGGGTTTAGCCCAACAACTACGCATCTTCCTAAAGGATTCATTGTAGATTCTGATGATGCCTTCCAAGTCAGTTTGCACAAAGGTTTCTATGACCAGTGTCATTTAGGTTCACCACTGCCAAGTCAAAATCGAGTCTTATCTTTCTTGGGAGTTTTCTTTCTCTCTTTCCCCGTCCACGTAAATCCGCAGATCTTGCACTCCTTGGGAAATGAACGACAGTCTATTTTCTTAGATCCACATTTAGGGCATCTTTCCTTTCTACCCATCTCCTTTCTACTCCTTGACCGGCGGACATGAAATACACCTGAGACTGGTTAAGTCAATGATTGGGTATCAAGAAATCTTATGAAAAGACTGAAGTTGGCAATTGAAAACGTAAGACGCGAAAGATACCTAGTAGACCCATTGCAGGCAGATGTTGATTCTAAGCAATCCTCATCTGGTCCACCAATCTAAACACGTATCGTGCGATTCGACTAATAAGATTTTTGAAAAATATTTTCTGCATCTGGCAATTGCGATAGAAAAACATTCCAAACCATATGAGCCATAGACAGAAATCTGATAGAATGTTACTTTCGCTGGGAAATCAAATGGAGACGCAAACCTCCCCCAAGCTACCACGCCTCTCTATTTGGCATCCACATTCCGTCTTCTATCAAAAATCCTCCTCATCAGGTATCTTTAATTGTTGGAAACTCTTTTTATTCCTTAATTGCAAAAGATATTCTATTGAGGCAATGTTTTCTCGGGGAGGTCACAATGATCGTTCGTGAAGCAACATTGGATGACACCGAAGACATAGTGGAGATCCACTTGACTAATCCAGATCGCCCTTTTGACAAACCTGCCGAGAGCCTCAGCATAGCAGAGCGTTACAGCTATGGGGGCTCGTGGATGAGCGTTGAGAGCGGCGCTATCCACCTGAATAACATGCTTGCCTGGGGGCATATACCTCTGGTTGTGGAACATGAAGGCAAGGTTATTGCAGAGGCGGAGTTCTACATTGGGCAGGATATAGAACCTCTGGGCAACACTCTAGACATCTCTCTACTTTATGTACACTCAGATTTTCAACGTCGAGGTGCAGGAACTCTACTAGTGAAGGAAATGATTTCTAGGGCTGAAAAGGAGAAATGCAATTACATAACTGTCAGTGGAGGCCTAGGGGGACCGGGATTCTACGCTCGTTTTGGTTTCTGTCACATACTCAATCTCGAGACGGTTAATTGTAGAATTCCGCAAAAGACCGATGCTTACACCTGTACATCATACACTCCAGCAGACTTTGAAAAACTCCCTAGAGGAACCCTTTGGATCGGACGGTATCTTAGCCCCCGCCAAGAGTGGCAGGATATATTGGATGCAATAAAGAAACGAAAAGCCATTCTAAAGGAACGTGCTGATTGGCCTCAACCAGATGGGAGGCATTCAAAATCGGATGGGTTCCTCAGTTTTCTCGTTCCGGAATGGGGAAACAAATCCAAAGCAGGTGTCTACTGCTGGTCTGAGAAATTGACGCCTAAGATCGTGTCCGAATTGCTTTCCCACGCTCGTTTCGCGGGATACAGTGATGCCTGTTTTCTCTGTCACCCAAAAATAGCTAAGATGATGGGGGACATATGTAGGTCCACACCTCGCCCTTCGTGGCAGATATGCGGCAAGAAGCTTTCTTGTTAGCTTAACGCGACTAGCGATACGCACCTGGAAGATGAACAGATTCTGGATATAATTGAAAACAAATCTTTGCCGAATCTGATTTAGGGCTTCTTGACATTTCTGATGACGCTCATAATCCGAACTATGAATTACATGATTGCGCCCGAAAACATGGAACATAAATGTGCGCAGTTATCTCTCAGGCTACTGAGGCATATGTCATTATATAGTTCTTGTTGATATTTAGGATTTAGTGGAAAGGTGAAGCCATCATGGAGAATGGACTTCTACAGAAGCTGCTGGATAAATCGATGACAAGAAAGGAACTTCTGCAGAAGGTTAAGCAGAATTTTGATTTGCTTCCCACAGTGCTTGGCGGCGTTTCTTCACCGAAAGCAACAGTCAGGTACGGTTGTGCTGGGGTGCTGATGGATCTGAGCGAGGAGTATCCAGAAAAACTGTATCCGTACATGGATTCTTTCGTAGAACTATTGGACAGCAAGTATAGGATACTGACTTGGAACGCCATGGCTGTCATTGCGAACCTGACCCGCGTTGATGTGGATGGAAAATTTGATGCCATTTTTGACAGATACTACAGCTTTTTGAACGATGAATACATGGTAACCGTGGCTAATGTTGTCGGTCATTCTGGCAAGATCGCGTTGGCAAAGCCCAATCTTGTTCCGAAGATAACGAATGAACTTTTGAAGGTCGAGAACGTTTCTACGACCCCTCACTTGACAGAAGAGTGCAAGAGAGTTATCGCCGAAAAAGCCATAAAATCCTTTGACCTGTTCTTTGACCAAATCGAGCAAAAAGAAAAAGTACTCTCCTTCGTCAAAAGCCACCTCAACAGCCCAAGAAAAACCTTAAAAACAAAAGCCGACAACTTCCTCAAAAAATGGACCTAGCCGGGCTCCTTTTAGCCATACACCGCCATCATATCGCGTGGTCTCTGATAATGGTCTATTTCAGAAAGGAAAATGGCGCCCTGGCCGGGATTTGAACCCGGGTTTAGCGGGCGACAGCCGCTTATACTAGACCGGACTATACTACCAGGGCATTCTGGTTGTGCGGCAATGCCTGAGCTGGATACATTTGAGACGGCAAATAAATTCTTATCTGTTGCCTTTGAGAATCGGGTATTTGCCGTATTTTCTTGCTTCGTCAACCATTGTGTAGATATTTTGGACCTTGCAGTTTGCGTGTATGCTGTTGCTTGACTCGAGGATGTATCCTCCTCCTTTGGCTGCGGCATCTATGCATCGCCGTACGTCTTTTCTGACATCTTCTTCGGATCCATAAGGCAGAACATACTTGCAGTCAACATTGCCCAATATACAGATCTTTTCACCGTACCTTTTCTTCACATCTGCTATGTCCATGGCTCCTGGCTCCATTGGATGTAGCCCCTTTATGCCCGCGGCAATAAGGTCATCAAGTATCGGGTAGAGGTTTCCGTCGGAATGCTTAAACACGGGGATGCCTCTCTTCTCGGCGTATTCTATAACTCTCTTCAGGTAGGGGAGCTCAAATTTCCCGAAGAGGCTGGGACTCATAAACGTGGAGTGGCAATCCGCATAATCATCTGTGACAAAAAGAACCTCAACTCCTCCCTCAATTATGAGCTTCGCCATGCCAAAACAGGTGTCGCTGATTTTATCACAGAATCTTTTGGCCAAAGTTGGTCTTCTATACATGTCCAGTAAGAGCTTGTCTATGCCGCCTCTTGCTTGGAATGCCATGTGCCAACAGGAATGTGCCTGACCCATGATGATCACGTCCTTATCCTTGAACGGTTCGATGGTCCGCCTTGCGATCTCAAATCGTCCTTCATCCTCAGGGTCAGGCGCAACATAATTCTCGACATCCTCTTCGGTTTCGAGTATGCTTCCAATCCACCACGATGTCTTGGTGTCAGGTCTGGATTCTATTATTCTGCCCCACTCGTCCACGAACCTGTCCTTACCGATGAAACGCGGCGTATAGTCCCGTTTGCAGAGGGCGTAGTCGCTTATGGCGGGGATAGCATCGAAACCAAGTTTAACACAAGCCTCGGAGAGGGCAACTCTGTTTCTGTGTGCTGATTCCCACGGATCGTCCGCTGAAGCCGCAATTATGCTGAAGCCGCCGAGCTTCTTGCCCAGAATGGCTTCCACAATGGGTGGGTCCAGCGCAAGGTCGGTTATCGGAACCACGTCAGGCTCTTCGAACTCTAACGAAACTTGGAAACGCTCTCTATGAGACAATGGCATAGTAGTCCACCTTTTTCAGTGAATAGGGATTAGATGAGACTTAGGGATATTTTTGCTTTGCGGCTTAAGAGGCTTTTGGATGGATCTTTGGAGTGGTAATTTGGGGTTTTTCTATGGCAAATATGTACGTTCTGGATCTATTGAGAAAACGGATTTTCCAGAGGTTGTTTCAGTCTGTTTCATCTATCCTTTGTTTATTATGATGATTCTGTCTCTTCTTCTAAGGGCTGAAATCATCACTTCCACAAATGCGAGTATCACCAGTACCAGCAGGACCTCTACAAAATGTTCTTTCAAGAGACCCAGCATCTCACTCGCGATATCCATGATTAGTTGTTTTCTAGCCCGTTCGGCATATCTGAGTTATGAATACCACGTAGGGACCTTCAATCAACAGGCTCTTGCTTCCAAACAGAAAAACCATCTGCTTTGAAAAGATCAGCGCATTTGGTGCCGTGCGTTTTTCAGGGAGAAGAATTACATCGTGGCTCTGCTGGACTAGTATTGTCCTAGTGAACCGTCCTTTCTTGCTGCGTCGTATCCTTTTTTGAACACGTATAGGGCTATGGGCGTGGCGACAATTATGAATATGATGAGGCTTACGGCGTCGCTGAATACCGCGGGCGAAGAAAGGTCTTGGCACGATTGAAGACACAGCCTTATGCCGTCCAAAGAGTAAGTCAGAGGAAACAACTTTCCAATCCACTCAAGGTACCAAGGTAGCAGCCCCAGCGGATAGAAGACACCTGAGACAAGCTGGGTCATCCAAGAAAAAGCCCAAGTCAACGGGTTCCCCTGCTTGGTCTTCATTATGACACCGGCGCTAAGGACGCCTATAGCCATGTGGCTTACTATGAGTAGTACTGAAAGCATCGCGGCTGACAAGAGAGACGCAGGATTGAGACAGAAGGTGGCGCCAAGTAGAGTCCCCACAGACAGCGAGATGAACAGGAAGGCTGAGGAGATTATGAAGAAGAAGGTAGTTTCGCCCAGAAGGAAGGCTTTGAAGTCAGTCGCTGTCGAAAGGATAGTCTCGATCGTGCCGTTCCACTGCTCGTCTCTTATGCTTTCGTTTATGCTTTGAACGGCGAAGAAGACGTAGTGCTGGAATGATATGCCGAGCAGAGCGAAGGTGAAGAATCCGCCGAACGTGTAGCCTGCTTCCTGAACCTGCTGAGAACTCACGATCAAAGAGAAGAGGTAGTATGTCGCCACGAAGAGAACCGATCCCGAGAGGTCCAGCGTAAGCCAGAACTTGTATGTCCACCAGACCTTGAAGTCCCTGATTATGAATGACGCAATCATCTTGTGCAGAGGCGTCTTTCCACGCGGCATTTTCTCGGACATCAGTTTGATGAGGTGCTCTTGATCCATGTTCAACCCCGCCTAGTAAGTTGCCACGGTTCCCTCGTCCCTGATGCGGTTGTAGCCCCACCTGAAGACCCACAGTCCGATCGGCATGAACACAACTGTGTAAGCCAGCAACACAGCGAGGTCAAGCAGGACACTTGGCGAGAACAATGTTGCGCCGGTGAGCAGGACCTTGCGAGATGCATCCAAGGCATAGGTGTATGGCATAAGCCACGCTAGACCATAGAGGACGGGGAAACTCTCCAGATATTGCAGGGGGAAGAGCACGCCTCCGAGAAACTCTGTGACGCTTGCGAAGAGGAACGTAAGCGGGTCACCTTTCTTGTACACGAGGATTATGCCTGCCGCGGTTATGCCTATGCCAAAGTAGCTCGCAACCATCATCAGCAGGATGATGAAGAAAGATGCCGTTGACTCGAAACTCATTATCAACGGGGTTCTAAGAACGAAGACGCCGATCAGTAGGGCGCCGACCATGAAGTATCCGCTGATCAGGAAGCCGCGGATCGACTGGCCGATTATGTAGGACCTTATGCGGATCTGCGAGGAGACTATCGGCTCGAGGGTTCCCTCACGCACCTCATGCTGCATCGAGTGGCTTATCCTGCTTATGCACATCCAAAGGTAGTTAGCCGTGGCTACGCCTACGAGGGCGAAGGAGATCCATTCGACATCGCCGTAGCCGGCAGATGCAACTCGACCTTCATCTACCTGGAAGCCCATGAAGAAGTACATGCCGATCGAAGCGGCAACGCTTAGGGTCTCGGTTATGACCCATGTCTTGTAGGAAAGGAAGACCTTGAAGTTGGCCCAGAAGACAGCCCATATATGGGTGGTTTCTGAAAACGGGCGCCTTGAATCCTCTTTGAACAGCTGTATTAGATCCTCAACTTTCATGGCGTTTCGCCCTTCGTCAGCTTTACGTAGATGTCCTCGAAGGTCAGCTCAGCTTGACGGATGGCGGAAACCTTTACGCCTAAGGAGCGAAGTCTGTCAGCTATCAGCGGAATGGCCTCATATTCGTCGTCCACTTGTAGCCGTATGACCGTGCCCGAAGCATCATTCCTCGATTCAAGAACCTGTTTCACCATAGACAAGTCAGCCAGCTTTTGAGCGGTATCTGCGGGGTTTTGGCAGTCTCTCAGTTCAACCTCTATGGCGTGGACGCCCTTCAGCATCTCCCTCAGCTTCTTCGGAGATGAATCAGCGATTACCCTTCCGTCCTTTATTATGGCAACCCTCTCGCAGAGCTGCTCAACCTCGAACATGTTGTGGCTCGTGAAGACCACGGTCTTACCGAGTTCCGTGCTGAGGGCTTTCAGCAGTCTCCTTGTTTCAACAGCGCTGATTGTGTCTAGGCCTATTGTCGGTTCGTCCATGAGGAAAATCGGCGGGTTATGAAGTAATGCCCTAGCAAGCATAACACGGACCTTCATGCCTGTGGAGTACTCTTTAACGAGTTTTTTGCGGTCATCCGTCAAGTCGAAGAATTCGAGAAGCGCATCTATCCGCCGCTTCGCCACATCCTCTGGCACGTTCTGCAGATAGGCATAGAACCTCAAATTGTCCTCGGCGTTGAGCCGCCAATATAGTGAGCGTCCGCCGGTTTCGCCGTGGAACCAGCCGAAGCTGCTTCTCACTTGGTAGGGTTCCTTCAGAATGTCGTGGCCATTGATCTTAGCCGTGCCCTCGGTTGGAATTATGATTGTGCAGAGCATTTTTATGAGAGTTGTTTTGCCTGCGCCGTTTGGTCCGAGCAGCCCGAAGAATTCGCCCTTCTTGACTTTGATGTTGACATGGTCCACTGCTTTGACGGCGCGTTTCTTGCCTTTCTCCTTTGTCTCGAATTCTTTTGTCAATTCGAAGGTTTCAACAGCGTGTTCCAAGGGCAAAACCTCTCAACTGAGTGACACAACCATACACCCAACAGGCTCCTCTCAACCAGAACTAACGTAATCACGATTTGTTTCGGAAGCCAGTTAAGCTGGGACCATAATCTTTTCCCCAATCCCAAAGTGGTAACATCAAAGTCATTCAGGAGACTATTAAATTTTTCGGAGCACGGTGCTGTGTAGTTGTCGGTTGATAGCGTACCCCGTGAAAAATCGGTTGATAAGAATACATCTCATTTTTAGGGCAACTCATTAGAGATATAAACATGAGATTTACACTATTAGATGAGAAAACCTACTATGAAAGATCAGATTTGCGTGACTCTACCTAAAGAATACAAAGAACGGCTTGAGAAAAAGTCAGGGCACATAATTACGGATCAATCAGTCATGGAATAACTCAGTTAATTCGTGATGAGATAAAACGAGAAGGTAGTCGAAAGGAAAATGATCAATAATATGCCTAAGATTGTGGAAGATTACATCGTTTCTTTACTGGGAAGTAAAGAGAAGTCTTGCCCTACTATTTGGCACTTGCAGAAAGAACTTTTTATCTTTACAAAGATGAATCCAAAAGCAAAGCCATTATTCAATTTTGTCAAACATTACGAGGGACCCTTCAGTCAGATAGTACAAGACTCACTGAAAGAACCAGTATATTATGAAGATGCCTTTGACACTAAACCAAATGGCGAAATTTGTCTCACTGATGAAGGAAAGAAAATTTTTAGTGACTTGAGAAATAGGTATATGCATGATGAGAAATTTATTCGCTTATTACACAGTTTCAAACTAATCAGAGACATTTACGACAAGCTGACCAAAGAAGAATTGTTGTTTCTTATCTACGTAACGTACCCAGAATACATCGAGTTTTCCAACATTTATGATAGGTTAGTTAAGAATGAAGAAAAAAGAATGCGGTTATCCAGAAACTTGCTAAAGAAAGGCTTAATCACTGAGGATAGATACAAGGAACTGATTGGGTTTGTCGTTGAATGAAACTAACGTAATGTTAGCGGATAGCAGTTTCTACATTTGCTTTTTAGACGATATTGAACAGCCAGAAGTATTGAAAAAAATATTGACCAGCTTCAAGTTCTTGATAACTCCAATAGTCTACAAAGAGGTAAGTAAATCTGCAAATTTCAAACATATTGAGTCGAACCCAAAAATTGTCTTGTTTCCAGAAGAAAATCTTGGAGAGGCATTAAGACCGTTCTTCAGCGAGAAAGAGATTGAAAAAGGAGAAACTGAGGTTATAGAACTAGCTTACCAGTTTTATGCTAACAACGACCCAAAAATGTTTATTCTGGATGAGAAAGGACCGAGATTTTTTGTGTTGCGGAACCTTCCTTACCTAGCAAGACTCATGACTGGGACAGTTGCTTTTGTCGGAGAATGTTATTATGAATATGCAGTCTTTGGAAAAAGCGAAGCTTCTACGATTGTATTGGTAATCGGTATGTCGAAATTCCGAGTAACAGCAGAAGTTATAAAAGAAGTTCTCTCTAGAATAGAAGGTAGATAGAAATGGTATCAGATATTAATATCATCGAAACTATCGAAGATAAGAAATCATGGTTTAACATCAAAAGATTTAACATTGGCAAAAATCATTTCGAGAAACCAGAAAAGTGTCTAGACATCAAAACTCTCGACCAATCTACTTACAATAGCCTCAAGGGCGGCTTCAAATTCTACGAATCTACTAAAATAGTGAGCAAGTACGGTAATCTGTTAAAGTTATACAACGAGGATGATCCTAAAGTTGTTGACAATTTTTTCTACAAGAAAATCTGGCTTTCTGGTGCTCCAAACGTCATAAACTTCACCTTTGAATTTAATCCCTTTCTTCATATGAAAACAATCGACAATATGAGCTGGTTTTTTAACCAATATTATCCGTATTCCAGTTTCATTCTCTCAGTACCTAATATTAGAATAAGACGAACAGTCTACAACAAGACTGTTCAAATAATCGACCTAGATAATTACATGGAATTTGTTGACTCTGCTTTTCAAATTCTCGACGACAAAAATAACAAGCATATATTTGTCCCTGTATCTATGAGAATGGGAATAAAAAAACTCACTGAGTTGATACAGCATTATTTGAAAGAAAATTACTACAACTATTGGTTTGACTTTGAGGGACACGCAGTATCTCAAAGGAGTTTGGGTCAACTTAGACACGTTTTTGATATTATAAAAAAGAGTGGGAACTTCGATAGAGTTATCAGTTATTTCACCAATATCAAAAGGGAAATACTATCCAATTCCTATGAGCCTACCAGTGTTGCATCGGATGCTCTATGTGCCGTAGCTGGTGCAAACTTAATTGGTGTAAACAGAGAACCCCGAAGATACCAGCCTACAACACTCTATCAAGCGGCTGGAAAACAAGATTTCAGGGTTCGAATGCCTACACCTGTAAGTCCAAGTCATAAGGCTAGGATATTTGATAGGGACACCTACTATTACGTAAAAACAAACAACGTTGATTTATTTCCGAAGAATCGATATGTGCCACTTAACGCTGCAAAGTTAAATGCAGAATTTGGCACTCAATCCGAATACTTCTTGCAAAACCAAAACATAGACACATTGTTAAACAAGAAAATTGTGTTCAAAGACGAGAAAGCTGGAAATACGCTAAAGGAACTGACTTCCAAATCGACTGAATCAGAGAGCTTGATTGATACAGGTTTAGATTTAACGGATTTCTTGTAGTGAGGTTTTTGCACAACCAAGCAAAATTTCGTAAGTTTTTAGGTTGGGTCAAATAACTTAACAGTATCCGGAGCACTAGCCGGCTTGCCAACGCTGTCGCACTAAGCTTATATGTCAATGAGCGAAGATTCTTTGGGTGAACGGGGCATAGTTGGCGGACTGTCGGTTCGTGATGAAGCGTGATTGGCGTTGAAGATTCTGCTTGACGAGATGTATGCTGGTCTCAAAGAATACTTCGAAACTTTGGGATGGAAGGTTCTGACCGCACAAGAGGCGGGACTGCGAGGGGCGAGCGACAAAGCGGTCGTTGAGTACGCCAAGAAGAACGGTCTCCTGCTCGTGACACAAGACCCGAAACAGGGCGACCTAGCCGAACTCGCTGGCGTCAGATACGTGCTTATCTCAAACGCGTTGATCGCCAAGATAGCGGACACAAAAATAACTGAAAAATACCCCGAAGCGAAGAACAAATAGGTTGCCCAGAAAAAAAGATTCTATAAGCGTCTAAGGAGAACATTCAACATTGCATAAGCCTGTGCAGTTGCCGAGGTTCTAGGCTGGTTTGCGGGGGGCTGAGATATCTTGCAGGAAAGAGTTGTGATGCTGATGGACTTGGACTACTTCTTTGCCCAATGCGAAGAGAAACGAAACCCCGCCATAAAGGACAAGCCAGTGGTTGTATGCGTATACTCTGGGCGCAGCGAAGACAGCGGAGCCGTAAGCACATCCAACTACATAGCCAGAAAATACGGCGTAAAATCCGGCATCCCCATTGCATTGGCCAAGAAGAAACTGAGGGACGTGGACGCCGTGTTCCTGCCCGTTGACCATGCATATTATCGGGAAATTTCGGACACGGTTATGGCTATTGCCAGAGAATACGCGGACCGTTTCGAACAGGTCAGCGTGGACGAGGCATATCTGGACGTAAGCCAAAAGGTCGGCGGAAACTTCGAAGAAGCAGGGAGGCTAGCCCAAAAAATCAAAGATACTATAAAAGCCCGACAGGAGCTCACGTGCTCGATCGGTGTCGGACCGAACAAACTTGTGGCGAAAATCGCTTCAGGCATAGGAAAGCCTGACGGCCTAACAGTTGTCAAACCAGAACAGGTCAAAGATTTCCTGTTTCCCCTCCCAGTAGGCAGCCTCATGGGCGTAGGAAAAAAGACCGAAGAAAGAATGGGAACGTTAGGGATCAAAACAGTCAGCGACCTCGCCGAGTATGATTCGCAGAGGCTGACGGAAATTTTCGGCAAGAATCTGGGAGCCTACTTTCACAATGCCGCACAGGGGATAGATGATGAACCCGTTCAAGAGCGGGGAGAGGCTGAATCCATAAGCAGAATCGCCACCTTGAAGGAGAACACCCGTAATCTAGCGATGATCCTTGACAAGGCGAACCAGCTGTGCATCGATGTTCACACAAGGCTTCTACAACGCGGGCTAAGCTTCAAGTCCGTCGGCGTAGTCGCAGTCATGAAAGACCTGAGTATCCACAGCCGATCTAAAAGTTTCGAGAACCCCACGGACGACATAGCCATCCTTAAGAGGGCTGCGAAAGAACTATTCGAAAGATTGCTGAGAGAAACCGAGCTTGAAGCGAGGCGAGTAGGCGTCAAAGTCTCAGGGTTCGCCGAGAAGAACGAAGAACAGAAACAATTGACAAGGTTTTTCTAGACTGCTGTTGCGCGGCAAGATACATCGCAGATCTGAAAAAACATTAAATATCGACCATTGCCATCTATTCCCAAGAAGATACTTGTAAGGAGCAACAAGCAAGTGCCCGAGGACGGTTTGCCGCCGGTCATAAAATCAGAAGGCGAACTTGACGAATTATTGTCTAGACCAACCCCTGAAACCGTGAAGACGCTGCGGAAACTTGAAGGCGACATCCTCATACTAGGCGTAAGCGGGAAGATCGGACCGTCGCTGGCGAGACTCGCAAAGAGGGCAATCGACGAATCCGGCAACACGGCAAAAGTCATAGGAGCGTCAAGATTCTCGGCAAAAGGAGTGAAAGAGAGCCTAGACGCGGCAGGCGTCGAAACCATATCGTGCGATCTCTTGGAAGAAAGCAGTCTGGACAAAGTCCCGGACGCAACCAACGTCATCTATATGGCGGGCAGAAAGTTCGGCACAAAGGAAGGCAAGCCTGCGACATGGGCTATCAATGCTTATTCTCCGGCGCTCGTTGCCAGAAGGTTCAAACATTTGAGGATCGTTATCTTCTCCACGGGAAATGTCTATCCCCTAGTTCCCGTAAAATCAGGCGGCGCAACAGAGGACACGCCCCCACAACCCCTTGGCGAGTATGCCCAATCTTGCCTAGGCAGAGAAAGAATCTTTGAGTATTTCTGCGGCAAGTTCGGGACCAAAGCCATTTTCTTAAGGCTGAATTATGCAGTTGAACTTCGGTATGGCATACTTTTGGACGTAGCCCAGAAAGTGTTCAGCGGCGTACCCATAGATCTGAGAACCGGCTATGCCAACGTGATATGGCAGGGAGACGTCAACAACATAGCCCTCCAAGCCCTGACACTATGTGAGAACCCGCCCAGCATTCTAAACGTTACAGGCCCTGAAACCGTTTCGATCAGGTGGCTGGCAAATCAATTCGGGGAGATCTTCAACGGGCAACCTATCTTCGAGAACGAATGCGAGGATACGGCTCTCCTAAGCAATGCCGCCAAATGCCACGGCGTACTTGGCTATCCTAAAGTCGATTTGGGCCGCATGATAAGGTGGGTTGCGCATTGGGTGTCAACGGGAGGACCTACATTGGACAAGCCGACTCATTTTGAGGTAAGGGACGGCAGATTCTGAAATGGTTGAATATCCGTTTCCCACCAGAGACATAGTTTCAACGATTCGAAAGGGCGTAGTGATCCCGGCGCACCCCTTGGCACTGACTCAAGAAAGGAAACTTGACGAAACGAGACAGCGAGCACTAACAAGGTACTACGTTGCCGCAGGAGCAGGCGGAGTAGCCGTTGGGGTTCACACAACCCAGTTCGAGATACACGACCCGAAAGTGGGGCTGTACAAGCCAGTTTTGAAGATCGCAGCTGAAACCGCGGACGAATGCTCAAAGCAGGCAGGGCGACCCATCGTAAAAGTGGCAGGCATCTGCGGTTCCACAGAACAAGCCATTTCAGAGGCTAACGCCGCGGTTGAGAACGGCTACCACGCTGGTCTCTTAAGCCTGAAGGCTCTTGAACACGCCGCAGTTGAGGAATTAATAACCCATTGCAGAAGAATAGCCCAGATCATACCGATCTTCGGCTTCTACCTACAACCAGCAGTCGGAGGAAGAATTCTCAGCTTCAATTTCTGGCGAAAGTTCGTTGAAATCGAGAACGTACTAGCCATAAAGATAGCGCCCTTCAACCGGTACCACACGCTGGATGTGATCAGGGCGGTTGCAGAGGCAGACAGAAGCGGGGAGATCGCATTGTACACGGGGAACGATGACAACATAGTCAACGACCTTCTCACCACCTTCAAGTTCAACACAAGCAAGGACACATGCAAACTCAGAATCGTCGGAGGCCTACTTGGACAGTGGGCTGTGTGGACAAAAAAAGCAGTAGAACTCTTGGAGCAAATCCACCGCATCACGGAGTCAGACCAGCCCATACCCAAAGAACTGCTCACTTTGGGCGCTGAGATAACCGATGCAAACGGGGCTATATTTGACGCATGCCACAACTTTGCGGGCTGTCTCTCAGGCATACACGAGGTTCTCAGAAGACAGGGTCTACTGGAGGGTAGGTGGACCGTCAATCCGCATGAAGACCTTTCCCCAGGCCAGAAGGAAGAAATCGATAGGGTTTATGCGGCCTATCCACACCTGAACGATGACCGTTTTGTCTCAGAACATTTAGAAGCATGGATGAACAGCAAGCTCTTCTAGCATGCGACTAGAAGGATTCGCCACACGCTTTGAAGAAAAAAGGAATTGTGCCTGTGCTTATGGCCACAGTCCAAGTGATGCTAGGGAGCCTGCGACCCTTCCGACGCCCAGCATCAAAGCCGCAGTCCTCATGTCTGTCTCGTGTTTCTTGGAAAGGGCTTCTACGTCCCTGTAGGCGCCGACCATTTTGGCCTTGAGCTTGAGGTTTACCTCTTTTTTGGACCAGTGTTCGCGGTGGAGGTTCTGTACCCATTCGAAGTAGCTTACGGTGACGCCGCCGGCGTTGGCGAGAATGTCTGGAATCACGAATATGCCCTTTTCGTCGAGGATTTTGCCGCCTGCTGGAGTAGTTGGACCGTTTGCCCCTTCCGCCACTATCTTTGCCTTCACGTTCGCCGCGTTCGATTTGGTTATTTGATTCTCGATCGCAGCCGGAACCAGAATGTCGCATTCCAGTTCCAGCAGTTCCTGATTGGTTATGTCTTTGCAGTCTCTGCAACCCCGAACTGAACCGCTTTTGCTCTTATGCTCATACGTTGCGATGGGGCTTATGCCATTTGGATTGTATATTCCGCCGGCAGAGTCGCTGACGGCTATGATCTTGCATCCCTCTTCATGGAGCAGCTTAGCCGCGTTCCACCCGACCTTGCCGAAGCCCTGAACTGCAACTGTTCCGCCTTTAAGCTTCATGCCCAAGTCTTTGCAGGCTTCTCTTACACAGAAGACGACGCCTAGAGATGTTGCCTCTTCCCTTCCTTCAGATCCGCCTAGATGCAGCGGCTTCCCGGTGACGACCTCTGGGACCAAGTAGCCCTTGATCTGGCTGTATGTGTCCATTATCCACGCCATTGTCTGTGCATCCGTGTAGACGTCCGGTGCCGGGACATCACTGTAGGGACCTATGAACTGCAGGATCATGGAGGTGTATCTCCGCGTTAGACGTTCCAGCTCGATGGTTGACATTTCTTTTGGGTTACAACAGACGCCGCCCTTAGCGCCGCCGTATGGGATATCTGTCACCGCACATTTCCATGTCATCCACATAGCGAGGGCGGTAACCTCGTTCAGATCGACTTTGGGATAGTACCTGATCCCGCCCTTGTATGGTCCCCTTGCATCGGTATGCTGCACTCTGTAACCCGTGAAAACTTTGGTTTCGCCGTCATCCATCCTTATGGGCACGGAGACTGTGAGCGTTCTCTTCGGGTACTTCAAAACCTCGTGGACGCCGGGGTCAAGGTTAAGCATATCCGCGGCCAAATCAAGTTGCTGTAAGGCAGCATCCAGCGGGTTCACGCTTCCTGTCAACTCCTCAACACCCCCAACAATAATGATGTATACGTAAGTCTGCTTCTGCTGTTTTGATTCTCTTAAACCCCACGTATCTTATAAACATTGCACAGATCCACGGTTATAGATTGAAGGCCCAAAGAGGTGTATGACGTTCCTGAGGCTTATGCCCAAAAAAGGTGCTGTTGAACCCTCCTTTGACTGTCAGCGTCACGTATCGACCGCCCGTATAACCGGATATTCGTCCAGCGTATTCTTTGGGCTATTCCGTTGAGGCCCAATCGAAATTCATCAACTTTTTGGTGATGCCGGAGTGCCAGATACGCAGATGTTGCAGATGTGGCGGATGCTATTTATTCTACCAGAAATTGGCAGCTAAGAACTGGTGTTTCGGGAAAAGAAGAGCCATCAGTTCTTTTGCCTTGTCCTCAGGAAGCGATGATTCTACCTTTATCCTTCCATCTTTTAGGGCTTCTCTGCTTTCTATTGCCCCTAATAGAATTCTACTCAACGTATCGGCTCTCATGGTTATCTTGTAGTCAACGTCGAGGTTTGTCCACTCTATTTGCTGAACTTCTTCACCAGCCTTTTTGAGGTAGATGCTGCTTTTGTCGCATCTTAGTTCGAGAATTCCATTCCAGTCTTGTGCTCGTTTAAGTCGGGAAGCGATGATTGGCTTGATCTCGTGGACGAATCTTGGGACATTGTTGACTGCCATCATGAATAAGCCGTGGGTCTCAGCCTTGAAGAAACCGAGTTCAGGGAAAATCTTCGAATACATGGGGTTTCGCATTGTTGAAACACGGATGATAGATGCGCCCTTGCTTGCAAAAACGCTTTGTACCTTGTCAACCAGAAGCTTGCTGACCAAGCTGAAATCATACTTTGAGTCCGCTACGAGTTCGTTGATTTTACCTGTTTTTCTACGTTTGTTATAAGAGGCGATGATATAGCCGACAACCTGTTCCTTCTCGTCTAGGGCTACCCATCTGAGTCCGTCTTTTTTCCTCGCTGCACGACGGAAAAACTTGATGTCACGAGTTAAGGGTCCAACATGCTCTAACGCAAAACGTTCGAATAACGGCTGCAGTTGTTCAGCGTCTTCTCTAAGCATCTGCCTTACTTGGAACAGCATATTACTCATCCCAAATCCCTAGCAAGACCTTTCTTAAGATTACTAGGTCCGCTTTAGTTCCCTTTCTGAGATGTACAAGTCCTGTCTCGACTGCGTTTTCGAGTTCGATCTCGCCACTCATGACCCGCGCAAGCGTCTCGGTACTTGTTTCCAAATGGATGTGTGGCGATCTGGGCGGCTTTGATAGTCTTTGAATTCGGTTTCGTTTGAAACGAAAGGAAAAGATGCCTTCTTTTCTAAGGTCGAACACAATAGACCGATCCCAATTCTGGAGGGTTCTCTTAGCTATATTTGAGGTTTTGAGATAACGGTTAAAATCTCTCATCCATCTTCTGAAGAAGACGCCGTAATCAAGAAACTTGATGTACCAAACGGATGTTTCAATGTCGTGGAAGCCCAGCCGTTCATAGATTCGACGCGCTGGAAGAAGAAGACCAGTGTAAAGGGAAGCATTGGAGAATCCAATTGTGTCACTATAGGCAAGCCCATGTTGCATCAGGCTTGTTGCTATGCCCTTCTTCCTGTATTCTGAGCAAGTGCAGACAGAAAGAATCCCAAGAGTCTTCACGTGGACGCCTTCGCCTAAGTGCAGTTTCCGAGGCGCGCGACTGAGACAGTTCCCACCACCTTGCCGTCTACCTCTGCGACGAAGAATCTTTCCTGTCCCGCGGCTTCCTTCTTCTCTTGACGTAACCATCTTCTCATGCGCCGAGGAGTTATAGGTCCAAAGCATTCGCTGAGGATCTGGGCTAGGCTAGTTTCATCCTTTCCTTCCTCAGCAACACGAAAGACTATCTGTTCCCCTTTCTGCAACACTGTGCCCCCATCAGTGTTTGACTAGAACGACTAGAAACCTTCGTGCAATTAAAGTTTGTGTCCAAACCCATCGTGTGCCTGTCCCAAATCGCGCTCTCGTGTTCCTGCACTCTCTTAGTCACATATGTGTCGAGAGCATGCTGATGTGCGCAAGGCATCTTCAGCCGTCAAGGAATCTCATAAACTGATCAGTGCGGGATACGAGTATGTTTGCGAACATGAAGAATCAAACTACTTCGGAAACACAGGCTAATCCACAGGTCCGTGCTCAGAAGCCGGGGAGGGGATTTGAACCCCTATACAGCGAGTCTGCAGCCCGCCGCCTAAACCGCTCGGCCACCCCGGCGCTAAAATAGTTGAATCCTTATGGTTCCTATAAATCTTTCAGCTCGCCGGATAGGCTAGACTTTCATGATCTGCGCATGAAGCACGCCGCATACCTTCAGCACAGCGTCTGGGTGAACGTATCCTTTCTCGATGGCTTTCTCAACGATGTCGCATCCGACCAGATTAACGATCGTGGACTGGTCTATAAGAGAGATGGCCTCGTCAACGTCCGTCTTGAAGCCCTTGTAGAACTCTTCTCTGATCTCGAAGACCACGCTGCCTTCTTGAAGAGTCTTCCCTACCAGTTCCGCGTCGCATGCGGCCAAGAGAACGTTTCGGCCCCACCTTCGCATCTTAACGTAGACTGCCAAGAAGAACACTTCTATCTTGTCTGTTCAGGCGTATCTTACGGAGGATTTTGCCCCGCACGCGGAGCAAACCATGAATGGAAGCCTCTTCTCTTTAACGATCTTTGTGTCGGGTCTCTTGCAGACGGGACAGATGACGTTCTCTTCGACATAGCGTTTAATCAGTCGATCTATGGAGCCATAGTCGAACCTACCTTGAAAGATGGCCCGTGTGCCGTCAAACGTTGCCGCGGTCGCAACTTCTTTCGAAAGGAACCTGAGAACCTTGACCGGGTCCCTGTTAATAACGTTGCATATCTCTTTGAAGTTATTCAGGAACGTGCGGGATCCGAATGTCCGGCAGATAGGCCTCGGAACTTCAAACCGCTCGTAGCGAAGCGCATCTGGCGGCAGCTTAGAATGGGCTTCTTTCAGCATCTCTTCATAGTCCAGAGACATTGTCTATTCCTCATGTGCGAACTGATATTGGTGTCGCCCTATTATAATTATTTGACCTCCTAAAAACTTATCTAAGCGAACCCACAATTCGCTATAGAAGCCCCCTAACCACGCCCTAAATCAAGCAGAAAAAGCTCAGAGCAAGGCACAGCCAGTGTGCCAAAAAATAAGGGGGACAAGATCAGGCGTGGCGGCAAAGATAACTGCATATCAAACCTGGAGGACTAAGCCTAATGAAGAAATTTGAGAATTTCAGCCAATGGTTCGACGACCTGCTCTTCAATGCAGATATTCTTGACAACAGATATCCCATAAAGGGTTTTTCAGTCTACAAACCATGGGGTTCAAAAGTTGTCAAGAAGATAGTTGGAATGCTTGAAGACCGACTTGACGCTACTGAACATAGCCCGGCATTCTTTCCCGTTGCCATCTCTGAAGAGGCATTCGCAAAGGAAGCCGAACACATCAAAGGCTTCTCAGACGAAGTCTTCTGGGTAACCCATGCTGGAAAAAACGAGCTGGAGAAGAAGATGCTTCTGAGACCGACCTCTGAGACGGCGATGTATCCCATGTTCGCCCTTTGGATCCGTTCGCACACCGACCTGCCACTCAAGATATACCAAAGTGTCTTCGTTTACAGATATGAGACCAAGGCAACTCGGCCACTGCTGAGGATGCGCGAGATCATGTGGAACGAAGCGCATACAATCCAAAGAACTTGGGATGAGACGGAGCGTCAGGTTAAAGAGGCCATACAGATCTATGGAGCTGTTTTCAAATGCTTGGGCCTCAACTACCTTGTACTGAAGCGTCCCGACTTCGACAAGTTCGCAGGCGCCGTCTACTCGATCGCCTTCGACGCTTGGAACCCGGACGGACGGGTCAACCAGATAGGCACTGTTCACAACCTCGGCGAAAACTTCGCAAAGGCCTTCGACATAACGTATGAGGATACTGACGGTAGCCACAAAAACCCGACACAGACATGCTACGGTTTTGGCATAAGCCGCGTCCTAGCTGCATTGATAGCCCAGCATGGGGACGATCATGGTTTGGTTCTGCCTCCCGAGGTGGCGCCCATCCAAGTGGTTGTCGTTCCGATTACCTACAAAGAAGCAGGGAGCGAAATATCAGCGTATGCAAGAGAGATCTATAAGCAAGTTGAATGTGCTGGGATTCGGGCGCACTTGGACGATACGGAGAAGACGCCCGGCGAAAAGTTCTACCATTGGGAGATGTTCGGTGTGCCAGTGAGAGTCGAAGTTGGTCCTAGGGAGATGAAGGAAAGGCGCGTGACGCTCTCGGACAGGGTCAATCTGAAAAGAACAAGCGTCACCTGCGAAGGCGTGGTCACTGCCATAAAAGAGATTTTCGCAAAGATTGCTAACGAGATGGAAAGCAATAGCGACCTGAACCTGCAAAAGATGGTTGTCAACGTGTCTGATATGGCGGCGTTGAAGAAAGCCATCAAGAACAAGAAGATTGGCAGAGTCTGCTGGTGCGAAGATGCGAACTGTGCAGAAAAAGTCAAGACCGAATCAGGCGGCGAAGTGAGAGGCTACAGATACGACAAAGAAGAGAAGCCTGAAAGCCCATGCATAGCCTGCGGACGAAAAGCAAAGAAAGTCATCTACGTAGCCAAAGCATACTAACCGAAAAAAATTCTCGGAAGATGACGGCTGGAAAAATGGCTAAAAATCTGCGCATAATAGTTCTCGTGAAGCAAGTGCCCGATATTGAAAAGGTCAAATTCGACTACGAAAAAGGAAGACTTGATAGAAGCTCAGCTGGCGCCGTGATCAACCCCTTCGACCTCAACGCATTGGAGGCAGCCCTACAGGTGCGAGAGAAGGTCGGTGGCACTGTGACAGCCGTCAGCATGGGACCGAAACAGGCTGAAGATGCCCTTAGGGATACGTTGGCGCGCGGGGCTGACGAGGCAATTTTGCTCTCAGATGCAAAGTTCGCAGGAGGCGACACATGGGCTACCTCCTACACTCTGGCGAGCGCCATCAAGAAACTAGGCGAATTCGATCTGATCACGTGCGGGGAGAAGACGATCGACGGGGATACAGCTCAGGTAGGACCCGAGGTCGCCGAGTTCCTAGACATCCCACATGTCGCATACGTAGAGGAACTCAGAGCCATAAGCGAAGACGCGGTCGTGGTCAAGTCAAGAATCGGGAACATCTACTACGTTCTGCGGCTTGGTTTCCCCGGCTTAATAACCGTGACGAAGGATGCCAACTCGCCCCGCCTTCCAACGTTGAGGGATAAGCTGAAGGCAAGAAAAGCAGAGATAACGGTGTGGGGCGCCGATGACCTTGCCGATGTTGCCGAAAATCGCCACTTTGGCTTCGCTGGTTCACCTACGAACGTTGTAAAGGTTTACGCATCTCTCGCCGAGAGGAGAGGAACCAAGATCATTGAGGGAACGCCCACGGATATAGCGGAGGAGATTGTGCACATACTGATGGACATCAGAGCTCCGGGGTGAAGAATGTATGGCAGGGTTTGGACCGGTCTTGATATTTGCTGAGCAGGAAGACGGAGAGGTACACCGTGTCACCTATGAACTGCTCGGCAAAGGAAGGGAACTTGCTGATAAGCTGGGCGCCGAATTGGATGCCGTTCTTCTCGGCTGTGAAATGGAAGAAGAGGCGCAGGAGCTCATCCGTTACGGGGCTGAGAGAGTGTTCCTGTATGACGATCCATCTCTTCGAGAGTTTGATGTGATTAGATACAAATGTAACATAGTGCAACTTGCCCGAGAACTGATGCCAGAAATCTTCCTCATCGGAGCAACACACATGGGGCGAAGCCTTGCGCCTAGAATAGCCGCGGCATTGAAGACCGGGCTCACAGCCGACTGCACCAGCCTTGACGTTGACTCGGACGGGAACTTGATACAGACCAGACCTGCTTTCAGCGGAAACATTATGGCTCAGATAAAGACGCGGACCAAGCCACAAATGGCAACGGTTAGATACAAGATAATGAAGATGAACGAAAGGGACCCTGACAGAAAGGGCACCGTGGTCAGAAAAGAGGCTCAAATCATAGCTGATACAGGCGTGAAAATCCTCGAAAAGATCAAGACAGGTGAAGTCAACGTGGCTGAGGCAGAAATCATCGTTTCAGGAGGCAGGGGATTGAAGAAACCCGAAGACTTCAAACTCCTGAATGAACTGGCTGAAGCGCTAGGCGGGGTCGTCGGCTCAAGCCGGCCCCTAGTTGACGCTGGGTGGATAAGCAAGAACCACCAGATCGGTTTCAGCGGAAACACTGCGAAGCCAAGGGTTTACATTGCCTGCGGCATCTCGGGGGCGCCGCAACATCTCTTCGGCATGAGGGACTCGGACACAATAATCGCGATAAACAAGGACCCCACAGCCCCAATCTGCGGCGTGTCTGACTACTGCGCCGTGGGCGATATCTATGAGGTCCTTCCAGCGATAATTGAAGAACTCAAAAAAGGAAGCAAAGGGAGGAAAAAAGAGTGAGCCGAGATAAGAATGAAATCGTAGAACATCTTGAGACGATTGTGGGAAAAGGCTGGACCATCACGGAACACGAGTTCATAGAACCCTATCTGAAAGACGAGACACCTGACGAAGTGCGTCCCAAACCAGCCACCGAACAGATCTTGGTCAAGCCATACTCCACAAAGGAGGTTTCAGGCATCTTAGAGATAGCCAACAGAACGGGGACTCCAGTTTTCCCAGTCGGCGGACGAACTGGACTCGTTGGTGGATCTGTGCCAACCAAGCCAGGCATCATCCTCTCTTTGGAAAGAATGAAGCGAATAGAAATAGACAAAGAGAACATGATGGCGGTTGCCGAGGCAGGAGCAACCCTAGGCGATCTGTTGAAGGCCGCGGAGGAGGCTGACCTGTTTTTTCCACCCCATCCGGGAGATGAAGGTGCCCAGATCGGAGGCCTCGTAGCCACGAATGCAGGCGGGTCAAGGGCTGTGAAATATGGGGTTATGCGGAACTATGTGAAGGGCATAGAGGCGGTGCTGCCGACGGGCGAGGTGCTCAATTTAGGCGGCAAACTCTTGAAGAACAACACGGGTTACGATTTGATGAGCCTGATCATGGGCAGCGAAGGAACCCTCTGCGTCATCACAAATGCGGTGATCAAGCTCTATCCGAAAAGCATGTTTATGGCAACCTTGGTCGTACCATTCGACAACCGTTCCGATGCCATAGGAGTCGTCCCGAAGATACTGAGGTCCGCCGCGATGCCGCTGGCAATAGAATACGTGCAGCTCAAAGAGGTCGAGGAGGCCGCGGAGCACCTCAACGAAAAATGGCCCGCCAGACAGGGCAAAGACCATCTGATGATCATATTGACCGCGGCAAGCGAGGAGGAACTGCTTTTTGCCTGCGAACAGATATCGAAGGTCTGCGAAGAGAACAATGCCCTTGAGGTTCTACTTGCTGAGACGAAGAACGAGCAGGACAGGATTCTCAGGATAAGGAGCAACCTTTACACGGCCCTGAAGCCCAGAATAGTTGACATATTGGATGTCACCGTGCCGCCGAACAAACTCGGGAACCTAATAGACAAAGTGGATGCCATCGCCGAAAAACATGGGATCTACCTGCCTGTTTATGGTCATGCTGGAGACGGAAACTTGCACATACACGTGATGAAGGAAGAAGGAAAAAGCTCAGACTACGCTGCAAAGGTCAAAGAGGAAATATACAGCGCAGGCGTAAGCTTGGGCGGCGTCATAACTGGCGAGCATGGAATAGGTCAGATAAGGATAGGTGCTCTCAGCATGGTGTTGAGCGACAAGGAGAAAAGCCTCATGAAAGGCATCAAAAAGCTCTTTGACCCAAACAGCATCCTTAATCCGGGAAAGGTTTTGATGTCAAATTAGGCGGCGAGAAAATCAGGTCCTGCACTATTTTTGGCGGCTAAAATATGCCATTGTTAACGCAAATTCTGCGAGGGCGAACACGAGGAAGACTGGTAGAACCAGCTGGGGCGCGAAGAATAAGGCTGTGAAGGCTCCTATTATTGGAACTGTGACTACTACAATTCCCAAAACAACAATCAGGATATAGCTTAACAGGTTAGCATACATGTTTCCAATGGCGGCGCCTTCACTCCAAAGTTTGTTTGTGAGCAAGATAATCTCTAATGTGGCAGCTGCAACAACGGAGAACAGGTTAGTGATCCCGAAGGTCAGGACCGATGCTACATCTCTTCCAAAATACAATGCTACAACCAGCAGAACCACCAGCGATGCGGTGTACATGATTACGACCAAAAGCATCTTTGACAGGATCATTGTTTTCTTCCTAATGGGAAGGCTTCTCGTGTAGGATGCCGCCAAGCTTTCTAGCGAAACCAGATTCGGCGGAAGTAGAAGCACAACACAGGAGATTGCTGTCAAAAATCCAAGTATGAAACCTATGCTCATCACACTTATAGAAGAAAACGACACCGCAAGCACTGCCGTTTGAATTGCTGGCAAAAGAAAGAGGCTTGCGTACGAAGGCGATCTAGAGGCAAGCCGTATGTCTTTGTAAATTATTCCAAGCCAAGGATCTTTAGGGGAAACAACTGTATCCTTAACAATTTCTCTGAGTCGTGCCCCAGCTCCTCCTAACCCGACTTCTCTTATAGCATTCTTAACCCACCTGAAACTGTAAGCTGCAAGCACACAATACAGTAGACATGGTACAATGGAAAGACCAAGTGACGAAAGTTCGACGTCGATTGGAAAAGTCGCATATGAAACGAGAAACCCGTAAGAAAACGGGTAAAGCAACACGAGAAGGTAAATGAAAGACGAAAGGGTCTGCGCGACAGCGGCGTAGATTTCAATAAGGTGCGTGGCGAAATTCATCACCAAGTAAACGCCAAATGTCGGGATTATCCAGAGAATCATGAAGATATATCTCGTGATAGTCTGCCATTTTGAACTTCCGCCGCCACTTGTTACTTTCGAATAGAAGAACTTGGCGAGACCCATGCAGAGCGTCACTGCGAAAATCTCTGTGACTACGACGCCCACAAAAAGGACCAAGACGCCTAGCAACGAACCGCCAAAGCAACAGTACGCAATGAGAGGTGCTACAATGGCAGTTAAAAGTGGAATGTCAAAAATTCTGAGAAAACATAGGAAAACAATGTTCGAAACGTCGCTACTTGAAAGCGGCAGAGGACTCAGTATTTCAACAACCTTTGAGGAGATGAACGAAGTTGAAACTTGAAGCCCCATGAAACTCATCAGAAACAATACGATTGCCATGAAAACCGCAACACTGCCGACCATCACGAGTTCCCTGGGCAATCCTGAACCGCCTGCTTCCCCAGTCATTGAGTAAAATCCGGAGAAAGCGGAAACTGCAATGAACAGGGTCATTATCAGCTTGCTGAGGGCTGTGTTTATCTTTGCACTATTGACGATTTTTCTAACGTTATCTAGGCCCCTTTGCGGAAGCGTTCCGCCGGCACGAAGCGAGAAAACCGACTGAAAAGACAATTCCATGTAGACTTTGCTTGAAATCCGCCACAGCTCAGAAAATTCCAAGACAGCTATTCCTCTTCTAAAGCTTTTATGATGTCCTGCATTCCAGCCTCTTGTTCAGTAACCTTAAGAAAGATGTCTTCCAAAGAACCCTCAGCGCTTCTAACCAGCCTGCGCAACTCGTCAACGGTTCCCTCTCCTACAATCCTTCCATTATTGATTATTCCGACTCTGGTGCAGAGCTTTTCAGCCACTTCCATGATGTGCGTCGAGAAGATGACGGCTCCGCCCTTCTTCGCGTGAAAAGTGATTAGCTCCTTCAATATCTTCGACGAGCGAGCATCCAACCCTACCAAAGGCTCATCCAGAATGAACAGTCTAGGTTCGTGAAGCAACGCCGCAATTATCGCAACTTTCTGCTTGTTCCCCATCGACAAAGCCGCGATCGGCGTGTCAAAATACTGTTTAAGTTCAAAGGCAGACGTCAGCCTCTCAAGCCTCGAGTTGACCGCAGCTCGTTCCAACCCTCTGATTGAAACGACGAACTCAAGAAACTCTCTGGGCGTAAGCGAATCCAGCAAAACAACCTCTTCGGGAACGTACCCAATCTTGCTTTTTGCAGCCACTTCATCAGAGAACGGAGTATTAAAAATCTCTATTTCGCCGGCGCTAGGTTCACGAACACCGACCAAAACTTTTATGGTGCTCGTCTTACCGGCTCCGTTAGGTCCAAGAAGCCCGTATATCTCCCCGCTTTTGACTGCAAAGGAGAGATTATCAACGGCTGTGAATGATCCATAATTGACGACGAGACCGTGAACACGAACCGCAAGCTCCTGCATTAGTTGACCTCCCGCATCCCATTGATGAATGTCGATGCCAGTGATTTAAATATCTTCCCATATGTGTTGACAGGATCTCTTCGTCTACAAGATGCTGGGCTCTGGATCCGTCAACAACAATCCTTGACATGGGCTTTAAACATCAAAATAACTTATTTAAAAAGCTCATAACTGTGTTTCTCTTATCCCCCTTATTATAAAAGGAAAGGATTAGTCCGCCTTTCTTTGCTGATCGTTGTTTTCTCGCCGTGCCCAGGGTAGACAATTGTGGAATCAGGCAGATCCATGAGCGTGGCTAGCGAACGCCCCATCTCTTCTGGACAGGAGCCAGGCAGATCTGTCCTTCCGATGGACCCGGCGAAAAGCGTATCGCCCGTGAAGATAACACGCTCGTCTTCGCAATACAGAGATACACTTCCGCGGGTGTGTCCAGGCGTATGGATAACCCTAAACTTCAACAAGCCGACGTTGAAGATGTCTCCGTCACGGAGAAGGCGGTCAGCTGGAGGGGACACTATGTTGAGGCCCAATGTCTTTGACAGATTTTTGCTTGGGGTCGTAAGCATCTGGGCGTCGTTCTCATGTATCCAGATCGGTGCGCCGGTTGCCTGTTTCAATGCGCCGTTGCCGCATATGTGATCAAGATGACCATGAGTGTTGAATATGCATTTTACTACTAGGCCACGATTGGCGATCTCTTCCAATATCTTATTGGCCTCAGCCTCGTTGAAGCCGGGATCAACGACAGCGGCTTCTCTCGTACTTTCGCAAATTATGAGATAGCAGTTCGTGCCTAGGAATCCAACAACCAAGGACTCGATATGCATGGAATCAGCCTGCTCACGGATCGGCAAACATTCTGGATATGACTTCACTCATAAACTTTGAGTTCCAGCTTGATGCAGCATAACATATTCACGGCTTGTGCAAAAGTTTTTATGCCTCATTGATATGCATTGCGGAGTGTACTAGATTATAGATATATAAGGGGGAAAAGACAGAAAAACAGTAACACGCGTTGCGAGGATCTGTTTGATCGAATATCTTGAGCGTCAGGGGAGGAAAAAAGGACAATAGCGATTCCACATGATTTTGATTGAAATGCTGGAAGAATTGGAGAAGGCGGGTAGATGGAAGTAATCTCTGTCGTTGCCTATTGCTTGATTGCTTTATTGTACTTTTGGGTGTTATATAACACGCCCATTCTTGCTATCGGCCTAAGACACATGCGCAGAGCAGACAGCCAGAAAAAGAGACAGAAAGCGGAGAAACATGACGAACTACCGATGGTATCCATCGTGGTTCCTGCGAGGGACGAGGAAAACGTCATAGAGAGACTGTTGATTGCCCTCACAAAGATAGATTATCCACGTGAAAAAGAGGAAGTAATCATAGTTGAGGACGCATCAAAGGACAAGACCGCCGAGATATGCAGAAACTACGCGGAAAAGTACCCCGAACTCATAAGATTCTTCCATCGCGACGTGTCAACAGGCAAGCCTTCCGCCCTGAACTACGGCTTCAAACAGGCAAAAGGAGAAATAGTGGCTGTCTTCGATGCCGATAATGTTCCTGAGCCTGATGTTCTGATGCAGGCAGTCAGATATTTTGAAGATCCCTCGGTTGCAGCCGTTCAAGGCACAACCTGCGCCATAAACGCCGACCAGAACATGCTGACAAAGTTCATCTCTTACGAGGAGGCGGTATGGCTTGGAACCTTCTTGCAGGGAAAAGACGCGCTTAATCTGTTTGTTCCCCTGACGGGCAGTTGCCAGTTTATTCGCAGAGCAGTGGCTGAGAAGATTGGATTTTGGGATGAAGATTGTTTGGCTGAAGACTTGGAGATGTCAGCTAGAATAATAGAGCAGGGTTACAAGGTGAGATATGCCCCAGATGCGGTCTCGTGGCAGGAGGCTCCTTCGAAGATGTCTCACTTGATCAAACAGCGTGTAAGATGGTTCAGAGGCTACATGGAGGTCGCGATGAAGTATGGCCGCTTCCTCAAGAAGCTTGAGAGGAAGAAGATTGATGCGGAGATCACGTTGATGGGACCTTATGTGTTGGCTTCTTTTATCCTCAGCTATGCTCTGTCCGTATACATTTCGGTTTTTCCGATTTATGATGACATTTTTGCGATATCAACGGAGATCATGATGTGCCTTTCGTTTGTCACTCTTGCGGTTGCAGGCATCGCTTTGATGTATGTCACAAAACCGATCAGACCCAAGAATGTGCTGTGGTTGCCCTTTATTTACGCGTATTGGAGCCTCCAATGCGTCTTGACATCATACGCGTTTCTCCAGATGGTCTTCAGGCGGCCAAAGCGCTGGATGAAGACCGAGAAGACGGGTAGGGTCACAAAAAGCGTTGCTTAGGTTTTCTTCTTTCGGAGCGGCGAACCCGTGGCATCATTACCTTTTTATCCTCAAAAGGTGCTAATCATAACGTGTAATATTTGATTTGGGGGATCATGCATGGTTCTTGCTGGAAAGGTCTTTAGGCTCGTGAGTCCGCTTCCCTTGGCTGAGATAGCCTCCACGATTGGCAGCTACAGTGAGGAAGAAACGTTTGAAGCGGAAGGACAAAGTTTCACCTTGGTAACGGAGATCACTCGCTTGGTGCCTGAAGGGGACATGGTTACAGGCATATTTTCCCGTGATTACGTGTCCCGTATTTTTCATCGTGGGAAGATGATTCCTGTGCCGAGGACCATTGAAGTGACGTTCTGTTTTGCAGAGCACAGGGACAGGGTTCTCTTGACGGTGATCGAGCGGAAGAACCTAGCCAACAGCATTGCGAACCAGTTGAGCAGGCTGATTTATGGCCGGGTGGGCGAGGTTGCTGAGGCGCGTATATCGCCTGAGACGCTTCGCGAGTTTCATTTGAAGAATCCTGAGGACACGAAGGTGACTTTCTTCGACAATGTTGACGTTCCGAATATAGATAAGCTTTCGCTTTACGGTCCGGACCTTGTTGGAACCCCGCTTTTTGAGGACTATTTTAAGCGTGGAGACCTTTGGTACATTGTGGTCAGGTCTAGGGAACACGGTTACGTTGTGGGCATAACGAGGGACGCCTCAATTGTCGTCTTCAACGAGGCTGACAGGATGAAGTATCTTGACTATGTGAAGAAGGAAGTCTTCCCGCTTATCACGTGAGACTCGAAGCATCTTCGACCATGCCGACGCAGGATTTCTCTATTTCACTCAGCTATTTAGATGGCATAGGTTTTCGTTGGAATCAGCCGCTTTGAGCGGGAAAAAGTTTAAAAGAGTCCCTTGCAAAAAAGGCATGAATATGACATTAGGGAGGCGGCTTTGGTGGAATTTTGTCCCAGCTGCGGAACTCGACTTGTGTTGGCACCTAAGGAGGAGGGCAAAGAACTCTGCTATATCTGCCCCAAGTGCAACCATACGAAGCCTGTTGAAGCGTTGACTCCGCCTCCTAAAGCTGCTGAGGTTGAAACGCAGGATCAGATAATCGTTATCGGGAAGAAAGCGCAGAAGCTCAAGACCCTGCCCACAGTTACGATCGAGTGTCCGAAATGCGGAAACAACCTTGCCTACGTGTGGCAGGTCCAAACCAGAGGCGCAGACGAATCCTCGACACAATTCTTCAGATGCACGAAATGCAACTACACATTCAGAGAATACTCATAAACTATCAACATGGAACTATGAAGACAAAGGTAAAATTCTAAAATCGCATATATATTGGTCCAAGACTTCTTTATCGCAAAAACAAGAAGAAGACTTGAGAAATGGCTTATCTACGGAAAGAGCAACAAACAAGGGAAACAGCCCACGCTTTAAACAAAGTCTGGGTGGCTGCTCAAAAGGTGCTTACCGACTTACAATGGGATATAGAGCAAATTGATAATAAGGCACATCATATCAAAGCAAAGACGAAAGGAAGCTTATTGTTTTTCGGTTCATTGCTATTAATCGAAATGGCACCTGTAGATGAAAAGACGACGAGTATTTCGGTTACAGCGGAGACAACTGTTACAACGATTACAGCAATAGTTGATTTCGGACAGGTGAGGAAGCGGATTGAACTCTTTTTCTTACAGCTGGAGAAGCAATTATCCGGTTAATACTATGTGATCTTGACAACAAATATTAAGCGTGCAAAATCATGTTTCGGATTTCACTTTTATCTTCGAGAAATCTTTTGTACTCTTTGAAGTTTCGGAAAGCACGCAAGAATATCATTCGCATGTTCCTATCTACACAATAAACTATATGCATACCTTCTTTCTTAGCCCTAAAAACCATATTTCCATCTATATGCTCTTCAAATTTATGTAGCTCAGAAAAGTCAAGGTCAGAACAGTCAAGAATGCTCTTTACGATTGATGCAACTTTTTCCTCATCCTTCAGATCCTTGAAAAAATGTTTCGTGACAACAGCACTCTTTATGTTTGGTCTGATATCCCTAAAATGACTGTGACAATTAACACAGAAATCTCTATGAATACGGCAAGGACTTCCCAAAGATTCTCCGAAATCTTTCATCATAAAGAGCCCACATACCTAATTTTTCCCATTAACGAATTCAACATCGATGTATATCAATCTGCCCAAGGAACAAAGTGATCGTCAACCCATGCCGAATCGAAACTTCCTTCGAGCTCGCCCAGAAACCCCAGAACTTGACCGACGAACTCCTTGACGTTGCTTCCGTCCACAGGAAAGGTGGGAACCCTCAAACCGAAACTAACTTTAGCCATTCTATACCCTTCTTAAGGCACAGGATAGAAGCCGTTGCCGAAAACATAAACCTTTATCCAAAGCCTCAGAAACGAGAGCGATCAACAGAAGAACCGAAATGAATTTCTCAGGCATGTGGTTAAAGCGTAGTGTTTTCTGCTGGTTAACGCTTGTGTTTCAACAATAATGAGTCTGTGATTTTTCGGTATAACAATAGCCCAAGAGATGGACAGAAAATCAGGAGTGAATAAAGGAAGTATCTGCCCGAGTCCAACCATGAGGCAAAGATTCCCGTTTGAAGCTCCGCGATGGAGAGCAGGAACATCATTACGAAAGGGACCATGACAAGGCTTGGGAGTATGCGCCAGAAACTTCCTGTCTTCGCTTTGGAAGCGACAATATACCAAGTGATCGGCATCAAGACGAGGATCGGTGCGAACAAAACAGTAAGCGTATTGATCGCGCTCCAAGTTTCTGATGGCACTTGACCGATGGACAAGTAGCCTTCCCAGGCACTCGCTTGTCGAGGGAATGAACCATCACCGCTTTGATGTATGCTGATAGAGAAGAAAGCTGTTCCAGCCGGCACTCCATGATAGGTTGCCTCGATGTATCCTGAAGAGATAAGAATTACGGCTCCTATTCCTTGAACAAATGTGTGTAAGTTAGGCATTGAAAACGTGATGCTGATACGTTGATAAGGTCCAAGCGTTAGTGGGGAAGAAATTTCCTCGACGTAAATACCTTGATTAGAGACATTCGTTAGTGGAGAATAGTCTATGTGAGGTATCCTAGTGTAGTTGGCAACCAAGGTTGCGGTTTGGTCTGGTGCGGAATCAGAATCAGATGTTTGTGTGAAATTTGCGACAACCCGTTCTATCTGAAAGCTCTGATTGAAATATACGGTGACAATGACATCGTATCTGTTCTGTTCCAATGTCCCAAACAAGTATGAACGACTCTGAATCGAAATGGGCATATTCGCGAACAGAGTTAGAAGTATTAAGAGAAAACCAACGACGACCGCGCCAAAACCCTGAAAACTCAGAGAAGGCGGAGGTCGTTTGGTTCTGCCTTGTTCCTCTAAGCTGCGTCTTATACACCAACCTTCAGTTTGTCTCGGAAAGATAGGCGTGCTCCTTATCACGGCTCTACCCCCGGCATAACTCTTGAAAACACGATTTGAGCGATCTTTGCAGGTGGATATGTTTTCTCTCTATCGCTGAGGTCTATTCCCAATTCTTTGGCGTCGTCCATGATGATCTCTTTGCATGTTTTGTAGAGATTGCATCCTTCACACTGGCCATTATAGTGGTGCCACGTTTGTATCCCGTGTTTGGCGCTGAAGGTCATGATCACCTTGTTTTTGGCTTCGGGGCTATATCCTAACAAGATTCCCTTCGCCGAGTCAATATGGTAGATCTCTATTTTTCCGGATTCCGCTGCTTCTTTCAGAGCCACAGAAAGTTTGTTGTTGACCTTACGCATCGCGTTGCAGATGGACTGCCTTGTAATTCTGAGCTTCCTACCGATTTCAGCTTGCGAGAGCCCGTTTCGGCTCATCCCCCAGATCTGAAGCTCTCTGCGGGTTAAGATCAACCTAAGCTGCCTCCCCCGACCGGCGATGTAATAGTTTACATGTAAACTATTTAAGCTTTACGGTGTTCGGAAGGTCTCGCTCAAAAACGGCGCATGCAAAGTGTCTCACGCTATTGAGACGAAGAGATGACAAAAGAGCATAAATCCTACCACATAATTAATAGATAGAAATTAACTGTGGCAGTGGATCTATCTGTTCGGAGACATTTCCTAACCAGTATGTCTTTTGTCAAAGGGGTCTCGTTAGCTTGAACGAATCCGAAGAACAGGGATTCCTTCTTCTGGTTGTTTCGCTTAGAAAAGGGGTAACTTGGTGTCACTGGACTACTTTGACTTCTTTTATTTCCGGCACCCGTTTCTTTATGCAGTTGATTACTCCCCATTGAAGGGTTATGGCTGACATCGGGCAGTGAGCGCAAGCTCCTTTCATCCTCACTTTGGCGACGCCGTCCTCTACTCCTAAGAGTTCTATGTCTCCGCCGTCAGCCTGCAGTTGCGGTCTCACTTCCTCGATGCACTTTTCGACCTGTTCCTTAAGCGTCTTCATGAACATACTCCCGTAACAACAAGAAACAAGCCAAATAGATAAAGCTATATGCAGAAGATTACTTGGAGCTCTGGAGCGTGTTAGATGTCTATGCATTGTTTTTTCTGCTCGCGAAAAGCTGGATGCTTGGATGCACAGAATACGGCTTTCTATTCCTTAAAGCGGTGCGGGTTGGATGTTATGACTGCATCGCGGGGCAACTGTTGTCCTTGTCTTAGTAGCCTTGGATAGTAACCAATAATAGATTGCGATGAGCTAATAGAATCATCAAAGAGGTGGGATGTGCTTGGCAATCAATCTTGATGCTCTGGCATTGCATATAATCGTGAATGTTATCATAGCTTCGCCTTTTCTTTGGCTGGCTGGTAGAGCAGTTGTCGGCAAAGAGAAGGCCAAGTTTTCAGACGCCGTCCTCATAGTACTCATTGGAACAGTGGTTGGAGCCTTTTTCGGCGCCTTCTTCACGGGCTTCTTAGCTTCAATCATTCAGCTCATAATTTGGCTTGCAATTGTCAAGCATTTCTTCGATTGCGGCTACCTAAAGGCACTGGGAATCTCATTACTAGCAATAATAATCTTCGCAATAATCGCAGTAATATTGGCACTAGTAGGATTCGCCCTAATCTCATGGATCTAGAATGGCTTCTTAGAAGACTTGACTTTTGACAGGCGTTTCCAGAGTTCAGACCTTTCTCGGTAAAGTGTAGAGAACAATGTTTTTCTGAGGAACAAAAACACAAATCTTTTAACAGAGAGATTGGTTGCGCGGATGTTGTTTTTCTTTCTATAATTATCCTTCATAAAGATAATATATTTATCAGTTGTATCTTGGGGTTCATGAAGAAAAAGCCCGACTGCAAGCACAAATGGGACAAGCTGGGGTACTCCTCGGCAAACGGCAAGATATACGACAGATGCTCAAAGTGCGGGCTCGTAAAGGAAAGCGTCCTGCCGTTCGTAGTCTAGCCGCACGAAAAACCGACAACGGAAATTCAGATCTGCTTTTTCGTCATCTTCGACCGAGAATCATCGTGTTTTAGATCAAGGCCAAGGCAAGCTTTGTTAGATTAGAGTTTGAAGATCTTTTTGGCGTTCGAGTAGAATATCTTGTCCCTGTCGCCCGCGGCGATATCAGCATCCAGAACCATGCCTATGGCGCCTGCTGGATTTATCAGTGTCAGGTCGCTTCCGAACATGACCTTTTCTGCGCCGGCTCTCGTAACAGCCTCCTCGATTCTGCCCCGTTCAACAATCGTTCCAGAGACCTCCAGATACACGTTCGACATCTCTCGAGCGAACGTTACGGCAGATTTCCAGCTTGACCCCGTTGAACCGTCTGTGCCGCCCATGTGACCGATGATGAAAAGGAGCTGCGGAAACTTCTCTGCGAGGTCTGCAACCGCCTTAACTTGGCTTTCGCCGAACGCGTGGATCAGGAACGGCTTGCCGTAGCTGATCGTCTCTTCAACGATTGAGATGAAGCTCTCCGAACTGGCTAAGACGCCTGAATAGTCGGGGTGGACTTCACCGACGCCTTTGAATATGGCTTCACCGAGGTATCGTTCCACTTCTCTTTTGGAGAGCTCAGGATAGTTCGCGTTGACATACACATAGCCGTAGAACCCTTTGTGAGACTTGACGACCTCGCTTACCTCGCTGTTGCCCTCAACCATGTCGTAGATGATAGCCTTGCCCGAAGACAAGATGGCTACTTCAATATCGTATTTTGCCATGATCGCCTCGATGTCTTCAGGCCTCACGCTGTATATGGGAAGGGTCCATTCCCCGCAGTGGGCATGCACATCTATGATCGGCAAACTAGGCGTCACCTCCAAGAAGCCGGGATATGTTCCCTCCAAGTATCAGGCTCTTGTCCTCCTCGGAGATCCCAGAGGTCTCAACCATCATGTAAGAAGCCTTGAAGTACCTCAGCGGAGCCCCCGAACCAAATATCAGCCTATCAGCTCCCACCTTACTCGTCAAAAGCTCAAATGCATCCGGCGTGTTCAACTGATGGGTCTCAAGATGCAGATGCCTGTTTTCTCGGCCAAGAACTATGAACTCGCTCAGACAACCGTACGAACAGCCCATGACTATGACGGGATAACCTTTCCCACGAGTCATCTTTGACAAAGCCGTCACATACCCAAACCCCTGATTTGCAGTTAACAGGGGGATTCCCAGACCCTCCATACCGTCAAGAATCCTGATCAGCGGAGCATACTCCAGCGGGTAGCCCTGCATCTCCGGGAAGAGCCTGACGGCTTTGAATCCCCGCTTTACAAGTTCTTCAAGTTCGCCGATGTCGCCTGTGAACCTTCTGGGGTCTATTGTGGCTACGGGCACGAGATTCTTGTGGGCCTCGCAGGCTTTGAGGGTTTCTTCGTTGCCTTCCCCGTAGCTGTAGAACGCGCCCCTCAGCGAGACCGTCAGGGCTTTGTCCACGTTGTTTTCAGCCATTATCTTCAGAAGACCGTTCAGAGATGCATCGACCCGCCTCTTCGGGTAGGAGCCGAAAACGGTGTTCGCATCGATTATCTTGGGAAACAACGCGCCTCCCTCTCTCAAACTTCAAATAAACTCTTCCCAGCCTCTTTTTAAGGCTTTATCACCGTTTCCAAAGACAACCAACACTCAGCAAAGCCGCTTCTGATCGCGGATTGACCAGCGCAGAGGCTCATAAATATAGTGTTTCTCGGTTCTGTCAAGTCTTCGGTTTATAGCACCTTTCTTATTGAGATGTCAAAAATCGGTTGATGACAAGGATTTTTGATGGTTCTGGCGATGTTGGGTGAAAGATGTCACTCTTTGCTTCCATAGACGGCTTCTGCAAGTCTCTTGAAGAAACTGGAGTCTTTCATTACTTCTTCCCAGTACCCATCAGTTATCCCTATGTAGGTCTTGCGATTTTCCCAGTCTTCGCCGAATTCCCTCATGTACTCCTCATTGTAAGATATCCAATCTCCTACGTCTTTGACTTCCCATATGGTGAGAGAGTCAAATTCCTCTAACCCGATTGCGTGATAGAAACGAAGGCCTTCTATCTTTTCTTTCCATCTTTTATGAAATTCTCCAAATCTCTTGATGTTTTCAGCAACTTCCTCGGGGGAGAGCTCTAGAAACTTCTTCGAGTGCATTTTCAAGCAAATAATCCCAACTCTTTTCTTTTTTGTCATGAAATCCCTTCTCGTAATACATCATCAAATATCTTTTTAAGATTTTCTTTGCTAATACTTGTGTTCGGGATTATGGCGAGCCATTTGTTCTTCAACTGTAATTCCACATGCTTCGGCGGGATCCTTCTCGTTTAATCATTCATGTTCCCGTATGTAGTTGTGATACACTCGGCACCAGGGGAAAAGAGAGGAAGCGGCAAAACACGCTGTGAAGGCTTATAACAGGCTGTTCTTCAGAGATAGGTGAGGTGGCACAGGTGTCTCTCGTTGACGTTATATTGGGCCGCAGAAGCATCAGAACATACGAGGCGAAAAAAGTTCCTGAAAAGGTTATGCGCAAGATACTTGAGGCAGGAAGACAAGCGCCATCCGCAAGCAACAAGCAACCATGGCGTTTCATCGTGCTCACGGATTACGAGATCAAGGAAAAACTGTCCCATGGCAGGTGGAACACCTTTGTCAAGGACTCCGCCTTCGCGGTGGTGGGCTGCGGGTACGTTGGCGACTCCTATGGTCAGCGCTGGTCAACCGTAGACACAACCATCGCGTTGCAGAACATGGTCATCGCCGCATGGGCTCTGGGAATAGGCTCCTGCTGGATAGGAGACTTTATAGAAGAAGAGGTGAAGAACTTGCTCGCCATCCCAGACGACTGGAAGGTCATCGCATTGGTCAGTTTCGGGTATCCAGCGGAACAGCCCAGAAGCAGATGGAAGAAGCCGCTCAAGGAAATAGTGGACTACAATAGGTTCAGGAAGGCAGAGGAAACTCCTGCATAAGCCGAATTCCTTCTAATTCGCACCCTCAAAGCGCCAATTCGCACTGGACCTAGACCAGCTGACGTTTATGCTTTAGTTTAGTTAACCTCTGGCGTACATTGCATATGGCGTAGAGCTCTTTCCGTCGAACTTTGCGCCGTTGCCTCGAAAGGTTTAACTTGAAACAAGAGAATAATGCTTATCAGACGAAGGAAGGAAGCCTTATGAAGATAGCTTTTTTTGAGATTGCAGCTTGGGAAAAAAGATACTTGAGGAAGAGCCTGAAGGAACACCAGCTCGAATTTCATGACGGACCATTGAGCGTGGAGAACGTGCAGAAGGCTAAGGATGCTGACGTGGTTTCTGTCTTCATCTATTCGAAGGTGGACGAGCAGATCATACAGAATCTTCCAAACCTCAGGCTCATAGCCACAAGGTCCACGGGCTTCGACCACATTGACCTGAAGAAATGCAAGGAACAAAACATAGTTGTCAGCAACGTGCCGGCTTACGGCGAGAACACGGTTGCCGAACACACCTTTGCCCTCATCCTGTCCATCTCAAGAAACCTTTACAAGGCATGCGTGAAGAGGCGCGGGTACGAATTCTCGATGGAGGGGCTGAAGGGCTTCGACCTGTACGGAAAAACCTTAGGCGTCATCGGGGCGGGACGCATAGGCCTATACGTCATCAGAATTGCGAAGGGTTTCGGCATGCACGTCCTTGCCTACGATGTTAAACAGAACAAGCTTTTGGCTGAGGTCCTAGGGTTCGAGTATGTGCCGCTCGAGGTTCTTCTTGCCAAGTCAGATGTGATCACGCTGCACGTACCGTACAACAGGTTCACGCATCACCTCATAAACAGGGACACAGTCAAACTCATCAAAAAAGGCGCCATACTCATAAACACCTCAAGGGGCGCGGTTGTGGACACCGAGGCACTGATCGAGGCCCTTGACCAAAAGGTTCTGTCAGGCGCGGGGCTTGACGTGCTGGAAGGCGAGGAGCTGATAAAAGAGGAGAAGCAGCTGCTCTATGACCGGGAAAAGATAGAGGTCCTGAGCAATCTGGTGAAGGGGCACATTTTGCTGAGCCGGGAGAACGTGGTCTTCACGCCACACATAGCCTTCTACAGCCAAGAAGCCTTGGAACGAATCCTCGAAACCACAGTGCAAAACATTGCCGCCTTCGTTTCAGGGAAGCCACAAAACACTATCCAGTAACAGAACTTTCCAACTCGGAATGTTGGCTTTCGGGGTACGCGATTCGCCGAGTTACTTTTTCTCACGGACCTTTGGGGGCTCCGAAAGTTATTGCGCGCCGTTTTTCTGCTTTTTTTCGTACATGTCTTGTAGTTCTTCGGCTAGAGCGCGCACGCGTTTTTTCTTCACTTGGATGCGGGATTCTATCCATTCTGTTACTTTTTCTTTGCTCATCTGTTCGGCTTCTTCTTGTTCCTTCAGCTTTTCTTCTATGACCTTGAGAAGTCGTTCGGGATCAATGGGCTTCATGATGTATGCGTCTGCTCTAGAGTTTAGAGATTTGACAGCGTTCTCAAGTGAGGGGTAACCCGTGATCATGATCTTCATC
>CAZELO010000014.1:0-68679 GCA_964513245.1 uncultured Candidatus Bathyarchaeia archaeon | reverse complement strand
CTGCAATAGTCCGTACGTCTAGTGCATTTGCCATAAACGAATATTCCTATGGACCTGCCATCCACGGAGCGCACTCGTAGTGTTGCTTCCAGCCGGACCAGCTAGCCTTTCTAGCGATATGGTCTGAAGCCTCATGAGAATGTTCTCTAGGGCGAGCCTTGCGCTGGTTAAGATGTCTCTCTGTAACCCACTTGTCGGAAAAATTTTTGGCGCCATTTGAGATTTCCTTGGGCTTCCTTGCTGCTTTTGTAGGAGTAGCATTCTCAGGATTAAGTATATCAAGTAAAATAAGGTATCCAAGTTCTCTGACTTGAGCCCAGAACCATTCTTCCTTCATCTTTTCTTTCTTCTTAACAAAACGATAAAAGCCCGGATCAACTGTTCGTTTCAAGAGGAAATTGGATTCATTTGCGAAACGAGTCAATTCAGCTTTCCTTTCCCTCTCGTTCCATCCTCGTAACAAAATCAAACAGTAAGTCTTCCACTTTCTTCTTATCGTTCTTCGCCATTTCAACCAGTGTATTAGCAGTCAGACCGTGTATCTCACAAAAAAGGCTCAGGCGCCTTAAGTTGACTTCTGCCGTAATCGGACTGCCACGGAAAAGATTGTCATACCATCTGTGCACGTCCTCATCTAGAAGCATTTTTCCCCGCTTCGTCTGCCTAGATTCATTCATTACACATCAAAAATATCGATTAGTATCCCAGTATGTAAGGGACTCGCTTAATCTTTATGGCGGGCCCGGCGGGATTCGAACCCGCAACCCCCGGCTTAGGAGGCCGATGCCCTATCCTGGCTAGGCCACGGGCCCAGGGTGTGTTCCGTTACTACTTTTTTCTTCTTGTTTATTTGCTTTTATTTTCTAACGTGAACCGCTCGGCTTTGTCGGCGTGTTCGGGTCGGTCTGCCCATTTTCTCCGTTCACTTTGAGGCTGCATCTGAGGCGGGCGGACATGGTCTCGGCAGCCTTTCCCGTTGTTCCTGTTTCGCTAATAGAAGACAGCAGGCGGCTCCATCGGTTCATCTGCTCATCAGATGCAGGCTGTGACTTCATCAAAGTTTTGCGAGCGACTTCTCGTAGTCAGCGACGACGCATTTCTTGCCCTTCTGGATTACCCTGTGCCCTTCTTCCTCCAGAAGCTTCTTTTGGCCTTCGACTCCGCCGGGGTACTTCTCGTTTATCACGCCGCCGCCCTTCAACGTGCGCCAGTATGGCGTGATCTCTTTGGCGCCCTTCTGCCTCGCTTCTTCTGCGGCGTTGGCGGCAACCCATGCGAAGATGCCGGTTGTCATGGGGCAGCCGATTGTGGCGTTATGCTTCTTTGCGAGGGCTTCTCTCAACTCGTTGATCGTGACGAGCCGGCCTCGTGGCACCTGCTTCATCAGGGCGTCCACTTCCAGCGGTGCGGGGATGACGACGGTGCCTGTGCCCCACTTCTTGCTCATCTTGCCCGTGATTTCTTTAACCTGTGGCAGGTCCTTGCTGTCAGTCAGCTTCTCGGTCCACGTCTTCTTTGCCTTCACCATATTGCCACACACCTTCAGCCTATACTCTTCTGCTTGCATCATATAAACTTGGACGCGAGACCCTTGTAGATTTGTCTGACAAAATTTTTTCTGTTTTGTCAGTCACTGACAAATGGTGAAAGCCTACTGGAAAGCCTGCTGAGCAGATGGATAGATACTTAAGGCATAACAGCGATGATCTTTAAGCGTTGGAGCTGGTCAGAATGTCAGGGATTGTGGAGCTGCAAAACCTTGACGGCGGCTTTCCCTGTAGGGGGAAGAAGGGGAATCCCAGCTGCCTGAACAATACGTGCTCTTTGATGGGGAAACTGATTAGGGATCCGAGAAGCGAAGCGAAAGAATCTCTGCAGAAAGCCTGCGAATGGGTGCTGTCCACCCAGTCGGAGGAAGGAGCCTTCGTGGAGCCCGAAGAACTGGCAACAGTCCCGGACCTCGTGCCGTGGGTTCGACCGGGAAAGCCTACGCCTGACATGCCGCAACTCACAGCATATCTGCTTCAAGCCGGCTACGGCAACAGAGAAGAAACCAAAAAAGCAATAGCCCACCTGCTACGTTACTGGCGAAACGCCGACGGATCCTTCAAAAAGAAATACCTCATCTGGAACATCATAGAAATCCTCAGGAGAACAGGGCTACCGGAGGACTCCGAAGAGGTCCAAGAAGCAATCAAAGCCACGAGAGCCTACCTTCGCGAAAAATGTTGGAACAATCCGCCCGGTTTGCTGTGGTGCCTCGGTTCACTCAGGTCAGCAGAGATCAGCAAAGACCACCCGCTAGTCCAAGAAGTCTTCAAGCGGATGATGACCCTGCGAAACAAAGACGGAGGCTGGTCCAACGAAGACAACAAAGGCAAGATCCAGAGCCAAACCGACCCCGCCTTCACTAGGAGTGTATTGAAAGCATTCCAAGCCTTTGGCTTTAAAGACTACTGAGATCCTTTGGTCAGCAGATAGTCATTGTTCATTCTCTTCTTGTATTGACCTAACAAGTTCTTCCAGAGCGACCTGCCCCACTTCTTTGCGTCCATGCCTTCTGACAGATATTGTTTTGGATTCTGCTTCTCGCTTCCCACATACGACCATGTATGGAGTCTTCTGGGTTTCTGCTTCTCTTATCTTATAGCTAACAGTGGAAGGACTCTCATCCAGTTCTGACCTTATGCCAAGAATAGATAGTTTCTCGTGAACCTCTCTAGCGTATTTGGCATAATCATCGCTGATTGCTAGGACTCTCACTTGAACTGGCGCTAACCACACGGGAAGGCTTCCCCTGTAATGCTCGATCAAAATGCCGAAGAAACGTCCGACTGCCCCAAGTAATGCCCTATGAACCATTAGAGGTCTGTGTTCTACACCGTCTGAGCCTACGTAGGTTAAGTTGAACCGACTTGGAAGGTTAAAGTCAAGCTGGATAGTGGAGCATTGCCACTGCCTCCCCGAAGCATCCACGATCTTCACGTCGATTTTCGGTCCATAAAAAGCTGCTTCACCCGGCATTTCTGTATACGGGATCTTCTTTCGCTCAAGAACCTTAGCCAAGGTGCTCTGCGACGAGTCCCATTCTTCATCGGAACCCATGTACTTCTCAGGTTTTTCCAGATCTCTGGTTGAAAGCTCTACCTTGTATTCGGTGAATCCGAATCTCTTTAGAACGTGTTCCGTGAGATCAAGAATCTTCGATATTTCTTCGTCAAGTTGTTCATCAGTACAAAAGATATGAGCGTCATCACAAGTGTACCCTCTTACCCTAAACAGACCAGTTAAAGTTCCTGAACGTTCGTAGCGGTAGACGGTTCCCCACTCAGCATATCTGATTGGGAGCTCTCTGAAGCTTCTTAATCTAGATTTGTAGATCTGTATGTGGAACGGACAGTTCATGGGTTTAACAACGTAGGGTTCGCCTTCTTTCTCGAAGATGTACATGTTTTCAGCATAGTATTCGATATGCCCCGATGTCCTCCAGAGTTCTCCTCGAGCAATGTGCGGAGTACAAACAAGTTGGTATCCCCTTTTCAGATGTTCCTCTTCCCAGAAATCCCTGATTATCCTGCGTACCATTGCGCCTTTTGGATGCCAGAGAATTAGCCCTGAACCGATTTCTTCGTTTGTGGAGAACAGATCCAACTGCTGACCGAAAATCCGATGATCTGCGGGCATGGCTAAGGCTGTCAGCTGCTTCTCGTCTTTGTTTTCAAAATTCTTTTTGTTCTCAGGGGGTCTTAAAGGGGGAGCCGACTTATCTAGAGAAGGCTTCTTAGCGTTCTGTTTCTAAATCCCTCATTTTAGGTATCCCTCGCAGGGGAGTCTAATGTCGTTTCTTCATATATCTCTTTCCATCACTAGGTTCGGATTTATGATCTACTTTGCTTTATTGCGTTGTCAAGCCTACGGTTAGATTCAAAATTTTTCAGAGGCAAACTAGACCGAGGAAGTGCAGTCCCGTCAGCAAGCCTGCGGGTCCCAGCATGGCGACTTGTCCGACTAGGAAGCCTGCAGCCAGCCCTATCAGGTTCTCGACTTTTAGAAGCATTTTGAGATGCATCATGTTCCCTGTTCTTAGGCTAAGCGAAGATAAGGCTTCTGAACTTACGATCCATCTCACCAAAAGGGCTTCTCAGCGCAAGGGTTAGCTATTTATCTGCTACGGCACCAAAACTATGGCATACACATGGTTGGGTGATAGGCGTGCACGTAGAGGTTGAAGACACTTACGCCGAGGCATTCGACGGTTTGTACTTCCGAATTCTTGTCACCGCCGACGACAAAGGCACATTGAGAAGGGCAGCTGAAGACGCCACCGCCACGCCTTCAGTGGTCATCGGCAGGGTTGAAGGCGGCATCGAAAAATGGGTGAAACGGCAAGACACACCTGACGGTCGCCTAGGCGCAATCCTGCAGTTCTGGTGTGGACTGGACGAGCGGAAGCCTCTGGCTGACATCATCGAGAAGTTCTACAAAGAATTCTCTTATCGAATACGCCAAGATATTTTGGTCAAACCCTTCACGGCGGTCTTTGATGCCTGCGCTGAACCAGTCGGCAAGGTTGACGCCATGGAACGGATCGGGCACTGCGGCGACGGCTACGAATGGGTTGAGAAACGGCACGGACGGGAGATGATAATCGTCCCCATAATGGTCCCAGACTTCCTCATCGAGCGCTTCTTGGGCTACGGGCGGGGCGTCACAGGCGGCAACATCTGGTACCTATGCCGAACCAAACAAGCCGTAACGGAAGCCGGCAAGAAAGCCATGAAAGCCATAAACCGAATAGAAGGCGTGATCACGCCTTTTGACGTTTGTTCGGCGGGTTCAAAGGTTGAAACGAAGTTTCCATGGATCGGCGGGACAACAAACCATCCCTACTGTCCATCGCTGAAAAAGAGGCTGGGAGAAGAGTCCAAGGTGCCCAGCGGCGTCAGATTCATTCCAGAGATAGTGATACACGGTTTATCCCTAGAAGCCGTGAAGAACGCCATGAAAGCCGGGATAGAAGCAGCAGCGAAGGTTGACGGGGTTGTCGGGATTTCCGCGGGCAACTACGGCGGTCAGCTGGGCAAACACAAGATCTGGCTACGGGAGCTGATCCCATGAAGTTTGATGTCGTCTGTTTCGGCGCCCTAAACATCGACAGGCTCTACAAGGTGAACCGCATAGCCAAAGCGGACGAAGAAAGCGTAATCCTAGACTTCAAGGAGGCACCGGGCGGATCAGCTGCAAACACAGCCGTCGGCTTAGCAAGGCTCGGCGTCAAAACAGGCTACATAGGAAAAGTCGCCGAAGACCGAGAAGGCAGAATGCACATCGCAACCTTCGAGGCAGAAGGCGCGGACACAAACGGCATAATACGGGCAAAAACAGGCAGAAGCGGCACAGTCACAGGATTCGTGGACCAACGGGGCGAAAGAGCCCTGTATCTCGACCCGGGCGTAAACAACACCATAGAAATCGGCGAAATCAGCCCTGAATACGTGGCTACCGCGAGGCTTCTGCATCTAACATCGTTCGCGGACGACAAACCCTTCGAAGCCCAGAAGAAGACCGCAGAGGCTTGTCCCAACGTGAGGGTGACGCTTGACCCCGGCGCAATCTACGCCCGAAAAGGCATGGCAGCCCTGAAGCCCCTGATAAAGCGGTGCTTCGCCGTGCTTCCAAACGAGAATGAGCTGGGGCTCCTGACTGGAAAGGGCTATGAAGAGGGTGCCGAGGCTTTATTGCGTGAAGGCGTACGGATAGTTGCGGTCAAGCTGGGCGATAGAGGCTGCTACGTTACGGACGGCACAGAAAGCCATCTGATAGAGCCATACAAGGTCGAAGTTGTTGATTCAACGGGCGCGGGCGATGCTTTCTGCGCAGGCTTCCTCTATGGGCTGCTGAGGAACAGAACGCTCAAAGAATGCGGGCTCATCGGTAACTTCGTTGCTTCACGGTGCCTCACAAAGATGGGCGCCAGAGACGGACTACCCCATGCCCGTGACCTGCCCCTCTGAAGCCTCAATACACTTGATGATAGCTCTCGGTTTCGTTAGGCTGTGAATTCTGATGCGGGTAGCTTCCTTCAGGTCGCCGTCGGAGTTGATCGTGGTGAACGAGCGCCAGCCGGATTCCGTGCCTTATTGTGTCTGTTTGTGCCGAAAGTCTTATTAGTCGCTTGAGACTATTTTCATATGAAGTAATATTCAATTGTTCCAAGGGGGTCTCGAAGAATGGCGAAGACCAGCCTCAGACAAACCGAGATGGAGACGAGCGACTTGGGGCACAGGTTCATCATATTCTTCCTCAACAACGACGAGGCGCAAAGCGTCCACGTGGACGAAGTTAGCGAACCTGACTTCTCCGCAGTTACCAAGCACTTGGACTCGGGCGGCTCAGTCTACATAACGCACAGGAGAAAGCCCAAGCCACGCACGAGCCGCAGAAAAGGTTCAAACAAAAGTGCGAGCAAAAGGGTTTGCGGAAGCGACAAGGACTGATCATTGCCCACCTTGGCTTTCGCGGAAGGGGCATGTTTCAAGGTTTTTGCAGTAGTTTTCTGTGTGGTTGTCCAGTGTCTGGAAGATGGCTTCCACCGTCTCTTTGTTGACCGAGTAGATACGTTCCTTCCATTGTCTCTCGACCGAGACAAAGCCGCATTGGACCATGGGACACAGGTTGTGCGATATCATACTTTGGTCCTGGTTCAGGTTCTTCGAGATCTGAGTCACGTTCTTCGGGCCGTCCCTCAACTGCTCCAGAATGGCTAGGCGGGTTGGGTTAGCAAGTGCCGCGAAGAAGTAATAGCACGATTTGCATAGCCCCATCTTCAAAGACGTCTGGTCTCCAACAGATTTCACATGATTTATTCTTCATATAAAATATAAACCTTTCCAAGACAGAATATACACCACGCCCAAACGGGAATAGATATTAGGCGCAGAGGGCTAACTATTCTTGGCTGGAAACGGCAACAAAGCGGAGGAAGAGGCAAAGTTTTGGTTTCGAATGATGATTTGCTGGCTTTTCTCAAGAAACAGATAACCGTGGAGAACGAGATTGTGAACTCGCTCAATGAAGGTTTGGCCGCCGTGCAGAACCAAGCCGTAAGGGGGGTTCTTAAGGGCATCTCGCTTGACTCTGTGAAGCACGCTGAGCTTTACGCTTCAGCCATCAAGCTGTTGACAGGCGTGCCCACAGCCATGACAGAGAAGAACCTCGACAAGCAGAGGGCGCTCGTGGAGAGGCATATCCAGCTGGAACTGGAGCTGATCAAGAAGATCGGCGAAGTGGTCCCAGATATCGAGAACGACAAAGTCCGGCTTCTGCTGAACGGCATTCTGGCAGACGAGAAACGACACCACGAACTGCTGAAACAGGTCCTAGAAATACTGGTGCGCGGAGAAACCATCACCGAAGAAGAATGGTTCGACGTCATGTGGAAAAGCGTCCCATTCCACGGTTCACCGGGCGGATAAGTTCTGAGAGGCGCCGAGCGTGGCTAACTGAAAAAGTCAGTGTTCTTGGCTCAAAAAATATTTTTGCGCATTGAAACGTAGATGGTATGCCTCCTTTTTTATTAGTTCTTTTTAGATTTTCAATAACACGGATAGGTGAACGGTTAACTTTAAATATAACCTAGTCCTATTTTTGTTTGTTTACCTACGGGAGACTTGGACATTATGGGAGAAAAATCTAGTCCCCTAGAATTCTTGAACCAGTACCAAAGCACCAACACAGTAAACAGCTACCGGTTAGTGTACAGAAAGTTCTTTGAAACCGTCTACGGAACGGACGGCTCTCTAGAGGACCTGGCCGCAAAATATCTAGGAGAAGAGCGAAGCCGAGAGGAAGACATTCAAGCCTTTCTAGTATCCTTGAAGGAGCGGGCGCCTAAGACTGTGAAGCTCTACCTTTCCGCAGTCAGAGTCTTCCTAATTGAGAACGACGTCGAGATTCCTCAAGTTTTCTGGAGGCGGCTGAGGGGAAGAATAAAAGGCTCAAGGGCTCTCACACTTGACAAGGTTCCCTCTAACGTGGAGCTGCGCAAGATTATGACGCACTTGCCGGTTCAAGGGAAAGCGTTGTTCTTGATGCTGACCAGTTCAGGAATGAGGATTGAAGAGGCGATGCAGCTCCAGCTCTCAGACCTGGAGTACAGCATGGACCCGGCAAAGGTCTCGATACGCGGGGAATACACTAAGACAGGCAACTCGAGAATCACATTCATATCCAGAGAAGCCAAAGAGGCAGTTGAGGAATGGCTTAAAATCCGGGAGGACTATTTGAAAACTGCAACTGCGAGAACGCGCTACGACAGAGACAGAGAAGACGAGAGGCTGTTTCCCTTCACAAGCACGAATGCCAGGGTTATGTGGCGGCTGGCACTGCAGAAAAGCGGCAACGGAAAACGGGATCCAAGAACGGGGTTCAGCGAGATACACCCTCACGTCCTGCGAAAGTTTTTCAGAAGCCAGATGGCCACGGTGATCCCTGTGGACGTCGCTGAGGCATTGATGGGCCACGAGGGCTACTTGACAGAGGTTTATAGGCGCTACAGTTTCGAGCAGCTAGCCAAGTTCTACAAGCAAGGCGAACACGTGCTCTTAGTGTTCACTGAAGCCGGCGAAGTAGGCGAGCTCCGAAAGGAACTGAAAGAGGAAAGAGACAACCTCCAAGGGATCGTGAACGGTCTGACGGCGGAAAACCTGGAGCTGAAAGCGCGAGTGTCAAGGATGGAGATTGAGGCCATAGAGACCAGGAAGAAGCAGGAAGCGATAAGAGAAGAGGTCTCGGCGCTCAGAAAGGACCTAGAAAAATTGATCGAATAGTTCCCTCCAAAGTCATTTAAGGCAGATTTGCAGACTGAGTGCGAGTGATCACTGGTGTCTAAGCGTCGTGCTCCTGTTGCCGTTCTTCTTGATCCAGAAGTCTATGAGTTATACTCAGGCCTCAGAGAAGAAGATGAATTCAGGAGAGCGATCGATAAAGGCCTAGACGTCCTGAAGAGTGATATGCTAGCCGGAGTTAAGATAAAGAAACAGCAGATCCCCAAATACTACATTGACAGGCATGGCGTAAACAACCTCTACAGGCTGCATCTTGACAAGGCGCGGAGACTCTGCTACACTCTAGTTGGAGACAGAGAAGGGATGAATGTGGTTGTGCTTGAGGTCTTCCCGGACCACAAGTCTTATGATCGTAGGTTTGGCTACAGAACTAGCTAACGCACTTTCACGCTTGTTTCGAGAAGCCTCTTCAACTTCGGGTTGTCCGTAGCGGTCCAGACTATGCTTCTTCCATTAAAGACTATCTTGTTTGAGGCTTCTAGATATTCCAGAATCCTCTGGAAGGTCTGGTATTGGATCTTGCGGGGTAGACTTCTCCAGAGACCCATTCTTGACGGGTTATCTTCTGCCTCTTTTATGACCTTCTCTACCATGAGAATCGTATCCAATTGTGGTTCATGTAGGATTTCGACCATTTTCTTGTCACCCTGCTATTAGATATATATGCTGAACTATTATATAAACTTATACAATTTTAGGTCCATTTGGCCTAGAAGTTATTCTTAGTCTGACCTATGACGGTTAAGTGTTAAGGGGGTGCCTATACCCCTATACATGCATGTTGTTGAGAATAGCCTAGAAATAGGCTTGAAAGAAGCCCAAAACAGGCGAATTTAACATTACGTACCTAATGTTAAGCTTTACGGGTAGGGCGCTATAGCAAACCAAGAATGGAAGGAAACAGTCAAAGAATTCTTCACACAAACAGAAGTCAAAAACTGGACAGGTCTACAAATGTAATAGCAAACCAGAAATCACAGAAAGAACTATGAGTCGCAGAAGCCTTGAACAAGAATGTGGCGAAGACCTTAAGGCCTGATTTCTCTTCTACCTTTTTAGCCGGTGACACGCCTCAGGTGGTTCTGCCATATCTCTGCGTACCGGTTTTTTCCTTCTTTTGTATCTAAATCCTTCGCTATCTTTTTGAGCTGTGAAGCGGTTACTTTAAGTCCGCTTCCAGAAAGGGATTTTGCTGCAACCTCGTAAGCCTTGTCTCCAAATTTCTCAGCGACCGGTTTTATGTACCAGATGAACGACATGACCTCTAAGTTGTATCTTTTTTCCTCTTCTATGGCTGCGAGTATCTCTTCCTTGGGAGGAAGTCTCTTGAAAGTTCCTGGCTGGATGGGCATCTTTAGGCCTCCTCGAGCTTTTTGATGCTTCGCCAGCCTACCTTCTCCGATGTCTCCCTAGAATAATCCCATTGGAGGCCAGAATCGTCAGTGATAAACCTAATCTGGTGGCAGACGTTATCTCCTCTCAGCATATTCTTGGGTTGGCGCATAACTACTTTGGGGGACCAACCGCAAACCGCGGCGAAATCGGTCATACACCAACTTATGCCTATTTTCGGTTCATTCATTTCTAGGAACACTTCCCGATAGCATTTGACAGCGACCAGCTCCCAGCGGTTACCCTCTAATACAGGAACATCACAACAGCAGATTCGCGCCCACAACGGACTGTCATGCCAGCTATGAGCCTTCTCCTTCATTGCCTCTTGAGGGTTCTCGTCGAATTTCTCTCTCCAACCTTTTCCGACCTCGTACGCCATGTCCCACCAAACCTTCTCTACTATGTCCAAAACCTCTTCCTCGCCGAATTCATCTGCCAAAGCTCTGACTAGACGACAATAGGTCCTAGACCAATCCTTCAAAAGGCCTAGGAATTGCTGAACCAACGCCTGCTTCTCAAACTCTTCCCTCTGCATCTTCAAATCACTTTCAATACCTATCGTTTCCATCACCCCTGATTCATGCTTTATGATGATTAATAGTCTTTACGCCCTACACGCATTTAGATCATTACTGTTTTTATTTTTTTCTTCCAGATCCAAGAACCCATGCTAATCGTCACAATGCCTGTCCTGAAGAGATACAAGAAAATCGGCGAAACAGTCGACCCGGCAACAGGACGCAAGAAATGGATAACAGAAAAACAAACCACACAAAGATGCTTCCCAATCAACCTAACAGAACCACTCATACCGGAACTGTTCTCCTACATGCAGGGAAGAGCAGGTCGACTATTCGACATAACCCGAATCCGAGCCTACCAAGTAATCACCCGCACAGACCCGAGAATATACCCTCACTGGTTCCGCGCCCAAAGAGCCTCACAACTCGCCTATGAATACGGCTTCGATGTCCACGACCTGATGGACTTCTTCGGCTGGCTAAACGTAGGCACAGCAATACACTACAGCAGAATGGGCTGGAAAGGCCTGGCAGCCAAAATGCTAGCAAAAACAGGCAATCTATGACCCGCAAAAAGCCACTGTCTGGCTTGATTGGGGCATACCTGAAAAGCCAGAAGTTCTTGTTGCGGATATTCTCAAGGCTGCGGAACTCGGCTTAGTCCAGAGTGATGAGTTTCGCAACATGATGGCCAAGATGGGTCGGGAACTTTCAGAGTCCGCTGAAACGGCGCCAAAGAAAACAATGGAACCAAAGACAGCCTTCAAAATGGGCTAACGCTGATGTTCCTCAAATGCCCTATTATAGAATCAGCATAGCATCAAATATTATAAGTCGAGACAAATTCTGCAGCATCATGAAAAACACAGGTCGGGAATTGACGGAGCCGAAGCAGGATAGAAAAGCGGTGCGGAAATCTAATTCCCTGAGGCACTGAGATTCTTCAAGAAATTATATATTGGTGGTCGTCGAGATCTTGCAGGTGGGAGGATGAATGTGAGTAATTCAGAGAAATATGCTTTAAAAATCTCTCGCAAGACTGTTGATCAATTAGGAATCAAATTGTACGATAAAGTACCAGCCGCTATCGCCGAGATAATAGCTAATTCATATGACGCCGATGCAGAAAAAATCACTATAAGTATTCCACTTAACAAATGGTTGGCGGCTATTAGCGAAGGCGAACTTGTAGATCGCGGGTATGAGATAGTAATTGAGGATGATGGTCATGGTTTCAATGCAGAAGAGGCAAATGAACTGTATTTGGTGGTAGGTAAGGAAAGGAGGAAAGACCCCCGACAAGGTCCTTTCTCTCGTGTCAAACGACGTCCAGTGATGGGTCGTAAAGGAATAGGAAAACTGTCACCTTTTGGTATCTGTAATGAGATCGAGGTATGGTCCGCAGGAGGGGAACGTACCGACCGAGGTTACGAAATTACCAATTTCATCATTAGATACAGTGATATGATTGGTTTCGAGACTGAAACAGAATATCACCCGACTCCAGGTGAATCTGATGGTGAATATGCAGAAGAAACCGGTACAAAGATAACGCTCAGGAATTTCAATAGAAGACGAACGCCCAATGCAGTGACCTTCCATAGACAACTTGCCAGAAGATTCAGCATAGGGCTTCCTGATTTTCAAATTTGGATAAATGATACGACAGGATCGGTCAAGCCTTTCAAACTTGGTTCTTTTGAGGTCGAGATAATGGACGGGACTAAGGTGGCGGTTGACGAACGCGCTGTAATTGTATACGTAGAAGATCAAGAAGGAAACCGCACTGAGGAAGTAGAAGAGACCTTACCCGTGTCAGGGTGGGTAGCATTCAGTAAGAATCCCTATCGAGACGAAGAGATGGCGGGCGTGAGAATCTACACACGAGGGAAACTTGCAACGGTGACCAGGGACTTCGGTATCAGAAGTGGATTTACAGGCGAAAACACTATTAGATCATATCTTGTAGGAGAAATCCACGCCGAATGGATAGATCCGGATAGTGGAGAGGACATGAACCGCACTGATCGCCAGGATATCTTGTGGAATACTAAGCGCGGGCAGGCATTCCAAGAATGGGGGCGCCAACGGCTGAGGGATCTCGGTCGAATAAGCCGAACACCGGTCCAAGAAAAAGCTTGGTATCAATTCTTGGAGAAGACAGACTTTAAAAACAGAGCCTATGCAAAACTGCGGGGCGAACAAACGCTAGTCGAACGGGCCATGGTCCTAGGTAAACTCATAGGCGGAAGGGTTGGCCCCGATGAATTGGATGATCCAGAGAAACTAGGTGAAATGGCAGATGTTATTGTTTCCTGTGCTCCTCAATTTGAATGGATCGACACCATGGCAAAAATGGGGTCGATAGAGTCTATCAGTCTCGGGACAATAGCGGAGCTTTTCGCTAAAGCTAAGATAGGAGAACTCACGGTACTCGGACGAGTAGCTCTTCAGAGGCTGACGGCCATAGATCGTTTGAAAAAGGAAATTGACAGAGAAATAGCAGTGGAGGAGAGAATCCTGCAGAGCATTATAGAGCAAGCTCCATGGTTGATCAATCCACAATGGACGGTATTTGGTCGCACTGAAACCTTCAAATCAGTTCGCGAACGATTTGAAAGATGGTATGAACACAAGTATGGAAAGCAAATCAAAACATCGACTTTGCAGGATGACGCCAAGAAAGCTGATTTTGTGCTTCTAAATCCGGGAAAAAGGTTAGAAATCGTTGAAATCAAAAAGAGATGGCACAGATTTACAAATGCGGAGAATGAGAGGCTAAACGGATACATAGAAGCATTGGACACATTCTTGGTAGAAAATGAGGATTACAGAAAAGAATTTGGTGACGAATGTCATGCAACTTTGGTCTGTGATGAAATAGGACTGAGCGGAGCAAACGAACGAGCTTTCACAAGTCTAGTTCAAGGAGGACGACTAGAGAACATTAGCTGGGATGTCTTCTTGACGAGGGCTGGAGACGCACACCAAGATTTCATCGATGCTCTTGAGAAAGACGCAAGATAGTTGCAGCTAAACTAATTGTTGGATTCAAGAGACATTCCGATGATAGTCGCAGTAAGTAGATATCGGGCACTCTTCACACAAAGGGCGTTTCTTACATAATATGGCAGCAAAGTCCAATATGGCTTCATTGAAACTCGCGGGGCAATTGTATGCAAGGAGCCTTAGAGTGGCATTCCTTATTGCTTCATTGCCAGTTCGTGGTGCTTTCTGCAAGCCATACAGTCGAGTGAGAACACGGACAACATTAGAGTCGATTATCGGAACGTTTCTCCCAAAACCGAAACTCAAGATTGCAGCCGCAGTATACCCTCCTATTCCCGGAAGCGCGGTCAGTTCCTCAAGATTGTCGGGTATTCTTCCGTCATGCTTCTGACAGATCTCCTCTGCAGATTGAACGAGCCATTCCATTCTCTTTACCAAACCCAAGTGCCCGTAAGTCGTTTTTAGGTAAGGAATATCGGCATGTGCCAATTCCACAAGTGAAGGATACTCCTTTAAGAAATCTCGAAGCATCTCGGCAACGCGATCAGCAGGCGTGCGTTGAAGAAAGAACTCAGCTACAAGAACCACGTAAGGATTTCTCTCTTCTCTCCAAGGAAATCTTCTTCTGTTCGTCTTGTGCCATTCAAGAAGAATCTTTGATATAGCTTTGTCTTTGTCCATCGTGGGTACTCGCCTAGATTAAGGGAGTTTCTTTGTAACTTGTCACTAGTGGAGGCATCAGTATAGGTGGTACTGCATTTCCGATCAATCGTTCGGACCACACAAATACGCTCGGAAACTTCGAGTCGTCCGTGAAGGATTGAAGACGTGCAGCCTCACGGAGAGTAATGGCTCTATCCTGTTCTGGATGAATGAATCGCCCACTGCTTGGAGTCGTGCACCTACACGTAATAGTTGGAGATGGATTTTCCCAAGACATTCGTCCGTAAACGCTTTCGGCTCCTCGTCCTTTGGTCTTTCTCAATTTCATGTGACAAGGGAGCCACAGTTCTGAAGGGAGGCTTCTCCTACTACCGCCGTTCTTTGGGATATTCTTGATAATCTCCAATACTCTCAGTGAGTGGTTACGTGCTACGTAGTTCGGAATTGAAGAATGGGATTCTCCAGCCTCCAGCGGAGGCAGATTTCCGATTGCATCTCTGACAGTTTTCCATGGTAGTAAATCTCCACTGGCTTTCTCAGGGTTTGAATGGGTTCTAGGCGGGAAAGGAGGCAGCCCAACCGCGTCTCTTACGGAGAGAGCGACAACTCTTCTCCTGAACTGTGGAACTCCATAATCGGCTGCGTTGACGAGCTTCCAGCTCGTCTCGTAACCCATCTGCCTCATCTGCGCGAGATAAGACTGGAAATAGCCAAGTCCCTCGCCTCTAATAATGCCGGGAACGTTTTCAAAAATGACTCCCCTCGGTTGAATTTCCTTGACTCTTTCAAGAAAGACAGAGATGAGGTCCTTCCTAGGATCATCGCCATTCGGATATCTAGTTCTTCTTAAGCTGCTGAACCCTTGGCAAGGAGGGCACCCAACTACTAAGTCGATATCGTCTTTTCTTTTTCCGCTCATTTCCAGTATCTGATGACCATCAAAAGTTCTCAAGTCCCGGCAGAACGGTTCTACCCCTACGTTCTCTGCAAAAGTCTTACAGGCAATTGGATCATTATCTACGGCAGCGGCTATTCTACAACCGGCTTGCTTGAGGCCGAGAGAAGCGCCACCACACCCACAGAAAAGATCCACCGCTTTTAATACTTCTCGGGGCAACTTGACAGACCTAATAACAATTGTTAAGGTAGGATATAAAAAGGATATCCTTGCAAATGCTGGCCAGATATCTCAGTTCGATTATTGTAACACCCACTCCTGATTCCATTTTTCGCATAGTTGCCATGCCAGGTTCCAGAAGTTTCCTCCGCCAGGAGCCCTTGAAGGAATTGGTTGACTGATTGGGCCGTATTTTTGGATTAAGCGTCCCTTCTCAAATCTGTTCTGCAGGCCTATAAATCCAAGGTCAACCAGGCGTTTGAGGACTACTCGGTAGAAGTTTGTCCTGTTGTACCGGAAGCCTTCTATAATCTTGCCTTGTTGGAGGTCTCGCCCGAACTGGCTGACTTCGTGGCGTGTTGCATCTCTGCCTTGTTCCGTGATCCTGAGAAGTCATACCGTAGGATCATTGTCTCACTGGTGAGACAACTGCTAAAATATAGGGATGCCTCTTTAGTGTAGCCTCAATGTCATGTTCTACTGCTTTCTTCATTCTGCCTAAAGCCATACTCTCCATCAGGTGTTCTTGATATTCTCTGATTCCCGTTCTGATGAAGTCGTCTAGGTTGCCCAGCCAAGGATTCTGCTCTAGGATCTTGTTGATGAAGTTGTACTGTTCTTTTGGCAGGTCTATCTCAACCTTCACCATTCATTTATCACCTTCTATTTCAGATCGACGACAGCGACCATCGTTAGCTTCATTGCTTTATCGAGGATTTCATCAACCAGGTCTTGAAAAGGAATACCGGCGCCCTCAGCCATGGATTCGATTGAATCATAGATCTTTGAATCAATGAAGACCCTCTTTCTTTTCTCCATTCTTCTTAACTGCTCCGCCTTTGTCTCTACGCGTTTTTCTTCGTTCGGTCTTCTGCCACGAGTTTCTTCAGCTGCTTTTCCAGACTATCGCTGACGAATTCATCTAGGCTTTTATAGCCAGCTTCCGGATGGTCCTTGAGGAACTGCTGAATCGGCTGGATGAGTTCCTCAGGTAACTCGATTTCTGTTGTTTCTCCCATTTTTGGACTCCACCTCTTTTTATATATTCACCTGTAATTACGAGTGTCGTCCATAATATTTAAATATTTTGGTGAATACAAGTATTAACGAATGATATAAAAAGGAAATGATGAATATTGGTGAATATGCCCCGAACCAAAGACTTCGTGAAGCTACGCAAGCAGGGAAACAGCCTTGTAGTAACCATTCCCAAGGACATAGTTGAGACTTTAGGCTGGAAGGGAGAAGACGAACTTTACCTAGAAGTTAGAGAAGAGAACGCAGCCCAAACTCTTAGAATCAAAAGGGCCTAGACCCTTGAACCGAAACTGAAGACTCAATTCTGATCGCGCTAATTGAGCGCCAAGCTAAGAAGATCTTACATTTAGACCAATATTCTTTGTGTCTGCATCTGAATTTCTGAACAGATCTGTAAACCCTCTTTCTCTTGTATTCCGTACATTCGGATATAAGTGGGCAGAGCACTTTCTTTCCCCAAAAAGGGATCTCTGGTTGAAAACCAAAAAGATTTGTGAAGCAGCGCTCAGTAAAGATTTTACAGTTTTGCGACTTATGAATAGAGAAACAGTGTAAAGAGGTTGGACCCTGAGGCAACAACTAAGGTGTGCTAACGGACGAGTTAAGGCTGACTCAAGGTTTTAGGGATTTGTGATCCAACCTCTCCAGGATCAGGATTATTCTTATCGGATAAATCGTTTATTATTCAGCAACCTATATCTCAAACCCTCAAAACATATGAACGAATACCGCAAGAGGCCCTCTGAAGATTTTTGTGAATACCGACGTAAGGTTTGAACTTGTTGTTCACTAGGCTTTAATGTTTTTCGCGTGTTCTTTTGGGGAGGCAGTATGAGCTCTAAACGGGGTAGGCTTGAGATCTACTTGGAAGTACTGAGGGTCGTGAGGAAGGGTACTGAGAAGCCTACGAGGATTATGTACAAGACGAATCTGTCTTGGAAGCCTCTTATGAAGGTTCTCAAGTCTCTGCGAGATCAGGGCTTGGTGGCCAGCCACAGGAAAGGACGCAGCACCACGTACGAAGTCACTGAAAAAGGAAAAAACGTCCTCAAATACTTCACAGAAGCAATGAACCTAATCGAGATAAAATGAATCACACTGGAGACCCAAAAAAAGAAGGCGTATCTATTGGCAGACTGTTATTTCCCCTCCATTGGGTCCAGACGAATCAAGATATCAATCTGTGGCTGGATTTAAGAGGCCTCAACTTCACCGGGAAACCTGTCAAGTTCCTCGAAGATGCCGCCATGGGCTCCTGAAGACCGGCCTTGCCAAATCATTGACTGCTAACGGAAACCTACCCCGTCCCTGCAGTCTCAATAACTCCAATCATTTTATCCGCTAACGAGGGGAACAACCCTCCAACAAAAATAATTATTTCGTCATTCTTCGTCATCTCTGAAAGGAATCCATCCAAAGAATCGTACTGTTTTATTGAATCCTTGAGCAGTAGAAGAAAAGCGTCAAAAAGATTTTGCCAAATTTTCGCATAGACATCAATCTTTGCCTTTGACGATAATAAACCATACTCATATTCAGAGGTCCCTACCTTACTGATCTTCAAGGCTGTTAGAACACCCACTCCTATGCTTTCCTGAACAAGTATGAGGAAAAGATCAGCAACCATCTTGGACACCTTTATGAGAAATTTCTCACTTTTGCCCGGACGCTTCCTCTTAAGAGAAGCCAAGACCTTTCGTTCCAGAAATTCGCGGCATTCCCGCGCCACTTTTGATTCACTTAATGGCGAATAGGATTCTCCTTCAATTATTTTTTTGGGTGAGAAGGGTGAAAGTGCCCTCTCAGGTATTTTTATGGTTGCTTTCAAATCTAGGCGGGTTATGATTCTTGCTAGTTTCATCTTGAACTCTTCTTCCGTGCCACTAACCGTTTTCTTGTAAATGGCCGGGTAAGGGTATTCTCCGCTTTTTATGTCGACTTTCTTTTCTATGTATCCGCTTTTCTCAAGGGTCTTCAGGTATTTTGAAACTGTAGCGGTACTCAACTTGGTCTTTTCAACAATGTCTTTGTATCGGATCCAGCTCTGCTGCGGGATATTCTTTAGAAGTACGCTTTCGGCTTGTTGGGCCCTCTTTATCTGATGTTCTCCCACTCCTCTTTCAACCATCATTATTCACTACTTATGAAGTTCTAAAGTAACTTTACAACAAAAAAGTATTTAACCCTTTCTTCACATCTTAATAATCACTTTAGAACGTTGAAGGAATGCAGAATTGGAAAATGAAAAGGGACACCGAGAGACATTCTGGCTGCCAAACGACCTCTATGAAACAGTCGACAGAACACGGGTAAGCCTAGGACTCTCAAAGGCTAACTTCTATCGTTATGCAATCCTCCGGCTTTTAGAGTCTATGTCCATTTTGAGCACGAAAGCGAAAGAGAAGGAGACTCCCCACAATGGATGAGGTCCCGAGCTGCCTTGGCGACTACGGCGCCTCTGGGACTAGGTGTGAAAACTGCCCCATTAAGGGTGCCTGCAGAACAGTTGTTCGGAAGGAAGCCCTGAAGCCTATCTTGGAACGAGCCATTCGGATCTCCGATCTCCTCGAGGGGGAAAGAAAGAATGCCACGACAAATCCTGGTTTTAAAAATATCCGGTGACAGAAGCGATATTCGCCAACTAATTTTGCTGATCGAGAAGGGATACTTCATAGTCTCCTCTTCACCACTAAAAATGAACGACGCGAACCAGAATTTTCACCAGTATCTCTCGATTCTACCAAAGAATGGTTGGGAGGACGCTTTTTTGAGTCACGAACCCCAAGATAAGGAGGACGTGCCAAGGTGATCTGTGCAGCCTGCGGAGCAGAAATTCTGGAGGGAGCAGAGAAATGTTCAAAATGCAGCGGTACAGTATTTTCAGGCGCCAAAGACGCCCGGGCACTGCGGCGAGTCATTCAGTTTTTCTCGGTCGCTCCATTCTATGTGAAGGCATCTCCCCCTCACGTGGTTAACGGTGAACTTGAAGCAGTCCCTATCGAATGGAAGCTTTACAGGACGAGAACTCAGCCAAACGCACCAAGCATTTTTCTGTTGGATCGTGACGGCTATGTGACTCCGAGCAGGCCTGAGGCTACGCTTCACCTCATTGAAGGAGAAGACCTCTCCAAAATGGTAGCGGAAACGCCAGATAAGAAGCTCGGTGAGATCCAGCGGATTCTCAAGGATGAGTGGGGCGTCCTGCCAAGTGAAGACGGCACAATTCTCGAAATGCTAAGTCAGGTCCCCGTTCTTTACGAGCCGGTTCCAAGGCTGCGGGACCCTGAGGCGATACTGACGAAAACGAACTGGCGTGATTACGTTGAAAAGCTGGCTTGCTGGAAACCGGGAAAGGACCCCGTGCTCGTGAAGTCGCACACCGCGAAACTTGTGAAGCCTCTAACAATGAAATACGCCTCGCATTCGATCGAATGTACAAACGCCGGAACAGGGAAATCCAGTTTCTACAACGCGGCAGGGATCCTTGTGGATAAGGCGACACCTAAAGCGCTGTTAGGCTTCGCACGGTCCCCTGAAGAGATCTATCCAGGGACCGTAAACGGCAGCGAATTGCCCATTGCCTTCGACCAGCTTGAAAGCCAAACAGCCTATGCTTTGGGCCGCTACCTCTTCAACATACTTGAAACGGGATCAGCGCTGATTGATGCCGGCGGGGTCCGATTCCCCGTCAGCTCACACAGCACGTTCACGTATTTGGCAAATCCTATAGCCAAGGACGCGAAGGCAGCTGAAGGCTTTAGTGCCCTCCTTGACCACCTAACCGTGAACACGGCGATGGGTAGAAGGTTCGGGATAGTAATCTTCCGAACTGATCTCGCATCAATCAAAGGCGCCGCGAAAATGAGTGTTTCAGAGGAAGAAGCGTGGAGGACCGAGTTAACCTTTTTCCGAGCGGTTGAAGAATATGCCAAGCCGAAACTAAAGAGTTTGATTCGTGAACAACGAATAATCGACTGGTTACACAGCCCCATACCAAAGTATCGCGAAACCGTTTTGAAGGCCATAAAGAATCTGGAAGACGACAAGATACGCGGGTTCTTCGAGGCCCATGTCGAAGGGGAACACCGCGTCAGAGGGGCCGCCTTTCATGCGGCACTTGCCCTTCTCTTGGACAAGGTTGCGCTTGACGAGACCTCGATCGACGAGATCTTGGAAGAGGCCGAGGAAAGACTGGAAGACTATGTTGCGATAAACACGGAGAGTATAGGTCGCCTCTGTGAAATGTGGAGCACTCTCAAAGTAGATTGTGTTCACAACTATTTTGAGCGACTTAGCGACTATATGAAGGAAATTGTCAGCGCCGTTCTAAAGTATCGAGATTCAAAACCGGACTCTGTGACAGTGCATCTTGATAACATACCTTACGAGCCCCAAGATGACGAAACGTACAAGTACTTTTCCAGGTGTATAAGCAGACTCCGAAAAAGGCGGAACCTGGACAGCTTGAACGAGAAACTACGCAACTATTTTGGGTTCCAGATTGGACAGAAAGACGGTTCCTTTATGGTTCAATATTTCGAGGACATCCACATTCCAAAGGACCTGCCCTTAATTGGTTTTATCCGTTTATCCGATTTATCCATTTATCCCAATTTAGAGACCCCCATCACTCTAGAGGATGGGACAAAAAAGGCCTCTCAAGAGAAAATAGGCAGGTCTCAAAATGCGGATAAACGGATAAAAGGGATAAATGGATACAGCCAAGAGGGAGCCCCTGATTCTAAGGCTTCTGAGCCGATTGTGTCGGATCTTCTTGTTCGCGAAACGTCGCAGCTGGAACAGAGGGATAAGGCGCTGTTCTCGCCGACCTGTGGATCCTGCGAGTTCCACCGTCTTCCCTCCAAATGTCCCGAGGAACACGCCGAGCTGATACAGCCAGCCGCCACTTACGCCCAGTCCTGCAAGAATTACCGGCGGAGGCACGAGCCTTGACTGAAGCCACTGCCTTCCTCAACCAATACGAGCCGCTCGGTTCCGGAGTGTTCCCTCGTTTCTGGGAGTCGTGGTTCGGCATTCACGCAGGCCGAGAACTAGGCTGCCCAGAACGCTGGTTCACAGACAACTCGGCAGACCTTGAACGGCACGTGGACAACTGCCGTCGAAACCGCCTTCCCTGCTACATGAGTGTGCAGCCTTTCACATCTCGAGACCAGCCTTTTGGCCTCGAGAAGCTGTTCTGGGACTTTGACTGTGAGCAGGACCCCTCTAAAGCGTGGATAGAGGCTAAATCCTTCGCTGAGGCTTTGGTCCGATTCTATCATGTGAAGCCTCTTCTCGTCTTCAGCGGCAGAAAAGGCTATCACCTATATACCTTCTTGCGTCGTACAGTTCAGTTTCCCTTGCACAGAACCGAGTTTGTGAAGGCTATCCTAGAAGAGCTGCAGAAGCGGCTTTTGAAAGGGTTAGAGTTTGAGACTTTAGATCCTGCTGTGATCGGAGACCTGAAGAGGCTGGCACGGATCCCGTACAGCATCCACGAGAAGAGCGGCCTTCTCTGTCAGCCTGTAGGCCTGGACGGCCAGCCACTTACACCTGAAGAACTCGATCTTGAAGAATACCGGCGAAGCGGCCTAGACACCGAGATCTTAGAACACGTGATAAAGGCTGTTGTGGAAAGGCAACGGCTTAAGGAAACTCACACGAAAAAGCTGCAGGTAAACGCCAAGAAATACGCTGCCAGAGGCATCCGTCCCTGCATCCAACACGTCTTGACCGTTCCCTTGGAGCACGGGGAAGGCCACCAGATGAGGCTCGCCATTGCAGCGGAATACCTGAATCACGGCTACACAGTCGACCAGATTGTTCCTCTATTCAGTTCTCAAGCTGACTTCAACGAGGCCAGAACCCGCTACTTTGTGGAGTATATGGCCAAGAGGGGCTATAAGCCGTTCAAATGCCGCACGATCCAGGAGCTCGGGTTCTGCCTTGAAGACTGTCCTCGCTTGCATTTGAGGAGGAAGAAGCCTTGAAGGTCCGCTTATGGTTCAGCAATGATGTGCCAACATCCCTCCGAAAGGCCTTGATTGACGTATTAAGGGAGGCTGGCTATGTTCAGGTTGGCAATGTCTTCGCCTGGATCTATGCCGAGGATACTCTTGTCCTAGAGAGGACTGAGGAGGTGACGGCAAGGTGAGCAACGAACACGAGAAGATCTTAGTGGTCCTCGCCGGCCTCCGCGACTGGCTTCAATCAGCCGAGAAACTCCGGGAAGACATAGACACAGTCCTGAATGAGGCTGCTCAACAAGCGGACATAGAGAAGCCTTGGAACCCGGCAGCCATTTCCTGGGAGCCCAGGGAATCCTCGAAGGGTCCTTATGAGATGGCTGAAGGCGCCAAACAGAAGACCCACGTCGACTATGACAATCTCAAAGCCGAGTTGAACAGGCACAGCGGCTTCCTGCAGCGGGACGGCTACAAGTATTGGTCCTTCACGAACGCCGACGCCGTGGGCAGGAGGAAGGCGTAAGGAATGAGAGATGGCTACGACGGCGAGAAGACGGGGTGGAAGCCGGATGAACAGAACCTGTGGTTCTGCTGTCGGGTTAAGAGGCGCGAAGCCTCTGGAGAGCCCAGTGCACGTAAGGAGTTAGATAAAGATGGTGAAAATTGAGAAGTGCCCCGTGTGCGGCAAGAGGGGCAGCTTGCAGAAGAGATACGTCTTGAACTCTCAAGGGAAACGATTCGAGCCATACACGTATGTGGCTCACTATCATTCTAAAAGAGAAAGAAACGAGGCCTTAATGCAGGGCGAAAACCTGCCTAAAATAACTTTTGGTGTTACATCTCGAAAGATAGCAAGGACACTTTATCTAACCTGAAAAGGGGAAAGCAGCCCTCCACAACCCATGACCATAGGCATTATTTACCAGAAAGCCGGAGAAACAACGGGAGGTCGGCCGTCTTTCCAGAGCCGTCCGGCGCTGCCCCCAAACCCAAACCAGAAACAGAGAAGCGGAGGCTTGAAGTATGAGCGGCGGTCTTGAGAAGTTTGCGCAGTCTAGTTTGAGAAGGCATCGAAAAGGCATCTACGAGCAGTTGCTAGCCGGGTTGCTTGCGAAGTCAAACAGGACCAGCGACCCACTTGTAAAGATATCGGCGATTTGCGAGGCAGCATACCTGTCAAAGAAGAAAGACAAGCTGGACCTCGGCCTTGTCGAAGCAGCGCAGACAATAGCCTCAAGCTTCCTGAACACTGAGGTTTATCGTGAGGAGCCGGTGAAGGTTGCGTGGAGCTTCCCTCAGACAGAGGAAAACTGGAAACGGTTCATTCAACCATGGCAGGCTCTATGCATCAGATATTTCCCTTTTAATACAGATTATGGGCGCCGCCACTATCCGGTGAGAAAGACTTGCTACAACGACATTGATGAGTATAACGAACTTCTTGATAAGAAAGAAAAAAGATTGGAAGACGCTGAGAGGAAAATTGAAGCGTTGAACCCTTATGATAGGTTCTTCGAAAAAACAGGTGCCCTGACTAGAAACAGTTTCTACGCGTTGAAAGCTGAGTTTTCTCAGTGGGCCCTACCTAGGCTTCTCGAAGTACAAGCGGCAATAGCGGAGGAAGTTGACCCTCAGGTGTACCAGCTGGTTCTCGGTTCAACCTTTGACAAAGAACCTGCAGACAAAACTAAAGAGGAGGCCGGTGTTGAAGATTCAGTGGGTCCGGGGTAGCAGCCAAGTCAGTTTTAACCGGCCTTCCACCTGGTTTGTTCAGGGCGTACGGGGCAGCGGGAAAAGCAGCCTCCTTGAGACCCTCGCGTGCTACTACCAGGAGAAAGGCCACACGGTCCTAGACCTGTTCGGCTCACGGGACGGGGAAGGCCTCGCGTGGCTCCGCAGCCCACAGGTGAAAAGCGAAGAATGCCTTTTGCTCCACGGCGAATCAGTCGACGTCACGGCGCCCTGTGCAACCAAGAAAGCGTCAGGCCTCAGCCTGGACGACTTCGAGAAATACCGAGTCATAATCTCGGCTTCGCCTCTCTACTTGAACAGCGACGACGAATTCTTGAATGCCGCGCAGATCACGGATAAGCTGTATCGGCGGCTGTTTTGGAAGAGGCTGGTGTACTGTGTCGTGCGGGAAGCAGCCAACTTCTACTACAGCCGACTCAAGGTCAGCGACAACCAGGTGTTTGCTAAGTCGCAGATGGTCTACTTGATACGGGAAGCACGCCACGTGGGCCTTGCACTGGGCCTGGATTCGCTGCGTTATTACGCGATTGATATAGACATCCGCAGCATCACAGACTACATGATCCTCAAATCTCAGGGCCTCCAGGGACTCAGCAACGACCTAGCCTGGCTGTACAGCCTCTTCGAACCATACGTGATCCGTAACATGCCACCGGGAAACTTCATAGTCCTGAGCAAGGAAGGCGCCGTAGGCCTAGGAGAATTCAAAGAGATCCCCTGGCATAAGAAGGAGCGGGAGAACATCTTGAAGGCCGTCGGCGTCAAAGCCGAGTACGGCGAACCGGTTGAAACCGGCGAGTACCGGGGCTCTCATACGACTGTTGGAGACGAGGAACACGCGAAGATCGTAACCCTCTACTGTGAAGGCGCCGGTATGCACAAGATCAGCCAGTCGCTAGGAAGGAGCACGAAGACCGTGAAGGACCACGTCGACCAGCATAACCGGAGCGTGGAGCGCTCAGCGTTCTGCCCATCTTGCAGACGTGTCCACAGTCAACTTGAAACGGTTCCTGCCAAGAGACAGTGACTCCTCCTTCTTAGGGACGCAAAGGTAAAATTTTCTTAACTGGCCGGACCCCCTCTCTAATTGAGAATGTCTCACCGGTGAGAACTTTAGCCAGCTGGTTTGAGACGCAAGGCGGAGAGCAGACGCTCTGGATGATCAGAGAGTGAAGCGGGATTCAAACCAAGCTAGCTTATTTCTAACCATCAATTGGAACGTATTTTCTTAATTGAGTCATTCTCTTTCTAGGAAGCAGCCTGATGATTGACGTCGTTTCTTCATTCTCAGTCTTGAAAAGATCGGGGTACTTCAAAACAAGAATGGTACTGGTAAGATCAAACACCTTGGATAGGTTGATATACCACTCCGCAAAATGTTTTGCTTGATACCTCGGGACTGTATCCTCTCTATGATTCGATTCATGATATCTTTTTCCCATCGCGTGAATGGACCTGCTTAGCTCTTTGTACAGTTCTAATGCTTCAGAACATAGGTCATTCTCTCTTCCGAATTTTTGGAAAGGGGGTTTGTTGAGCAGTTCTTCAAGCCATCCTTTTTTAAAGAACCCCCTATCTTTAAATGGGAAGTTCCCTTTTCGACAAAGCCATATTTGAAAACTCTTTGGGTCAAAGTCAAACCATACTCCTAGGAATGTAGTTTCAACCCATCCTCGCAAGATGGAGTTTGCGTGTTTGTAGAACCCAGTTATCGCACAAAACGTGGATGCTTCTGCGTCTGTCTGTGTTTCTAGCGCAAGTCGACAGCTCGGTGCTTCGGAATATTTTTCGGACAATAAATAACCCCAATTAATACAGGCACTCCAAATATTATGAGCAGCCCGCAATTTTTTTGATTCCTTCCGCAGAACAGTTCTCAGACTCTCCTGAACCCAGATCAAAAGCATGTTGTCAATTTCATCGGCGATGTTTTTCTTACACATAAAACTATCACATCTAGTCAGTTTGTTCAAGAAGTAAATAAGCTAGCTAGATTCTTTTTTCTAGATGGACAGGTGAAAGCCCCTCTTCTCTAAGTGAACTGAGGTGTGTTTACTGTTTGTTTATTTACTACCTCCACCACTATATATAGAGAAAACAGGGTTCCAGTGAACACTCAAATCCGACCATAACCGTGTTTCGTAAAGTCAATTGTCCACTTACATGGATAACAGAATATGGTCATCACTTGGTTTTGGAGAGTAAATAGATGAGCAAAGGCTTGAGCAATTACTGATCACTTTTTGTCAAAAGAGATATGTATACTGAGCAACCACTAGAAATTACGAGGTGATTGAGACGTCCAAAGAAAAAAAGGAAATGATATGTATCATGACTGAGGCAATCCCACAGATGCTCAAGAGCTTCGTTTTGACACCCTACACTGAAGAATCAGCAAAACAAATAGCTTCTGCTGTTTCCATTTTCTATGCCGAGCTGAAAAAGAATGGGCTCTCGGATAACTTCGCTGGGAGATTGACTGAAGTGTACCTCGGAGCTTTCAGAGTACCAGTAAGCTTGCCTCAAATGTCCTACAAATGATGATGCACCACGTAGCATAGCCTGAAAACCTTCCTCGTGGCAGAGAAACAAGAATGACAGAAAACGATTCTATCCAAGAAGTAAACAAAAAGATGGATTTGCTACTTAACAGAATGGAGACCTTAGAGAAACTAATATCCACCATCTTGGGAAGCGGGGAACTAGTCAATGCACTAGGGCTTCTAAGGCTGAGCGGGGAACTCTACCGCGACTACTCCTTTTTATCCTCAAGGATAACGAAGATCCAAAACCATCTTAACAAAAAAGAAATTGCCTCGGACGATTACATGAGATGCATACTGAGAACAATTGTCATTCGAGGACCAAGCAACATATCTCAAATAACAGCAGCAGTCAGACAAATGAGAGGTAAAGCCTCAAGAGGAACAATAGCATCAAGATTACAAAGACTGGAAAAAATGGGAGCAGCCAAGGTCACGGAACAATCTTCGAAAGAAAAAATCTACGAAATAGTTTGAGATCCCAGCTACGGGGACAATCAACCTACTTTTTTCTTTAACGAAACATCTGAAATGCCATCTAATCGGATCTTTTGGTAGACATAATCTGAAAAAACTTACATCTTACCTAGCTCTTGTTTGTAGGCAGCAGCGCAGTGACTGCAACAGAACATGGTTTCCTTGCCGTTGATGGACTCGCTGTATCCGCCTTCATAGACTTTGCAGCCGCAGTTGGCGCAGACGTTTAGGGTTGGTTCGATGGCCGTTGAGACGAGCGACGCGAAGCGTTTGAACAGATGCGTGCAGAGCTCTTTTCCTTCGTCCGTAAGCTCGTAGACTTTTCTTTCCCTTGCGCCACGGGTTTCTACGGCGTATCTCACTATGCCCTTCTCTTCGAGGCTTTGAAGGAATGGGTAGACTAGGCTTGGGCTTATGTCCTTTCCCAGTCGTTTTCTGAACCTGCTGAGGATGTTGTATCCGTGGCAGGGTCCCTCGTAGAGAATCGTGAGTATGTAGAAACGGGAGAAGTCTGACACTATCTCATCTGTGGTTTCTCCAGACATACTATTATTACACCTAAAGATATATCTTTAAAAGAAATATTTATATATTTCTATAACGCCATTATAATCCTAGGTGAAACGAGATGGCTCACCACGATCACTCTCATCACATGGGTGAGTTCAAGAAGAAGTTCGCAGTCTCCACGCTTCTGACCGTTCCCATCTTGTTGCTTTCTGGAATGATCCAGATGTGGTTCGGCTTCAGCCTCGAGATACCGTTCCAACAGCAGATCCTCCTGCTTCTATCCATCTTTGTCTATGTCTACGGCGGCATGCCCTTCATAAAAGGCATGATCCAAGAAGTCAAGGACCGGCTGCCGGGCATGATGACGCTGATCGGCATGGCTATTTCCGTGGCTTTCTTCTTTTCAGCAGGAACCGTTCTGAAAATCGTCGGCGGGAAAGACTTCTTCTGGGAACTCGCAACGCTGATAGATGTTATGCTTCTCGGGCACTGGATTGAAGCAAAAAGCGTCATGGGCGCTTCCAGAGCGCTTGAAGAACTCGTCAGGATCATGCCCACATCAGCCCATCTCATCAAAAACGGCGAGATCATCGACGTCCCGGTTTCCGAGCTAAAAGCCGGACATATCGTTTTGGTTCGCCCCGGCGAAAAGATACCCTCCGACGGCGTCGTCATGGAAGGCGAATCCTCTGTCAACGAGGCTCTTCTAACCGGCGAGTCGAAGCCTGTTTCAAAGGCTACGGGCGACATGATCATAGGCGGCTCCATAAACGGGGAAGGCGCCCTCAAGGCAAAGATAGAGAGAACGGGCGAAGAGACGTATCTGGCGCAGGTTATCAGGCTGGTGAGGCAGGCTCAGGAAAGCAAGTCGCGCACGCAGGACGTGGCTAACAGGGCGGCGGCGCTTCTCTTCTATGTTGCCCTCGGCGTGGGCATAATCACGTACGTGGCGTGGTTCTTTCTGGGCGGTGCCGACGCGGCGCTGGAACGAACAGTCACGGTTCTGGTGATTGCTTGTCCCCATGCCCTAGGCCTCGCGATACCGTTGGTCGTTGCCCTTTCCACGTCGATCACGGCGAAAAGCGGCATCCTCATCAGGGACAGAAGTGCTTTTGAAGCTGTCAGAGGTGTGGACGCCGTTGTTTTTGACAAGACGGGCACGTTGACGCTGGGCATGTTCGGCGTCAGCGACGTTGTCGCGTTCATGCCTGAAGAAGAGCTGCTAAGGCTCACCGCAAGTGTCGAGCTGAACTCTGAACACATCATCGCTAAGGCAATCGTGGAACATGCCAAGAAAAAAGGCATAGAGATCCCGCAAGCCGCAGGGTTCAAGGCGGTGCCCGGCAGAGGTGCCTACGGAGAGGTCAACGGCAAAGAGGTTTATGTGGGAAGCCCCGCGCTCATGAATGAGATGGGCATCAGCACTGAAGATGCAAGGATCAAGAGGCTTCAAGAAGGCGGCAAGACCGTTGTGTTCACTTTGGTTGACGGGCGCCTAGGCGGCGCCTTCGCCCTCTCCGATCTCATAAGGGACGAATCCCGCGAAGCCGTCAAAGAGCTGAAGCGGCTGGGAATAAAGGTTTACATGCTCACGGGGGACGCTGATGAGGTTGCCAAATGGGTTGCAGACGAACTCGGCGTGGACGAGTATTTTGCTCAGGTTTTGCCTGACAAGAAGGCTGAGAAGATACGGGCCTTGAAGGACGAAGGCTACAAAGTCGCGATGGTCGGCGACGGCATAAACGATGCGCCCGCGTTGGTCACAGCTGACGTGGGCATCGCGATAGGCGCTGGGACCGATGTGGCTGTCGAGAGCGCTGACATTATACTTGTCAGGAATGACCTGAGGGATGTGCCGAAGGTCATAGACATCTCGCAGAAGACGTATTCAAAGATGCTTCAGAACCTCTGGTGGGCAGCAGGCTACAACCTCATAACCATACCTTTGGCTGCAGGCATCTTAGCGGGCTTCGGCTTTGTCTTGCCTCCTGCCGTGGGCGCCGTGATCATGTCCCTCAGCACCGTCATAGTTGCCTTTAACAGCCAGACGCTGCGGAAGTATGAGCCTGAGGCATCGGGCTTCATCGAAGAAAGAACATTGATCACCGACCCCGTCTGCGGCATGCAGATTGACCCTGTCAGCGCCGCTGGCAAGGTTGAGGCCGAAGGCACGGTCGTCTACTTCTGCTCCGAACACTGCCGAGAAGAATTCGAGAAGAACCCAGAGAAATACCTTCCGAAGATAAGGAAGCAGGCGAGAAAACACGAGCACAAGGGCAGCTAGACTCCGTGATGCCCATTTTGGAAGCAGGGCGCTGAGCCTGAAAAGCCTTTGTAGATTTGTCTGACAAAAATTTTTCTGTTTTGTCAGTGACTGACAAACGAGCGGTCCAGCTGAGTGACCCCCTGTATATCTGTCCGTCAGATGCAGGATGGACTCTGACTCATTTGATAATCAAATATTTTCTGCATTGATAATGATAATCAAAAGAAGCAGTGCCTTGTTTGTGGCACAAAAAGGGATCGTGCATGCCGTTAAAATCGATATGGAAGAATTAGGATTCGTAAAAACCTATTTTGTCACTGTTTGTATTTAAATCCTTGATGTATTAGTTATTGAGGGGTAGAATGTGATGATGAAACTTCCCGAAGTGAGTGTTAGTTACGAACGCCTCATGAAGATTTTCATCGGCTCTATCCAGTCGAAGCTGCTTTTGACAGGCATCGAGATGAAGGTGTTCAACCATCTGTCCGAGCCCAAGTCAGCCGACGCCGTGGCGAAGACCATTGGTACCCATCCGAGAAATACAAGGTTTTTTCTTGACGGTTTGGCGGCGATGGATCTTTTGCAGAAAAAGAATGGTATGTACAGGAACTCGCCCGTGGCGCAGGCTTTTTTGGTGGAGGACAGCCAGACATACTTGGGGTCAATGTTGCAAATGATGCATTCTGATTACTCGCTTGGGAACCTATCCGAGCTGGTGAAGGGAGGCCCGCCGCCCAAGCCTGAAACTGTTACTGAGTTCTCAGAGGGGATGTCAAAACAGTACCTCGCCATCTATGCTAATGCCGAGCGGGCTGGCGACGCTCAGACACCTCTGGAGATCGTGTCGAAATTACCAGAATTTCCGTCATTCCGGAAGATGCTGGATCTGGGCGGCGGTCCAGGACTCATTGGGATGGCCATTGTAGCCGCCCATCCCAGCATGAAGGGCGTTGTCTTTGATCTGCCGCCCGTGGTCAAGATAGCCGAGACCTTCATTAAAGAGTATGGGATGGAGGACAGGATGGAAGTCCTTGGCGGAGACTTCAACCGTGACCCCATCGGTGAGGGATACGACCTTGTTCTGGCATGTTCATGTCTAGAAGCTGCAAAGGACATTGACTCGGTTGTGAAAAAAGTCTATGACTCCCTCAATAGAGGCGGCGTGTTCGCTTCATTTTTCAACAGCGGGCTGACCCGAGAAAGAACAAAACCTGAACCTATTTTGCTGAGCTCCTTGGCTATGGCTTTGATGGGTCAGGACCTCTTATTTGATCAGGGTGCCGTTGCAGATTCCATGCTTCGTGTTGGGTTCAAATCCGTCCGTTCACGAACCTTGAATACGCCTTGGGGACCAACGGAACTCAATATCGCCCGAAAATAAAAGACGTTTAGTATCTGCAGAAACAGAAATTTAGTTCATCGCGTATTACGTCATAGTTGTAAGAACTTTGCATGCTGTAGGTTGTTTATGTTTTCTGCTGCGTAACGAGGTGTCCGCTGAATCCGGCGAGCCACATGAGCGCGGGATAGACGATCATGCGTTCCATTCCGCCGGGACCTAGACCCAAGAAGAGATCGCTGTCATATGTTTCGTCGCTTGTTAGTGAACCGCTTGTGACGAGACCAGCTGCGAAGAGAACTAGTGCCCCAAGCGTCAGTGCCCCCCAGCATCATGCTTATCAGCGATAAGGGCTTCTCCAACACTTTATATGACGCCATGGCTGCCAGACCGGCGAAGAAAAAAGCCGTTAAGGACACTACGCCGTGAACGGCCCTGAAATCTTTGGTGAAGACGCCGACGCCCATCGCGCCCATCGCCATCAAAAGGAGCAGCACGTTCACGATCCTGAAGCTGGAGTCTTTTCTCAAAAGATATGTTCCAACGAGCGATAAGAATCCTAGAAGGAAAACAGACGAATTGAAAACTACGGATGACGGACCGACTCCGAGATCGCTTATGTAATTTTCAGACACGCTGTAGCCCGGATACAACGCCTCTGCAATGATGAGACCTAAAACGAACTGTGCGGCTGCGACAAAAAAGAGCGCACCTGCCACTTTCCCTCTAGAATACGCCATGCAATGCAGTATCGCTGCATGAAAGATATAAGTTTTCATGGGTACATGTTTTGCGCGTAGAAAGAGCATTGTATGTGGGTATGAGAACGAGCCAGAGTTGGTGAAGTAAAGAGTTAAAATTTAACCAACACACACTAACTCCTACTAATTCTCCCCCCTCTTTACTTACTTACCCTTACACCCACAACAACACGACACAACACAACGCAGTGGCATGTATGTATGCAAAAAAGAAGAGAAACAAAATACACTATATTCTAACCAGAGTTTATGTAAAAGTCATTGTTGCTTTTCGCTTTTGCCAATTAAATAGTATCTTCCGTCCTTTGTTGCAACAACACCAGAAGGTATGATTGTATTGGCACTCATTTTCAGCCACCTTTCATCAAGTTTGAGTTCTTTGGGTGTTTTAGCAGTCTCTTCAGAAGTAGCTCCCGCTTCCTTGAGTGCTTTTTTGGTACGCTCCAATACCCATCCTGTATAAGCTGCTACTGCCAATTGAATCACCTCATTATCTTGTCAATTCTATTTATCAGTTTTTGACATTTAAGCCTATGTTCGTTAATCATCAATTGACAATTCTACCCATTGTTGGATATAAAATATGACCAAATTGGAAAAGTGGGAAAAGAATGGCTGGCATCTTCACAGCTATTCAACGGCGGGTAGTGCAGGACCAATGTCACAGTTCATCATGCATTACTTGCTGTTTGAGAGAGAAATATAGTTAGCTAGATTTTCCATCGTCCCTTCTTTTTTGTGTTGTACAGTATAAAGAGTGGAGAACAGAATATGGTTTTTTGTGTGATATCTCTCTCTATCTGTCTCTATCTATGTCCAAGTAGATAAGAAAGAAGAAAAAGGTTAGAATTTAACCCCCCAAACCCACACACAACAATATAGTTCAAGTGAATGTAATTAACTTCTTTCAAATTCTTCTTCTTCAAGAGAGAAACGCGGAGTATGTATTAGAATCAACTCTGCCGATGAACTTGATTTGTTTTGATAAGAAAACCATTTGTTCTTTTCTACTAACAAAAGATCTCCGGAGAATAGTATGAATTCCTCGTCATTAATCATAAAATTTACAATTCCTGATTTTACGTAATAGTATTTATCTGATTTTCTTGATTTCGCTTTGGCGTGACCGCATCTTGGAGGAACAACTATGATGGCAAATGAAGAGCTTGTACCTAAACCAGCTGTGTAATCAAAAATAACCAAATCACCAAAATTGAGGGGGTAAATACTATCTTTCTTAATTATCGTCAAACAATTTCCTCCGTAACTCGCTATCTGTTTCATAATATGTTATTTTAACTGTCAAATGACTAAATTAAGTTTGGGTTTGGGGATTGAATAACCTTTTTCTCTCTTGCTAATATCAATTCTCCCTCTACTATAACATATATAACTAAAACACACACGCACACTGGACGATAGAAGTCGGGATAATGTTATGAACCTTCATAGGAATACTCCTTTGGGAGTGCCGAGGCTCCTTTAGACGAGAACAAATTGTTGTTGATCGTTCTGAAGCCTATCGCAATGCCTACATGGTCCATGTTTGTTGGGTGTCGACGAGATTGATGCGAATGGGAAACCATAATAAGAAGGTAAACTGAAGAAGAAATGGCGAATCTTGGTTAAGACCATGAACAAAAAAATCTTCCCGACAGACTTGCCTGAGTTGAACTGGGTCGAATTTTCTGCAGAAGGTTTTTCCAAGCCAGTGACAGGAGTGATTCATCGCGTTGCCTATCCTGCCGCTTGCGGGATGCCTTTGGGCGCCATCGATACCGGTTGCATTGACCTGGAAACGGATGGCACCCTTGGCTATTGCACCGTCTTCAATTCACATGTTCCGCGTCGAGGACCTTTGAATATGCCGTTTCTCGGTTTCAGCGTAGGCAAAGAGAGCTGGATCTTGACATCACGTAGATTCAAAGGAGACTCATTTCTTGCATCTGAGTCTCTCGGGTTGAGACGGGCAGAAAACGCCAGAGAGATTCATTACTGGGGGCATTATCCTGTGGCTGACTTGGAGTACGAGATAGATGCCCCAGTGAGCGTGGGTCTGCGCGCTTGGTCGCCCTTCATTCCAGGTGATGTGGCAATCTCTAATGCGCCTGGTGCGGTCTTTGAAGTGCATCTGCGCAACATTACCGACGCCACTCAGAAGGGAATGCTGGTCTTCAGTTTCCCCGGGCCTTCTCAGCAAGAGGTAGGCGGCACCCCAACCTTCGAGCACACATTTGTCAAGGGGAGTTTCTCAGGTGTCGTAGTAACCCATGCCAGTGGCAATGGCTACGCTCTAGGCATCATCGGAACAGAGGATTTCCGCATCGGCGGCGACCTCGGCATAGACGGCGGCGCATGGGTGAGAATCGCGGATGGTTGGGATAGAACTTTCCTCTTTGGACGAGGGGCAGAACTTCCTGCTGAGGCAGGTCAGGCCGGAGCATCTGTGGGAGTGAATTTTGAATTGAAGGCGAGAGATGAAAAGGTAGTTCGTTTTGTTCTTGCATGGTACAGTCCCTGCTGGAAAGGAGGTGGAATACCGATGGCCAGCGGTAACACGTATACTCACATGTACGCGTCCCGTTACAAGAACGCTCTAGAAGTGGCGCGGCTGCTGGCAGATCAGCACCAAGTGCTCCTCGAACGGATACTTGCATGGCAACAAGTAATCTATACAGAAGAGCAGCTTCCCCCGTGGTTACGAGAGACACTTGTCAACGTACTCCACCTGATTACGGAGGATGGCTTCTGGGCGCAGGCAAAATCCCCGATCGGAGACTGGTGTCGGTCCGAAGACGGACTCTTTGGAATGAGCGAGTCCCCCCGAGGCTGCCCACAGATAGAATGCATCCCCTGCAGCTTCTATGGGAACATTCCGCTTGTCTACTTCTTCCCCGAACTTGCCCTCTCCACACTGCGTGGATACAAGGGATATCAATACTCTGACGGGCAGGTACCATGGGTTTTTGGCGGGTGCACTTGTGGTACGGCACCTTGTGAGATGGCTTTGCCCTGCCGAGGCTATGACAGAGAGCCCCAGACAACACTTGACGGTCCCTGTTATGTGGACATGGTTGACCGATTTTGGATGTGTACCGGACGCCCTGAGGTTCTCGCCGAATTTTACCAGTCGGTGAAGAGGAACACTATCTTCACAATGAATCTGCGGCCTGGATCTGGGTTAGCAGGCATCGTCAGCTTGCCTAGCGGAAACAACGGTCAGGACTGGATTGAAAGCGTCAAGTTATTCGGGATCGTTCCTCACATAGGCGGCGTTCACTTGGCAAACCTGAGAATGGCAGAACGGATGGCGGAAGCTATGGGCGACAAAGAATTTGCTGAACAGTGCCGCGAATGGTACGAGCAGGGAAGCAAGGTGATGGAGGAACAGGCATGGGCGGGTGAATACTACATGCTATTCAATGAACCGGAAACAGGCAAGAAGTCCGACGTTATCTTGGCCTATCAGCTGGATGGTGAGTGGATGGCAAGGTTCCACGGCCTGAAAGGCGTTTTCCGTCCAGACCATTTGGAGGCAACCATGGCAACGCTTAAGAAGATAGTGGCTGATCACGGCGCGATTGTCTTCACGTCAAAGGAGAAAGACTTCGACCCGGGTTACTGGACTCTCGCTGGGGTCTTCGTGCCTGGCACACTTATGTTGGCTATGACTTACATGTACGAGGGCGAAGTTGACTATGGGGTTGAGCTTGCACGCCGAGCCGTGCATGCGTTGGTAATCGAGAACAGATGCAGCTGGGATCTTCCGGTTATAATTCGAAGTGATACTGGCGAACGACTTGGTGGAAATGATTATTATCAGAATCTGATGCTCTGGTCACTGCCCGCGGCATTAGTGGGCAAAGACTTGGCTGATCCATGCAAATCAGGTGGACTGGTAAACCGAATCATTCAGGCAGGCGCAAAGAACAAAACGTAGCCATCCATGACAGAGAATGAAACGGAAATAAGGGCTGATGCAAAAGGTTATGACTGAAACTCGTTCAAAAGCAGGGATCAAATTGGGCAAGGCAAGAACTGTCAAGGTTGATGAGGTTGAGGGGTTCGTCCTTTCAGGGGATGAAGGGAAGTACATCTCAAGGCTGCTTGTCGATGCAGAGAGTGTGGGTTCCAGTAGTGTTGTGGTGATGCACTTCACATTGATGAAGGGAATGGAGACGGATGGCGGAAAACATTCGTGTCCCTACGAAGAGGTGTACTACATATTGTGTGGACACGCCATTGTGACTGTGGGCGAAGAAGAAATCAACATAGGACCGAACACTGTAGTTTACATTCCATGTGATACCTTCCACAAACTTAAGAACATCGGCAACGAGGACTTGGAGATGTTGACTATTATGCCCCTCCACCCTAAAGAAGGCGTAAACCCCATCTACGACGAGCGAAAAAAGCAATGGGGAACGTCCTTTAGGCTAGTCAAGAACAGAGCGACAAGCAAGTAAGACGCTTACGAAGCTTGGGGAAACTTTGTAGTCAAGCAGAATAGCCTATGCAGCGCGTTGTATCATCATCTTTTTGCAGGAATATTAGTGATAAAAGAGCGATTAGGTCAATCAGGCGAGAAATCCAAGATTAAGTTTTAGCCTCAAACCCAAACACGTGGAGAGACGTTTTCGTTGCTAGGTTGATTCGCCGAAGACTTCCTCGATGTTCATGCAGACCATTGTTTGGGTGTCTATGATTCCAGGGATGTTCCTGAGCTTGACAGCAGTTTGAACCGCGTCTCTGAGGCTTGGGGCTTCATGAACCATCACAATATCGTGTTCACCGAAGGTTAGGTAAACCCCATTAACGTACGGGAGTTTCGCCACATCGCCCCTCGCTACAGCCAGATAGGCTTCCCGTTCTCTTGCCGCCTCAATCTTGGCAAACGTAAGAAATAACATGAAGGTCACCTTGACTAATAATATTTAAAGGTGATAGATATGACTTTTGTTTGATGAGATGATATGAGCAAGGCGCATTATCACTTTAATGAAACTGCTCTTCAGATGAAAAGTCTGGTAGAACCCCGCACGGTGGCAATCGTCGGGGCGTCCAGCAAAATCGAGAAGGTTGGCGGCGCAATAACACGAAATGCCCTCGAAGGCGAATATGGTGGGCACATTTACCTAGTTAACCCGAATGCCACCCAGATTTTCGGCAGGAAGGTCTACCGAAACCTAGAAGAGGTTCCTGACGACATCGATTTGGTCGAGATAGTTGTCCCCGCAGCCTCGGTGCCTAGTGTCATGGAACAAGCCGTAAAGAAGAGGGTGAAAGGAGCGTTGATAATCTCTTCGGGATTTGCCGAAGTGGGAAGGAAAGATCTGCAGGATCAGGTTGTAAGAATCGGGAAGGAAGGCGGAATTCGGGTTATAGGTCCGAACTGTTTCGGTTTGACAAATACCGAGATGGGGCTGGATCTGTCCTTTACTTTCAGCAAACCTTTGAAAGGTTCTATAGCCTTCGTATCCCAGAGCGGCGCCATGTGCTGCGGAACCCTTGATTGGGCCTTAAGAGAAGAGGTGGGCTTCTCTAAATTCATAAATTTAGGCAATAAATGTGATGTAGATGAATCTGACGCCCTTGCCTACTTGAGGGAGGATCAGCAAACCAAGGTTATCGCCATATACACAGAGGGAATCAATGATGGAAGGCGCCTCTTCGAAGCCGTAAAGTTCGTTTCAAAGGAGAAACCTGTCGTAGTTTTGAAGGCAGGGGTGACAGAACCAGGGTCAAGAGCCGCCATCTCTCATACAGGTTCCATCGCTGGACGCGTTGAGGTCTTTAAGGCAGCACTGAAGCAAGCTGGCGCCATCATGGTTGAAGACATCGAGGAACTATTTGACTCAATGCAGGTTTTCAGTCAACCCATACCCAAAGGAAGAAACGCAGCCATAGTATCCAACGCAGGCGGATTAGCCGTAGTAACGGCAGACTGGTGCCACAAACTCGGATTATCAATTTCTAAGCTCCCACCCGAAACCACAGAGAATCTTAAGTCTTTTCTTCCGCCGATAGCTGCTCCGTTTAACCCTGTTGATATGACGGGCGATGCGGACTATGAACGCTATAAAAGGGTTCTCGGAACAGTTCTAGAGACGAAGACGATCGATCTGGTCATTCCGATTTTTGTCTCCCAAGGTCTAGTAACTTCAGATGGCCCAGCGAGAGCCGTAGTAGAGATGCAAAAAACTTACGATAAGCCCCTGTTAGCCTACTGGATGGGCGGAAGCAGCATAATAAACGGAGTGAGAATCCTGAAGCGCGGCGGAATCCCTGTTTACTCATCGCCTGAAAGAGCGGCAAGGGCAGCAGCTGCACTGGTCGAGTACAGCGATTTCAAACATGCATAAACCGTCAGAAAGAAAGTATCAGGAAGACGCGTCTAGAAGGCCGAAGGGTCTTTAGGCGTAATGCTTTTCTTTCGCCTCTCACAGCGTAAGTGGTTGATGGCTGCCTAGTCATCAGCGGGGTGGTGCTGGTTTTGGAGGGTCCACGCGGATTGAGGTGGGATGAGCTGCCTTCGGTCAAGCGTCTAACCAACCTCTGTTTCTGGGAGGGGCTGGTGGACAAATACCCGCATCTCTTTAACGAGGACAACGTTGAGAACCTGAGGGTAATCACGGAGAACGGCGAGGTCATTTCCCACATCGGGGTAACCCAGCAGCAGCTCTCGGTGTTCGGTTGCCTCCTCCGTGTAGCATGTGTTGGAGCGGTGTGTACGCACCCGGACTATCGGAACCGCGGCTTAGCGACAAGTATCTTGAAGGATGTCTTCGAGAAGGCTTACGCTGACGGTGTAGACTTTATGATGGTTTCTGGGGGGCGGGGACTCTATCTCAGAGCTGATTGCAGGGTCATCGTCGGATGCGACTATGAGGTTCACGTTGGACCGGCGGAGGCTTCGTTGCTCGGGGACACGGGTTTGACGGTTAGGAGATGCGGCGAGGATGATCTTGAGGAGTTCTCTTCGCTCTACAGGCCGGAGCCTCTCCGTTTCCTCAGACGATTGGAGGATTATCAGCGTGCCTTTGCTTGCGGGTTCGTGATGGACGGGCTGTCTGACTTCTTGATGGTTGAGAAAGAGGGTTCGCCGAGGGCATACGTGATTCTTCCCCCTCGGAATAGTGAAGGAAAGGGACGGGTTAGAATCGGCGAATACGCTGGAGAGAGAAGCAGCATAGTCGGCGTGTTGGGTTCAATCATAAAGCTCTATGGTCTGGAGGACCTGACCGTAAGGATACTCGGCTACGACGCGTACATGAAGAATCTCATGGAGGAGAAGGGGTTGCATCCAGAATCCAGCAGCTCGATCTGCACGTTGCGCATCATAAACTTCGTTCAATTGATGGAGCGGATGCATCCCTACTTCGAGGAGAAGATAGGGTACAGGAAGGCGGATCGGCTTAGCTTCCACGAAAAGAACGGTGCGTTCATAATCAGGTACGGGTCAGATGACTTTACTATGCCCAGTAGGGCTGAAGCCATCAAGATCATATTCGGAAGCAAGGACACACCTATAGAGCGGTTCACAACAAACGGGGAACTCGGAGCCCTATTGAAGGGTATGCTTCCGATCCCGGTTCCGTGGTACGGGATCAATTACGTATGACCCTTGTGGATTTGCGTTCTTCCTTTTGTGTGTTAGGAGCGCGGGAGGGAGGTTAAACAAGTTTTTTATGGTGCGTTTACTCCTTCCGTGCCGACCAATCTTCGAATTGATGCTCCAACGGGACGAACCCTGCCTCTTTGTATATCTTTATTGCCGTTGGGTTTTCTGAAAATAGGTACATAGTGTTACTGCTGTGCCGGTAATGATAGTCGACAAAGAACCTTGTTATCTGCCTTGCGTAACCCCTGCAGCGATAATCGATGCCGGTTAAGACGTTGTCTATACGTGCTATGCCGTCATCGTTGAATTCAATTGAAGCCATTGTCACAGGCGTTTCATCATCGAGATAGCCAACCAACAAATGGAACCTTTCGTTCTTCAAACGTCTCTTCATCAAGATTGTAACGCGCACCGCGTTCTCTGGATTAAGCAAGATGCTTACAATGCTGTCGTCAATCTCGAATACCCTTTTGAAAGAAAGGCTACGTGGCGTATCGATCCGACTTTTGTTTTTATGCACCAGACACAGTGACCCGGCTTTCTCATTGACTGTAAACCCGTGCTTGATCAGATACGGCTTGAGCCTGACCAGTTCGCCGTCCGCAAGCGATGAGTAGATTATTGGAGTCAGCCCTTTCTCCGAATAGAATCCTTCGATGTCTCGGATTATGTAATCCAGATCTTCTCCGCCCAGAATGACCGCGTGGTTCGAGTCATATGACGTGGGATTCTCCGTATTGTTAAACAGCAGACCGTAGGCTCTCTCCTCCACGTTCGTAAAGATGCGGGGAAAGTTAATCTCAAAATCAACAATGCTTTGAATTCCGCTCATATGCAACCACTCTAAGGCAACAAGCCATTTAACAGCCCACTCTTCTCCAAATACCTTTCCGATCTCAAAGATAACTAGCTGCTGGAAGACCGTTTTTTATATGTTTCGCCCTCCCGCCTTGCCAGCAATCGACGCCATCAGCAAAAAAGAAGAGAAAGAACCACTTCTTGATCTCCCAAACCCAAAAAAGTTAAGATGCGGATTCAACACTTGGTCACATATGCAGAAAGGGAAATTCACGCCTGAACTCATAGCGCCATGCGGAATGAACTGTGGAATATGCATAGCATTTTTCGGTTACACAATGGATGGGAAAAAGAGAAAGCACCCCTGCAATGGCTGTCGGTCAAGGGATGATTCACATTTCTTGCGAAGGGGAAAATGTGCATTTCTTAAGAAGCATTGTGACAAGCTGGCAACAGGGCAGATCGAGTACTGTTTTGAATGCACGGATTTTCCATGCGAAAAATTGGAGACACTTGATAGGCGCTATAGGGACAGATATGGAATGAGCATGATTGAGAACCTGCGGTACATCCAGACAAAAGGCATCGACCAATTCCTAAAAAACGAACAAAAAAGATGGAAATGCCCCACCTGCGGCGGAACAATCTGCGTCCACAACAAAAAATGCTACACCTGCAACCAAACCCAAACAGAGACGGCGCAGCCACATACTAGGTAAAGAGGCGGTAGAAACGGGTTTTAGCTAGGAACACTTCATCATTTGTTAATGTAAGTGATTGATTACATTACAATCATTGTTAGAGTATTCCTAACCCCTTTGAGCCTTCTGATCTTGTATGATACTGTACCTTTCAGTTTATCTAAACTCTCTGCTTCTATCTTGGCGATTATGTCGTATACCCCGTATACACTGTAAGCCTCTTCTAACTCTTTGACATCCTTCAAGGCTTCTAAAACACTTTCCATGGCGTCTGACTCAGTATTTATCAAAACGAAGGCAACCGGCATACAGAACTCCACCTCTTGTCATGTAATAGGAAAATAGATAAATAAAGATATAGCTCCTCAAACGGCTCATAAATATAAGAAAGGTTAAAATATTACTCCCCAAACCCAGAAAACAGATGTTGGTTTTTAACTTCTTACAAAACTAATTGGGGGACCTAAAGATTAAGGCAATCAATATTCTTTAACCAATATTCAACGGTAAGACCCTGGGTAGAACTAACTACCAACCTTATCACCAGCTGGTTTCCTGCCCAGAATGTAGCGCAGTATATGTGTATGAGGACCTTTATCACTGTGATTTTCCAAGTCTTCCACTAGACCAGTTTCAACGACCTCAAAATTCTTGAAGTGCTCCCTGATGTCCGCATCGGTGAAATAGTGTGTTGGCCGTCCCGGACGGCTTTCGAAGGTGTCCTTCTCCAGTTCTCTACCCTTCCCATAAGTTGGTTCTTTTTCGGAAAAGGCGGTGAAGAAAGCCAAGCCTCCATGTCGTAGCTGTTTGTGGCATTTTTCCAGAAACAGCCTTCTTTCCCTCTCGTAGAAAAGATGCAGGACGTTGAAACAATAGATGGCATCGTATTTAATGCTATTAAAAGGCATATCCAAAACCGAACCGCAATACACCTTTGTCAAGGGGTCATAATCCTTGGCCGTATGGCACGCCGTCTCCGAGAATTCGATTCCCGTAACCTTAAACCCAGCTGCTGAAAAGAGCCTAGAATTCCGGCCGTAGCCAGAACCCGGAATGAGAACCTTTCTAACGTCGTTCTTGCTAAATACGTCTAAAGCATAAATCGCCGTTTTACTCGGCTGGTCTCCCCAGACATGGCCCTCATTCTGAAACCTTTTCTCCCAAAAACGCCGTTGGCCATCAGCGTTAAAGTCAACCATCTCTCCTCTAGACCTCTATCCTACTGCAGCCTATGCATCGCTTTGTTAAGTTAAATTATATAAATTTTAATCCCCAAACACAACAAGAAAAACTAGATTTCGACTTTCATCTGCCTCACTCCGACGCTTTCTCTAATCTTGCACACAGATAGAGACAATGCACACACAAAAAATAAAAAAGCAACATACAACAAGAGTTTTTTAGGTACATGGCTTAATCTTAAGTGGAGAGTGATATTTTTGGATGAAAGCCCCACAACCTATGAAAAGGGTTTAGCTTTCGAATTGAAGCTTATGGAACTATTCAAAAAGATGGGCTACGATGTAATTCACAATGCAAAGAAAGTTGGCAGGTCAGGAGTAGAGCATCAGATAGATGTATTGGCGGAATATAGATGCCCCCTTCACACTTCTAAATTGATTATTGAGGCAAAATCCTATGATTCGCCCATCGACAAAGACAGAATTATGAAACTCATTCAAATAGTGGATGATTTAGGAGCAGATCGAGGCATTATCGTGACTACTAGCTATTTTACACCTGAAGCCATCAAGACTGCTGGAGGGCATAATGTTGAACTGTGGAATAGAGAACAACTTACTAAGTTTCTCGGAGAAATCGAGATTAGTGCTTCAGAAAAAGGATTGCCGACAGAAATATCTGTGAAAGAGCGTGTTGTTAGATTTACCTTATCCGTTCAGGATGCAGAAAGAATGGAGAAGAATTTTCTAGAGCAACGAGCAAAGGGAGGTTTCTTAGGAGCAGGGAAAATCATTGAAAGATTAGACTCTATCTCTCTACGGTATTTTCCATATTTTGAAACTGAAATACAAGCTTCTATAAGTGAAACTGAAAAAACTGGCTTAGTGAGTAAAAGAACTGTTCAGAAATTGGTTACAGTCAGAATAAATGTTAATGCTCGAAATGGCGATATAGTGACTGTTAGCGAGGGGGACATTTCTTCTCCTTATCCCTTCTTAAACCATCTTAATGAAGACGAAATTCGGGTTTTTAGATCCATGAACGAAGGGGAATGGTATAATGCGAGAAGTATTATAGGTTTAGGTTTTTCAGATGGAAAAGCCAGAAAGATTTTGAGCGGACTAGCTAATGCAGGTGCAGTTAAGACTAGCACAGGAAAAAGAGGCGTAACATTGTACAAGCCTAAGGTAGCATTTCCCAATGACCCACGTCTTCTCGGGTCGATATCTAAGGTATTTAACATACAAGAGATTTCTAAAACTGAAGTCACGTTCATTTCACCAGAGATCGAGGCAAGCGACATAATAAAAAGAATAGAATTGTTTTGGAACGCTGAAGTAAATAATGTTTCAGTAGTGTACTACCCATACTACGTTTGCAATCTAGTTACTCAGGATGGTTCTCAAAGAATAGATGTGATTGATGCAATAAGTGGGAAGCTGAGTGAACTTTAAACTAATTTCAATGCGAGATAGCTGAAAAAACTAGAAATGCAATCCTAGAGAATGATAAGTGGCAAAAACCCCTGAGAGACTATTTTGTTACATTCCCTCAGCACTATACACCATCATCATGTAAAATGTAAAACGAACAGTTTTCGTAAATCTTGTGTTTGTGATCTCAGAAGTTGATCTCGTTCTTCTTGCAGGGGAAAACCACAACATAACAATCGAACCCCGCACTTTCACCTATGTGGACATTCACCCCTAAATCTCTGAACCCCAAAGCAAAAAGACGAACAGCGATACAACGCCAAAGTAAATTTCTAATCCCCAAACCCAAACTTTGGAATCTCAAATAACCTAGATATTCTGTTGATCATTCTTAGTTTTTGTTTCTTGTGAATATATGTTCTTAACTTGCTATCGAAGAAATGATAGTATGGATCCCCTTTTGCAAGTGATGGTCGAACAAAATAGTCCCAGAGAATTCTCAAGTACCCTATGGATACGCGTTGATCGAATAATGGGTATCTCATGCATCGGTACAGGACTTCGAGAGGGTTATAACCCAAACACTTCATGGCTAATCCCCAATCTTTAAATTTATGTTGCCTCCCCATCTCACGAAGATGACGAAAACGGTTCTCAGGATAATTCTTCACAGAATAACCTAGTTGGAGAGCTTTTTGAAGTACCCAGCCTTCATATCCATAGTAAGGAGGAAAACATCCTCCGTTCTCATCCAAGAAGCTGACTCTTATGAAACGGCCTGACCCTCTAGGTGTTACATCTGGTTTGAGATTTCCTTCAATATCGCCTGACGAAACAACTATTCTCTTATTCTCATTCATCTGGGTTATTATTTTCTCAGCATATTCGGAAGAGTAGAAACAATCATCACCGCTGATCATCATATATTCAGAATGGTTTCCCTTCTTTCTCTGGATTTTTATCCCAGCATTAATGTTATCCACGACGCGCCTAATGTCATAGCCTCTATCGGGAAGTGTAACAACATCCATTGTATCCCGATATTTTAGATTAAGATTGGTAAGAACAAGATTTGTTGCGTCGGTTGATCCATCATCAATGACGCATATGTTGGCTGGTGGAATTTTTTGATGAATTATAGATTCTATTGTTGACTGAATTGTACTCTGCCCGTTTCTTGTAAGCACAAGTGTCCAGTACAAAGTTTTGGTTTGCGTGCGGTTAGGGATGGTTGTCATTTTAATTACACTCAAATTCCATTACTCTAGCGTAGAATTCAAGAAGGTCATCAATGTGGTTCTCAAAGGTGAATTTTTGTCGAGTTTTGACGACACGCTCTTTCAGCTTATCTTTGTCTACATTCTTGAGGGCTTTAGATAGTTCTCCAACATTATTGATTATGAGACCGACTCCATTTTCTTCTATGAAACGTTTGATCGCTTTATGTTGGAATGATATTATTGGTAATCCGCTGCTGATGTAATCGAATATCTTGTTCTGGATTGCAAGATCCAAATGTTTGCGGTTTTTAGCTCTATTGAGACCTGCCCACCCAAAATCATATTGCGTCATCTCATGAAGAAGATTTTTATAGCCTAATGGTTTGTGATAGTGTATGAATTGATTGTGTTCAGCTATCCTCTTGTATGTTTCATTGCTTTCTGTTATTTCATTAGCGGTCGGATAGAGATGTATGTGAAGTTTCTGTTCTGCAATTCGCTTGAAAATTTCCCGCAGGTCGTAATGACTGTTCTTAACTACGCTCGTTAGGCATCCAACGTAGACTATGTGCAGTTGATTGTCGTTGGAACTTAATTTCTTTCTAAAGGAACGAGGCATCATTGACTCTGAAGCGTAGTTATAGAAAACGAAATCGTTCTCTCCATCGACATTATATCGTTCAGTTATGTACTGCTTCATAGATTTCGTGGCGTATATTCGCCCATCACTGTTTTCACAAACAAACCGTTCTTCCTTTCGATATTTTGCTAGTTTTTCTTCGTCATCGTATTTGGAAAAGCCAGAATGGTGAACAGAAAGAACTTCATGTATATCATGTATCAGAGGTATCTCCTCTGCCTCTCTAATAACCCTATATGTAAGGGTGTCTGGCGCATTATGGCTATGAATAATTTGAGGCTTGCACTCACTGATGACTTTGCGCACGCTCTTGCCTAGCCTTTCAGGATTTAACACTGATATTTTATCGAAATATTCCTCGCCAAACCCGTATAAACTGCTTAAGGGATGCCCAAAATGTCCAAGCCATAGAGATACATCTTTTCCCAATTCACGTTTCAGAGCAATTGCATATTTCAAAGCTCGTATGCAAGGCTGGGGTTCAAGGAATAATACTCTGAGGGCGTTGTGCCTCGTTTCCGCTCTTGAGAAGTCTGATGCATAGTTCTCTTGTTTTTCCATTTTCCAATGTGCTCCTCAAACTGCTATGCTCCTAGAAAGGAAATGCAGTGGTGTTCTTTGATGTAAAAGGGGAACCGCGTTGCTACGTAATTGCTTCGTTCCCTTATACAACAATAGATCCGTTAGCAGCCGGAACTGCTGACTTATCAGGTGTATGTTTTCTGTAACATATAAATATTACCTAAAGGTTAGTTACCCATACTTATTTTTCAATAGAGCTTCTTCATTGATTAAGATCTCTAATATCTGTCTGTTGACATGTTTGATTCGTGGAATCTAAGCCTTACCCTTTATATGGGCATGTATGCCATTAATTTTTTATATGCCCCACAGTTACCTTCTCTTATGCCATCTCTAAAAACTCATTGTGCAATAAGTAAGAAAAGGATAGGAAAAGATTAAAAATTTAGCCCAGTCAACCAATTTTTTCTTAAGATATGGTATCGGTTTGTTTCTTGAGGTGTATTATTCGGGTAGTTTTTCAACGAATTGTTTGACTTTTCTGCGGTATTCTTTGAATGCAGTGCGTCCTTTTTTGGTCAGTGCAAGCGCTGTGTGGGGTTTTCTTTCGATGAACTCCTTGGTTACCTCCACGTATCCGGCGTCTTCCAGCTTACTCAGGTGGGCGGAAAGATTTCCAGACGTCATACCTGTCTGATGTTGAAGAAAAAGGAAGTCCGCACTCTGAACGACGTAGAGCTGCGCCATTATCATCAGCCTGCTCGGCTCGTGTATCAACCGGTCGACATCTTGAATGCTAACGTCGCTATTCGGCAATGGTCTTCTCACCTTTCAGAGGATACTTGTTTACGAAACCGATCAGCAAGGCAAACCCAGCTGCCATCACCGTGATTCCAAGCGCTGAGAATATGTATGCAAAGAAAATGCCCGTGAAATGCCCGATAACAAGAGCAATCAACGCCAGCAGCCCATACGCGTAGATCCGTTTGAGTCCCATCGAATACCCAAAGAGGGCACAAACAGCCAAGCTTCCGAAGCCCACCACGATCAGCCCATTTTGAAAGATCACATCAATCCACGGCGACTGCCCGCCTTGAAAGACCATATAAGCGAAAAAAGTTCCTAAGCCAGCTATGAACATCCCTATGTAAATCGCCATAAGCTTGTTTGTACCTTGGGAACCAAATTTCACAAAACCGATCCGGGGCATCGTGATTCTTCTTTTCGCTGCAACCCATATCGGCAACACCGTTGCTACAAGAACGGCGGGCATTGCTACACCAAAGCTGAAGCCCCAGATTGTGTCCATCAGTATCCCCAAGCCGAAACCCAGAACATACACTCCAGCGAATATGTCAAGCAACCCATCCTGATGATACGACATGTACGCTCTTCTCTCGATCTCCTTCAAGTTCGGTTCATTAGCCACCATCACTCACCTCAAATATACAAACTACTTTCTATCTTATAAAGCTTTGCACTGCAAAGTAGTTTGTGATGACATTAAACGGCTTTCCAACCCCTAGAAGCATCACAAACAGAAGAACCCTTAAACCTAGGTTCAAAGCAGTTGCTGAGCTGTTAGCCTGTCTTGCGAAATGTTCAGCCATCCACTGCACCGAACTTGTTTGATCTTTTCTGGTTCGTACCATAATCACTAATAGAGGGTTTGCCCAGAATATCTTTGGGGTGGGCAGATGGATGCCACTGTTGCCGTGCGAACAATAGTTCCCATTCTGCTCCTGATCGCCTTGGGTTTCGCTTCCAGAAAGATAGGCATCCTGCGAAAAGGCGACGAACGCGTGCTCAACTCATACGTCTACTATTTCGCGCTGCCAGCACTGTTCCTCATCGACCTGTCTGAGACAAGCCTGTCGCAAGAAAACCTCAGATTCGTAGCCGCGGGGACCGCCCCGATCTTAATTGCGCTGACATTCTTGGTCGCAGCCTTCTTCGTCTTCAGGTTTTCGCGGGACACGCTTTATCTGCTTGTTCTCAGCACCGTCTTCGGCAGCCTAGCCTTCTTCGGCATACCATTCATCACATTCGCCTTTCCAACAAGAGAAGCAGAGAACCTTGCTGCGCTCTCATCGTCTTCCATCCTGCTCGTAGGCGTCTCGATCTCCATCACCATCCTCGAGTTCCGCCGGCTCGAGAAATCCCCTTTTCGAAACGCAATCCGAAATGTGGCGAAAAGACTTGCAAAAAACCCGCTTATCCTCTCAATCTTCTTCGGCGTCCTGCTGTCCCTGACCGGAGCCGAAGTGCCCGAGCCCCTGTCAACCGCCCTGCACATGCTAGGGGGAACCACGACCACCGTCGCGATCTTCATGCTCGGCGTCTTCCTCTATGGGCGGCGGTACACGAACATTAGCCGAGCCGCCGGGCTGAGCCTCCTGCGAATAGTCTTCCTGCCCACCATAGGGCTCCTTGTCGCCCCGTTTTTCGGTCTGTCCAGCCTGCAGAGAACGGTTCTCGTGCTCATGCACAGCATGCCCGTCGCCATCTCCATGATGATACTCAGCGAACGCTACGACTTCCACAAAGAAACAATCGCCTCCGTAATCCTCATCTCCTCAATCGGCGCAGGACTCTACCTCAATCTATGGCTCCTACTGCTAGGATAGAACTAGAGAAGAGCCATCACGAACCCACGCGATCCCTCTGCTCATTGTTAGATCACGGCTTTCACGCTTGGCGGGCTTTCACTCTTCTTTTCGTCTTTCCACTACGGTGACCGCGGCGAACTTTCTCAGTTTGTCAGCCATCTCCCTCAAACATTTGTCCACCCGATAGTTCACGGTGCCCTCTTCGAAGGTTCCGTCAGGCTGCCTCGTACCCGCCTTGACGCCTGTGAGCATCTCGATGCCTTCGTCGATCGTCTTCACGGGGTAGATGTGGAACTTTCCAGCTCTGACCGCGGAGACCATTTCCTCCTTCAACATAAGGTTCTGCACGTTGCTTTCAGGGATCAGCACGCTCTGTTCGCCCGTGAGACCCAACGCCTTGCAGACCTCGAAGAAGCCCTCGAGTTTCTCGTTCACCCCGCCGATGGCTTGAACCTCGCCCTTCTGGTTCACAGAACCCGTGACAGCAAAACTCTGCCTGATCGGCAGCCCGGAAAGAGCAGAAAGAAGGGCATAGAGCTCGGTGCTTGAGGCGCTGTCGCCTTCGACTCCGCTGTAGCTCTGCTCAAAAACAAGGCGGGCTGAAAGGCTCAGAGGCTTGTCCTGCGCGTACTTTTCAGCCAAGTAGCCGCTCAAGATCATGACGCCCTTTGTGTGGATGGGCCCGCCCATCTTCGCTTCCCGCTCAATGTCGATGATGCCTTCGCGTCCCAGGCTTATGCTGGCAGTTACGCGGGAAGGATTCCCGAAGGTGAAGTCTCCGAGGCTCATGACGGACAGCCCGTTCACCTGTCCCGTTGCCTCGCCTTTCGTGTCTATGAGGAGGACGCCGCGCTGAATCATCTCTCTGATCCTTTCCTGTATCAGGTTGGAGCGGTATGTCTTCTCCTCAATGGCCTTCCTGACGTGGGCAGCAGTCGTGTAATCGGAGTTTTCATGCGCCGCATAGAAGTTGGCTTCTCTGATAATGTCCGCGATGTCAGCGAATCGTGTCGAAAGCTTCTCCTGATCGTCAGCCAGCCTAGAGCCGTACTCGATCGTCTGTGCTATAGCCGAAGCATCCAGATGCTTTATCTGTTCTTTCCGGCAGAAGGTGCAGATGAATGCCGCGTATTTGCGCATGTTCTCTTCATTGCGGGCCATGGAGATGTCGAAGTCTGCTTTCACCTTGAACATTTCTTTGAAGTCCATGTCGTACGTGAAGAGCATCTGATAAAGAAGCGGATTCCCGATCAGAACAACCTTGACATTCAACGGGATAGGCTGAGGCTTCAAACCCTTCACCGCGATGAAGCCTAAACGTTCACCCGGCTCCTCAACCGTGATCTGTCCGCTTCTCAGCGCGGTCTTCAAGCCGTCCCACACAAGCGGGTTAACAAGCAGCTGCTCGGCAGGCAACACCAAGTATCCGCCGTTAGCCTTGTGCAGAGACCCGCTTCGGATCATCGTGAAGTCGGTGGTCAAGACGCCGAACTGGGCTTCCTTCTCTATTCTGCCCAGAACATTCTGATAGGTAGGGTTAAGCTCCAAGACCACGGGAGCGCCGCTGATGCCCGTGTTGTCCACCGCCACGTTTACCTCGTACTTTCTGAGGGAAATCTTCTCCATCAAAGGCGCAGCAAAAGGCGCAGGAGCAGGTTCAGGTCCCTTAATGAACTGGTCAAGATTTTCCAAGATGTCGTTCTGTACCGCCTCAACGTAGGCAACCACGTCAGAGAATTCCTTGTACTCCTCTTTGAGGTCCGACATGAGGTAACCGACGGCGTAGAGGGCGACCTCGCGGTTCAGTTTACTCAGTTCCTCGTTGGCTTTTTCTCCTAGGCTTCTCAGCTGCCGCATCGCGTTCCTCAAGTCGGCGTTCAGATCGTCCCTTCTCTTCTGGATCTCTTCCCTAACCTTTGGGTTAAGCGACAGGAACTCTTGTTCGTTGAGAGGCTTACCTCTTACCACGGGTATGGTGAGCAACCCTACGGGGCTGGTCTGGAGGATGAAGCCTTCCTCTCGGGCTCTCTTGTTGAGTTGAGCGAAGAGGTTCTGCCGTTCCTCTTCAATGGTCTTGATCGTTGCCTCTTTTTTTGCAACGTAATCATCGCTCTCGAATGCTTTCGGAAGCGCGGCCTTGACCTTCGAAATAAGGTCCGCCATCCCCTTTTGGAACTTTTTCGCCTTGCCCGGCGGCAGCCTTATGGCTCGCGGCTCGTACGCGTTGCTGAAATTGTTAACGTAGCACCAGTCGGGCGGCGTTGGTCTGCTCTTCGCAACCTCTTCCAAGAAGTTCTTGACCGCCGTTGTCCTGCCCGTGCCCGGATAGCCCGCCACATATATGTTGAAGCCGCGTTCCCCGATGTCCAAGCCGAATTTTAGTGCCCTTACAGCTCTTTCTTGGCCGATGATTCCGTCAAGCGGAGACAACTCCTCAGATGTTTTGCATATCATCCTGCGAGAGTTGCATTCTCTTCTAAGCTTTTCAGGCGGCAACTCTTTCAACATACAGGTTCCCCCTAAGAATCATGTTTTATGCTAGTTCTCAGTTCTATATGTGGTTCGCTTTTGCTTTAAGCCTTTTCATGTGTCAGGCTTGCGTCTAGAATGTAAACTTCATATGCCTGTTTTGGTGACAAAAAAGGGGTTGAGAAGAAGCGATGTTGCCTTCGCTTCTTAAAGCAGCTCTTCGAGCCTCTTGCTCACGGTGTTCCAGTTGACGATGTTCCAGAAGGCGTCGACAAATTTTGCTCGGGCATTCTTGTAGTCGAGATAGTACGCGTGTTCCCAGACATCGAGAACCATCAGAATCCTGAACGCCGGATAAACATTGGTGTTGTGCTTCTCTATCTGCATGATTATCGGCCTGTTCGTCTGCCTGCAGAAACTCAGCGCAGCCCATCCGGAGCCTTCTACGCTGACGGCGGCTTGGCTGAACTCTTTCTTGAACCTCTCGAAACTTCCGAACTCCTTCTCGATGGCGTCGCCCAGTTTTCCACCCGGGCTTCCACCGCCGCCTTTGCCTGCTGGAGCCATAGTCGGCCAGAACAGCGAGTGTAGCAGGTGCCCGCCTATGTTGAACGAGAGCGCCTTGAGAGTGGATTTCGTGTCGAGGTCGGTGCCTTCCTTGCGTGCCTTGTCCAGGTTTTGGAGTATGGCGTTTGCCCCGTTAACGTATCCTTGGTGATGCTTTGAGTGGTGTATCGTCAGCTGCTCCTCAGAGATTTGTGGCGCAAGATCCCCATATCCGTAAGGCAGTTCCGGCAGAACATAAAACCTAGTCTTCTCCATATTCCTTTTTCACCTTCAATTAAACTCTCATAACGTGCAATAGTACATACGTTTCGAACGATTTAAGTCTACTTGCTCTTCTCTCGTTCCTTCAATAAGGAACCTTAGAGCAGAAAAAAGCGGAAGCGCAGGTATTTGTACGCAAAAGTTTCTTGCGTTAGCTTCGCTTTGTTGTCTGTGGGTGAACCGTCACTAGTACACGTGTCGTAAGCGGTCGAAGAAGGGTAGAAGGGGGTCATCAAGCCGAACCATGTGCTGTCTCATTCGTTCCAAGAGCCATTCTTGGATGGCGCGGCTTTCAGGAAGGTCCACCAGATTTTGCATCTCCCACGGATCTTTCACCAAGTCGTAAAGTTCCCCGATGTCAGAGCGGTTGAACACCAACTTATGCGTACGTGTGCGCGCCATTCTCTGCTCGTACGGGAATATCTGAGAGTAGAAGGCGGAGTAGATGCTGTCGCGACCCGTGGATTCGTCACGCCCTAGGATGTTGTTCAGGATGCTTTTGCCGTCAGGCATGTCTGGTGGAGTCGCGCCAGCCATTTCAAGGAACGTATAAAACAAGTCGTGCAGGTAGACGAACTCTTCGCAAACTGTGTTTGTTTTTTCACACAACGGATGCGCCGCTACGAGAGGCAGCCTGTAGCATTGCTCATAGGTGAAGGGTCCCTTCTCAATCAGCCTATGCGCACCCATCATGTCCCCGTGATCAGTGGTGAAGACCACCAACGTTTCTTCCTCCAAACCCAAGTCACGGAGCCCTGTCAGTATCCTTCCCACTAGATCATCTAGCATCGTCACATATCCCAAATAGCGAGCCTTGATCTCGCGCCAACTGCGCCAGCCACCGCTCGACAGACCCCAAAACCGCTCGTAGAGACTTTGCACAAAGGGTTTGCGGTTCCAAGTTTCACCGAAGCTAGGCTCCTCCGGGATCTTTGCCGGATCATACATCGAATAATAGGGCTCAGGCAACAAGCAGGGCGTGTGAGGACCCCAGAAATTTGTCCACATGAAGAAGGGCTTTCCATAGCGTTCTCGTTCCATCCTGAACTTACTGAGCAGCTCCAACGTAAACTCCGTGACCATGTACTCGAATGATTCCCGCACATCCCCTGACTGCAACGCATATATTTCCTGATCCTTTGCACCTGGATTGTCCGAGTAGAAGGACTCCAAGACCTTTGGCGGCTTGTATCCATGCAATTTCAAGTATTCAGGATAGTGGGGAATGGGCTGTTTCGCCCCTCCGTCGAAACGCAAACCCTTGATGGTGCCGGTGGATGGGTAACCATACCCGGGAAAGTCTTTTCCCTCAAAGCCGTATTCAGTCGGCACCTTGGCATAGTCCACATGCCATTTGCCCGCGTATGCCAGGTTGTAGCCAGCCCGCCGCAGCTCTGTTGCCAGATTGGACACCTTGTCATTTAGAACGTAATCATTAGCCAGCACTCCATGCTTGTGCGGGTAGAGCCCGGTGAAGATTGATGCACGCGACGGAGAGCAAGGCATAGCGCACGTGTATGCCATGTCGAATCTGACCCCGCGCGATGCGATCTTGTCAATGTTGGGCGTACGGCAGAAAGGAGACCCATAACAGCCCAAGGTGTCATATCGATGCTGATCAGTCATGATGAGCAGGATATTCACCCGATCACGTGGCCGTGACAATGCGAGCCTTCTCCTCCTGTCAAGATCACCCATATCTCTTGTGCTACTAAAAAAAGTATTGGATGCCAAAAGCCTCAAGAACGCAAGAAACACAGCTAACCCACGCATTGAATTGTAGCATCCAATCCCCGCGAATATGTGCCTGCAACGCTTATTAGCATCTGTTTGGGGTTTCATTGTTGTGGCATATGAGATGTTGTGGGTGGAAGGCAGATGGCTGATGATGAGAAGATTGTTGAGGTCATAGACAGGGTGACAAAAAGCGTCGTCAACGTGAACACCTTGAAGGTTTTCCAGGACGTCTTCTACCGCGTCGTGCCCGTAAAGGGCATGGGCTCAGGCTTCATCTTCGACAAGAGAGGCTACATCCTGACAAACTGCCACGTCGTGGAGAACGCGGAAAGAATCGTTGTCACATTCAGCGATAGTCGCGTCTTCGAAGGCAAATTCGTAGGCGCATGCATAAGCTCAGACGTCGCCGTCGTGAAGATAGATGCAGAGAACCTTGAAGCAGCCGAACTCGGAGACTCAGACAAACTCAGGGTCGGCCAGAGAGTCTTCGCAATAGGCAACCCCTTCGGATTGACCGGAGGGCCAACCGTCACGTCAGGCGTCGTCAGCGCCTTGAACAGGACCATTCACTCGGATGAGGGTACGTTTCAAGGATTGGTTCAGACCGACGCGGCGATTAACCCGGGCAACAGCGGGGGACCCCTCATAGACACCGAAGGAAAGGTCATAGCGATCAACACGGCCATAATTCCCTTCGCCCAAGGCATAGGCTTCGCAGTGCCCATAAACGCGGCGAAATCCCTCGCAAACGAGATCGTGCTTCACGGCGCCACCACGCGGCCGTGGCTTGGGATAACGGGTATAAACATAACGCCTGAGGCAGCTGAGCATTACGGATTGCCTGTGGACAGAGGCGTGTTCGTGACTGATGTTGAGCCTGACAGCCCGGCTGACCGAGCTAACATAGAAAAAGGCGATGTCATATCGAAATTCGATGACAGAGAAGTAGCATCCGTTGAGGAGCTTCAAGATGCCATGCAACAGAAAAGCCCCGGCGACAGAGCCAGACTTGCCATCATGAGAGGTACGGAAAGGAAGAATGTCGGAGTAACACTCAAAAGAACGCCCTAGAGGAACCCAAGCGTCTTCAGAAAGGTTAATATTTTCCACGATTGCCTATTAACGCAGGTGAGATAACTTTTGCCTATAGACCCTGATTTCCAGAAAAAAGGAAAAATCGTTGGCAAATGCCATGACCACGATGTCTGGGGACCCGTTGAACCGCCCGAGAAACTGGGCATACACGGCACAGACGTGGCAGTTGACTGGGACCTCTGCGAAGGAGACGGCGTCTGCATCGATGTCTGTCCCGTAAGCCTGTTCGAGTGGGCTGACACGCCCGGGCACCCGGTCTCAGAGAAGAAGTCTGACCCGGTCAGAGAATCAGAATGCATAAAATGCCTCGCATGCGAGACCCAGTGCCCCGCTCAAGCCATAAAGATCTCAACATAGCCTCAGAGGCAAGACACGACAAGCATTTCTGGATGCAGGAAAAATCTTTAAGTCTTTATCAAGGGATTGTGTGGAGAAACGGGTTATGGTTTCCATCAAGTTGGTTGAAGGCATTCATTGGGTCGGAGCCGTCGACTGGAACCTGAGAGATTTCCATGGCTACGAGACGCGGAGGGGCACGACATATAATGCCTATCTCGTCAAAGACGACAAGACAGCTCTGATCGACACGGTGAAGACTACTTTTCAGACCCAGTTGGCACGGAACGTTGAAGAACTCACGAATCTAGACAGCATAGACTATGTCGTGGTTAACCACGTCGAGATGGACCATTCAAGCGCACTGCCATATGTGATGAAGCGCGCAAAGAACGCCACCATAATATCAACGCAGACGGGCAAGGACAGCGTGACCAAATACTATGGCGGCGAGGGCTGGCGATTCAAGACAGTCAAGACAGGCGACGAACTGAGCCTGGGAAACAAGACCCTGAAATTCGTCGAGGCGCCGATGCTTCACTGGCCCGACAGCATGTTCACATACGTGAAGGAAGACGAGCTGCTGATGCCGAACGATGCTTTCGGGCAACATTTTGCCTCTTCGCAGAGGTTCGACGACGAGGTTGACCCCGCGGTGCTCATGGACGAAGCCGAGAAGTACTATGCCAACATCCTGATGCCTCTTGGCGCTCTGATAACGAGGAAGATCGGTGAGCTTCCGCAGTTGGGCGTAAAGCCTCGGATGATTGCGCCTAGCCACGGCGTGATCTGGCGCTCCGACCCAGCGAAGATCGTCAATGCTTATCTCGATTGGAGCAAGGGTGTGACCGAGAGGAAGGCTGTGCTTGTTTATGATACTATGTGGGGGAGCACCGAGAAGATGGCGTACGCGGTGTCTGAGGCTATGGCGCAACAGGGCATCGATGTGCGTTTTTGCCATCTGCGGAGAACAGAGCTCGCTGAGATCGTTAAAGAGATTTTGGGGGCACGAGCCGTAATCGTGGGGTCGCCGACGATAAACAACTCCATGTTCCCAACGATCGCCGGTTTCCTAAGCCACATACTCGGCTTGAGACCGAAAGGAAAAATCTGGGCGGTCTTCGGCTCCTACGGGTGGGGCGGCGGGGCAGTCAGAGACATAGAACAGCAGCTGAAGGAGTCAGGGTTCGAAGTTTTGGAACCAAGCCTCTCAATCCGATACGCACCGACAAGCGAAGAACTACAGAAATGCAGGGAATTCGGCGAAAAAATAGCTGAAAAAATCAAATAGACGCCGGACGCCATCCCCTTTACCATTTTAAGGCAGGACCGAGCGCAACATCGCTGGGTTCTCAGGTACCGGCTTGTAGAGTCAGCTTTTTAATGTGACGCTTTTTGCTTTGTTTGTTTGCGGTTGTTTGTGGGGACAGTATTATGCGTTTGTTCTCCTAATATGCCGAGTGTAACTTTAGAAATTTGACATGACGCAACAGATTCTGTTAAGTTTGTTGTGATGGAAAGTCTGTTAACTTTTCTGATTATTGTGTAAACATAGGAATTTAATAGGTGGTCATCACATATTGAAGACGGGAGAAAGGTGTTGACAAGAAATGTGGCATGAATCAAGAATCACTCTTGTCTTAGGTATCTTTTTGGTGTTTATTAGCTTCATAATTTTAGTGATTTTTGGTTCTGGCTGGGCAGAAATCACAAGATTGGGTTTGGGAACAACCTTTATGCCTTTTGTTGCCATGTGTTTGGCTGGTTTCGCATGTGGTCTTGTGATGATAGCCAGTAAACTAGCACCCCATAGAATAAGAGACATATTAGCTCTGGGGACGAAACGAGAAACCCCTATGTGGGCAGGTATTATCATCTCTTTTGCTGCTATGCTATGTTTTTTCGTAGGCTTGACTAGGAATGACATTGGATATTATATCATTAGCGGTTGTCTTGCTTGTGCGGTGCTTATTGGGGTTTTAAGAAATATACTTGAGCACTACGAAGCGGTTTGGAAGGTAGCGGGAAAAATGCTTTACATCGTAGGTGTTGTGGCTCTTGGAATCTACTTTGCTTTCGTCAACGTGAATCTCTTGTATGTGCAGTTGGGATTTCTTATTGTATTAGGCGGATTATCCTACTTCACTAAATATGGCAAGAGGATTAGACAACAGGATATACTGGCAGATAAATACCTAACTCTTTACGCTATAGTTGTCACGATTGCAGTACTTCTTTTCGCTCAGTTATTAGCGGGACTAACATAAGGTCATTTTTCTGGGATTCTGTTAAGTTTAGGTGACGAGGGCTTATCTTTTATCTGAGAAAAGCGGCAATCTAGAATCTAGGAAGGATCAAGCAATGGTGATCGGCGAAGTCTTGGACTTGATAATCGTCGGAGCTGGCCCTGCTGGACTAGCCGCAACCATCTACGCGTCCAGAATAGGACTGAAGACCTTGCTTCTTGAGAGGGGCATGCCTGGCGGCAGAGCCTTCAGTGCCCCAGTCGTGGAAAACTTTCCCGGCTTCCCAGAGGGGATCAGCGGCGCTGACCTTGTCGAGCGAATGAACAAACAGGCCACGAAGTTCGGGGCTGAGATTAGGTTTCCAGAGGAAGTTCTCAACCTAGATGTTAAAGAAGCGACGAAGACCATCACAACAAGGCATGGAAACTACAGATCCCTAGCGGTCATAATTGCCACTGGAACCCAGAACAAGAAACTCTCTGTGCCGGGAGAGACCGAGCTTATCGGCCGCGGCGTCTCCTACTGCACCATCTGCGATGGGCCTCTGTTCAAAGGCAAGGCTGTGGCGGTTGTCGGTTCTGAAGACGAAGCCTTCGAGGATGCGCTTTACATGGCAGACCATGCGGGAAGAGTAATCATAGTTACGGGGAAAGAGAGGATCGAAGCCGCAAAGACCCTTGTTGACAAGTGCAACGAAAGATCGAATGTTGAGGTTCTGATGGCTAAAGTAAAGACAATCGTAGGCAACGGCTACGTCAAGTCGCTCCTGTTGTCCGATCTGAAAACGGGCAGGGGCACGGAGCTGCCTGTTGACGGCGTCTTTGTCTCTATGGGCGGTGTGCCCATGGCAAGCCTCGTCAAGAAAGCGGGAATCGCAACTGACGAAAGAGGCTGCATCAAAGTGAACAGGCGACAAAACACAAGCGCCGACGGAGTCTTCGCCGCAGGAGACTGCACTTGCGGAGGTATGCAGATAGCCACGGCCATTGGGAAAGGCGCCATGGCTGCGATGCAGGCATATCGGTACGTGAGAAATGTCAAGTGATGAGGACAGATAGCTGTTCTGCTAGACTCGTTGTCTTTGGGTTGCCCTTCTAAGATTCTCGCAATTGAGGCAGAAGAAGCTTGGATAAGAGAAGGCCTCTTTGTATTTCGAGAATTCTTTCATCCGTCGGCAGTTCTTAACGCCAAGTGGGCATGAGACCAAAACCTGTCACAAAAGTCATATATGTGGTAGGCGGCATAAAAGCTTAACGGGAGCGACGCCATAAAGATTATATGTAGTCGAATACATAGCGTTTTACTAAACTACACGGTGTTTGGAAATGCACAGATTCCGATCCATGGAAACCAGCACTTGGAACGATCTCCTCTTCGGAGTCAGCAAGCACCCCCTAAAGTATGGGTTCAATCTTGAAGTGGGAAACAGCGAAGTCGTCCCTGAGATAAAGTACTTCCCGAAAAGGGACATCAAGGACGAGCCTGAGGCATTCAAGAAAGAGTACACAGACATCACAGAAAGCGTCTTAGACCGCGCCGTCAACCTTGGCTTCCCAAGCATACAGCTGGAAACGGAACAGACCTTCATAATCACGAAGAACCCGCAGCTCAGCGGCGAAATAACCAACATCCAGAAGTCAATCATGGAAAAATACGCCGCCGAGTACGGCTTGAAATGCGCCTTAAGAGTCAGCGTCGCCGACGTGCGGGAACTCCAAGGAGACATAAGGAACGGCGAGGAAGTTGCGCAGATGCTTGAAGCCTTCGACAGTGCCGCAGCCAACGGAGCAGACGTTCTGTCAATAGAGACAGAGGGCGGAAAGGAAGTCTTTAACCACGCCGTTATAAGACAGGACCTAGAAGGCATGCTCTTCTCCGTAGGCGTGCTGGGAAGCCTCGACATGGAGTTCCTGTGGCGCGAAATCGTGCAGATCGCAAACAAGCACGGCGTAATCGCGGGCGGCGACACAGACTGCGCACACGGCAACACAGCCATGGTCTTGGCAGGAGGCCTAGTCAACCCCATGGTATCGCACACCTTCGCAGCGGTTGTCAGGGCAATCGGCGCAGCCAGATCACTCGTGGCATATGAGCAGGGCGCCACCGGGCCAGGCAAAGACTGCGGCTACGAGAACGTCATAATCAAGGCAATAACGGGCATGCCGATGTCCATGGAGGGCAAAACAAGCGCTTCTGCCCACAGTAGCCTAGTCGGAAATGTGGCTGCCGCAGCCTGCGACCTCTGGTCAAACGAGCAGGTAGAAAACGTGAAGCTCTACGGAGGCTGGGCGCCCCAAGTCTTCACGGAAATCCTCGGCTATGACGCATCCCTCATGAATGCGGCGCTAAAAGCAGGCTTGGGTCCTCAGTTGAGAGACCTGCTTGTCGCGGCGAATCCTCTTGATCCGCAGGTTCTGGTCCTCGCGCCGGAGGGGGCATGGAAGATCGGCGAAGCAATCACAAAGTATCCGGATGACTATTATTTGAGGGCGCGGGAAGCCGCTTCAAAGGCACTGGACGTAATAGACGAGGGTTACCGAAGGAACGGACGGGAGCTCGCCGGTGCCGAGGCAAGGCTCTTCAAAAAGATAAGAAGCCTCTTAGAGAGTACCCCTGACGAATCCAGAACCTTCATCGAAAGAAGCCTAGCCAACTACGTTGGAAAGGTGAAAGGCTTCTCACCGAGAAACTATGGACTGTAAAAGACCGAGATGGGCTAGCTGCGTCGATTCATATTTTCGCCTTTCCTTTGCGGTCAGCGGCTGCAGGGGATGCGGAAAACCTATTAAAGACGGATTGAGATAGCTGCGGTTCTAGAGTAGATGGAGATGCCAATGAAGAAGAAAGAAGACGCCTCTGAGCAGTCCGGCGCGTTCAGAAACATTTTTGCCCTCGGCTTTGTCAGCTTCTTCACTGACGTCTCAAGCGAGATGGTCTTCAGCCTTCTACCCACATTCATCCTTGGACTCCAAGGGTCCAGCAGAGCCTTACTCGGCATAATCGAAGGCGTCGCTGAAGCCCTAAGCTACAGCATGAGGGCGGTCTCAGGCATCTTCTCGGACAAGTTCAAAAAAAGAAAAGCCTTAATCCTCATCGGCTACGGCTTCTCCAACGCTGTAAAGCCCCTGTTCGCGGTTGCCCAGACCGCGTTTGACGCCCTAACAGTACGCGTTGCAGACAGAGTCGGAAAAGCCATCAGAACAAGCCCCCGAGACGCACTGCTCAGCGAGTCGGTTTCGGAGAAACAGCGTGGCACAGCCTTCGGCTTGCACAGGACCCTCGACCAAACCGGAGCCATAGTGGGACCGATCTTGGCTTCTCTGATGCTCGTCTTAGGCTTGACCGTGCGGGACATCTTTTGGGTTTCTTTAGCGCCCGGATTTGTGGCGGTCCTCATCCTCGCGTTCTTTGTTAAAGAGAAGGTCGGCAAACCGTCTGGAGAATTTAGATTTCTGCGCGGGGTGAGGTCTGTTCTCGGCAGAGACTTCATTCTGCTTCTTCTCGTTGTGAGCGTTTTCTCTCTGGGTGCCTTCGACTTCTCGTTCGTGCTGGTTAACGCGGAGGAGGCGGGACTGCCTGACCCGCTTCTTCCAATTGTCTACGCGGTTGTGAACGTGGCACATGTAGCCGTCGCGATTCCCTCTGGTATGCTGTCTGACAGAATAGGAAAGGAGAAGACGCTCATGATTGGCTATGGAGCCTTCCTCGTCATGACTTTGCTCCTCTTCGCTGTACCTAGAAGTCTTCCATACGCGTACATCATCGGCTTAGTCTTCGGTGCCTACTTAGGCATTGTCAATACCGTGCAAAGGGCGATGATCCCACGATATGCCGAGAGCGGCCTAAGGGGCACAGCCTATGGACTCTACTATCTCACGGTAGGCATGGCTTTTCTGGTCGCAAATACCGCCGTCGGCATACTCTGGGACCATGCGGGACCCTCAGCCGCAGCAAGTTACAGCGCTGTATTGACGACGGTGGCAATCATAGGTATGCTGCTTTTCATCATCCGCGAGGGAAGAATTGTGTCCCACGGCGAGCGCAAGCCCTAGTACGATGGGGCTTCTTCGATTCCGTTTGCCAGAGCCCATTTTGAGATGAATTTCCAGTAGGTCCCATATCTTCGGTCCATCAGGTAGAAGTGGCACCAATCGTCCCTGTGCCTTATGCCCCTACCCATCGCCTGATTCGCAGCTCTGAAGGCATCCATTAGATACCATATCTCTCCGAGGCGGGGCTTCTTATCGTTGAAGTACTGGATTTGGGCTTTCACCAGCGGGTCATGATAGTCAGCGTACGGCAGGCCCACGAGAAAGATTCCCCGTGCCTCTTCGTATGGAAAGTTTGAGCCTTCGGAGTTTCTGCCCCTGAAAACAGCGAAGAGAACCGCGCCTTCAGAAGCCTTCGCCGTCTCCTTGTATTTTTCCACGATCTTGGTGTTTTCCTGAGCCCTCTGCCCTTCCACGAATATCTTCTTGCTGTTCAGGAATAGCTCTCCGCCTTTCTCTTTGACGAAGCCGCCTTTCTGCCATGCTCCCAGCGCTTCCGCCATCATTCTTCTCTGCGGAAAGAAGAGCAGGGCTCCGTTGGGCACGCGCCTGCTCAGCGTGGCGATTCTTTCGCCGTACAGCTGAAACATCTCCATGTTTCTTTCTTGGAACCTTGTTGTAACCGAAACATCTAGGAAGGTGCGGACGTTCTCGGGCTTTGCGATGGCTGAGTACGTATGTGTCTCCGCCTCGGGCATGCCTAAGATCTCTGTGAAGAGGTCTAACGGTGAAAGCGTGCCTGACATGATAAGCGCCGCGTACGCCTCATCTATGACGGGTTTGATGGCTAGGCTCGGGTCCAAGCAGCGGTACTCGATGAGATTTAGGTTTGAGAAGGAACGGCGATACACGGCAACGTAGCTCTCGCTGTTGCCCGAGTCTACCAATGAAAGAAAATCTGCTACACCGTTCAAATAGCAGACGGGGACTTCTCCGCGGCCAATCTTGTGATCCCTGATCTCCTCGACAAACTGCATAAGCGAATCAGCCAAGTCAGAGAGGTCGTCGCCCAGAAGTTGCTCAAGGTCCTGCAGCAGTTCTGAACCCGGTTTGATGGCGGCCTCCCCTGAGACATGTTCCTCCAGATAGCCCGACAGGTCGTCTATGAACTGTGCTGACTCGCCTATGAGCTCAAGCTCCCTCTTGGCGCTGCTTAAGCCCCTCTCCGAAAGGGTGTCGCTCAGGGCTTCTTGGCCAACCTTGTCTGCGTTATGTGCCTCGTCGAAGATCAGGGTTTTTCCGCTTATGTCGAGCTTTGCTTTTGCTCTGACGGCTTGGTTGAAGATGTATGGGTAGGGCGCCACAACCACAGTGCAGCCTTGAGATACCTTGCGGGCGAAGAAATAGGGGCATATGCGTCTGGCCATGCCTATCTGCAGCATCTTTTTCGGGGAAAGAATCAACGGCAAAGAAGAAGGCAACGTGAACTCCGCTTTGTACGGGCAGCGTCCCGTCTTCCTCAGCACCCTGCAGGTCTCTATTGCCTCAAGACGCGGCAGCCGCCTGCATACCGGATTCAAGCAGAGGTTCTGCCTGCTGGCCAAGGCAATTGCTGAGAACTCTGTCTGGGCCTTCTTGTTCACCTGTTCCACTTCATGCAGAACTTGCCTCACCTGCTCGTGGGTTCTCGTTGCATAGACGATCTTTCGACCTAGCGGCAAAGCGCTGGACAAGGCGCATATGGTCTTTCCGAAGCCGTTGCATGCCTCGGCTGCAAGCACCTTGCCGGCGCCGATGACTCTTCCTATGTCACCCATGAACTCAAGCTGCTGGGGATAAGGATCATAGGGAAACAGCTGGCGGAAACCCGTCTCTGAAACAGGCGACACCTCTTCTGGTCCTTTGTCGTATTCTTCAGGGCTTGCCACGATCTTGTCCTGCGGCGAAAGATGTTTTCCGCATCTCCGGCAGAAACGGCTCTCGTTGAACTCCTCAACCGAATGGGATACGCCGCATTTAGGACAGATGTAGACTTCAGATGCCAACGCTGGATCCTTCCCGTGCATGCTACAACCATAAAATTAAGGGGTCATATTAGAGATGTCCTCCGGCTGATTCAGATATGACCTTCGCGTATTGCCAGAGTGCCAGGTTCTTGAGTGTTTCCACGGTAGACGGAGTCATGCTAACCACTTTCTTTGTTATATTGAAGTATCAATTGATTCATATATTGGTGTTTGCCACGTAGTAGATACTCGCCTAGAAAGAAATTGGTTCCCTGAGATATCGTGAAAATTGTTTTTTGTCAAATCTCTAATTATAGACTGCCTAAAAGAAGCGGGAAGAAGTGTAAGGAATGACTAAGCTCAATAAAGCTTTGTATTCTGGCAATTGGAGACTCTTAGATTCGCAAGCGCGGTATGCATACTGCTGCCTTGACTTCTCAATGGCCGGTCGCTCTTATGAGATCTAAGATTTGTTTCATTGCTTTGTTTTTTTCATTTTCTGTTGAAAAGTCCTTAAAGAATTCAAAAACGAGATATCTAAGACTTTTGCATTGATGTAATTCGTCCATTATGAAGTCTAGTTCCTGGCTTGTCGGCTTATAGTGACCGGACCATTTCTTTTCGCGGATTCTTGCTACGGATAGGTGAGCTGAATATATTTTGTTATTCAAACGGGAGATCCACTCAGTAAGAGTCTCTGTCTTTCCTTCATTGGACTCCAGAAGATGCCCGATATCGATGCAAGCCAAAAGCCCGCTATCATTCACCGCTGTTGAAAAATTTTCTAAGTTAGAGAACAGATCGTGGGGACTATTTTCTGTAGTGATCTTACCGACGTTCTCGATTTTTTCCCCCAATTCTTTCAGCACTTCAATTGTTCGAGACAAAGTAACGCTTTCTCGTTCGAACCAACCTGCATCCTTTCGCATATGAATATTGAAGTAAGCTGGCTTGATTTTCGCTGCAAACGTTGCTGTAGATATAATTGTATCTTGGCAACCTTTTCGAACCCCTTCCCAAGGAGAGGACAAGAAAATAGTTTCCCAAGGAGATTGAACTCCCGCTTGCAGAGAGTACTCTTCAAGAGCCTCTAGTATTTTCTCTCCGTCTTCATTCAACCATTCAGGAGTGTCTATGATGATGTCTACAAAATCAAAATCAAGACTGCCCGCAATTGCTACGCCGTTCACAATTGAACCGTGACTGAAAACGACTGGGAACCCATATTTCATCCTGAAGCCTCGTGTACAATCATTTTTCTTCGTTTAGAATTTAAGGATTATTCCACAATCAAGTGAGATATTCAGATAATTGGCGTTATCGGTAACAGCAGCCTGCTGGCGACAACAGAATGTGCTTGCTAGATCATGAAGGCTATGTTTACATTTGAGGCAAGCTTTATTATTGTCAATAATGCCCATAAGACATTGGATGGAAGGGTCATCTATGGTTGTGTTGGATTTCGGTGGAGTGAAAGAGGACGTTGTGACTAGAGACGAACTTCCTTTGTCGAAGGCTATAGAAATTCTGAAAGACGAGGTTCTAGCCGTCATCGGCTACGGCGTACAAGCGCCTGCACAAGCCTTGAATCTGAAAGACAGAGGACTCAACGTGATTGTCGGTCAGAGAGAGGGAAGAAGCTACGAGAAGGCATTAAAGGACGGGTGGATACCGGGAAAAGATTTGTTCTCTGTTGAGGAAGCTGCGAAGAGGGGAACCATTATTCTGTATCTTCTTTCTGATGCGGGGCAAAAGGCAGGATGGTCAACTATCAAGCCGCATCTGACAGAGGGCAAAGCATTGTATTTTTCGCACGGTTTCTCGATCACCTACAAAGATCAGACAAGAGTTGTCCCTCCCGAAAATATCGACGTTATCATGGTGGCTCCTAAGGGTTCAGGAACAAGCCTGAGACGCAATTTCCTGAACGGAACCGGCATAAACGCCAGCTACGCCATATACCAAGATCATAGTGGCAGGGCGAAGGATAGGACCTTAGCCTTGGGGATAGGTATAGGTTCAAACTACTTGTTCCCGACGACATTCAGGAAAGAGGTGTTCAGCGACCTCGTTGGTGAGCGTGGCGTCCTGATGGGAGCACTTGACGGTCTGATGACAGCTCAATACAAAGTGCTTAGAGCCAAGGGGCATTCTCCGAGCGAAGCCTTCAACGAGACGGTGGAAGAACTAACTCAAAGCCTGATTCGCCTAGTTGACGAAAAAGGAATGGACTGGATGTTCGCGAATTGCAGCACCACAGCGCAGAGAGGAGCCCTAGATTGGAGCCCCAGATTCGAACAGGCAGTAACGCCCGTGTTCAAAGAGCTCTATGAACGAGTTGCCTCAGGCGAAGAGACAAAAAGAGTCATCGAAGCAAACAGCACACCAGACTACAGGGAAAAACTTGAGAAAGAACTAGCAGAAATCCACAATTCCGAAATGTGGAAAGCAGGAGCACAAGTCAGATCGCTTAGACCGCAGGCAACAGAAAAAAAACTCTAGGGCATCTCAAACAAGTCCCGGCTTCTATTCGAAATCGAACGCAAGATATCTGGCGATCCCTCGATCTCCGGATTCGGAGGACACATCCACATAATAGCAAGAAAAAGATAAGTAAAGGCACACTCTCAGAGTTGCTATTAGTCACTGTTATCGGAAGTTTCTGAAGAGACAAAATTGATGTGGAGCCGTCCAGTAAACGGGATGGAAAGATAGCTGGCTTTTCAATGGTTACTTGAAGACTGAATTGCTATCTATCAAGTCTCTCGTAAGACTTAACGATCCGATGCTTTCCATGCAAAACTTATATGCCTAAAATGATAGCTGGCTAGATGGGTGCGTGAGGCTATGAAACTGAAAAATAAAACAGCCATTGTTACAGGTGCAGCCCAAGGGATTGGAAAAGAGATCGCTTTGAAACTTGGAAAAGAAGGTGCATCAGTCGCTTTATTTGATACTTCCAAAGTAGTCCAGAATGTTTTGAGCGAAATGAGTAATCTTAGCCTCAAGGCTTTGGCTGTAAACGTTGATGTCTCAAATAGTGAAGAAGTCAAATACGGAGTGCAGAAAGTCATAGAAGAATTTGGAGGAATAGACATATTGGTCAACAATGTGGGAATTTATCCGCATAGTTCTTTACTGGACATGAAGGAAGAAGAATGGGACAAAGTGTTAGATACTAATTTAAAGAGCGTCTTCATATGCGCAAAGGCTGTTATTCCCATGATGACAAAAAAGAAGAACGGAAGCATCATAAACATTGCCTCACTAGCGGGAACAGTAAAAGGTTTCCCAAATACAGTTCATTACTCAGCATCAAAAGCAGGAATTTTGGGTTTTACCCGGTCTGCTGCCCTTGAACTGGCACCTTACGGAATTCGGGTTAACGCCATAGCACCAGGTGCCATTCAAACCCCATCAAACCCAACGCCATCAACACCAACACCTATTCGAGTCGGTCAACCAGAAGCTGTAGCAAGCGTAGTCGCGTTTCTAGCCTCAAACGAATCGGGTTACATTACAGGACAGTTCATAATCGTCGACGGAGGATGGAGCTTAGTCCCATAGTGAAGGTTGACCAGACTTGCCAAACAGGTCAACCACAATGAAACATGTCTTGTCCCCAAAGACTACTTCCAGACCACTGTGGAGGACTAATTATCATATGGTAAGGGACTTTCCAGTATGGTTGGTGCAGCACAATCATATCTGTTCGATGTTGCTGACTTGGTCAGGTTTGCAGTACAATGGCTTGAGAAAAAATTTGGTGATAGAGATTCAGCGAGGAACCCCGCGTAAACAAGATTTTGGGCGTTTGAGATATGAAGAAGAATGATGTGCGTTTGCCGTGCGTGATTGTCGTGGATTATGATCCAGAGTGGCCGATACTGTTCGAGGAGGAGAAGCTTAGGGTTCTTAACGCGTTGGGACCTGTCGTTTTGGCTGTTGAGCACGTAGGGAGCACAGCCGTGCCCGGTTTAGGATCGAAACCCATAATAGACATGATGGCGGGCGTCAGAGGACCTGATGATGCAGAACAGTGTATCCCGTTGTTGCGGAATATTGGCTACACGAGTCTCACGCCGGTGCCTGAGGACCCAGATCGATATTACTGCTGTGGAAAAAGTCCTCACAGTGTTGGATACCACCTGCATCTTGTAAAGTTCAAAAGCCATGATTGGGAGAGACATCTGCTTTTCCGTAACTATCTCCGGACACACCCAGAAACAGCCAAGCAATGCTACGAACTGAAAAAGAATCTAGCCGCAAAGTACGGTTCTGACCGCGGCAGTTACACCGAAGCCAAAACCACATTTATCGAGTCGATCGTTGCCAGAGCCGCTTCAGACATGCCTCGCTGACAGACGCGTTCTCGTCCATAGCCATTGCAGGAAATATCCAGAAATTAGAAGAAAGATCATAAGGTCCAGTCAACAACTACCGGACAGAAACCGTAGGCTACTTTTTTGATTACCATTATCAATTCGGAATTTCGTTTGTTAATCAAATCTACAAGGGTCCTCTTCATTATCGGACAGAACTATAGGCTTCCCATTTGACAGTCACTGTCAAAACACACGAAAAATTGACAGTCAAATCTACGCTAGTCTGCTAAAGATTCCAAAAAGGCGATTCAACACCAATGCATAGGCCCATATTTCGTCCAGATGCCAGAACTTTTTCAGCCTGACACCTTAGGCGGTTGGGAGCCGCGGGCTGAACTGGTCGGCCGAAGCCTTCCAGCGTACACCCCGGCTCCATCGAACCCATCTTCTATGGGAGCCTTCGTCCATGGCTGAGGCTTGTTGCCAAGTCTCGTGCCAGGGAACGGCCGCCTCGTCTCGGGAGCAGCTTCGAGCTTAGATGCTTTCAGCTCTTATCCGCAGCAGCGTGGCTGCCCGGCAGTGCCCTGTCGGACAACCGGTAGACTAGAGGCTACAGCGTCCCGTTCCTCTCGTACTGGGAACCCTTTACCCTCAGGCGACCAACGCTCCCAGCAGATAAAGTCCGACCTGTCTCACGACGGTCTAAACCCAGCTCACGT
>CAZELO010000013.1:0-69111 GCA_964513245.1 uncultured Candidatus Bathyarchaeia archaeon | reverse complement strand
TAGCCGCATTCGATGCATGCGACCTCGGCTGACTCATAATCTCTCATCAGCCTTGAACTGCCGCATTCGGGGCATCGGCGGATGTCCATAGCGTGAGATGATACAGAAGATTTCTTTTCTTCACTCATTGCCTTCCAACCTTTGTCCAATGCTTGGATGGGACAGATACATACAGGTCACGGTCAACAACTCTTTTGGGGTCCTTAACTCTTACATCAACCGCGACGTATGGAGCGCCAGTTGGACCGAAGACATCAAAGACTTTGCCCATCTGCCTCTGTTTCTCGTCAAAAACAACCTCGCCAACCTTTGGGACGCGCTCAGCCTTCACAACGGCTTTTCCACTCGAAGCTATGTGAAGGACCCGTCCAATTTTCCTCAAATCCTCGTTGACCCCGCTTAAAAGAGATGACTCCTTAAAAAGGAGAAAAAGTTATTTAAACGTTTCTTCTCACGAGTTCAGATTTCACGTCCAATTTCTTCCGCGACAGCCCTAAGAACTTGATTCTTCGGCTTCCCCTTCTTCACTAAGGCTAAACCCGTCTTCTTCCACGGAGAATGCGGATGAGCTGCCTCTGGAACCAGCCTGTAAGTGAAGCCTAGATGTTTGAGAGACTCCCCTATCATCTCAATGGTCGGCGATGGCTTTGCCAGCCGCTTGGAAACCTTCCTCCCACGGGATCGCGTCGCCACAGAGTCGAAATAAACGGGCCACAAAACAATTTCGTCCTTCCCACGCATGCCGAGACTCTCCGTTCATGCTGATCAAGGTTAAGGTTTTTTCCGACAGACCGCTTGAGGACTGCGCTGCTACTCTTTGGAGACCAAGATGGCACTTAGAGCCCCAGATCGACCCGGCTTAGATGTTACTCGAGCCGTTCCAAGAGGCGTCTCTATGAGAGCTCCCCTCGTAATCACGCCCCGCCTGTCATAGTCCACGTTCGCAGGGTTCTCCAACACACGGAGGATCTCAACCTTCTTGGTTTCACCCGAAGCGTCCGACACGTTCACCCAATTCGTGCTCATCAGCTTAATCTTCATGTTTCCGCCGCGTCCCCGCTCCTCTTTTATCTTACGATCACCGAGCGTCGTCTCGACTGGGAAGGAGCCTGCTTCATATCTTCTCTTTCCGCGGTAGGAGCGTTTCTTGCCGCCTGTGGGCTTCCTTTTATGCGTATCACCGTGCCACACTGACATGTTTCCGTTATTCTCCTCAAACTATGAAGTAGGAAACGCCTAAGCCAATATAAGTATAGCGGTGCCGCTTTCCTTTTATGCATCAGGTTTTCCAAAAGCGGCTCTCATTTCTCAGAGCTGTTGTTGAAGACCTTCTTGAGTTGACGTTTCATTTTTTGGGAGTCATGGCTTAGACCGAAGAAGTCGGCAAAGTATTCTGTTGTCTTCAGGATGCCCGTCTTCCCGCTCTTCTCGTAGTTAACCAGCCCTATGTCGATCAGCTGCCTGACGTGCCCATAGGCATGTCTTCCGCGCACTTCGATGACTTGTTTCTGCAGGACCGGTTGCCTAAAGGCTATGTATGACAAGGTTTTCAATGGTCCCTCAGTGATCAGAGGTCTCACTGCAAGCCTTCTCACCTTGGACGAATATTCTGTCTTCAGTTGCAGAACAAACCGGTGGTCGTCAAGCTCCAACAATTCAAGGGCTGTGTTGCGGTGCTTGTACTCGTTTGCCAGCTTTCGGGCTAAGATCTGGACCTTCTTGGCGGATCTGGTGCCAATTATGTAGCCCAAAGTCTTCAGGTCAAGCGGTCTGCCTGCCACGTAGAGGGCTGCCTCCAGCATAGTTAAGTTTTCCTTCATCTTGATGTTCTCGTCTTTCTGCGGTTCAGCCGGCACTTTTTTGTCAGTCAAATGTTATCCTCCGTTGAGAGTGACGTAGATGTCGTCGAGTTCTTCCTTCTGCCACAAGATAACTCTTTCTTTCTGCGCCATAAAGAGCAGTATGATGAAGGTCCGTATCATCTCAAGCCTATCTAAGCCATGAACAAGTCTGAAGAAGGAGATCACCTCACCGTTTTCCATTAGAAGCCGGATCTTTCGTGTTAGCCTCGCTATCTGTTCCTCAATCTCCACCAAATAAGCGCTGATCGTAGGAATAATCTCCGGAGGCGGCGGCAGTATAGACTTCACGGGCGCCCTTAAGCTGAAGATTTTTTCGCTTTGAAGCGCCTCGTCCAAAGCATTCAATAGGTTCTGTATAGTGGTAGTTGTCAATTCATAACGTATGGGAAGCATCAAAGGCGGCGGAATGAAGTCAGGCTTAGGCTCAGGTGGCTCAGGCGGTTTCTCCAGCTCCAGCAGCAGCTTGGATTTCAACAGATAAATCGTGGATGATGAATCGAGGGCTATGCCTGAAGCGCGGAAGTCAACTTCGGCTTTTCTATCCATCTCATCTAGGAAGGACAGAAGCAGAAATGATATGTCGATATCCCACGGATTAACCTTCTGCAGCCTATTCAGGTCGAAAAGAATGTTCCATGGGGGATGAAAATAGAACGGTTTGGCCTGAAGCTTCTCGGTCATCACGTCGCCCCCCTGAAAGTCGTCGAAACCACATGCGAGACGCCTTCCCGACCATATACACCGTAAATTCTGTCAGCCTTGCTGACCATCTCAGGCTTCAAGGTGACAACGATAAACTGGGAGACTGTGGACTCCTCGGCTAAGAGCTCACCCAAACTTTCAACGTGGAAGGCGTCTAGGTGCGCGTCAACTTCGTCAAATAGGTAGAATGAAGCAGGCGTGAATTCCTGCAACGAAAAGAGAAAAGCAACAGCTGCGACGGATCGTTCTCCGCTGCTTGCGCCGCTCACGATAATTGGCGGTTTGCCTACGAACTGGGCGATCATGTCCACGCCGCCGGCGAAGGGGTTCTCTGAGTTTTCGATCTGGAGATTTGCGTTTCCGCCGCCCGTCAGTTTTGAGAAGTACTTGTTGATCTGTTCGTTTATCCGGTTGAAGGCTTCCATGAAGGCGTTGTACTTTTTGCGTTCGATCTCTCCGATGAACTTCAGGATAGCCGTCCTTTCACTTTCCAGCTCGTTCATGCGTATAGAGAGTTCTTTATACCTCGAGATTTGATCTGCGTACTGTGACTCGGCAAGCTGGTTAACGGCTCCTATGCGTTCAAACTCAAGCCTCATCAGCCTAAGCGAGGTCTCTGCCTCCTGAGTCATTGCAGGAATCTCCAAAGTTTCCTCGTAGCCCAATGCCTTCAGCTGGTCTCTTTGTCTGCCCATCTGGAGACTGAGCGTTTGGTTGTTGAGCCTCAAGTCGTCAAGCATCCTGTCTGTCTCTTCGTATTCTGCCTCGACCTTTTTGAGTTCGCTGTCTATGCTATCGATCTGTGCGGTTAACTTCTTTGCTTCATCCTTGGAACCCAAAAGTGAACGGGACAGCTCTTCCTTAGCCTTCTCAAGTTCCATAATCTTGTTGCTGACAAGTTCCTTTGCCCTTGCGGATTCCTCTATCTCCTTCTCAAGGGCGACCATTTGCTTCGTGACCCTGTCTACTTGGGCGGTTATGCTCTCTAAGCCCGGTTTCAGAACGCTTTTGATCTTTGATTGAAGCGTTGAAAGTTCAGCTTCGTAGCTGCCGGTCTTCTGCTTCAAGGTTAAAAGCTCGGCGCCCAAGGCATCACGTTGCACGCCCTTGGCTTGGGTCTCTGTAAGGTCGACTTGCTTTCTTAGTTCTGTCAGTTCTTTCCGCAGTTTTTCTTCTTCCTCAGTCATCTCAACCTGCTGTTTTTCGAAGATTCCGATCTGCGTCTTGCCCTCATCCAACAGTCCTTGAAGTTCGCCTGTGTTCTTCTCTGCGTGTTTTATGTTCATCTCCGTCTGTTGTATGCTTTTGTTCACTTGCCCTATCTCGGTTTCAAGTTTGCCCAGAGTTTCAGCTAGCCGCGTGACCTCGGCTCGTGCCTCGTCAATCTCCCTTTCGATCCCTTGAATGTCGGTCTCCCTTCTTTCCAGGTGGCTCTGCAGAGTCTTAACCGCCTTATCAAGGCTCTTCAAGGCTGATTCGCTTGGAACAAAAGAAGAGAGGTCTAGAGGCGCCCGGTAGAAGCCACTTTCGACGCCTCCGCCGGCCTCGTACAGGTCGCCTTTCAACGTGACCGTTCTGAAACCTTGACGAGAAGCCTCCAGAGCTGATTTTTCTTCAGCCGCCACAAAAGTGTCTCCCAAGACAAATCTGACTGCGGCTGCGTTCTGCTCAGCATATCTCACAAAAGTTGAGGCTCGGTCTCGTATTCCCTCAATATTTGGAGCGCTGGCTTGGTTTGACGATGAGATGCCTTGAAGCGGAACTATCTTCATCCTTCCCAGTTTTAGGCGTCTAAGGGTTTCAACGCAGGTAAAAGCCGTATCTAGGTCTCGCACAACTAGGGCTTCAAGCCATCCCGCGGCTGCGGCTTCTACGGCTCGTTCGTAGCCTCTCTCCGCTTTTATCAGGTCCTTGAGCCGTCCTTGTATGCCATTGATCACGCCGAGCTCGCCGAGTTCTTCAATTCTTTTCAGGACGCTTTCCTCAGGTCGAACTTTGTCCACAATGTTTTTCTGTGCCTCGAACTCGACGAGGGCTTCACGGGCAGTCTCAGCTATTTTTCCTGCTTCACTGATTTCCCGCTCTATGAGTCCCTTCTGCTTGGTTCTTCTCTTAAGTGTTTTCTGAAGGGTTTCTAGCCGTGTCATCTGTTCCTTTTGGATTTCTTGCAGTCCTGTGAGTGACGTTTGCAGCCTCTTTAGAGAAGCCTTGAGATCGTCTCTTTTGGCTTCTAGATCCTTAAGCCTTTGTGAGTAGACTTCGACCTTGGACTGGTTTGCGGCGTAGGTGCTCTTTTGCGTAATAACATCTTGATACAGTTTGTCAAGCTGTTCTTCTAGCGAGCGGATTCTCTTGGTTTTTTCTTCTATTTTTTGTCTCAATTGTGAAGATTCGTCGGCGATTAAGTCGTATGCCGATTGTTTCTCCCCGAGTTCCTTGAGCAGTACATCCCTTTCTGCGGTCAGATTCTTGATTCTGACTTCGGATTCTTCAATCTCCTTCTTTACGGATTCAATCTGTTGCTCGCTGTGCTCTTTGAGTCTTCTGAGGCTGCTGAGGCTAGCCTGTCCTGCATTTATTTTCGTCGTCAGCTCGCTCAGTTTGGATTGCAGCCCGCCTATCTCTACTTGAATTTTGAAGACCCGTGTCCGTCCTTCTTCGAACCCTTCGAAGCCGAGTTTCCTCCATTCGCTTTCAGCCTCATGACGTTTCGTCCGGAAGGCTTCCCTCTGGCTTCTCAGCCCTTCAAGCGTCTCCTCGATCTTTTGCATATCCGAGGAAGCCTGGTTCAGCCTGTCTTCGGTTTCTTTGATTTTTTTGGATATGCTTACGGCTTCAAGGTGTCTAATCTCCGTTTGAATGAAGTTGTGGCGGAGCAGGTTGTTTCTTTCCCTTTCAAGGTCCTCTATCCTCTTCTGTATCTCGCCGACCTGACCCTGTGACGTTTTGATGGCTATATCCGCGGCTTTCAGCTTCTCTTCAGAGTCTGCCTTTTCCGCATCATACTGCGCGATGCCAATCATGTCCTCGATCATCTTTCTCCGTTCGTTGGGCGAGATCTCCGCCATCCGCGTGAGTGTGCCCTGAAGGACGACGTTGTGACCGTATGGGCTTATTCCAGCAACCGACAAGATCTCAAGAAAATACGAACGTGACACCCTTCTGCCATTAAGCCGGTAGATGCTTTCACCTGTCTGACCGATTTCGCGAGATATAGTCACGGTTGCGGTTTCCATAGGGATGCGGCTGTCCGAGTTGTCGATTTGGATGACGACTTTTGCCTCTTTACCCTTTTTGATATCTGGGCTGGAGCCGCCGTGGAATATGAGGCTTGGGAAGTTTTCTGCCCTTAGCCTTTTGGCGCTGAGTTCGCCCATGCAGAATAGGACGGCGTCCACGATGTTTGTTTTGCCGCTTCCGTTTGGTCCCGTTATCGCGGTGAAGCCTTTGTCAAGTAGCAAAGTAGTTCGGACGCCGAAGGTCTTGAAACCAGCTATCTCGATCTTCTTTATGTGCGGCATTTTTCTGTTCACTCGGGCGGCGCTTATCTGAAACGGCTAAGGCTGTTTTTCTCTGTATTTACCTATTTTCTTGTCCATCATGTACTTTAACTTTCGCTGAGTTTAGCCATCTTTCTAACGAAGCTTTTGACTCTTGCTTCTTTGCCATACACGAGCATGTTTCCATCTTCTTCAGTTCTGCATTTTAAGCCTTCTTCCCGACAAAGATGCTTGATGCTTTCCATTGATGCCTCGCCATGCTTTACTCTGACCCAACGGGCGTCCCGCGGGATTCCTATGGGAAACCCTACCTTAGGCACGGTCTCGGCTGACGGCGTAGCGCTTTGGGCTTCCATCAGTCTGCAAGTCCATTCTTCCACATATTTCTCTCCGAATTTTTCTTTGGCTACTTGAACCAGATAAGATTCAACATTATTCATGTATTCCTCTATTCTTAACAGGTTTTCTGTGCAGGAATGATCCACCCTGAGCACCTCCATCAAGGTCTTTGCGGAACGCAAGTCTTTCATGACGGAAGGCGGCACGGTTTCGCCGCTCTTCCGCAGCTCGGCGAGCAGGTCCTCCATGATCTTCCATGTAGCCTCATAATTCAATTTCAGATTGCCCCCACAAACCTGTGAAACGGAATGTGCCAGAACATGAGAGAGCGATGCTTGATACGGTGCCCTTTGCGACATCACCGCAGAACAGGTATAATGATAGTCTCACGGTTTTTCCCAGCAAAGGTTCGGCTACCACAAGACAATTCATCGGTTTTCTAATATTTATTTCTAACACGTCAACATATACATAACTATTTGGTGGCAGAAGAAATGTTGTTCGATCTAAATGCATGTCTCTGCGGTTGTTGAATGATTCTGGTTTGAACCCCGAACCTGTGCCTAAGCCTTCACTCTACAAAGCATTAAATATCTTCGAGCATAAGGATTTTTTATGGCATACCAGCCGCGGACAAGGGCGCCCCGTAACTTTCGTCGACGTCGTAAAATGCCTAGGCATGAAGAGGCTAAAGCCCGAGCGGTAGGAAAGAAGCATCGGTCCAGACGCAGCCGCTTATCGGATGAGGAGCATGTTCCGACTTCAGAAGAGGTTGTGAACAGGACTCTCAGTAGCCTACGTGTTCTGGGAAACCAGAAGTTCGTCCTCTCCTCGTTCCATGAGCACTTCAGCCGCTGGCTAGCCAACCTGAGCGATATCCTGTCCGAATTCGAGTCCAGTCCCGCCATAAGCGTGGATGAACAATTTGTGAAGGAGCGTTCACAAACACTCTCGAATATTGGGCTTCAGCTCGACGAAAGGCGCCGTCAAGAGGTTTCTCGTGAGGAAGCTGCCAGAAGCCTCTCGGGCAATAGGATGCTTCTTGAACGCATCGAAGAAAAATATGCGACTAAGATGAAGGAGATCGCAGAGCAGAAAGAACACGAAATCAATCAATTATCCCGCAAAATTGACGAACTCAGAGAGGATCTGGACCGCATATCACAGATGAAAACGGGCATTTTCAGAGCTATCTCGAAGAAGGCCAAGGCACAAAAAGAAGCGGAAGCAACTTGTAGACTGGACTCTGCGCGAAAAGAACTAAAAACAGCCGAACAACATTTCACTGCTGAACAGAAGCGGTTGCAAGCCGAATACGAGAGAAGAAAGCAGCCGGTCATCAAGCAGATACGAAAACTTCAGAAAGCGGTTGGGGATCAAGAATTCGATCGTTCTCTTGAAGACAGACGAGCTGCATGCAAATTCCTTGCCAACGCAGTGAACGGACTTGTCCAAAGAAAAAACCAGCAGGTTGCTGAAAAAGAGAAAGAAGCTGACTAAGCCCGTCGAACCCTAGGTTCGTTCATGTTTTCGTGTCTTCAGGTGAGTTTGACGCTCATGCGCCATCGTTCTTTGTGGGCGAAATAGTAGTCCCACTCCTTCGTTAGTTGAATGAATCTTTCTCTGGAATACACCACAAAGTGGAAGTGCCTGTTTTCCACGTGCTCATGAATTTCTATGTCCTTCTTCTCTTCTTCTCTGAGCGCTTTTAGAAAGCCGTCGCTGAGATCTACGCCCACAGGTATTTCGACGCCGAATCCCGATAATCCCTCTTTGGCCACCATTGGCCTGACTGTCCATCGGTCCTCCCCTATGATCAGAACCATGTATACCTTGCAGTCGTAGAAGTTTCTTTCCCAAATGCCGGTGCCGTAGTATTTCCAGTCTTTTTCTGCTCGTTGCACGGACTGGATGAAGGTGTTGATTTCGTCTTTGTCTATCTCGTCGTTTATCTTCAAGGTCACGGGGATGAATATGTCTGGATGCATAGCCTTCAGCAACAGGAGCTTGGACAACTGGTTTCTTCTTGAGATGTAAACGTAGAATAGGGCTTTTCGTCCTTCTTTCTCCTTTCTGGTCATCATCGAACTGAAATCTCTCTTATCAAAATTAACAAAGAACGGAGGAATCTCCAAAGCAACATCCATCTCCCCCAACCTAAAACCTATACCTTCCATAAACCAATCTCGGACACACAGTATTAAAACCTAATGCACACACAAAAAATATGGACGATGTGCGTTGCACTCGATATTAAGAACTTTTTTGGTGGTTCACTAAAAATCTAATGTAGCAAAGTAGTCTTCAACTGTTTCTGCTCTTCTGATCTGCTTTACATCTCTGTTCGATGTTAATAACAATTCGGCTGATCGTAATTTACCATTGTACTGGAATCCCATTGCGTGACCATGAGCTCCGGCATCATGAATCACTACAATGTCGCCAGGTTCAATCAATGGGAGTTTTCTTTGCACTGCAAATTTGTCGTTGTTTTCGCAAAGGCTACCTGTAACATCATACATATGATTTTTTGGCGAGTTCTCCTTCCCTAAAACTGTGATGTGGTGATAAGCGCCATATATTGCTGGTCTCATGAGATTTGCCATGCAAGCGTCAAGTCCCACATAATCTCTATATTTCTTTGTTACATGTCTCACCCTTGCAACTAAATATCCATGCGGGCCAGTTATCGCTCTTCCAGACTCCATTATCACTCTTAATGGATCAAGATTGTTTGCAATAATTCTCTCTTCGTACACCTTTCTGATGCCTTTAGAAAATAGCTCAATGTCCACAGGCTTGTCTTCAGGTCTGTATGGTATCCCAATGCCGCCACCTACGTCTACAAATTCAAAGTGTATGTCCAGCTGCCTTGAAATATCTACAGCCAAATCGAATAGCATCTTTACTGTTTCTACAAGATAATTGGGATCTCTCATGTTAGAAACTATCATAGTATGTAAGCCAAATCTCTTGACTCCTTTATCTCTAACCATTTTGTAGGCTTCAAAAATTTGTGTTGTTGTTAGTCCAAATTTTGCTTCTGCAGGATTGCCTATTATGTCGTTCCCCCTTCTTAGTGGACCGGGATTATATCTGAAAGATAAGAGACTGGGAATACCCGCATGTTTTTCTAAGAACGAAATGTGAGTAATGTCGTCAAGGTTAATTATTGCTCCCATTTCCTTGGCTTTCTGAAACTCTTTTGCAGGCGTATCATTTGACGTAAATATGACGTTCTCTCCCGTAATGCCAACTTTTTCTGACATTATTAATTCTGGCAAGGAACTGCAATCAGTACCAAAATCTTCTTCCTTCAAAATCTTTAGAATATGAGGGTTAGGACATGCTTTTACGGGAAAATAGTTCTTAAATCCAGGTTCAGCCACCCAAGAAAAAGCCTTATTCAGCTTCCTTGCAGTTTCTCTTATTCCTTTTTCATCATAAATATAGAAAGGTGTAGGGTAATCCTCAATAATCTGTTCAATTTCGTGTTGTGTAAAAGGCAGAGCTTTTTCTGTCATTTTTCGTCTTGACCCTTTCTGAATCTCATTAGCATATCTGCACTAATAAATCTTAATCTGCTGTCTCAGTTTGCATTTCTCATGTTAATCTTGCGGATGAAACGAATAAAATGTGTGCAGACTAAGAAATGCACACAGATCGACAATTGATTTTTTGTTTTTGTGCAGAGTGGGCATAAGCGAACGCTTCTGAAGGCGAGGCAAGGAAGGGATAAATCTTTATTGCTGTGCTGACTGTTAGCATGGTGGAAGCGGAACAAAGATGTCACAATTCGAGTATAAGCAGGCAATCGTTCTCAGGGCAGACATAGGGATGAGCTGCGGCAAAGCCGCTGTCCAAGCAAGCCACGCAGCGGTTTCAGCCTCCGAAAAAGCCAAAAAAGAGCAGCCTTCATGGTGGAGGAGCTGGACGAACGAGGGACAACGCAAAATCGCACTCAAAGTCGATTCCCAAGAAGAACTCCTAGAATTAGAGGCAAAAGCGAAGAAACTGCGGCTCCCAGTAGCCTTGATTTCAGACATGGGGCTGACCGAACTTGACCCTGGAACCGTAACCGTGCTTGGAATTGGACCTGGACCCTCAAGCCTAGTCGACAGGGTCACGGGAAACCTTCCGCTCTACTGAGCTGTTCTCGGAGAAGCTGTGATGGCTGTGGAAGCACCGAGGCTTGAAGCCGAAATCGGCATGGAGGTCTATGCATCAAAGGGCAGAGGAATCGGCGGGAGAATCCGCTGCTCGCCTGAAGACTTCATTGTCGAGGAGATTCTAGTCGATGGAAGCAAGGCTTCCGTTAAGCTGGCGAAGGAGCCCGTGGCGCTACCTTCTGGGAATGGACGTTACCTCATGTGCATATTAGTCAAGCGAAACTGGGATACCTTGGTCGCTGTTGGAAGGATTGCTGGGCGCCTCGGCATAAGCCCTGAAAGAATCAGCATAGCAGGCATAAAGGACGCCAACGCCTTGACAGCCCAACACATAAGCATAGGCTGGATTTTACCCCAGAAAGTGGTTGGCGCCGACCTGAAGGGCATGGCTTTGAGGCCTATACGGTTCATTGAAGACGAGGTCTCTTCACGCATCCTCTTCGGAAACCAGTTCGCCGCGACAGTGAGAGTCATAAGATACATGCCGTCAACCGTCCGCAGAAGAATCGAAACGGTAAGAGCCGAGCTGGTTGAATTTGGCGGAATGCCGAACTTCTTTGGGCACCAACGATTCGGCACGGTTAGACCCATAACGCACTGTGTTGGTCGCTGCATCGTGAAGGGCAACTTCGAGGAAGCCGTCTTCACTTTTCTAGCGCAGCCCAGCCGCCACGAGCATCCAGAATCCAGAGAAGCCAGAAGGCTACTGCGTGACACGGGCAACTTTAACGCGGCGCTGAGACATTTTCCGAAGAGCCTGATGTATGAGCGGCTGATGCTTAGGCATCTTTCGAGGCACCAGCGGGACTATTCGGGTGCGTTGCGGAGACTGCCGCCGAAACTTTTCAGCCTCTTAGTTCAGGCGTACCAGAGTTTTCTCTTTAACAGGTTCCTCAGCGAAAGAATGCGCCGTGGCCTTCCGCTTTCTGAAGCGCTTCTAGGCGACTACGCAGTAGACTTGGACGAGAAAGGGCTTGCCCTCAGAAGCTTCAGCAAAGTGGACAAGCAGAATATTTCAGAGGTTAATGGCGAAATCCTGCGGGGAAGGATGGCTGTTGCGATACCCCTCGTAGGCTTCAAACAGTCCCCATCGGGGGGCATTCAAGGCGAGGTCGAAGGGGAGATTCTTGAGGCAGAGGAGATCGTTCCGCAGGACTTCAGGATACAGAAGATGGCTAAAGCCAGCGCAGCCGGCGGCCTAAGGACAGCCCTATGTCAGCTCAGAGACCTGAACATAGAAGAAAGCAGCTCCACCGATCAAGATGGACTCAGTGCAAGGTTCAGCTTTACGCTTCATAAAAGTTCTTACGCAACGGTCTTGCTGAGGGAATTCATGAAGCCGCGAGAACCGTTGAAAGCCGGTTACTGACGTGTTCCCTCAGAAGCCGTCTGTTCAGGTTATTACGCCGAGTCGGTGTAGTTCCTCTCTGTAGACGTTTATCGCTTGGAGCAGTTTCTGTCTCTGTTCAAAGTATTGTTCGCCAGCAACACGTCCAGCCTTGAGGTTCGCTTCGAGTTCCTTGAGCTGTGTGTCAAGCTCGTTTATCCGCTTTCTGATCTGGTCTATGAAGGAGACGGCTTTCGTCTCTTCAGAAAGCTGCGTGGGCATGAGTGCCGCCTTGATCATGCCGTCCTCGATTTTGAGGATTCTGTTGCCCGCCCTTGCCACAGTTGCGTCATGCGTAACCATGAGGATTGTCTTACCCATCTCCCTGTTTATCTTCAGCAGGTAGTCCACAACGATCTTGGCGTTCATAGTATCCAGCTCGCCCGTGGGCTCGTCAGCCAAAATAACGGGCGGATCGTTCGCCAAAGCCGCTGCTATGGCTATCCGCTGTTTCTCGCCGCCGCTCAGTTCGTCGGGCTTGTGGCTCGCCCTATCCGTCAGTCCCACAGTGTCTAGGAGGCTTTTGACTCGGCTTTCTCTTTCTCCGCGGGAAACATTCATAGCCATCATTGAAAGCTCAATGTTTTCTGTGGCCGTCAGTGTCGGGATCAGGTTCAAGGTCTGAAAGATGTGTCCCACGGTTCTCCGCCTATACTCTACAAGCTGGTCCTCGCTGAGCGTAGTAACCTCGGTGCCTCCGACTCGAACTGAGCCTGCTGTCGCCTTGCTCAGGCCGCCTAAAACGTTCAGCAGCGTCGTTTTTCCGCTTCCGCTCGGTCCGATTATGGAGATTATCTCGCCTTCTTTGACGTCCATATTTAGGCCCCTCAGGGCTTGGACTTCAACGGCTTCGATTCTGTAGACTTTGACCAGATCCCTTATTGCTATTTCCAATCCCATTTTGCATCTACCTCACTATTCGTTCAAGATCCGAGATGTATCTCTTCACTGTTAAGACGACTGGAACTACGGTCGAAACAAAAACGAGACAACAACAAACCGCCAAAGCAAGGATGGAATCCAACGGAAACACCATGCGGTGCAATATAGGAGAATAGCTGTATGCGGTCATTGTGCCAAGAAGTGGACCTGGCATATACACGGAAACAGAGTTCTGCGCTGAGACATTTCCCTGAACGACTATCAGCCCCACGACGGCGCCAAGAAAGACCGCGAAACCGATAACGGCAAGGTTTTCCACAAGCATGACGCCAACTATCTGCCTGAATGACAGTCCCCTGACGCTCATCATGCCTATCTCCCTTCTCCGCTCGCTTAGGCTCACGAAAGTGACGAGCGCCGCTCCGAAGGATGCCGCTAGAACCGCGAATGCGACGCCTAGGCGCTGGATCTCGGTAGAACCCGTTATGCCGAAAAGCGGGTTGCCGGGAAGCACAGCAGCCAGCGGATTCTCTTGTCTCTGTTTGAGAAGTTCCGCGACAGAATACACGTAGGATACGTCGTTGAGCTCAAGGTCTCGGATGTCTTCGGCTACCTGCTCTCCATCAGCGCCTGGCGACAGTTTTACCAGAATTTTTCCATTCGTCAAACCGACTTCGTTCTTCACTGATTGATAGAAGCCCTCTGGCACGTAGGACCAGTATATGCCACCGTATCTAACGGTTTGGGATGAGTCTGGACCGAAGAAGCCCACAACCGTGAAGTTGAAGATTTTTTGCCCAACATTATCTAATGACACCGCTATTGTGCTGTCCAAGCTAAGACCCATCGCCGTGGCTATTCCGCGTTCCAATATTATGGTGTTGTTGTTATTCTTCATTTCTTGAAATGCCGACACGATATCTCTACCCGTGAAGAGACCGTCCTCGAGGTTGGCGACGCTTAGCCATTTTTCAGGATCAACAGCGATAAAAGTCATGTAGTATCCGCCACCCGAGTGCCCGTAGAATGTGCGCTCAGAAGTGACTGCTGAGACACCTGAAACCGTGCTTATTGCATCCATGATTGACGAAAGATTCTGCATGATGCTCATCTGAGCGCTTATATCGGAGCCTACGCTGAATCTGATATAGCGAACTACATAATCCTGCTCGCTTGCATAGGTGCCTATTGTCTGGAAACCGTAGCCGATTATCATGGCGATGAGAAAGGCGATGGCTGCGGTTCGAGCTGGGTTCCTTCGAACATTCTTCGTGGACAGGACGCTCAAGTCGCCTGCAAACTTCACCAACCTTGCGATTAATTCTTGGAATTTCAACGAGCCTCTGATGAGAATCTTTGTTATGCCCCAGAAGAAGAGGACGGGTCCGACATAGCCTAGTGCCGTGTCAATGACAAGCCATACTCCTATCAAGATGCCGAAGAGGACGCCGGTGTATCTTACGAGACCCATAATCAAATTGTAAGTGTTGACGCCCAGAAGCCACATGCCAATCTTGTAGGAGCCCAAGATGAGGGCGACCCAAGGCCACCTCTTTCTATAAGGCTTGACCTCCTCAACGTAGCGGTACTCTTGGAGGGCGTCCAGAATATCGAGCTTTGAGGCTCTTCTCGCAGGCTGAAAGACCGCAAGCAAAGTCAAGGCAGCGCTGAAAACGAGCGTAGCGATTACGGTGTCTCTCCCGACGGTAGGCGTCACTGTAAGTGATCCGCCGTACATGAAGAATGGTGTTGCAATGAAACTAAGTCCAAGCCCAATCAAGCCTCCTATCAACCCGATCAGAACAGATTCGCTCAGAAACATCCTGAGCATCTGACGGCGCGAGAAGCCCTTGGTCAGCAGAAGGCCAATTTCTCTCCGTCTAAGGTTGTAAGAGACGTCGGATGCCGTTGATCCCAGATACCATGCTATGAAAAAAACTGGAAGCGACGTGACGATGAAAGTCAACTGCAACAACTGTGAATAAGACTTGTTGGAGCTTAGTATGGATTCTAATCTGTTGTTAACATTCGCATGTCCGCTGCTGTTGTCAACTTCGTACCTGATCTGGTATGTGATTGTTCTTATTCTTTCTATTGATCCGTCAATATCCCAGATGCTGATGAGGGAGTCCCTGTCTACGAATGTATCAATCTCTAAATCAACATAACTATCCTTCTCACAGAAGGCGTCTACGATCCCAGCCGCAGTTCTGTTCCAGTCAACGATCAAAAGATTATCACGAATCTGGTAGTCCGGGACATAGTAGTAACCTTCAGCCATTACGAGGGCCTGTTCATCAAGGTCAACAAATCCCGCAACCGTCAGATTCACGGCCAGATTCTGTGTTGTGTACTGTTGCGGTACATATTGTCCTTCAGAGTTCGGCTCTGTAACGTAGTACCATAATGTTATGTTGATTTGGAGGATATCGCCCAACTTTAAGTCTTTAGCATTTGTTGATCCCGCCCAAACATATGTCTCGTTTGCGCCGAGAACCGAGGAACCGTTCGTGACTCTCAAGCCGTCGTAGATATAAGAGTCATTTTGGATTCCTACGATTCTGAAGTATGCCTCGCGACGGTTTGTCTCATTGCTTCCGGGGAGCTCAACGGCTTCTGAGAATCTCGAAATAATCTCAATGTGAGTTATTCCTTCTATCAGTCCAATCTTATCTGCCAAATCCGTGAGATTATCTGCCGAAAAGGAAGAATACGTTGTGATTTGTATGTCCACTGGAATCTGCTTCAGCTGCCTATCTAGGACCTCCTTGGCAACTGTATCCGCCCCGATGTTCACGCCGGAAAAGAAGGTTGAAGCTAAAGCAACACTAAGCAGCAGGGCTAGAAAAAGCTTCCAAGAACGGACGAAACGCTTGACCAGATAAGAGATGCTGGCTACCTCCACAGGCTAAAATACGATTTTGCCTATTTAATACTATTTTTTAGAACGCACAAAAGAAACCTTCAGAAATAAAGCTTAGGGCGTGAGCCTGAAGCGGTCCCTGGGGAAGAGAACTACCTCTCTGATGTTCTTCTTGCCCGTAAGCAGCATGACCACACGTTCAAAGCCTATAGCCCATCCCGCGTGGGGCGGCATCCCAAAATCGAAAGCCTGAAGGTGATGCTTGAAGGATTCAGGGTTCAAGCGCTGTTCTCTGAGCCTTTTGACTAGAAGTTCTTTCTCATGCACGCGCGTGCCGCCTGAGGCTATCTCGATCCAGTGCCACATAAGGTCGAAGCCTTCGCTGATTTCAGCTTTGTCATCCCGCGGCTTTATGTAGAAAGGCTTCATCGCGGACGGCCAGTCAGTTATAAAGTAGAAGTAGGGGTGAAGTTTCCCAAGCACCCTGTAGGCTTCTGTCGATATGTCCTCGCCCCATCTGATCTGCATCCCTTCTTTCTTGAGCTCGCCTATGACTTCGTCATATGTGAGTCGCTTGAACGGCAGAGAAGGCACCTTGACCGCATGCTTCAGTGTCTTGAGTTCCCGTTGGCACTTCTGCTTGACAACTTCGCATGTGTGGTGCATGAGTCCTTCGGCAATTTTCATCACGTCTTCGGCTGTGGCAAAGGCTTCCTCGATGTCGATGGACCAGAACTCGGTTGTGTGTCGCCTCGTATGCGACTTCTCAGCCCTATAAGCGGGACCTATCTCGTAAACCCTCTCAAAGTCTATGACCAGCTGCTCCTTATACAGCTGCGGACTCTGAGCCAAGAATGCCTCGCGTTCAAAATAAGCTATAGGAAACAGGTTGGCACCGCCCTCGGTTGCGGAGGCAATTATCTTAGGCGTGTTGACCTCTATGAACCCGTTTCTGGACAAGAACTCACGTGTCGCTTCCAATGCCACATGACGGATCTTGAAGGTCGCCTGATTCTCGTCGCTGCAGAGGTCCAACACGCGTGCGTCTAGCCTTACATCGATGTCTGCAAGGGTCTTCCCAGTTATGTCAAGAGGCAACGGCTGGTTCGCAGCCCCAAGAACCTTGATGCTTTTTGGCGTTATCTCGACCCCTCTCGGAGCCTTTTCCATCTTCTTGACGATGCCCCTTACGCCGATGCAGTGCTGTCTCTGGAGGGAATCAAGGGTCTTCGAAACTTCGGCTTCTATGTTGCCTTTTGGAACCGTAACCTGCACGGTTCCCTCTTTGTCCCGTAGAACTATGAATCTGATGCCGCCCAGATCTCGGATGTCTTTTACCCAACCCGTAACGGTGACTTCTCTCCCGTCCATTTCGGGGATTATCTCAGTTGAAAAATGAGTTCTGTGCCAATTTTCAGCTTTGCCGCTTTCCATCTCAAATATGACCGCCGTTAACCAGCAAATTCCACTCTAAGCGTCATGCCTTGAACCTTTCTGGCAATCTCTTTTAAGGCTTCAGTGTCTGATGATCTTCTGCCTCTTTCCCTGCCCTTCAAAATCACTCTTGTCTCAGTCGTTCCATCCGGCAGCCATATCTTGTTTATAGTCAAAATACTCATAGGCGCAAACAGGTCTTCCAAAAACTTCCTCTCGTCTGAATTATGCTCCAACACACGGATTTTTCTTTTTGCCTTCTTCTCCAACATCTTGATAATCTTTCCGCCGTAACTCAGCATCTTGGCGATGTCTCCGCGGTTGACAAGAATGGCGACAACACCATCTGTTTCGATCGCCTTGTGGAAGTATACTTCTTGGAGCGGAGGATACTTATCCTCGACAGATATGAGTAGGCGGGCAATATCCAGATCTAGCTGGCTGAATTCTCCTTCCTTAACCTTCTTTTTGCATCTGGAACACAACATTCCGCTTCTCAAGCAGAATTGACAAAACTCCGCTTTCACCTATTCCTTACACTCCTCCAAAACAGAGGCGGGCAATGCAGCCCTCCTTTGAATCCTATTGTGTCAGTATTATCTCGATTGTGCTCACGTTTGAGGACGCACGCCCTTCTTCGTTGCTCTGGAATTGTTGTGTTCCTATGCTGATGTTCTGTACCTTTACGCTGGGTAGGAAGCTGTGTCTCACAATCTCCACGACGTCAACGGCTGTGCTTATAGATCTGCCTCTCGCCTTCACGTTCACTTCTTTGGCTCCGCTGTGGAACAGTGTTATGCAAGCTAAGACATAGTTCATCACGGGCTTGTGTCCGATCAGCACCGAGCTATTTTCTGACATCTCTCCGTTTCACTCCTTGGGTTTCTCGACTAATTGACCTAATTGCTCTTTCACCACCAATAAATATCTTGCGGTACTAAGAGGTGCTGTGAGTGGTTACATGGCTTTCTGCAAAACCGCAAAAAAGATGAAGAAACGAAAGAACTAATAGAAGCTGCTCTGAATACGTAACAGACATGGAGCACACAAAGATCTTCCGCAAACGAAAAACCACATATCTGGGCGCTACGTCTATCTAAAAAAGGGCCCGTAGTCTAGTCCGGATTAGGACGTCGGCCTGCGGAGCCGGAGACCCTGGGTTCAAATCCCAGCGGGCCCGCTTTTTTCGTAAGGCTATACATGAATTCGGCTGTTTCGTTTGTTTCTTCAATGTTGTTGCGTGGATTTGCAGGTTAAGGAATCTTTATGGAGGAATTATCTAGACAATTACTACGTCATATGTTAAGTAGTAAGCGTCCATATGTTTGTTGGGGAAAAAGTTGGGCGAACCATTGCTTGGGTTCGGAGAAGTCTCAGAAAAAGAATTCCTAGAAAATGTAGCCAGACAATTTGGCAGGTGCCCTTTTTGCGGGTCTGAGAAGGGCTTCAAGGTTGGCGGTTTTCTCGCTAAGACAATGGATTGCAAAGACTGTGGCACGGGCTGGCTTGCTGGAACCATGGTTGCTGAAAATCAATGGAGCGAAAGATACGGTCAAAAAGGCGAACCGGGATTGAAGATTCTTTATGCAAAGGGTAAGCATCCACAAGGAAAGATTTTGGAAGGTAAACCCTTCAGGCTAAGCCTGTGGTTGCGCAAGGACCAACCGTTGGTTAGGTTTGCAGATTACGGTGTCACACTAGTAAACAGTGTTGAAAGATTCCAAAAAATACCGGGAGACATCGGGAAAATCAAGATCGAACAGAAGCACGTCATCCAATTCTATGGTTCATCTGGGCATATAACGGCACTGGTCAGCCCGTCGGTGGAACCGGATGAGCAAGTTAAACTTGCGGTTGTAGATTACACACCCGAATACAGAGAAAATGCGGAGATCTTAGAAAAGAACGAGTTCCTCAATTTCCTGATCGGTTTGTGGCTTTACAATCTAGAGCTTACCTCACCCGGTCCTTCAACACATTTCGATTGGGTTCTCTATACGGTCAAGGGAGGAGAACCTAAAATAGCGGAGAAAAACGCTTTTCGCCCCTTTGACCCCGGAATAGTTGACATTCCTCAACGTTTCATTGAACCTCTAACCAAGCTAGTCATCATGCATCCTCAAACCACGGGACTAGACCGCTGGACATTCTGGGACAAAGAATAGGATCCGTGCATTCTTCTGGGACGATAATTAGGAATTTAAATCCTCAGATCCACCATATGTCAATCTTGTTGCTTGTAGCGACTAGGAGGCGTTGTCTATTTTTTCCTTTGCCAGAAGCAAAGTTCTTTGATGTGCTTAATGATCTTTGTGTCAATCTCGTTTTTAGCTCCCCAATATCGGCCTTCCCACTTTTCTCCTACAAGGTCCGTTATCAAACCGGTGTAGATGGCTTTGATTCCTAAGATGTTGCAGACGAGGTAGAAGGGGCTGATCTCCATATTTATGAAATCTGCTCCTAATCTTCTCCAATTCCGTATCTTGCGTGGTGTTTCTCGGTACAGACTATCAATCGTTAGACCAGTAAGGTATAGAAGCTCAGATTCGTGAATGTGATTCCTGCAGTATTCGAGGAGCTCCGGGTCTGGATACGCGGTTAGAGATTCTGAGTATTCTTTGCAGGTACCGTCTGTGCAAAGCGCTTTCTCGGCGACAAAGATTGCGCCAGGTTCTACTATTCGGTTGATTGATCCTGCAGCTCCAAATCCAATAATGGTGCGTACACCAAGCGTATATAGTTCTTCAATCAGGATTGCGGTGATAGGTCCACCCCACACCATTGTTGGGACAATTAATGAATTGAATTCTGGAGAATGATAGGTTTGCGGATAATATAGTAGTTTTTCCTTGAGAGGTTCAGCATTGAATTCAGAGATTAGTCTGTCTGTTGCATGTTTTCCTCTGAAAACGATTATTGCCATGTCATACTTTGGGAAAGGTTCGCTTATTCCGCGTTTCTTAAGCAGAGATGTTCAGGAGTCAGAATAGGTTCTTCATCAATAATAGCTCTACAATCCTTTATCGTAACATTACCCTCCACTATCTAAAATCGCTATTCTTCTCTCTTATTTGCTTGGTGTTCGCATGAGATCATAATAGACCTATAGATTCTTTTATTTCTCCAATTTTCTGCTCTGATAGCGGATAGGTGGCTTTTTCCATGACCTCTGTTATGGCTTTGAGGCTCTCGAGTGGCACGAATAGCTCCGTTGAGGCTGCTATCAGTATTCGGTCACCCGGTGTTGCCTTCTCAAGCAGGTCTAAGAGGTGCCTCTTGACAGCTTCGGCGCCTCCTGAGAGATAGACGGACATCGGATAGTTTATCCAAAGCGTCTTGTCCTTCCATAATGTCAGGGCTTGGTCAACAGGGAGGTCGCCCATTGGAGGCGGAGTGAAAGCCTCTATCACGTCGAGTTTGGTTTTGGCTATGGCTTCAGCCAGTACGTGGAGTCTTCCGTCCATGTGGCTGCCCAGTATCTTTCCGGAGCCTTCCAGCTGGTCTGCTAGCTCGTTGTAGATGGGCACGTGATACTTCTCGAAGATGGGTGGGCTTACCATGACGCCGTCTATGTTGTCTCCGTAATTGACGTAGTCTACGGGCGCATCGACGACTAGGGGATACATCTCCCTGTACTTTTCAGCTGTTGCCTCGTAGAGCTCTTCGACTTTATCCCTGTACCTCACGTAATGCCTATAGAGCTGCGTGGGACCGACCCAATCTATCAGCATCATCTGGAACGGCGTGTAAGGCAGATTCGCTATGACTAAGCCGTCATCACCCATATAGCGCTTGTAGTCCTCTATGGCTTCGTAGTAGGGCGTGTAATGGGTATCCTCAACAATGAACTTGATTATGTCGTAATCTTTGGGACTCTTGATGAGCCGCCCGCCCTCTTCTGGGCTGATTCTCCAAGGGGTCAGACCTTTGTAGTCTCTTCCCCAAACGCCGTTCCCGTAGCCGATCCCAGCCTTCTTCAGCTCGTAGACTTCGCCAAGCGGAGTGTGATACGTGTATTTGATCAACCTGTTTCCGCCTGTGTAGACCGACGATTGGACAACTTCGACGTTGGGCTTGGTCTCCACGAAACACGGGAGCCTGAGACAGAGAGCCATACCCCGGTTTCTAACTTCGCGTTCCGTCTTTCCCCGCGGAAAGTGTCTGTGCCAATGTGTGAGGGGTATCCTGTCGACAGGTTCCCCGTGCAATGCCTTCACAATTCTTTCACAAGCCGTAATCAACGTTTATGCCTCCTAAAGCCGTTTCTGCGCCTCCAAACTAGGAGATGTTTTTCTTTATCTGGCTTTGTTAGGTAAGGAGAGTTTTTTGTTCCTAATTAGATTGACTGATGTTGCTTAACTGATTTGTCTTTTTACTTGATGTGCGTAGACGAGGCTGTAGGAAGCCCATGTCAATGTTGGCAAGAAAACTAATAGCAAGAAAGCTGATAGGCTGATTTCGGGGAACGTGAGACCGATAGTCAGAGAGGCTCCGCCGTGGAGAATCATTATTTTGCCTGTTCGGATGTTGACTGCCTTCCATATCTCTGGGTTTCGCATCGTTGTCCACCATCTGGCACCAAGAATCCAGTTGACCATTTTCTTTTTCCCCACAATAATCGTGCCGTATCCAAAAAGGCAGTAGAGCAAACCCATGAAAACCAAGATTCCCCGAAGGTTCTCCATTGTTCTCCGTCTGATCATATGAACGCAACGATTTTTATCCATTTCCATACCTTGCGGGCTAGATCCAACCCAAATTTCCAATCAGAAAAGGCAAAGCAAAATTTTTTCTGTGTTTTGACTGTTACTGTCAAATGGGAGAGCCTATCGGAAGGCTTGGTAGATTTGTCTGACAAATTTTTTTCTGTTTTGTCAGTGACTGACAAAAGAGAGGTGTAACCAAGAGGCTTAGTGTTCTCATCCGACAATGAAGGGGACCCTTGTAGATTTGATTAACAAATGAAAACCCGCATTGATAATGATTAACAAATGAGACGGCAAGGTACTGGTAAAGAAATGGACGCATTAATGATCTGTCCGCTACCCAATGCCGTATGGAGCCTCGGGCGGGATTTGATCCCGCGACCTCCGCCTTACCAAGGCGATGCCCTAACCAGCTAGGCCACCGAGGCACAGAGATTTCATCGTTGAAGCCTAAGTTAAGGTTTTTCCTTCCACCCGAGCATGGCGGGGAAGAAGCGCAGCCGGGACCGGTCTGTCATGTTATGCGGGGATGAAGATCTTTCGTGTCTCCGTGAAAAGGGCTTCAACGTTTGCTCTCCATTCTGGCATGCCGTGCGGAGACTCTGGATACTGCAAATAAAGCGCCTTAGCCTTCTTCACGTTCTTAGCCATGCTGTAAAGCCTTCGGAGGAACGAGAGGCGGCCTAGCCCCATGAATATCCGTCTTGTCGCGTCGGATACATTCAGCTTAACACTGCCATTCATACTCGTCCTGAGAATGTCCTCTTCTTTGATGAGTCTGTACGCCATGCCGTAGTCGAGGTCTTCGTCCTTCAAGCCCTGTAGAAACAGCCGGAACACATCTAGGCCCGACTGCTTGGCGCCATAGGTCCTAATGTAACGCGTGTTGGCGGGCCACAAAAGCTCGCGGCTCGGCTCGCCTTTTTCTAGGGCTTGAGTGATCACCTCGCCAGCTATTTTGCCTCCCAGCATCGAAGGTCCTATGCCCCCGCCGTGGATGGGGTTGACCATGCAGGTTGCGTCGCCGATCACGACTATGCCGTTTCCCACAAAGGAGTCCAGAGGCCTACGCGTAGGAACTGTTCCCCCGCCGCCATGCAGAGTCTTCGACCCCTCAAAAAGCGGCTGAGACAGAACATGCTTGTACAGCTGGGTCTTCGGGTTCGGAAAACCTTCGACCGCCGCCACGCCGAGCCCCACGTTCACCTTTGTGCCTGCTTCTGGGAAGACCCAGTAGTAGCCGCCTGGCGCAGCCTTCATGCTTAGGCGGATCTCGCACAATCCTAACTCTTCCATCCCGACTTTAAGCTCACGGATTTCTCTGTAGCAGATCTGCAAGTCCTCCTTCGCGATGCTTGTCTCGATGCCGAATTCCGGAGGCAACCTGCTCCTCAAAACGGCTGCAAGCCCGCTGGCATCCACCGTGGCTTTGCCCCTAAACTCGTCTGTGGAGCCGGTCTTCAGGTTCCTCGCCACGATACCTCTGACATAGCCATCTTCAATTATGGGTTCCAGAACTTGTCTTGAGTCGAACAGGACAGCGCCGGCGTCTAAGGCATCCTTCAGCAGCCTCTGCCCGAAGAGGCGACGGTTAACTATGAAGCCCGGTAGCCCTTCGCCGACCAGTCTGAAAACGGTTTTCAGGTCAGGTGAGTGAACGCTGATGCCGGCGATGTTGCGTTCAAGTTCTTCGCCTTTTGGGTAGGCAAGCCCCAAGTTGTCGAAGTGATGTTGACCGATCGCGTCGCCGCAGACTTTGTCGCCTATGGACGGCGATTCTTTTCTTTCCACGAGGCAGACGCTGAGCCCCGCAGAGGTAGCGGTCTTGGCTGCCGTGCATCCGCCGGTTCCTGAGCCAACAACAACAACATCGTATTTTTCCATATTGATTCCATCTTGGGATGCATGTGGTATACTTTGTATACTTGATTGTGTGAGTAAACCTTTATAAACTATGAAGTATGCCTCTGTACACTTAGTGTGGGCTCATGGATTCAAAACCAGCGTTAAGCGACGAGCTCCGCAGACTAGTCGAGACCCGAATGCAACACACTCTTGAGGCCATCGAAGACACTCTCCAGCAGATCTTGGAAGAACATGAAATGCGGTTGGACGACCTGACGATAGCCATACAGAGCTTGGAAAAAAGCTTCAGTCTGTTGTCCCAGAAATGGAGTTTGGAGATACTTTACACGCTTTTTCTCAGAAACGGCATCGGCTTCAACGGGTTAAAGCGGATTCTCGGAGTAAACTCCCGCACATTGTCAGACAAACTCAAGATCCTAAGCCAGTATGGCTATATCGAAAGGGCAATTGAGCAGGGACCGCCGCTGAGAGTAACATATTTCCTCACGCCAAGAGGGAAAAACACGGTTCTTCTTGCCTTACCGCTACTGTACTACTCAGCATAACTTGATAATCTGGGCTGCTGTGCATCCGCCGGTTCTCGCACCAACTACGGCATTGTCACCGATCAAGCCAATGCCAACCATATTCTGTAGCGCCGAATAAGGACATCTGCTTTCAACGTTTACTAAAACCAGTCACAAAACCCTGTTAAAGCCAAAGCCTATAAAAGAACCTTCAGATGGCAATAATAGGCAAGGCAGTCTTACGCGCGGAAAAGGTGAAAAGGAAATGGTGAAGTTCAGCAGATTTGTTGATATCCGCGAGGATTTTTCATGCAAAGGACTGAGATCCGACAGATACTTCAGCGCCAAGGACGAGCATTTCAGAGGCGAACTCGTCAAATTCCGCAGGTCAGAAGACGGACGCGCCGTTGAGCCTGACATCCCCTATCATTATCATACGCAGAGGCACCTCTTCATCTTTGGGCTCAAAGGCAAAGCCACGTATCTCGTGAACGGCGAGAAATACACAGTGGAACCCGGCACGATGCTGTACATTGAGCCCGGCGACGCCCACCACGCCGTAGACCTCGGCAGAAGCGAGGGAGAAACCTTAGAAGTCTACTACGACGGACTCGAAGGAAAGACGGTTCAGATCCTCGAAAAATAAGCCGAATGCAGTTCACCGCCTTGGCATGTGCCTATTCGGCAAAATGTTGATAAGAGAGCGGAAGAATATACGAGATGATTGGGGGACTCGGTTTTGGACGTGAAATACGAGCCTTACGACGAGATTGTGGTCATGGACCGCAACTTTTTCGCATCGCCTGAAGAGCTAGCCCGTTTCGCATCGATCACTTCAGGCGGCCACGCCACAGGCCTATTCTGGGCAGAGGGAATGGTCTTCCTCTACTTCTCCTTGCCCACGACAACGGAGACCACGGTCAAAGCCCTAGTCGAAAACAAAAGGGTCTACTGGCCCTTTATCGGATACACTGTCATGCAGGACTACAAGCTGATAGTTGAGACTAAGGAGAAGATCATGGTCCCGGTCATCAACATGGCGTCAAACGACAAATTCAGAAAGGTCGCAGAATGGCTCAAAAACCAGTGCTACCCAAAAGACAAACCCCAGAATCTGCCTGAAGCCTGCGTCAAGTAGAGCCTAAGCGGCAAAACTGCTGTTTCCCGCAACACGTGACAGGCAGACTATTTTCCACGTATAAATGCACCAACCAGTGCCGCCACTGCATCAACGTAAGGCGACGCATCGCTGAATAAACTGACGAATTTCAAGATCTGAAGCCAGAGATTTTTACTTGATCTTGTAGAGAACTTGGGCAAACGCAAGAGATATAAAGTCAGCCGAAAAATGGCAAGGCAGGAGGCCAAATGAGAAATGGCTAAACGCCTCAGCAAAGTGTTGCTTGCAGGCGACTCGATCAGCTTCGGGTACGGACCGAAAGTACAGAGGATACTTGAGGGCGCCTTCGATGTGAAGAACCTTCCAGAGAACGGGAGAACCAGCGCAAACCTGTTGGCGCGCATGAACGAGTGGATTGTCAAGCCAGGCTTCAACGTCATACACCTAAACTGCGGTCTGCACGACATCGTCATCAAGCAGGACACCAAGGAGCATAGAGTTCCACTTAGGCAGTACGAGGCGAACCTCCGAAAAATTGTTGAGGCGATCCGAAATGAAACAGATGCGGTTCTCGCTTGGGCAACAACCACGCCTGTCGTAGATGAACTGCGCCAAACCGCCACCAGTTTTATCGTGCACGAACAGGATGTGTCAGCATACAACGAGGTTGCCCTGAGGGTTATGAAGAGATTCGGCATCCCGATAGACGACCTCCACAAAGCAGTGGAAGACGCAGGTACAAGGAGATGCATCTCCACTGACGGCTTGCACATGGCTGATTATGGATACGAGATCCTTGCCATAGCCGTCTCGGACTTCATTCTATCAATGCAGAAACAGGGCACTTTACATCGCGGATGATCGAGACCGCGAGACGACCCATTAGTGCCCCCGCAGAAACACGAAAAGGAACGACCTCTGCACATATCTTCCTAAACATGTTCCACGAGAGTAAGCATTATTTATTCCTCTTGTTTTTTTATTTGCAAAGGTGCAACGGGCATGAAGTCAACGATAAAAAATGAGATTTCTCTCAAGGCGGGAGAAAAAATTCAGAGCCTCCGCCGTGGAGGGTTCAAAACCGTCTTTTACGTAGTCGTTCTGATTGTTTCGCTGGTCATTTTGGATTTTGTCTTTGGAAAGCCCGTGGAAGACGTTCCGCCTTTTCTTGAGCCCCTTATCGGCATCATTATACTGGTTCAGCCCTATCTGATCTACATTCAGGCGGTTCTGGTCTTTGCGATGGGTTACCTTGTGGTCAACGCTACCAGTGGACTGGTCTACACCTATATGCGGAGAGTGACAGATCATGCCACTGCCGCAACCCTTCGAACAATAACCAAGATATCGGGCGTGGCGGTTTTGCTCTCACTGACGGCGTCCGTCTTTAAGGTGGATGCAACAGCCGCGCTCACAGTAGGCTCCTTCGGAGGCTTGGTCGCTGGCTTCGCTACGCAGACCATTCTCTCGCACGTTGTTGCCGGAGTCTTCCTGCTGTTGATGCGTCCTTTCACGTATGGCGACATGGTCACGGTTGCAGGTCAGACGGGCATAGTGAAAGAAATCAAGCTTATGCACTTGGTTCTAGAGACAGAAGACGGCACAAAGGAGATACTTATACCCAGCGGAACCGTTGTCACGCAGGTAATCCATAAAATGAAACCCCCGAAATCTGTCAAACCCATCAAAACCACTCTTACACTGGACGCACTTCCAAAAAGCATCCTTAAAGGCTCAACAGTCACGTTTACTGGGAAACTTGTAGAATCTCAGACGGAAAACCCCGTTGGCGGCAAGGATATCAAGATCTTGGAGCGCGATGTAGGAGGCGACGACCTTTTGGCTAAAGCCGTTACTGCAAGCGACGGCGCCTTCGTTGCGACTTGGGTTGCCAAGAAAACAGATCGATACGACAACACAGCTGAAATCTACGCAAAGTTTGAGGGAGACGACGGCTATCAACAGGCGGCAAGCAAACAGTACATCGTAACCATAGAGGGCAACTGAAGCACAAAGGAGCGACGGGCGGCATCACTTGTCTGCTAATCTGACTTTGTGAATCTTGTAGATGCCGCTGCAATTTTCGTAGACTTTGGAAGCTTCAAGTATCTCGATCTTTTTCTTGAAGATAGGTCCATCGTAAACGAAGGTTTCGAACTCGCCGCCTTCGCCAGCTACGCTTATCCCGAACCTTTCAGAAAGCCGTATTAGATCTTGAAGGGTCTTTTCGTCCAAGGTTCTGCCAAGCCACGAAGCATCCAAAGGATACGCGAAGACCCCAGATATGAGAGCCTTGAAGCCTGAAGAAATGAACTCTTTCACATATCGGGCTTCGTCAACCTGCCAAAGCGGACTCAAACACTGCAATCCAGCGCTGTCACATATTCTCTGGACTCTTGTTGCCTGATAAGCTGACCGTATGGCGCCTGTGGCTACTCCTTCGATGCCGTGCTTCTCTTTCGCCGTTTCCACCGCTCTTTCCAGATCTTTCAATTCTTCTTCTTTTCTTCCTTCGGTCTCAAACGCCAGCAGAGGCAACCCGATGGCTTGAGCCTGCACTTCTGCAAGGTGTATGTTCGGTGTGTGGAACATGTAGCTCTCGGGGTTTCTTGAGACCACCGTAACCAGACAGACAACCTCATCGGTCTGCATCGCCTTATAACAGGCAAAGCATGAGTCCTTTCCACCAGAGAAAAGAACCGCAACCTTCAAGGATCCCAATTGTGTAGGTACTCCTGAGACATGCATATAACTCTGTTCAACGAGTCAAACGGCTTTTTAACCCGCATTTTTTGGCTCCCACTAGAAAAAAGGGGGAACTGAAGGAATTATGGTTGTGTCGAGTTGTCTGGCACTTGGAAGATTAGAGGCACTCCGTCTTCTCCCTGCGCAACTATGAGAATGCCCACATCAGGCGCTATTTGCTTGAGCGCTTCCACCCAAAGATAGAGCTCCGCGATTCTCGTCGAATTCGTTACGCCAGCAGCCTCTATAGCCATCTGTATGGCCTGTTTTGTTCCGTTGGCAAGGATTATCTTTGCCTGCGACTCTCCCTCAGCTCTTATTATGGCTTCTTGTGCAGATGCGTTTGCTAAAATAACTATTTTCTGTCTTGTAAATTCGGCTTCTAGCTTCTGTTGTTCGGCGACTAGCTTCGCTTCGATGGCAGCCGTGTAACTTGCTGGCAAACCGATGTTCCTAAGATCGAACTCGAAGTAGGATATTGCGCTTACTAGGCTAGGTTCCGAATTGAGCGCGTTCAATATTTCGTCCCGCATCGTCAGCGCTATGTAGGATCGTTTTTCAACTGCTTCAACTGCTGTAAAGTTGGCTGTGACGAACCGTATGGTCTGCCGCACTATCGAAGCGATTGTATCTCTCCACCTTAGGTTAGGATACCTGCTATAGAGGTCAACAAGTTTCGAGGTATCGAACGCCCACCTGACCATCACGTCTATCTGCATCTCCAGCTGGTCTTTACTGAAGCAGGGCACAGCCGGGTAATCAGCAGTAGGGTCTGTTGGGCTCCCACTGGCAGTGGAACCTCCCCACATCCCAATCTTGTCCACAGTATAGTAGATCTGTACTCCCTGAACCCACGGCGCCTTAACATACCATGTTGGTCCAATGACTGGTCCCGAGACCGATCTCGTTAGCGGATCGACTAGAACCAACGCGTAGCCGACGGGCGCACTTAGAAACATTGTGGTGCTGAATAAGGCAGTGAACAGTATTATGGCTACAAGAGCCACGACTCCGCCTGTCTTTACAGATATCTTTCTCCTTCCGCCGCCTCTTCTTTTTTCTTCTTTCTCTGGTTCCCCGCCCTTCAACCGTGCTCCGCAGAAACGGCAGTACGGCAGATTCTCATCCGTATCTTTCCCACAGCTTGGACATTTCATGTCTCAACCCTCTCTAACATCTTGTGTTTGTCTTTCTTTTTTCCTTCGATACTTACTGTGCTATGATCTTACGAGCGGGAACTTAAAAACTAGTTGCTGACGAACCCTTGGAACAATCCAAATGTAAAACTGAACATTCAGGTTTCTTAGGCGCTGTGTTTGCTTCGCATGTCTCCTGTTGGCTGATGGAGCATTTGGCGATGAACAAAGCCTGCTCAAAAAAGCATCTGCAGCTGTGCATCCGTAAACGCGCTTTCGATCAGAGGCAAAGTACTGCCATTATAGATTTTTGAACCGAAAAGGCTGAATATTTAATAGCGGAGTCACACCTAGCTAGGGCTGAACATGTCTGTGAAAGTTTGCCCAGTTAATTGTGGTGGAAAACGTGCACATGAGTCCTGCTTCAAAACAGCATCCAAGGCTTTCAGTGGCGATTCCTGCGTCTCTAGTCTCAGATGTGCCGCATCTAAGAGAGAAGACGCTTAAGATAGGCTTGATCGGCAGGGCAGCCGCCATCTTCCGCGTAGACGAAATCATAATCTATCCTGACCAGACTGGGACTAGACAGAACCGCGAGACCAGCCTGATCGCCACGGTACTATCGTACATGGAGACGCCGCAGTACCTGCGTAAACTACTCTTCAAGATCAGTCCAGAGCTTCGCTATGCAGGGATCTTGCCTCCCCTCAGGACGCCCCATCACCCAACGCAAAACCGAAAGAGAGACCTAAAAAACGGCGAATTCAGAGAAGGCGTAGCCATCTCAGTCAACGATCAGGGCGCCCTGATCGAAATAGGCGTGGGACATCCAATTCCGGTGCCCAACATGCGGGTTCCGCTGCACACACGCGTAACGGTCAAAATTGTCGAAGCAGGAAAACATCCCAAAGCTGTGCTAGCAAACCCAGATGACATCAAAGCATACTGGGGCTACAAGGTGACAGCCTCTAAGGTTCCGCTTGGACGCATGTTGAAGGAAAAACCTTTCGACCTCTTCGTGGCAACATCACGGCTTGGAGAACCCGTTGCACACGTGGCAGAACGCTTGGCAGCGGCATGGAAAAAGTCCGAGAATGCTCTTGTGGCCTTCGGTTCTCCGACGGAAGGTCTCCACGAAATCGTGAGCCGCGAAGGCTTGAATCTGGACCATCTTGCTGACTTCGTAGTCAACACGATACCCCAACAGGCGACAGAAACCGTTCGAACAGAAGAAGCCTTCTACGCCACGCTGGCAGTGCTAAACGTCTTAACTGGCGGGGAATAACCAAAAGATAACGCATTCGAAGGGTGGATAAGAGGGGAGATAGTTTTAGCTGTGGATTTTCTTAGATCGGTTTTGCCTCACGTAGATCAGAAGAGAAAGTGCTAGAAAGATTGGCAAGAGAAAGATATGCATAATGATTGATGCGATGATGGGTGGACTGAGGAGCCAATAGTATAGGCTGTTTGCTGAGCCCGCGACTGAGTTGACCAGCATGAACCATACAATATCAACAAGGAAGCCGAAGCCCAGTGCCTTGGAGCTTAGCCACGAATCCTTATCGTCAAGTTTAATATCTTCAGGAATTATCTTTCTGAGAATGGGCATCTTCCCGCTCAATGGAACCAGTGAAAGCAGATAAGCAAGGAATGGCGCTGTTGCTGTTCCGAAGAACAACCCTGTGAGTAACCTGATCTCGTTGGTGCTTGTCCTAAAGCCTAAAAGTTGGGTAACTGCGTCAACGGTCATTGGTATGATCATGAGAACTGTGACCCAGAGGTTGGGGGGACCTTTTGCCTTCTTTCTCCGTGCAACCAGCAAAAAATAGCCCGCAAAGAAACCGAGATATGCACCTGTGTCTCTTGCGCAAACGGGAAGGTATCTGCCACCAACTTCAAGCGTTCGTTCAGGCATCTGATGGCAGACCATTTGGCCGATGTAATTGAAGAGAGAGACAAGTTCCTCTTCGATAGTTGACATTGTTTGCACGCGTCCGCTACCAAGCGTATCTTTTAGGCGGCAGTTATCGTATTTTTGAGTCCTATTCTGGAATGGCCTTCCCGCAGCTCGGGCAGAACTTTGCACCAGGCGCAACTACTCGACCACAGCTCGGGCAGACCCTAGTCATCGGTGCAGGCGGAGGCGGTGGAGGAGGACCCGTCTTGTCCTTTCTGACAACCAGATATATTATCAGTCCGACGATACTGCCGATCAAGACAATAATGAGCCATAAGGCGCCGCTCATCCCTCGAGACTCGGCGTCTCTGTAAACCCAGATGCCAAGTAGGATGCCCACGATTAATGTTACGATCGGAACGATGCACATGAACCCGGCAAACAACGTTGTTTCTATTGGTATCACTTTCTCACCTCGCTATTCAATATCAATCGTTTTTCTTTATAAGGCTTTAATTGATCATTGCTAGTGACTTCACAAATCTTGTCTAAACACCATCGTTTTTTATGTATAAGAACTCGTTCACAGAACATCGATCGTTGGCAATAGGAACCACCGCCAGAATGAAGAACCGCGCGGCACCATCCTGAAAAAACGAAAAAGGATAGTCGCTACTTCATCGCCTTTGGGATTATCTTTACGGGTCCCATTAGGCCTGATCTCTGTATGGATGTTTCTCTGTCGAAAGGTAGTGCTTTCTTGTAGTAGCTGTTGCTCCACCCTCTTCGTTCAATCTCTTGGTTGACATCTTCGCTCGCCATCTGGTTCGCCAAAGTATTTGTCACCCGAATCCTGAGGCTATTCTCACCCGCCTTCACGTACGGGGTTATGTCGAACACGTAGGGACGCCAAACCCTTGAGCCAACGAGTTCGCCGTTAAGCCAAACCTCCGCCATATGACCCACCTCTCCCAAGTCCAATGTTAACTCAGATGCTTCACACATATCTGGACGGGCAAACGCTTTCTCGTACTCGACGGTACCCGTGAAATCTGGAGAGATCTCCTTGCTCCAAGGGTTCAAAATTTTTTCATAGACCATGTTGGGCTTTTTCTTCAAAATCCTTCCAGCTTCAAACTCATAGGACTCCAGTATCCGCCATCGCCACGTTCCCCCCAACGTAATGGAAGGCAGCGAACTTGGCTTCTTCTGCCTTGCCTCTGCAACATGTGCCTTCCTGAACCCGAAGACGCAGGATGCGTACGGAGCCATCTCTGCCCTCACCGAAGTCACGCCCCGAGATGCATCAACGCGATAATCAGAGACGGGTTTGACGGCTCCGTGTTCTAGATCCCAAAACTCGGGGATGCCGACCACGGGAAACGTCGCTTCCATCTCGAACATCGCATCTGCCTCGTTGAAGAGAAGAAAGATGTCACAGGTTTTGCTTTTTCTTCGGCAACAGCGGATGTGCGGGTTCGGCGGAGCAAGCACAACACCGGGCTTAAGCTTCTCCAGAATCTTACCCGACTCGGCTTTGGGAATGAAGCATGCTTTTCCCTTCCCAACAATGTTCTCCGAATACGTTTCTCTTATTGGGCTGCCGAAGATACTCTTCATGAGGTCATTAAATTCTTCCGCTTCTCTGGCATGGTATGGCCCGTCGGGGAGATCATCCAGCGCGATGAGTAAGCCGCCGCTTCTGCAAAATCTCTCTAGTTTCCTCAGCACATCAATGTCTATGATCTTCGCTGAGGGGATTATCACGGTGGAATAACGCATATCGTGAACCTGCAGAAGCCCTTCTTGCGCGTGGCATTCTTCGCTGAGGATCGCGTCGTCATCGATATAGTCAAAGTCGATTTGGTTTTCAAGCAGCCTCTGGTTGAGTGTCTCTAAAGTGGCAACGGTTTCTTTCTCGGCGCCCGCCCAGATGCTGGCAATCGGATAGTAGACGGTGACATTGATCACGGGGTTTCCGATGCGGCAAACGTAGCTGAGCCTCCCGACGTAGTCCGCGTAGACCTTGTAGTGCCGCCATCTCGGGTCTTCCGGCGAGAGCCCACAACAGGTTGTGATAAGTCTTGAGTCTTCAACTGAGTACGGGAACATCATGGGACACATCATGTTGACCCCCCTAACATACTGGTAGTCTGTAACCCACTTCATCTCCTCATACGTCAACCCCCAGCCATACACCGCAAAGGACTCCGTTAAGCAGAGCTTCTTGCCCTCCACGTGAGCGGCTGAGCTGACATACTTGGGGGCATGCTCCTCCTTTAAGCCTGGGAAGATCTGGCGCCATATGGCATCTATACCGGGTACGTCTAGGAATTTTCTGCATCTGAAGAAGTGTTGGCGCCCTTGTGAGAAGCCCTCGTCATCTGTGTTGTGTCCTACAGAGAGAAGGTGATTACGCCGGCACCATTCATGAATGATCTTGAAGTACGCGTCCCTGAAGAGACGGGAAACACAATCAGCAAAATCATACTTCACTTCTCGGATTTTTTCCTCCGAAAAGCCAGATGGGTCCCCGAAAAGTATGGGCAAATAGGAAGATATGTCGTAGCCCTTCATTTTCCTGAAGTTTTCCCTGAGAAGCGGCGACCACGGTATCTCGGTTCTGCCTACCAAGGGCGGCCAACCGTACCATGGCTCATCAGTAAAGATTCCCTGAACCGTTTTCCCGAATTCTTCGCCGACTGCCGCTTTGTACTTTTCGTGAGTGGTTTCGAGGAACTTCATGGTGGCCAAGGGGTTGAGCAAGTCAACGGGCGCTTTGTCTATGCGACCCAGCACCTCCTCAATTGGTTGTCGGCGTTCTCGGTCATAGCGGAGTACTCTTCCCTTGAATTCAGGGTTGTTCTTAGTGACTTCGCCGAAAGCTTGTCCGCTGGGCCAGCCGCCTTCGTCGTATAGCCAGACTTTCATTCCGCGTTTTTTTGCTTCTTCAACCGTCCACTTTACTTTCTCGAACCATTCTTCTGAAAGGTACTCGATTGTGAGGCAGTCTGGAAACGCGGATCTTCTGAAAGGCGGCAAAGGATGTATGAAAAAGGCTTTTACGCCCTGTTCGTTCATAGCATTAATTTGCTCGATCATTCTCTCAGGCTTCATGTCGCCGTTCCAGACCCAGAAGAGGATGGGCCGACAGCTTGCAGGGGGATCACGGAACTCGTTGAGTTTCATTTTTCAGAGTTCCTCGCAGATTTTTGCTAAAATGTTGTTGTTTGGCGAATTCGATGATGGTCATCTCATGCAACTTAACTTGATGAAGCCTCAGATTAACCTATCTCTCCACAGGACGATGCGTAAAGAGTTATCGCTCTTAACATTGCCTACAAGAAATGGGAAAGTGAATGTATTGCAGACAGTAAAAAAAGAGAAGGATCAGGCGGTTTCTTTGTAGCCCACCTTCTGTTTGAGCACTTGGACTGATTCTGGGTTCATCAGCGTCGTTATGTCGCCCACAGGCTGGTTCCGTGTCAGAGCCTTCAGTATCCTGCGCATGATCTTGCCGCTGCGCGTCTTAGGCAGGTCCTCGACGAATATGATCCGCGCGGGTCTAGCTGTCGGTCCTATGAACTTGTCCACATGCTTCTTCAGCATAGCTTCAAGTTCAGGCGAAGGCTTGTACGACGGCTTCAGCGTGACAAATGCCCAGGGAACCTCGCCTTTGATGTCATGCGGAGCCGCAACAACTGCAGATTCGACCACTGCTGGGTGCTGACCTAAGGCGTTCTCAACCTCTGCAGTGGAAAGTCTGTGACCTGCAACTTTCATGACGTCGTCAACTCTGCCCGTGAGGCGTATGTTACCGATTTCATCGTAGACAAAAGCTCCGTCGCTGGTGTAATAGATCTTGTCGCCGTAGACGCCGAAATACTGTTGCTTGAATCTTTCTGGGTCCTTGAACACGGTTCTCAGCATGCCGGGCGCAAATGGCGATGACTGCACCAAATAGCCGCCCTCACCCATGTTTGTCTGTTTTCCTTCCTCCGTCAGGATGGAGAACTTGGTTCCTGGAAAGGGTCTGCCCGCAACAGTTGGTATGAAGGGACCGATCCCGGGCAGCGAGTTTATCAATGTAGCGCCTGTCTCGGTCTGCCACCACGTGTCGATGACTGGGCATCTGCTTTCGCCTATGGTTTTGAAGTACCACAGCCAAGCCTCTTCGTTGATTGGTTCGCCGACCGTGCCAAGTATGCGCAGAGTGCTCAGATCATGCTTCTTCGGCAGTTCGTCTCCGAGCCTCATCAGCATACGGATTGCCGTGGGCGCCGTGTAAAAGACAGTGACGCCGAACTTCTCAATTATCTGCCACCACCTGTCTGGAGCGGGAAAGTTAAGAGCCCCCTCGAATATGAGGGTTGTAACGCCGTTCGCCAGAGGACCGTAACAGGCATATGAGTGTCCCGTGATCCATCCTATGTCGGCTGTGCACCAGAAGACATCGTCGTCGTGGAGGTCGAAGTCCCACTTGGTTGTCCAGTATGCCTGCACAAGGTATCCGCCCACGTGGTGTTCGATGCCTTTGGGCTTGCCTGTTGTTCCGCTCGTGTAGAGAATGAAATGCATATCTTCGCTGTCCATCACTTCAGGTTCACAGTAGAAAGGAGCCTTATCCACCATCTCGTGCCACCAGTGGTCGCGTCCCTCAACCCAGTTCACATCTATGCCGAGCCGTTTTACGACAATGACGTCTTTTATTGGCGTTCCTTCGGCGCCGATGTCTGCATTGACCTTGAGGTTAATCTTGGAACCCCTTCTGTAGTATCCATCCGCCGTGACAAGCACCTTGACCTCGGCGTCAATCATCCTTTCTTTCAATGATTGTCCGCTGAAGGCTGAGAAGACCACGCTGTGAACGGCTCCTATCCGCGCACAGGCGAGCATAGCTATTTGGACTTCGGGAATCATGGGCAGGTAGATGCCGACTCTGTCTCCCTTCTTGACACCTAGGCTTTTCAGGACGTTTGCAAACTTGTTGACTTCTCTGTAGAGATCATAGTAAGTTAGGACTCTGGGCGCCTCGTTGGTTGGTTCTGGTTCCCATATTATCGCGGCTTTGTTCCTTTTCCAAGAATCGAGGTGCCTATCAATAGCGTTATAGGAGATATTCAGTTTTCCTCCGACGAACCATTGGTAGAAGGGGGGATCCCACTTGTAGGTGTCTGTCCAATCCTTATACCATGTTATGCCTTCTTTTGCCAGCTTTGCCCACCATGCGACAGTATCTTTGGCAGCTTCCTTGTAGACTGATTCGTCGTTCACCCATGCCCGTTTTTTCAGTTCGGCTGAAGGCCAGAAAACGTTCTTTTCTTTGGAATCTTCAACTACCCACTTGACAGGTTTATTCTTCATATGCTCACTCTACCGTTTATCTATCTTTGAACGGTTTCATAATGACATCAAACATATAAAACTTTTTTCCGCGTTGCCCCAGTCACATCAGGAACTGCACGATTAAGCCGTCAGTTGGACCCTAAGATCGAAAGCCGAGACAGAGTTAGCGTTTACTGTTTAACTTTTACGGCTCTGGGCGTGTTGCCAATCATCTTATTTGGGAATTCTGAAGACAACCTCTAGGATGATCAAGGTTTCTTTACCTTGATTAACCACCTGATGCGTAGTTTTTAGTGGCATGAAAACGACATCTCCTTTACTTAGCCTCTGTTTTTCATCGCCTACTGTGACCAGTCCCTCACCTTTGGCAATGTAGTAGATGGTTTCTCGGTCATCGTGCGAATGCAGATCGTTCCTTGTTCCAGGAGGATAGTAAAGGAATACGACATCTCCTCTTTCTGTGAACCTGTTTGCGCACATGAAGAATCCCAGAGGATTGCTCACGGTTTCTTCCTTGGTCTCTGCAACCTCAAAGATATTGATCTTCTCCAAGATGAACCACGAGGCAAAAGTCTCCAAATCGACTAATAACCTTTTTTCACTCTATGCCCTTCCCATTTGAAGGGTGCATTGGTGGATTAACCTCAATAGGTTCTTTTGGTTCATGAATGGTTCAGAAAGATAGACTTGTTGATGGCAGAAGATCTTACAGGGTTCAAACGAGAAGACTCTCCTTGATGATGAACACGAAGACGCCCACTTAGTGTTTCACCGTAAAGATTTGAACACACTAAGTGAGGTTCGTGCTTGTCACGTTTCTCGTTTCGCTCAACCTTGAGAATCAGCGACCAAGGTAAAGAGGGCTTAGAGGGATAAGTTTAAATTTGTTGTCTTTGTTCTTTCTTTAAAAAGTTGAACGAATATAAGTCACGTTACCCACGTTTGGGTTTAAACAGGCTCCTAAGAAACCGAGCCTAGGTGGAAGTGTGTTGAGCAGAAACGCGCGGAAAACTGAAAGAATTGAAGAATGGGTTCCAAGAACAAGGCTTGGGCGGTTAGTCTTAGAGGGAAAAATCTCTTCGTTGGAAGAGATCTTCTCTGAAGGATACAAGATTAGGGAACCCCAGATAGTTAATATTCTCCTCCCAGATCTAGAGGAAGAAGTCATATTCGTCAACCTCGTCCAGAAACAGACGGACGCAGGAGAAAAATCGCGGTTCAAGGCGATAGTCGCCGTCGGGAACAAGGAAGGTTACCTCGGATTGGGCTCCGGAAAAGCCAGACAAGTGCGGACAGCCATAGAGAAGGGTGCCGCCGACGCCAGGCTAAACGTTACGCTTGTTAGAAGGGGATGCGGCAGCTGGGAATGCGGATGTGGACAGCCTCACTCTTTTCCCTTTGAAACCGTTGGAAAGTGCGGCGGCGTAGCAATCAAATTGATGCCTGGTCCCAGAGGACTCGGTCTGGTTGCAAGCGAGACAGCCAAGGTTGTTCTCAGGCTTGCTGGAGTCAAAGACTGTTGGACAAGGAGCTACGGCTCCACAAGGACTATACCGTCCTTCGCCTACGCCGTTTTCGACGCTTTGAGAAAGACCTACGAAGTAGTTACGCCCGAGGATTGGGTGAGATAACTTTGGAAGAAGCCCAAAAATGCATAGCAGCAGTACGAATCAGAGGCACGGTTGGCGTCAGAGGCGAAGTCCAAGAAACGTTAAAGATGCTTGGGCTGACCCATGGCTGCAACGCCACACTCATTGACAATCGACCATCCTATTTGGGCATGCTAAAAAAGGTACAGAATCAGGTGACGTGGGGCGAGGTCTCAAAAGAATCTATTGCCCTTCTTTTGAAGGAGCGGGGCAGGCTGATCGGAAACCAAAAGGTGACGGATGAATACGCGAAGAAACTTGGAAACGAATCTATAGACCAGTTGGCAGAGACCATACACGACCTGAAAATAGAATTCAGAAAGATGCCGGACATGAAACCCCTCTTTCGCCTTCACCCACCCAAAAAAGGCTTCAAAGGCAGCGTGAAAAAGAGCTACAAAAGTGGTGGAGAAACCGGATATCGAGGCGAGGAAATAGACAGCCTCATAAGGCGGATGATCTAAAAAGGGAATGATGGTGGAGGCTCTGAGATGCCACACAGTCTGAGAAAGACTCGGAAGAAACGCGGAACAAGAACGCAAGGTTACGGTAGGGTCGGTCAACACAGGAAAAGTGGATCAAAGGGCTACAGAAAACCCGGACGTCACAAGCACGGCTGGACCTATGTTCTGAGATACGAGCCTGACTACTTCGGCAAGACTGGATTCATCTCGCCACAGAGCCTCAGAACCGAAGAAAAGACCGTGAACCTACGGGAACTGGAAGAAATAGCCAGCAAACTTGCGCCGAAAAAGCGCGTTGCAAATAAGAAAATATTCGTTGATCTCGGCGAGATGGGCTATACTAAGCTCTTGGGAAAAGGAAAGATAGGTCTTCCAGTAAGCGTCAGGGTTCCGTCCTTCTCAGAGAAAGCTTTGGAAAAGATAGAGGAGACAGGTGGAGAAATCCAAAAAGAGATCAGCTCTGGAGAAATCGCTCAAAAAGAGGAGAAAAGTTGAGCTATTCGAGACAGGGCTGACATTGATTAGATAGACTGGGGCGAGGACGTGTGGCGGGAAGATTCTTAAAAGCCTTCGAGCCTATCATTAGGTTCATCCCTGAGGTTAGATCGCCAGAAAGGAAAGTAAGCTTCAACGAAAAACTCTTCTGGACCGCCATGGCGCTCGTACTCTACCTCATAATGTGTGAGGTTCCACTGTACGGCATGGGAGCGAGCGGTGAAGACAGCCTCCTATACTACCGTGTGATCTTCGCCTCCAGCAGAGGAACCCTGATGGAGCTCGGCATAGGACCCATAGTCACAGCGGGCTTAATACTGCAGCTGCTCGCTGGCTCTGGCTTTATTCAATTTGACTCCTCTAATACAGAGGACAGAGCTCTCTTCACCGGTGCGAGCAAGGTGATGTCGATAGTCATGACTGGCGCCCAAGCCTCAGCCTATCTAATAGGTGGACTCTTCGGGTCGGGCTTATCTCCTGTTAACTCTATGATAATCTTTCTTCAGCTCTTAATGGCCGGCTTGGTCGTCATGCTTATGGACGAGATGATACAGAAGGGCTGGGGAATCGGCAGCGGCATAAGCCTCTTCATTTTGGCAGGTGTAGCTCAACGCATAATGCTGGATTGCTTCTCAACTATTCCTGTTGGTGGGGAGGGTGATGAGCCTTTGAGGTATTACGGCGTGGTTTCAGCCTCGATTCAAATGCTGATTAGCGGCGGGCCTCTGGACAAACTGTTCATTAGTCCCAGCCAGTTTCCAAGCATACTCGGGCTTTTGCTCACGATCGCCGTCTTCCTTTTCTGCATCTACGCTCAGGGAGTAAGGGTTGAGCTCCCCATAGCACATTCACGGTTTCGAGGTTTCAGGGGTAAGTATCCCATTAGCCTCCTCTATGTCTCAAACCTGCCCGTTATTTTTGCTTCTTCCCTCTTCGGTAGTGCATACGTCGTATCCCTGCTAGTGTGGAGGACCTATGGTCAGACCGACTTAGGGTGGCTGACAAACTATCTTGGTGCATTCGCGCAGGACCCAACCACGAGTCAAGAGAAGCCTATAGGAGGCTTAGTCTACTATCTTGTTGCACCGAGAGGCTTCACAGACGTGCTAGGAGACCCCGTCAGGTATCTGATATACGCAGGCGTCCTAATCAGCTTCTGCATAGTCTTCTCGGTTGTATGGTTGGAGGTCGGAGGACTAGACCCCGCGACAGTTGCAAAGCAACTCGTGGACTCAGGAATGCAGATCCCGGGTTTCCGAAGATCAGGGAAGCCCATAGAAGCTGTGCTGAAGCGTTACATCCCAATTGTCACGGTTTTAGGCGGTTTCATAGTCGGGCTACTTGCTGCTATCGCAGACTTTTTTGGTGCCTTCGGATCTGGAACAGGCATACTGTTATCTGTCGGCATAGTCTACCAATACTATCAACAGTTGACGAAGGAACGGGTCGAAGAGATGTATCCAAGCCTGCGGAGGTTTTTGGGAGGCTAGAACAGCGATGTTATCAGAAGCTTTGAAGATTGCGCCTTATGCAACCTTCTTCACGTTGGCACTGGCGTTCCTAATTTCTCTTGCGACAAACTTGGTTAACCGAAAGTTCATAGATAGAGAGAAATTCGGAAAATGGCAAGGAGAAATCAACCAATGGAAGGCTGACCAGAAACTGGCAAAAAAAACAGGTGACAAGAAACTCGCAGCCAAAGTCAGAAAGCAAGAGCCACATATCCTGCAGCTCCAGTCGAGGATGGCGGGTCAACAGACAAAGACTCTCTTAGTTACATTCGTTCCGATGCTTTTATTATGGCAAGTGCTCGCTGGATTCTTTAGCGCCGCGCCAATCGCATTTCTGCCATGGTTGCCCGGTTCAGATCCCTTTTATCTGCCCTTCTACATGTGGTACATGGTGTGCACCTACTTCGCAAGCACGGTCATTTCACGTATACTGGGCGTCCAGCCGGGCGCAGGAATGGGCATGGGTCTAGGACAAAGGTGATGAATAAATTAGCTGAAGGAAAAAGCGACCAAAATGTCACCTGAGAAGAGTAGACTTGTTCTTTGTATCTGCGGCATGGCAGGTTCAGGAAAGAGCACCGTTGCCAAGAGGCTCGCCGAACATTACGGGCTGAAATACTACTCGGGAGGCGATGCCCTAAAAGCCGTAGCCGCGGACATGGGCTACAAGACCACAGAAAAGGGCTGGTGGGAAACCCGCGAGGGCATAGGCTTCATCAAGGAAAGGCTGAAAAACTCAGAAATTGACCGCAAAGTTGATAAGAAACAGTTAGAGTGGGCCGAGAAAGGCAGAGCAATCTTCGACACTTGGGCTATGCCTTGGTTACTCAAAAACGGGTTCAAAATCTGGTTGGAAGCCTCTGAAGAAGTAAGGGTTCAACGAGTCTCCCAGCGAGATAGCTTGAGCCTTGAAGATGCCCTCAAGTTTATAAGAGAAAAGGAAAGCAGAACGAAAGACCTTTACAAGAAGCTGTATGGTTTCAGCCTCGGAGAAGACTTCGCGCCTTTTCATTTAATACTTGATGTAAACCAGCTCGACGAGGATGAGGTCTTCAAGGCACTGTGCGCAGCTATTGATGATCTTGTCTTAGAGAAGAGTGAAATGTGCGCTTCATGAGCTCTCTGCACGAGGCGCGGAGTCAGAAGTTATTTATCTAACTAATGCAAAGCACTAGGAGGCGATATGCTATGGGAAAAGCCGTGTACAAGGTTGCGGGCGGCAAGCTCATCAAGGTTCAGCTCACTAAAAGCGGCAACAGAATCCAGAAGATCAAGATTACAGGCGACTTCTTTCTACACCCAGAGGAACTTATTGAAGAGATGGAATCAGCACTAATAGGTCGTCCGCTGGACGAATCTGATATGTCAGAACACATGAGAGCCCTGATAACTAAGAGGGAAGCCACGTTTGTAGGCGCATCTCCAGAAGACTTCGCGAAATGCATCATGATGGCGGGTGAGAAAGATGACTGAGAAATGGCGTCTTTTGGATACAGGTCTCCACGATGCCTTCTACAACATGGCGCTGGACGAAGCAATAGCGATGGCAAGAGCCAGAAACCTCGTGCCGAACACGCTGAGGTTCTTCAGGTGGGACCCCTCCGCCGTCTCGATAGGCTATTTTCAAGGCATGGAAGAAGAAGTTGACACCGAGGCCTGTGACAGCAGGGGCATCGACTACGTTAGGAGGAGGACCGGCGGCGGTGCTGTGTATCACGACAAAGAGGGGGAACTGACTTACAGTCTCATCATAGGCGAGGACCATCGCCTGATCTCGAAAGACTTCCAGAAGACCTATGAGACGCTCTGCCAAGGTATAGTGCTTGGTCTAAGTTTCCTCAGCGTTCCAGCGGAGTTCAAACCCATAAACGACATAATCGTGGCTGGGAAGAAGATATCCGGGAACGCACAGACAAGGAGCCTGAACGTTGTTCACCAACATGGCACAATAATTCGAGAGGTTGACCCGCCCCTCATGTTCACGTTGCTGAAGGTGCCAAACGAGAAGATACGAGACAAGATGATCAAATCCGTCGAGGAAAGAGTAACCTCAGTTCAACGGTACCTCAAAAAAGAAGTGGAATTCAAAAAGCTAAAAGAAGCCCTAATGAAAGGCTTCAAAGAAGCCCTCGAAATAGAGCTCAACCCCGAAAAACCAACAAAGTTCGAAGAAGAGACCGCCGCGAAACTCAGAGCTGAGAAGTATGCTACAAGAGCATGGAACTTCAAAAGATAGCCACAGATAACTCTTCTGATTTCCTGCAAACTAATCTTCCGAGTCTCTGCGGAATAATCTTGACCAACGGAGAAGCGAAGGGCCACAGGTAAAGGGATAGCCCAACTGGCTCTCCGTTCACGGCAAAGGATGGTCCGTAGTACTCTGCCAAACCCATGTTAGAGTAAGCGTATCTTACGATACCTATCTTTCTGCCACAAAGCTTGACTGCGGCGCCAGTAGGAGGCTTGGTGTTCATGTGCACTCCGAACCATCTGTAATGCGGTATGCCTGCATCCAACAATCCGACGCGTCCATCAACTTCAACGGTAACCCCATGTTGAGGATTCTCGTTCAAAGCAACCATGACGTATTCTTGCTTAGATTCGATGACTTTTCCCCTCAATTCTCTTGTTGCCGGACCCGTGTTGTGGATCCCCATAAGCCTTTCGAACTTAAATCCTCCCCTTGCGCGCAGGGGGTCAGAAGGTAGTCTCACCTCAACATGAATGTGTGGATCAGTCCAGAAATCGAAGAACCCGGATCTGATCAGCCGCCCCAAGGCATCGCCGATGCTCACAATGTCGCCGACCTTGACGACGGGCTCAACGTGGAGAACCTTGATCCACCTTTCTGGATTTTCCAAGCTGTGAAGGAGAGTGACGAAATCGTAATCTGTGCCCTGAAAGTTTTTTCCATCGGGACATTTGACCCGCCTGATAGCTGTTACTTCACCTTTGAAGGGCGAAGGAGCGATGTCGCCGAAGGAGTTTTTCGGATAGATATCGATGCCTGAATAAGACTGATGGGCAGGATATGGACTGTTGAAAAAAGAGAATCTGCCGCTTTCTGGACAGCGGATTTTCACGCATTCTGAAGAGGCTACGGTTTTCAGCCCTGCATTAGGCATGAGAGTCGAAAGGGAATCGGCGGTAGTTATCTCTTTCTCTGTCCCGAGAATACGATTTCTTTACATGTGCACCTTGAAATTGTAACCGTTGACCTAGGGGAGGCAGTAACACAAAAGATAAAGATAACCATTGCATATTGAAAGTTCTGAATCTTTATGACCAAAAAAAGATCAAGGCTAGAAATCTACGTCGAAACCCTGAGATGGATACGCTCCGGCGTAAACAAGCCTACCAACATCATGTACAAGAGCAACCTTTCATGGATTCCTCTGAAGGAGATTCTCGGGTCTCTCGTCAACCAAGACCTCATCCGTGTCGTTGACAACAAGAACAAAAGGACCTATGAGATCACGGAGAAAGGACGAAGTGTTCTCAAGTATTTCGAAAGGGCGGAAGAACTTCTCATAGTTCAAAGCAGAAGAAGATGATTCACCGGGTAGCGCATTTTCCCAAATTGCTCAATTCTTCCACATCAAGCCTCAAGCAGCTCTCAGCGTAACCAGTTGCGTAGCGAACCAGCTGATCATGTCTCCTATAACAAGCGTGGCGACGAAACCGGCTGTAACGAAGACAAGAAACGGCAAGCCGGGAGTCACCCATACCTCTCGTGGAGCATCCTTCAAAGGGTCTTCTGAATTATCATCTGTTTGTGGCGATTCATCTTCCAAACGGAAGGAGATCCGCAGGTGGTGGACGATTTTGCCGTCCGCATCCTTAGAGGAATACTGGAGGGGGATGTGGTGAGAACCGTGCTGTAGCCTTGCTGTCTCAACCTTGAAACCAATCACGAAAGCAAGCACCTTCTTCCAGAGTGGCTCTTTCTCCAGCCCCTCGAAAAGTTTTCCCCTGTTCTGGAGCAATTTTGAAATATTATAGGCTCCGATTGCGAAGACTAGGAACAGAGATCCCAAGAGCGCGTTGCTCAGGACCGCGAGGGGAAAGATGGAAGTCGATACGTTAAGAATGGGAGAAACTGACGAGGGATAGACGGGGAGCGCCACAGAAAGCGAAATCAAGGCTTTTGCATCGGCACCTCCGAAGAAACCCAGATAGAAGAGAGCTAACGAAAGCCCCGTTGTTATCAGAGCGGAAAGCAGCCACATGATCATGAATGAATGTTCCCCGGTTAAGAAGAAATGCGCCAAGGAAAGCAGGAACCCAGAGGGGGCGAACAGCAACCACATACGGTTGGAGACCTCTCGTGTTTTGAGATCGTACCATGAAGCAGCGATCAAGAAGGAGAAGCTCAGCCCGATCCTTAAAGCGTCAAGCCATTCATACATATTCTGCACCAACCGAATTAAAGCGGACGAGTGTCTTTGAAGCGTAAGCCGCCGAAAAGAGAATAAGGTCACCGAGAGATATTTTCTTTGTGGACTTCGGAACCATCTTTTCACGTATCGTTGCCTCTCCGAGTGATGAACAGACTGCCTTTCGGTTGTAGAAGGAGATGTAGCCCTAAAAAGGCATGGAAATAGCCGAATATTTGGGCATAATATTTTAGAAATATGTATCCCAAAGACGGATGGCGTCTTCATAACTGACTTATCTACCCTACAAGCAGAAGGAGTGCCAAGGTGAAGAAATAGTTGACCCAACGGATAGCGAGAGACAAGAAGGCTCTGAGTCCAGTCATTGCTACAGTGATTCTGGTGTCCGTAACCATCGTTGTCGCCATAGCCGTCTCCTACTGGATGGGAGGCATCGCAGGTCTATACACTCAATTCGAGCAAATTGAGATCACCAGCTGCTCTGCGGTCAAGGGAACTGACTTAAACTACACGATTACAGCTACATTAAAGAATACAGGATCAAAAGACTCAACCATAGACAACATCATAGTCAACGGAAGAACATACACTGATTATGGAAGCAACGTAACCGTCACAACACTGCCCTTGACAATTGAACTAGGCAAATCGGGATCATTGACCATCACGATTGACGGCGACCTCTGGGAATCCGGAACCGTCGTCAACCTGCAGTTCCACAGCGCCGCTGGCAAAGAATATCCAAAGATGCTGGCACTACCTTAGAGCCTCTTTTCCCTCTTTTTTTGTGTTCGGCCGCCGGGTAGAGGGTCAAAGTATGTGAGGTATGTTCATGAGCTTTCTCAAGATGAAGGCGAAGAAAATCGTTGAAGAAAAGAAGGAGATCGTTGTCCGTCCTAGAGACGACTCTTTCAAGGTAATTAATGATTATTGGGTACGTGAACCTTGGGCAAAGATATGCATCGTCTCTGCACCAGGTTCTGAAGGTAGCTTCGAATATTTTGTTGAGGAGGTTCCTCTTGATGAGGATGAGAAGAAAGCCCATAAAAGACTTGTGACCATCCTCAACAAGGAACTGAAGCCTCCAGACACAGTAGAAGATGATATCTCTGCATATGTTCTGAACGAGGCAAAGAGGATCGCGAAGAAGTATAAGCGGTCCCTAGGGAAGTTCAGCGAAGAATCTTGGGAGAAGATATTCTATTACGTGGTCAGAGACTTAGCTGGTTACGGCGACCTCAACTCGATTATGCTTGATCCCAATATTGAGGACATTTCTTGCAACGGTCTCAACAAACCTGTCTACGTATGGCACAGGCGATACGAAAGCATACCGACAAACATTGAGTTCGCTGATGAATACGCGTTCAACAACTTCGTCGTAAAACTGGCGCACATGTCGGGAAAGCATATCTCAAGCGCCTATCCCATGCTTGACGCGATGCTTCCTGAAAAACACAGGTTAGCCGCAACCTTCATGAGAGAAGTTTCCACGTTTGGAAGCACCTTCTGTATAAGAAAGTTCCGTCCTGATCCATTCTCGATAGCGGACCTGATAAAGTTCGGAACATTAGACAGCAAGATAGCGGCTTACATTTGGCTCCTGCTGGAGAACAAGATGAACGTGATGGTCATAGGTGGAACAGGTGCCGGAAAAACAAGCATGTTAAACGCGTTGACCACCCTGCTATCACCAAATGACAAACTAGTGACAGTTGAAGAAGTCGCGGAGCTCAACCCTTCACGCAAGAACTGGGTGCAACTCGTCAGCAGAAGAGCCTTCAAATTCGGTTCTTCAGATACAACTTCGATCTCCATCTTCGACTTGGTCCGGCACACTCTGCGGTACAGGCCTGACTACATAATAGTCGGCGAAGTCAGAGGAGAAGAGGCATACGTCCTATTCCAGGCTATAGCCACTGGGCACGGCGGTCTGTGCACCATGCACGCTGATAGCTTGGACCATGCCGTTAAGCGGCTGACGTCGCCGCCCATGAATGTATCTGATATCTATATTCCTCTGATGAATGTGTGCATTTATGTGGCGCGTGTAGATCTGCCCTCCAAATCAGGCAGCTTATCATTCGGTCGAAGAGTGCGGGATGTCTGGGAGATAGTTGACTGCGGGAAGTACAAGAGCATATCAGAATGGGTTCCATCAAGGGACACTCTCAGAACGAACTTCTCAAAAAGCTTCCTGTTAGAAAAAATAGCAGATCTCCGCGGTGTGAAGAAGAGCGAGCTTCTAAGAGAAATAAATGCCAGGAAAAAAGTCATAAAGCACATGGTCAAGATGGGCATGAACTCGCAAGAAGTAGCTCAAGCAATAGCTAACTACAGCGAAGGCAAAAACATCGTAACTCCTCCAAAGCCCAAGGGAAGTTCCGCGAAAAAATCTGCGAAAGCTAAAAAGGCGGAGGCTAAAAAGAAATGATAGAGTTCAGCGACTTCTGCTATGCGTCCTTCGGTCCCATGGGACGGGCCCTTTTCCGCCTATATAAGGGTTTGGAAGACCAACTTGACGCGGCGAATATGAAGTTCCACGCTGAAGTCTATCTGTCTATCGTCAGCTTTTTCGTTATAGTATCCTCAGCCGTCGTCGCTGGAACTTTTGCGTTATTCTTTGTATCAAGCTCCGTTGCAGACATCCCCTATGCCTTGAGCCCACTATTCTTTGTGCTCAGCATGATCTGGTCAACCCCCATGACAAGCATAGCGCTGGCTGCAGTACCCCTGTTTGTTCTTTTGATCGGGTTCGCGATACCGAGCGTGAAGGCGTCAAACAGAATCTCGGGGCTGAAGAACGAAATCCCGTATGCGTCAATGCATATGAGTGTAATGGCTAGTGGCGGTCTCAGTCCATATGAAAGTCTCCTCAGGTTGAAGGAGACGGATCTCTTGCCGACACTGCGCGAAGAGATCGGTAGAATTCAGAGCTTAATTCTGTCTTCGGGTTCAGATCCTATTTCATCTATGGAGAAAGCTGCAAAGGTCATAGGCCTAAAGGAGTATAAAGATCTTCTTCTCGGGTATGCTTCAACTCTGAGGACTGGGGGGGACGTGCTGCATTATCTCTATTCCCAGACTCAGTCTATGTTCAAGGGTATGGCGGGGCGTATCAAGAGCATGGGCGAAAGCCTAGGGGCTTTGATGGAGGCATACTCTATTATCGAGATTTTGGGTGCCTTAGGGCTTTACATGATGTTCGTGATAGGGTTCAGTCTTCCTGGATCAGGGCTGTCGATTTCTCCCGAATTATTCTTCCTTTTTTCTTTTGTTGTGTTGCCTATGGTTTCTCTCGTTTTCCTCTACATTAGCGACACGATCCAGATCAACTATCCCATTTCCTACTGGAAAACCTACATAGTCTATTTTTGCGCGTTGCCATTTACGATTTTGCTTGCGTCCCAGATGGCCTTCTCCTTCATTGTTCCAGATATTCTGTTTCTACCCCCGCTTCAGAACATAACGTCGAATCTCACCATCCTTTTAGGTTTCAGAGAAGGCTGCGAACCCGCGCTGGGACTCGCAATTTCCTTCATAGTCACAGCCATCCCAGCAGTCGTGGCAGACCAGTATTATGCCAAGGAGACAATGGGAGTTCTCACCGGCATTACGAGTTTCCTGCGTGATCTGGTTGAAAACCGAAAAACTGGTTTGAGCCCAGAAAAGTGTATCCAAATACTTTCGGACAGGGATTACCGCGGGTTTTCCAAATATTTGAAACGAATAAGCACAGAGATAGGTTGGGGGTTGCCTCTCCGCGAAGTATATAATGACTTTAAGAAAAACGTCAGCAGTTGGCTAGCTAGGATCAATATTTTCCTTCTAATAGACTCCATTGAGGTTGGCGGTGGGACAAACGAAAGCTTAGAGAGCTTGGCAGAGTTCTCCGAATCAATAAGGGAGGTCGAGACCCAGCGCAGATCGACTTTGGCACCCCTTTTCATTGTGCCCTATATAGGCGCAGGGCTGTTAACAATGACGTCTGTAATGATGCTTCAGTTCTTCAATGACATGTTGAAACTGGCTTCAACTTCGCTTCCATTCGTTAGCCTAACTAGAACGCTGCTTACGCCACTGATCATCCACTCGTTTGTTCTTGGAATCGTGACAGGAAAGATAACCACGGGAAGAATATCAGCAGGCTTCAAACACGCTGTAATACTGGTCCTAGTCTCCATAGTCGGCATGTGGATGGCTTTCAACTTCCAGTTCATGTCCTTTGGCTAAAAGGAGGTCTGACCGGTGGACAGAGGACATGCAGCAGAATCAACAGTTCTTTCGACTATTATTCTAGCGTCGGTCCTTTTGGTGCTGATCGGCATTGCTTTTTTCGCGGCTAACAATGCCGTGACCGCTCAGGTAGAAAACGTCCAATTTGATCAGGCCAAAAACGTTTTGTTATCCTTAGATCAGATTGTGAAGAAAGGGATGTTGGTTCCCCAGTCCTACGGATATATCAGGACAAGTTTCCTCAACACCATTCCACAGTTCCACTACAGCGGCGAAGACTTGCTCCTAACGGTCTCAGGCTACGAAAACCATACTTACGAAATCCAAACGAATATAATACAGATAAGGGGCGGAAGCCACGTTGGTGTCCTTGAGCCCCAGATCGTTCGCGGGGAAGAGTCTCTCATTCTCACTAGTGCTTCGAGTTCCCTCGGCTGCGTCAAGGTTTTGCAGTCAAATGGCGCATGTGTTTCTCTGGATTATGCTCGAGTCCGCTGCATCTATGCAGGGGTCTCCAATTATTATAACGGCACAGGTTGGGACGAGAATGGCTCAAACGTGTTCGAGATCACGCTTATGAATGTCACCTTTGGCACTTTCGAGGTTGGCACCCAAGCGTACATAACTGTAAGAAACGTCGGTGTGAACGCGGCATCAACAATTCAAGCCCCCAAAGAGGCTAGCATCCATGTTAGTTTAGGCGGCGAGGAATCAAGTTGTACATTAGCCGATCTGGTGGCATCATACGGCGGCGACCCTGATAGGGCAGCGGTAATCCGTGTGATCATTGTCAATGTCGAGGTTTCCATACTAAACGGAGGCTGAAGGATTGGGTTCTGTTGTCATATCTCACTTGATCGGAACGGTCTCGCTTCTTCTCCTGTTCACCGCAATGGGTACCTATTACACGGTCTATTTTGCGTTCCTTCAATCGGAAGTAGTTGCTAGTAGCCTCCAAGAGATATCTGAATATTGCACGGCTGAGACTGTCGACATGGTGACGCTTTGCCAACTGAGCGTCGAAGATCAAATGCTTTTCAAGAAGATGGCGCTCCTCAGTGACATCAAAGGAAATACTTATACTTTAACCATAACCAGCTCTGGAGGTTACCTGAAGGTCATCACTCAACTTAGCTTAGATTCATCGGTTTTCGGTGAAGCCCTGCTTCCCTGGTCTGTTGAAGGAAGCGTCACATGCTATAATGGAACTGATCCTGGCATCGGCGACTCCCGAGTCAACCCTCAAGTCTCAGTCTCAAGTGATACCCCAAATCTAATCGTCTGGTGCCTGAAGAGCGGGGGAAAAACAACCATCGGATTGGGGACAATGGAGGAATAAGATTGCAGGTTAGCTACGAATACATCTTGGCTGGCATGATTATTTTCTTGCTTGTTTTGACCACAGAAATCACGATGTTCTCACTCATGTCAGAAAGGTTGACGGCTCTTGAACAAGGAAGCAGCTACACCACGGCGGATAAGATATTAGATATTTTGCTCTTGTCAACTGGCGACCCGTCGAATTGGGGAAGTAACATGTCCGCGGAACCCGTGTCCATCGGGCTTGCTGATCAAAATTCGTTGAAACAATATGCTCTGGACCCATCTAAGGTCGCAAGGTTTAGTTCGAATTCAACTGGCTACATTTCGCCCGCTCGAACTCGGGACCTTCTGGGAATAAGGCGGGACTGGCAATTCTCTCTCAGGATTTCACCCATAATGGATATTGAGGTTTCAGGTAATGGGACCTTCACGGTCACCATCAGTAACAGTAAGGGTTTGCTTGTGGCTAATGTCAACGTAACTGCCTATTATGTTCCTAAGTCTCTGTCGCCTGGAGCCGTGTATCAATGCAGATCAAGTGTGACAAAAGTTGATGGAACCTGCACACTTGAATTCCAGTTTGAGCCTGACCATGTCCTCGTTATAGAAGCTGAGCAGATGTCTATCAAGGTCTTGGCTACCTTTCCCAAAGGGACGAATTTTAGGGTAGAAGGCGGCAGCGTCTTTGTGAGCGATACGCCTCTGATTACCGAGATAAGTTACTCCACTGGCTCCGCTTATGGAATGGACAAGGAAACCGTCTCTAGGTATGTGGATATTGCTGGGACAACGTGCCTTGCGGAGCTTGATCTTTGGAAGTGATCTGGACTGCATGCGGCGACAAAATAAAGGTCAGATGAGAATCGTTGAGGCAATGATAGCGTGCACTATCTTAGTTGTGGGGCTTTCAGCGTCAATCTACATCTCAAGCGTCTACACGGTCATGGAGTTCGGCAGCATAGAGAGAGTCGCCGCGAATGTGGTGAACGTGCTTGACAACACTGAGGTCATGAAGAAGGTCGTTGGGAATGCAACTCAATGGGAGTCCGAACTGAGAGGGTTGGTCGAGAACCTTCTGCCACCTGATACTTTCTACAACCTTGCCCTTCGAAGCGCACTGACGGGAGAACCCTATGGGGAGATAACCAATCTAGCCGGCGGAGACATCTCCCCAAACGTCGATTCTGTTAACATCGAGGTTACAGTAACCATGTCTCTTCCGCTAGGTAGAGTTGTCTACAAACCGTTAGATGTGATGCTAGTGATGGACGTGTCCGGTAGCATGAACGACAAGTTGCCCGGCGACGTACAGACAAAGATAGAAGGAACAATAGAAGCCGCAACAGCGTTTATCGATCAGCTTGATGTCTCAAAGGATCAAGTTGGTCTTGTCACATTTTCGACTGAGGCAACATTGAGAATGCCTCTGACCACTGATTTTGAAGCTGTGAAATCGGACATCGCAAGTCTGACCCCAAATGGTTATACCAACATCGGAGACGGAATATCTTACGCAACGGAAGAATTCGTTCTTAATGGAAGAGACGAAAACACCACTGCTTGGGTGATGATTCTTCTGTCTGACGGTATGGCTAATAGACCCACAGGAGTCAATGCAACACAATACGCGTTAGATAAAGCGGCTCTGGCGGCATCCCTAGGAATACGGCTCTATTCAATCGGGCTAGGCGCCAAAACGGCTATTGATGAAGAGCTTCTGAAGGAAGTTGTTTCTAACGGCGGCAGTTATTATTATGCGCCATCTTCGGACGATTTGATGGATATTTACGGACGGATATTTCAAGACTTGGCTTTCCATGTCAGTTGGGACGTGGTTGTCATTGACCTTTCGTTGATGAGGCCGAGGTGATGCGATATGCCTAAACCTAAGCGAAGTACCAGAAGGAGCCTACGTAGAAACAATCGAGGTCAATTCATCATTGTAACAGCGTTAAGCATTGTTCTGGTTATGGCTACTTTCTCCTCCTACTTGGCGTACGCCTCTGTTTCGAGGATGTCTCTGGCCAAATCGGACTTCAGAAAAGTGGTTGCTGAGGTATCTCTCAATTTTCGCAGAGCTTTAGCAGTATCTCTGGCGAACGTGACCGATGACCTGAACTATATTTCGGGCATAAGCCGATATGGAAACTACACTGATCTAGACGAGGCTCCCGATAACAGGTCAAGAGAAGGCGGATATCAGTTCATATCAGAATGGCAGAAGACTATCCTGTCAAGATATGCCGGCTTCGGGCTTAGCCTTTCAGTCTCTCAACCCCTTTTTGAATGCGAATGGAGTGGCAATCCTGGTTATTCTTCTGCATCATCCAATGTCAGCCTAGATCTCATCGCCCAAAATTTCTACGGATGGAAAAGTGAGACCTTGGCTGAGCTAAGGGCAACAATTTTGAACCTGAACTTTAACGAGACAGATGGAACGACTGTTGCCTTCTATTTTAAAGCACAAATGGAGAACGACGCACCCGTTACAGGTCTCTCAGCCGCTACTGCCTCGGTGCTTTTCCAGCATATAGAGAGCAACGAATTCACTTTGTCAAAAAGCTACAATCTGACCTATCTCGGCAGTGGATATTATCATGTAAAGTTTTCCATGTACTCAACAAGTATCCCGGAAGGCTTGGACACGATCAAAGATTATGCCAACAACAGCCTGACCCCTGAGGATTTCCAAGACGGATACAACTCCACGATGTTCTGTGAAAGAATTGACCTTGTCCTCGCCGAGTATAACGACAGGCACTTCATGGAGGCTTATGGGAATCTTACGGAATGTAAGTCATGGCTTATAGTAAGCGAGGACACAACCTACATTTTGTCATGGATAGATCTTGTGCGTAGCCAGCTCGCGCCAATGATCAGGGTTGTCCTGCAAGACTCTAGAGGCATCATCGTAAGTGCCGCCTATACACCTGTAAGCGTCAGCACCGAGGACGATGAAGGTCCGCTGACACGTTTTGTGAACTGCGCCCCGAACCCAACTGGCGGGGTCACCTCTGTCACTTTGACGGCGTTGATTGATGACCTATCGACGGGAATCTCCGACATTACCATCGCTGAATACTTTGTTGACGTGCCCGGTGCAGATGGAGAAGGCACCGCAATGATGCCTACTGACGGCGCATTTGACTCGCCAAGTGAAGAGGTAACGGCGGAAATCAACATCTCAGCTTGGACCGAAGGCACACACACGCTGTATGTGCATGGACAGGATTCCTCTGGGTACTGGGGTGATTTAGCGGCATTCGTGTTGAATGTGACACAGCCCCTTGTCATCTATGTTCAGGATATAGACATGATCCTTCACGTATGGCGGTTCTGGTGGTGGAGGCTGTACCAAGCAGAAGCCATGGTGACAATACATGACATATACGGCTGCCCCGTCGAAGGAGCAACCGTGTACGGACACTGGACTGGTCCCCCGGGATACGTGCAGGGGATCACAGATGCCACTGGGAAGGTGAGTTTCCTATCGCAAAACGCATGGGGAAGAAAGACGTTTACTTTCACAGTGGACAACGTGGTCAAAGACGGGTGCGTGTACAACCCAGATCTGAATGTAGAGACAAGTGATTCGATCAGCGTCTAAACAAGCAATGCTTTGAAAATAGACACATGAAAACTGATCTGTCGCTGTAGTTCTTTGCTCCCCACAGTGCGTCTCAAAAGTGGCTGTACATATGTTCGCCTGCTATCTGTCCGTCCACCAACTCGATGACACGATCCGCCGCGTTCGCCAAGCGCTGATCATGCGTTACAGCGACAAGCGTGACCCCCAGCTTTCTGTTTACATCGGTCAACAGCCTCACTATGCTGGATCCAGTCTTCGTATCTAGATTCCCAGTGGGCTCATCACAAAGGAGCAGAACCGGGACATTGACGAAAGCCCTAGATATGGCTACTCTTTGCTGTTCCCCGCCAGAGAGATGATGCGGAAAGTGATTGAGCCTTTCTGCCAGCCCGACCAGCCCAAGCATGGCTTCGGCTCTGTCTCTGGCTTCTTCGCGGTTAAGCCCAAGTATCTCGGCTGGAACCATGACATTCTCTAAGACAGTGAAGGTAGGTATCAGATTGAAGAATTGGAAGACGAAGCCGATGTTCTCTGATCTAAAGCGGGCAAGATGGGACTCGTTCATGTTGATTAGGTTTTGACCGTGCACGCGGACCACGCCTTCAGTAGGCCTGTCCAAGCCGCCAATCATGTTCAGCAGAGTTGACTTGCCCGATCCGCTCGGTCCCAAAACGGTCACGTATTCGCCCCTATTGACCGTTAGATTAATTCCTCTTAAGGCATTGACAGATGTCTCGCCGACTCCGTAGATCTTCCAGAGATTCCTCAAGATTACTATGGAACTTGAAACCATGTGCCAGTTGACCTCCAGCTAGGCTCCCTGTAAATGTGGATCTTCGACATCAATCTATCCGTTCTCGGGTTAACAATGCCTATAGTCCACACTGCTTTATATTAAATTCGACAATTTTTGTTTGTGAGGGTTCTCTGTTGTGGTTCCGCGGTTTCAAGTCATGTTTTCTTTTGCCTTTCTGAAGCACGAGTCGATGAGGCCGACGTATTCCTTTTTGAATTTACTTTTGATCCTCAGCCATTCCACCTCCGCCTCGTAACTACGCCCCTTGCTTAGATGTTCGCATATGCGGCTTAGCTTGTTCAAGAGGATTAGGATATCACCGGCTGCACAGGCATATTTGGCTTTCTTCGCCATCGCCGTGGACTCTCTGAATCTTTTGAGAGATGCCAAAAGGAAACCGGATATGATGTAGTACCATGCTGCCTCGAAATGTTTTTCTGATCTTAAGTAGTTGTCAGCGGCTCTTGCATAGTTGTCTATGGTCTTCTCCACGTCTTTCAGAAGCCATGAGATGTCCCCTGCGTCTGTGAAGAGCCCGCCAGCCAGCATTGTTTTTCCATCATTTTCGGCTTTCCTAGCGGCTGCTTCATAGCATTCTCCGGCTTTTTCTGGTTTCTTCGTTTCTCTGAAATAATCCCCTATGCTCTTCAGGTCTTGGGGTGAACCGTCGTAGTCCTTCAGTCCATTTTTTGTGATTGCGGCGTAGCATTGATGAATCTTGAGATCGCAGTTCTCAGCTGAGCGGTGGTCTTCAATCTCCATGTAGCATTCAGCCGCCTTGATGTAGAGGCGGGAGGCTTCTCCGCACCGTCCAGCACTCCACAGCTGTTCAGCCGCACGTACATAGCAGTCTCCAGTCCTTCTGGCGTATTCTCTGAAGGTCGCGATGTCCTTGTTCAGTTTGAAGTAGTGAGCTATTCGCCATAGGTGACCCGCGGCTTTTTCATGGTCGCCTTTCCTGATGGATTCCTCGGCAAACCTGATCCATTCTAAGCTGGTGCTGTCAATATTTGAGGTCAAGCCTACTCTTCCTTTAGATGTACGCAATTGTATAGGCGCTGAAGCCGAATTAAACCTTTACCGAGCCATTCAGCCAAGGAACCAACGAAGGATTTTCGTGGTGTCTACGTTTTAGTACACTGTGTTCAAAAATATAGAATTAAGTTACTCTCTTAAACATAGTAACTGTACAGAAAGGGATCAAAAGCATGTCTCACAAAAATCTAGCCGGAATAGTTCTTTCAGTGACCCTCGTTGGACTGATTTCGCTTCTACCTCTAGCACTCTTAGACTTACAGCCAGTCTCTGCTGGACAAACTAAACTAGAGCAGTTCCAATCCTATCAGCAGATGGTTGATTTCTTGAACAGCAGCCAGAACGTATCGCCGTACTATTCACTTTATCGCGGCAGCGGCACAATGATAGAGGTCTTCAATGACGTGAGCTCCTATTCAGGTTTGAAGTCTCCCGACTACTCAAAAACAAACATACAGGTTGCAGGCGTCGACGAGGCTGACATTGTCAAGAGCGATGGCGAATATGTGTATATGGCTTCGGACGGAAAGGTTCTGATCGTTAAGGCGTATCCGCCTCAAGAGGCCGAAGTCGTGGCAAGCATTGAGATAAACGGAACGGTCAGCGGCATCTATGTGAACGGCGACAAACTTGTGGTCGTTATTGTGCCTAACCAACTATATGGATACTTCAGAGATTCTGTGGCTCCAATGGGATACGGATATTCCGAATCAGCCGTCTGGGTTTACAACATAGCTGACAGAAGCACGCCTGTTTTGGCTAGAAACGTCACTTTGGAGGGCAGCTATTTCAATTCGAGGATGATCGGTGACTACGTCTATGTCTTTGTGAACTCGTACGCCTATATCGCGGAGAAGGAGGTTCCCCTGCCATGTCTGCTTGACAACGGTCGGCTGAAAACCGTAGCCGCGACATCTGTCTACTACTCGAACGCTTCCGACTCCAGCTATGTCTTCACGACGATCTTAGCCATAAACACACAGGACGATGAAGAAGCAGTGGTTTACGAGACGATTCTGCATGGGTACACGAGCTGCGTGTATGTCTCGCTGGACAACATCTATCTGGCGTCGCCGACCTACAAAGACGGGCAAATGGAGACAGAGATTCATAAGATACACATAGATGGTCCCAGCATAACGTGCGAGGCAAGCGGCGAGGTTCATGGCTACGTTCTGAACCAGTACTCAATGGACGAATACAACGGATACTTCAGAATAGCGACCACAGTGGGCCACGTTAGCAGATTCATGACATCAGCCACATCCAGCAACAACGTTTACGTTCTCGGCGCAAACATGACGGTGATAGGCAGCTTGGAGGATCTTGCCCCAGGCGAAAAGATATATTCGGCGAGGTTCATGGGTGAACGGTGCTACTTGGTCACATTCAAGAAGATCGACCCCTTATTCGTCATAAGCCTCGAAGACCCATACAACCCAACTGTACTGGGCAAGCTGAAGATTCCAGGCTACTCGGATTACCTGCATCCATACGACGAGAACCACCTGATCGGCATAGGCAAGAACACTGTCGAGGCTGAAGAAGGCGACTTCGCATGGTACCAAGGCGTGAAGATATCCCTCTTCGATGTTACCGATGTTGAGAACCCAATAGAAACCGCAAGCTTCGTGATAGGCGACAGAGGAACAGACTCACCAGTTCTGCGGGACCCCAAGGCACTATTGTTCGACAGAGAGCGGAACCTACTTGTGATACCTGTCTTAGTCGCAGAGATAAACAGCGCGCAGTACCCGGACGGAAATGTGCCGGACAATGCCTACGGCGACTACGTTTGGCAGGGAGCCTACGTCTTCAACATAACGGCAAGCAGCATAACGCTTAGGGGCGGAATCACCCACATAGAGAACAACACAGACTACCTGAAAAGCGGCTACTACTTCCAGTCGCAATACTCGGTGCAGAGGGCGCTATACATCGACAACGTGCTCTACACACTGTCCAGCGTCAAAATAAAACTGAACAGCCTAGCCGACCTCAGCGAAATCGGCGAAATCGCACTCCCATAAAACAGCAAGCCCTTTCCCACCTTTTTTTCTCGCCACAAGCAATCTGGATCCTTATCCAAGATGCACAATGTTATGGCTTTGCGAAGAAAAATGGCGAACCACGAGAATCAAGGTTGAGGCTCAGCTTGTTTTCTTTGTATCGGCGATCATTTTCATTATTTTGTCAACCATTTTGTCAGGCGGGACCACTGGGTCGTCGCAATGCATGTCCTTCAAAAGTTCTTTCTTGCGGTAGTATTCGATGAGGGGTTCCGTGTTTCTTCGGTAGACGTTCAAGCGTTCCTGTACGACCTTTGGCTTGTCGTCTTCCCTCTGGTAGAGTTCGCTGCCGCATACGTCGCATACGCCTTCCTTTTTTGGTTTCAGCGTCACGCTGTTGTATATGGCTCCACATTTTTTGCAGCTGATGCGGCTCGACAGGCGTTGGATTATGATCCAGTCTGGGACAACTAGGTTTATGACGAGGTCAAGATCTGAAATCCCTTCTAAGGCTTCTGCCTGAGGCACGGTTCTCGGAAAACCGTCAAGAATGAAGCCTTTCTTGCAGTCTGGCTTTTCCAGCCTCCTCGCCAGCAGCTCGATGATGATGGCATCCGGGACAAGTTCGCCTCTGTCGCTGTATTGCTTGATCTTTTTTCCCAGCGGCGTCTGAGCCTTGATCTCTTCTCGGACCATGTCGCCAGTTGATATGTGTGGAATACCGAGCTTCTCTTTCAGCCTTGAAGCGTATGTTCCCTTCCCAGCGCCGGGAGGACCAAACATGGCGATACGCATAGCAGTCACCAGAGTTTCTTACTATTTACGGTTGAGCCTTACTTAAGTTTATCCGCCTCATTTGAGTTCTAACGCAGAATTTGAGGGAAAGAAAAGAAGCCTGTTTTTCCGGTTTATTCGACAATCTTGATGTCTTCCAAACTTCGTAGACCCATCCCGTTGGCGGTTCTGACGATTCCAAAGTCAACCTCAGTATCTGGGACTAGACATATGGCTGAAATCTCCTCAAGCCCCAGTTGTCTGGCTCGGAGCGACCTTGCGTGGCCGTCCAAAATGTAATACTTGGCCTCTCGCCTTATACAGGTTATCGGCACCAGCAGTTCTTTCAGCGTTGCAATTCGACTTCGGCTCACTTGGGGCTGCGTCGGGACTAGAGACCTTAGGGCTACGCTTTTTTTCCTCATGCCGAAGTAGACACCGTGGACAGCCTCATAATACTTTAGAAGGGTCAGTATCTGTCCCCAAGTCATGACGACTGGGTCATCGATGGCTGCGACATCTCTGATTGGAAGACCCTCAAGCGGCTGTTTAGGCTTAGCCCCGTAGCTTCTATCTGGGGGAAATTTCAGCACGCAGGCCTTTATGGTATTCTTCCCAAGTTTTTTCGAGATGAAAGAGCGGTGATGGCCGTCCAAAATAAAATGGTCCCGATTATGTTCTACAGCGATTATGGGCACATCGTAGCCTTCAGACATGACTTTCATGAAGACCAATGCGAGCTTATCTTTCTCTAGGAACCCTTCAGTGGGAAACAGCCTGTCAAGCGTAACATCTTCGAATTGGACGCTGAGATCGGCATCATAAATCACTTCGAGGCTTCCCTTTACGTTCTGAATCCGCCTTGGAAGCTCCTCCCAGCCCAACAGCTCTATCTTTCTCACGAGCCCTTCAACTCACCGAACTCTAACAAATACGGAATGCGCAACCCCAGTTTTATCCTATATCATTGGTGGTCTCATTTCCGAGCCGCGTAGAAGCCTACCTTTTTCGCAGTTCTCACGAGGGCTTGCACGTTCTCTAAGGGGGTTCCAAGCGGCGGAGAATCACCTGTTCCAGCGATAAGTCCCCCTCCGGGCGCCCCTTCCTCTATCAGATCAACGGTGAGTTTCTCGACCTCTTGCGGCGTTCCTTTCCAAATGGTCATGCTGTCCACGCCGCCGAGGAAGCAGATGTCGTCTCCGACCCGTTTTTTCGCGTCGGTCATGTTGAAGTCGCCTAATGGCGGTGGATCAATCGTCTCAAGGACCGTGGTTCCCATGTCCCTCAGCGTTTCAAGCATACGGCAGCCCTTTCCGTCGAGGTGATAGAGGGCGTAGACGCCGTATTCTTTTGCGAGGCCGCCGACTTTCTTGTCGTACGGGAAGACGAACTTTTCAAACATCTGTGGAGACAAGTATGCGGGTGCGTGGCTGCCTAGGCTGATCATGTCAACATCGATCTTTTCCAGTGTCACCCTAGTCTCGTACATGATGTTTTCATTCGCCGCCCTCAGGGCTTCATGGAAGAGTTCAGGCTGCCTGTAAGCTGTTGTGATCGAGGTCGTCAATCCGAGAACATTGAATAAGGTATTCCAAGCCGACCCGCCGCCTCCGCGCAAGATACCTTTCTCCTGACCAATCGCCAGACTGCTCATTCTCTTTGCTTTCGTCGTCGTCCTTTTGTCGTGGTTGCACTGCCAAAGGTATTTTAGGGCTTCAAAGTCCTTTGCTAGGTCCTTGGACTGTTCTTCGATCTTGCTTGCATCATAGTATCCATGCCTAATCTTCCTACGCAGGGTCCCCGCAGGCGTGTCGTACTCGGTCAGCGTAACATAGTAGTTCGGCGTCTCCTCAATAACTCGGGTTCTCGTCTCGTATTGCAAGTCCTCTTTTCGGGGCTGATCCAGACCTGTGCCGTAAATTAAATCAACCACTCCAAGTCGTTCTCGGATTTGGTCCCGCCAGTCAGGGGGAAGCTGCTGCCTTGGAACGCCAAAGTGACGCAGAAACGTCATGTCGTTGAAACGTGGATGCACAGGCACACGATCGGCTTCCTCATGGGCAAGGGCTGCCAAAAGCCGCTTGCGAGGGGTGAAAGTTTCCTGCAAGGGTTCTCTTTCCACCAATGTCTTTAGAAAGATCAACTATACGAATCCTTATAAGGTTTCCAATGGGGATATGCAGGTCCGTCTCGAAGGGGCGCCTTCTCACGTGGCAACTTGTCGTCTGTTATTAGATTCTCGCTTCTAGTACGCAGAAGTATCGGATTCTACTCTTTTGGTTTCACGGTGTTGTCTTCTTCGGGTTCGCAGTGGATCGTAACTTGTTCGATTCTGCTGTCGATAGTCTTGATCTTTTCCTCCATCTGGGTGATGACTTCGTGTGCCTTGGCGAGGCTTGTCGAACCGTCAACTGTGCCATGCAGGCTTATGCTGTATCTGCCGTTTCGCGTTAGAATCTGCACCTCGTGAATGGACTGGACCTCGGCGAACTCTCGCGACATCTTGACTATCTCGGCGCGAAGATTGCTCAATTCTTCTGAATTGTAAACGGCAGGTTCCAGACGTTCGGAAATGGGTTCAAGGTGGCTTATGATAGTCGAGATGTTCTTGAGGTCTGTGTTGAGCCGTTCCTCAAGTTTGTTTGCAATCTCGTGTGCGGTCTTCACCGAAATTCCCGGTTCAAGTTCAAGGTGATAGGAGATTAGAAGTTTCCCGCCGACAGTTGTGACAATTATTCTGTGTATACCTCTGATCTCAGGAAAGTGTGAAGCATCGGTCCTGATCACTGCCAACGGGTCCCTGTGAATGTGGGGCTCGGTGTGTATCAAGACGTCTGAGTTGGGAAATGCCTTCACTATCTGCGCTTCTATCTGCGAGGCTACAAAATGCGCCCTGCTAAGGGGAATGTGCCCCTCAATCTCCACATGGGCGTCCACAAAGAATCTGGCGCCTGCCCGCCGTACCCTGACGTGGTGGCAATCCTCTACTCCTTCAACGCTGAGGATCTGCCTCTCGAGCTGTTCTACGACGCCCTTGGGCGCAGCATCGGTCAACACTGCGATAGATTCACCGACCATTTTCAGGCCCGAGTAAAGGATAAAGACAACTACTACAAGAGCCGCAGCCGAATCTGCGTACTGGAACCCGAATCCGTAGAGCACAAGACCGAAGATAACCACTACTGCTATGAGCAGGTCATTCATGAAATGCAGCGCGCTTGCCTTCATAGCCTCGCTTGGCCTGGATTTAGCGGACATCTTAAGGTTCACGTATGCAAAAAGGTCCACGGCGATCGAGACAAAGTTAGTTCCAACTGCGACCCAAAACATCTCGATGTACTGTGTCTCGCCTGAAAGCAGTTTCATAGACGCGGTGTATACGACCCAAAGGCAAACGACAACCAGCAAAAATATCTCGCCGACCGCTGCGGCTGACTCGATCTTCTCGTGCCCATACATGTGCGCCTCATCAGGCGGTTTGTTGCTCTCTCGAACCGCGAAGAAAGTGACGACGGCAGCCACAAAATCCATCAAAGTGTTGAAGGCGCTTGAGATCAGTCCTAGGCTTCCAGAGATCAGCCCGCCCGCGATCTCTATGACGACAAGTAAGGCGCCTGCCAAGACTCCCTTCTTGGTCGCAGACTCGCTTGATTCAGAATCATGGTCTGGCATACTCAACAGCGAGCAAAAAATCGTCAAATGTCGCTCTTAAGGATTTTGATGCACAGATCTGGTTCGCAATCCTGAAGATTTGGCAGCTACAAGCAAAGGCAAAGGAAACTCGACACACCGCATCGTGTTTCAGGGGCGCGTCAGATAGGAAAACATAATTTTAGGAAGAGCCATTTGAATATGCAACTGCGGCTTAAGGCGTGAAGTTGAAAAATGCCGGTCAAGGTTCTTGTCTGCGATCCCATAGATGCCGAGGGAACCCAGAGGCTTGAAAAAAGCGGTTTCGAGGTTAACGTGAAACCCGCGATCTCCAAAGAAGAGCTTAAAGTGGTCATTTCAAATTATGATGCGCTCGTTGTCAGAAGCAGAACCCATGTAACCAAGGAAATAGCCGAAAGTGGAAAACGGCTCAAGGTCATCGGTCGAGCGGGAGCAGGATTGGACAACATCGACATGGATGCTGCAAAGAAATGTGGCATCACTGTTCTGAATACGCCTGAGGCACCCGCCGACTCTGTTGCCGAATTGGCAATTGGGTTGATGTTGGCTCTTGTTCGCAAGATCACCGTGGCTGACCGCTCAATGAAGGATGGAAAATGGCTCAAGAAGGAGCTAAGCGGCTCCTTGCTAAAGGGGAAGACCTTGGGTCTGATCGGCTTGGGAAACATAGGCGTGAGAGTGGCAAAGATAGCTCGGGAGATTGGGATGAATATTATTTTCACGAAGCGGACCCCGCCGGCCCGTGAACTGGTTGAGGCGCTCGCAGCCGAATTTGTGTCGTTGGACGAGTTGCTGAACCGAAGCGACGTTGTCTCGATTCATGTCCCGCTCAACCAGCAATCGTATCACATGATCGGCGCAAGGGAACTCGGCCTAATGAAGCCGGGGGCGCTACTTGTCAACACGTCACGGGGCGCGGTTGTCGAAGAAAAGGCGCTTCTCGATACGTTAACATCCGGCAAGTTAGCTGGAGCCGCTTTGGACGTGTACGAGTCTGAGCCGCCGAAGGACCTGAAACTGGTTCGGCTTCCAAATGTTGTTTGCACGCCGCACATTGGTGCCCAGACAAAAGAGGCGCAGAAGACCGCTTCGACACTGATCGCGGAGAAGATAATCAAGTTCTTCGAGAAAGGCTTAGCCGCGGACCAACAGAAAGCTTATTGACCTGATTTGTTTAGAGTACTTGCCTAAAGAAGCATTAACTGTCTTGAGGAGAGAAAACCCGCGTGGTTGAAATCTGGCTTCCCTACGGAAATACCGAAGTTTGCCTAAGAGTACCCACTGAAAACCTTCTAGGCATAATCGAACCTGCAGAAAAATCTGGAGCCGAAGACGCTCAAGCCGCAATCGAGAAAGCCTTGGCGAATCCGATTTCTTCGAAACCCTTGGGCGAAATCGCCAAACCAGATAAAAAGATAGCGATAGCCTTGAAGGATTCCGGTTCATCAACCAACCAACTGATGATCTCCAGCATTCTCAAAGTGCTGAACTCAGCTGGAATACGTGATGAAGAGGTCACGGTCATCGTTGCCTACGATCCCCTTCGTGCTTCAGCATCAAGAACCGAGGAGATATTTTCGCTTGGCGAGTACCTTTCATCAAGAATCAGGGTCATGCGTCACAATCCTGAAACCAGCGAATGCGTGGAGGTTGGAAAAACATCCAAAGGAACGAAGGTTAGCCTGAACAAGGCTTTCGTCGAATCTTCTGTGAAGATCTTGGCGGGTGTCATAGAACCCCACCCACTCGCGGGATACAGCGGCGGCAGAGAAGCAGTCTTGCCTGGGCTTTCAAGGACTGAAACTATCCAACACAACTTTCTGCTGAGCCTAAGTTCAAAGGCTAGGCTGAGCGGGCTGGAGGACAACCCGGTTCATGAGGATATGGTTGAGGCGGCGCGTCTCGCTGGGGTCAATTTCTCACTGAACGTTGTGAGGAATCAGATGCTCGAAGTTGTTGGTGCCTTTGCGGGCGATGTGGTCAAGTCCTTCAGCGAGGGCGTTAAGTTGGCGGAAGAGGTTTTCAAAGCCTCAGCCGAGAAAAGGGCTGACATAGTGTTTGTGAGTCCCGGAGGGGCACCCTTAGACGCCGACCTGTTCGAGTCTTGTAAGGTGATAAGCGGGGCGGTTGAAGCTGCAAAAAGAGGCGGCGCCATCGTTCTTATGGCAGAATGCCTGAAAGGGTACGGAAACACAGATTTTTACGAGACAATGCCTAAATTCGCTGACCCAGACGCGTTGGAAAAGGAATTGAAGAAGAACTTCACTGTAGGCGGGCTTATGGTCTATCGTTTGATGAGGGTGCTTCAGAGGCACAAGGTGTACTCTGTTTCGATGATGCCTGACCATTACGTTTCAGAAGTGTTTCGCATGAGGCCTGCCAGAACCGCCAATGAAGCCCTGCGCTATGCCTTTGAAGAGGTCGGAAAAAAAGGAAAGGTCTCAGTGATTCCTCATGGAAGCCTTGTTGTGCCGGAGATCAAAAGCGGCGAAGAAGCCGAAGAACCTGAAAGGAAATAGTTTTTTAAGGAGTCTCGCTTAAATCTTTTTTTCAGCTGGGTTGCCATTTGGAGCAGTCCTTTAGCTTAAGACGATTCAGACCGTCTGACCTCAAGCAAGTGATGCGCCTAAACGAGACTTGTCTTCCAGAGAACTATTCGAGCTTCTTCTACATCGACATCTACAAGCAGTACCCACACACCTTCATAGTCGCCGAGGAAGGCGGCATCATAATCGGCTACGTTATGTGCCGAATAGAGAACAGCTTCTCTGGCTTCGGGCTGAGGTCCTTCAGCACAACGAAGAGGGGTCACATAATCTCGATAGCTGTCACACCCGAACACAGAAAGAAAGGCGTGGCATCCGCCATGATCAAAGAAGCCTTACAGGCTATGGCAACGCATGAGAAGGCAAAGGAATGCTACTTGGAAGTCCGCATGGGCAACACGCCTGCAACGAGCCTGTACAGAAAAATGGGGTTCGAGATCAAAAAAACCGCCAGAAGATACTACTCGGACGGAGAAGACGCCTACATAATGAACAAAAAATTAGCCTAAGAATCCGCTTCTTGACAGGTTGCGAGGCTTCCGTCCCGGATGGGCTTCTCGGTGAATTGGGTTCTGGGTGGTTCTGGTTTTTGCCGCTGAATGTTGTTGAGGGCTATATTCTTTTGAGGGACCACCAGTAGGTTACTACGCCGGCAGCGAAGAGAATGATGCCTGAGGTTGCCATGTAGATTATTTGCGGCATTAGGGATGCTAGGGGGAGGTTTTTTGTCATTGAGCCCTGCATTACTTCGACGAATTTTGTGAATGGCAGAGCTTCGCCGAACACTTGGGCTGGCGCAGGCATCATGGACAGGGGAAAGAAGGCTCCTATGAAGAACTGTAACGGAACGCTGATGACTATCGTGATGGCGTGGGCGGCATCAGCATTCTTGGCGAGGGATGAGATGATGAGTCCGAGTCCTATGGCGGTGAGTGAGCCTAGAAAGATCAACGCCATTATCAACGGGATGTTCCAGTAGAGTGAAACCTGAAAGAGAAGCACGCCTGAAGCCAACATAACCAGCGCAGAAAGGTAAACAATCAATAGGCTGGAGAGGAATTTTCCAGCAAGGACAATCATAGGTGAAACGGGCGCGATTACCATGCGTTGAAAGGTGCCTGCTGTCCGCTCGTTGGCGATTGTAGTTGAAGCTTGATTTAAACCCGCCCAGATGAGGGCTAATCCCAGGACGCCGGGGACCATGTAGTCTATCCAGCGTAGGCGTCTTCCCGAGACATCTGCCTCGTGAGAAGCTGTCTGTATGGGGTCTGTGAGCACTTTGACGAAGCTCTGCTCGCTCGGAGGAATTTGAGCGATGATTCCTTCTTGATAGACCTTGATGAAGCCTAGAATGAACCCTAACGTTCCTTGCTGAGCTATCAATGAGCCTGTTGGGTCACTCGGGTCAGTGTAAATGGCGAGGTTGGCTTGGGTTGGTAGGGGTGCCCCAAACGTGTCTCTATATTGGAAGAACAGGGTTTCGGTGAAGTTTTCAGGGATGATTATGGCTACTTTTACGTCACCGCTGCTTATGGCGAAGGCAGCGGTGCCATCCGAGTCCTTGTCCCCGTAGGCGTCGTACTCATGCACCGTGAAGTTCGCATCCTTTAGCCCTTGAACAAAGGCGTCGCCTATGGTGCTGTTTGTCGAGATGGTTCCGTTCACGTTTGTTTCGGTTCCGTCGAGGTTCACTACGCCTAGCTGAATTTGGCTGGTTTCTCCCTCGCCTGCTGTGCCGAAGGTGAACCCGATGATTATGAGAAAGAAGAGCGGAAACAATAGGGTGAAGAATAGGGCTGTCTTGTTGCGTGCGATGCCGAGAAAGTCTGTCTTGGCGATAGCGAACGTTTGATGAACTGTGCGCTTTAGTTTCAAAATTTCATTTCTCCTCTTGGCGAAGGGTTCGCCCGGTCATTGCTATAAATACGTCTTCAAGCGTCACCCGGGACAGCTCGATTGATCGGATTTTCCGTTCCGTGGACAAGACCGCCGTCACTATTTCTGGGAGCGCGGCTTCAGGTTGATCCGCGACTAACACAAGTTTTTCGGTGTCGTCATCGACATCGCGTAGCCTGTTGACGTTTCGCACTTCGGGCACCTTCTTTAAGGCGGTCATTACTTCTTCTGTTATTCTGTCTGGAACTACGGTGATCGTTTGTTCGATGTTTGTCTTCTCGATGAGATGATGGGGCGTGTCTAAGGCGATTATCTTGCCTTTGTCCATTATGGCGACGCGACCACACAGTTCCTCGGCTTCGTCCATCAAGTGTGTCGTCAAAATGATGGTTTTGCCCTGATGATGAAGAGCGCGGATGATGTCCCAGAGTGCCAGACGGTTCTGAGGGTCCAAACCTGCTGTGGGTTCATCCATCAGAATGACCTGAGGCTCGTGGAGAAGCGCGGCTGCGATGTTGACTCTTCGTTTCATGCCGCCTGAATACGTGGATATTCGGCGTTTTGCGGCTTTTTTGTCCAGCTGCGTGAACGCGATCATGCTGTCTATTCTTTCCTGAAGGCGTTTTCCCGATAACCCATAGAGTCTGCCGAAGAAAGCGAGGTTTTCAAGGGCGTTCATGTAGTCGTAGAGTACGACATCTTGCGGGATGACGCCCATCAGTTCCTTGACTGCCATGGAGTTCTCTTGTATATCGTAGCCCGAAATTTTGATTGATCCCGAAGTTGGTTCAGCATACCGCTCATCATCTTGGTGAGTGTCGATTTTCCCGCGCCGTTAGGTCCCAGCAAGCCGAAGAGTTCGCCTCTCTTGACCTGCAAAGAAACATCGTCTACGGCGACGGTTGTTTCAAAACGTTTGCTGACCCCGTCAACTTCGATATCATACGTGGGCATTTGTAAGCATCCTGCTCGTTACTCGAATTGGCAACCGCCATATTTATGTTTGTTCTGGTTCTGAAGACGTCTAAAAGCCGTGGTTTCCGTGATGGTGAGGTCGATGAGAATTGAACCCGTGAACTAATAGTCCGTTGTGTCGACGAAGTCCCAAAAAGCTTAAAACCCACGTGTTCGTGATCAGTCTCTATGCCAAACCAAGTCCATTGCGCGCACATCCTCGTGAAGACCGAAAAAGAAGCAAACCAGATTCTTGAACGCCTAAAGAAAGGAGAAAAATTCTCAAGCATAGCTAAACAGGTTTCGATGTGCCCCTCGGGAAAGCGCGGCGGAGACCTAGGAACCTTTACCAGAGGCAAAATGGTGAAGGAATTCGAGAACGCCGCCTTCGCACTGGAAAAAGGACAGATTTCAGCCATAGTCAAAACCCAATTCGGATACCACATAATCAAAAGACTCGAATAAGAATGCTGATCGATGCGGCGCCCTAGAATCGGCTCAAGCAGACTATTTCTGTAATAGGCTCTCCAATTTGTCCCTAGGTTTTCCAGCCCAATAGCCAAAGATAATCAGGGCTATCTAAAAAGTCGCAGGTTCATTAAAAAGTGGGGTCGGTGGGATTTGAACCCACGACCTCGCACGCCCCAGGCGCGAATCTTAGACCATGCTAGACCACGACCCCCTTTTCACAGGACTCCGCCCCTTTTACGCTGGACCACGACCCCTCTGCGAGGGACCTGCGTTTCCGGAACAGCTTAGCGCCGTTCATGTCCGTGACGTATTGGAATCCTGCCTCGATAAGCGCCTGAGCCTGTTCAAGTGTTTCAGCGACCCGATAGATAAACTCTTCCTCAGCCGGGTACTCTCTGGATAGATCCACGCAATGCGTTATGTTGTTGTCCTGCATGAAAGCAACCAGCTCTGGCGGAATACTCTTTCCCTTTGGCCGTCTGACTTCCCAGACCAGCCTCAGTCCCTTGAAGCTGATGCTTCCGAAAAAATTCTTTATGGATCTCATTTTTTTGTCGCTGAAGACTAGTTTCGCAGGAGTTTCCAAGACGAGGAACCTAGAGCCTAGTATGCTACAGATTTCTGTTGCCGCGTTGAAGGCTTGGACGGCTTCTTCAACCGGCTCAAGCATGTACCTGTGTGTTACGTCTTTGTAGCAGCGGACTGAGAACTCGAAGTCCTGCGGAACCCTCTTTCTCCAAGACTGGAAGCAATGCTACAAGTGTGCTCCGTGAATGGTGGGTCCATAGGAATATTCGTTTATGGCAAATGCACTAGACGTACGGACTATTGCAG
>CAZELO010000012.1:0-69211 GCA_964513245.1 uncultured Candidatus Bathyarchaeia archaeon | reverse complement strand
CAGTTGCCTGAGATTTTTTTGCGGGTGAAGCGGCTTGGTGACAAGGGCAAGCGTGTTACTGATGCTGACTTGCAGGTTGTGGCGGAGTCTGTGATGGGGTTGCCGAGTGTCCGTCCGATAAAGGTTGAAGAGGTGACGGTTGTGACTGGCGACCGCGTGACGCCTACGGCTTCTGTCCGGCTTAACTTCGACGGCAAGATACTCATCGAAGCTGCGACGGGTGATGGTCCTGTGGATGCGGCTATGAGCGCCATAAGGAAGGCGGTTTTGGCTGTTGAGCCTATCCGGTTGGAGGAGTATCATGTGAACGCGATTACGGGTGGGACTGACGCCGTCATTGAGGTTATGGTTAGGCTGCGGAAGGGCGACAGAACGGCGACGGCTATGGGAGCCCACAGCGACATCGTGATGGCAAGCGTTGAAGCCATGACAAGCGGCATGAACGTGCTGATGAGCGGCAACAACAACCACAGGGCAGAAGGCAACATCGCCGCAAAAGACAAAAAGCAATGAATGGGCGCAGAGGCTATCAGCCGCCTGATCAGCGCTTCTATCATGCATGCCAAGCAGCTAAGGAAAGGGCACATATTGTTGGGACTGGTTTCTATGCCTCTGTGAGACCCTTGTAGATTTGTCTGACAAAATTTTTTCTGTTTTGTCAGTCACTGACAAATAGTGAAGCCTACCGGCAGACTTTAGATTTGATTAACAAATGGAATTCAGAATTGATAACGATTATCAAACGAGTAGCCTGAGGCTTGGCGGACTGTGACCAGCGTTTGGCATGGTAATTTTTTTGTTTGTTCTGCTGTACTTTGCTCCGCTGGGTTTTGAATTTAATTGGATATGGGTTGGGTATAAAAAAAGGAGGGGAGGAAGATTTTATTTCCTCCTGAGTATTATCAGTGCTATTATTGCAACGACTGCTAATGTGGCGATTGTTCCGTAGAGTATCCAGTCGATTGGTTTTGGTTGGATTTGTAGGCTCAGTGTGTCTTGTCCTGATATGTATCCTTCTTTTTCCGCTGTGATGGTTATGCTGAAGGTTCCTTCGCCGAGGTTTGCGGTGTTTAGTGTTGCTTGGTAGTTGCCGTTGCCTTGGTCTGACATGTCTAGTACGATGCTGCTTACTGTTGCTTTCACTGTGGCTCCTGTGATGGGGCTTCCTGTTTCGTCTTCAAGTGCCGTTGTTATTGTTACCGTTTCTTCTATGATCGGCTGAGTCTTCGATAGGCTTCCAGTAACCTGTAGGAGCATCGTCTCTGCTACTGTCCATGTCGAGAAGTGCGTGGTGTTGCAGGTTAGGTATCCCTTCTCGTCAATGTAGCTTTCTATGGGGTCCCATCCCATTCGGGTTTCGTTCCAATAGTGCCACATGAGCCTTGAGCAGTTGACTTCCCGGTTTAGCTCGGCGTTAAGCTTGGTTCCGTTTATGTATAGCCTTAACTGTGCTTTCAATGGTTCAGTAGCGTTCGTTTCCATGTTAGCGTAGAAGTTGATGCTCCGTTCCATCGTCATAGCGCCTTGCGGAGCTGAAGCATTCATGTTCATGGTCATATTCATCGCATGGTTCGGTTCAACATATAGCCAGAAGTACTGCGGAGTAACTTCGGGGTCTATGGTCATGTTCAGTTCCATGTTTCTGGTGCAGTTAAGCACCAAAGTGACGTTTCGGTAAGCGAAGACATACATCGCGTTAGCCATAACCTGATCCATCACGCCAGAAGGAGTAGTATCAGTCCTGTTAGACCGCCAAGCATCATCAGGCACACCGGGTGGTTCCATCGGGTCTTGAGATTGTTTACCTGCGATATAGTTAGGCGTCAGCGAAAGAAGTAGCAGTGTTAGAGTCGCTATCGCAAATATCTTCATTTTTCCGTTCATGCTTTGTCACCTCCATCATCCTGAAGCGTAGGCACATAAAGGTTACCGTTCGGTTTAGAAGTTTGGTGTAACAAGACGTTTCAAATAATGAAACACCGTGTTTGACTGTTAGAATTATGGTCTTTAAAAGGATTATGGTATAAAATATTCTCCAGATCCCTTGTTTTCCCCGTCATTCTTGGAAGCTGAATACTACTTGGATTTCTATTTGTCTGCTATCTGTTGAACTAGCCTAGGGGTCTCTGTCAGAGACTCGACAACGTAGTCCGCTTGAATATCCAGCCTCTTCGAAGGTTCTCTGTTCACTATGATCGATATGCCGCCCGCTTTTTCTGCCGCATGCACATCATGGATCTGGTCGCCGACAAACACGAATCTTTGCGCCTTCAGCCTTTTCAAGGCAAGCCGTGTGCCTTCCGGCTCCGGCTTCAGCATCTTCGCGTCTTCTCGGGTAATTATCACCTCAAAGAAATCTCGCATGTTGTTGACAGAAAGCATGCGGTCTGCGGCTTCTCTTGAAGTGTTCGTTACAATTCCCATCCTGTATCCGAGTTGCTTCAACTCTTGAAGAGCAGTAATCGTGTCAGGAAAGATTCTCGATCGGTCAGTCCAGGACAACTCGTAGCTCTTAAGAAATCTGTCCATCTCAAGGCTGAAGATGTTAGCCTCTCTTTCAGTAAAGTGTTCTTGAACGTATCTAAGGGCTCTGTTCCGCACGAGAGTGGACTTGACCTCAACATCCAACTCGGCTGACGGTATTCCCAGCTCAAGCAGCTTCTTTCTGATCCTATCCCTAAACTCCAAAACAACTTCCAGATCATTCACCACTGATTGCACAAGCGTGCCCTCCAAATCAAACAAGACAGCAATCATGGAACACAGCCTCAGTCCGCCAAGACACGGCAACTCATTGCGCATACCATCCTCTGGAATATATTTCTTCACTGCCTCCTGAACCTCAGCACCACCGAGGTTTCTATCTGCCTGTCGGAAATGTTCCAGTATCGGCGCAGGAGCACGTCCTTTTCTTCGCGCGAAACCAGTTTGAACCCATGCCTCTCGTAGAAGCGGACAGCCCACGTTGCAGCAGCCCACGTCCCAACAAGAACCTCAGACGTCTCCGCCAAGCCCATGAGATGCTTCAGCAGGCTGCTTCCGATCCCCCTCCTCTGATGCCCCGTCAGCACATACGAATGCCGAATCAACGTCGTGTCCCCCACCGGTTGAATCCCCATCACGCCGAGCAGAGCACGGTCATCCACCCAGCCGTAGAACTCGACGCCGGACTCAATCTCCCGCTTCAGCTCTTCAGCTGGCATATAGGGTTCCTTCCAGCAGTCAGCCGGAATCGCACCTTCATAGGCATGTGCCGCTTCATTCACAACCCAGAGCGCCGCATCGAAGTCTGAAGCCAGCAGCCTACGAATCATCAACGCATCTCTCCAAATCGTTCAAACTTTCTGTTGACGACATTTCGCCTTGAAGCTTTTGGCTATCTTGGCAATGTATTTCGGGTCCTTTATGGTTGGCTCTGCCATGCCTACCATGTCAGCTCCGGCTTTGAACAGCATTTTGGCGTCCACTTCTGATCTGACGTATCCGCTCGCTAAAAGGGAGAACTTGCATTGTTTCCTTACTTTTTTGACAAATTGGATGTCCGGCTTCTTGCTGGTGTCGTTCCTCACGTTGAAGTGAACGGCAAAAACGTTGAAGTCAGCTAAACGTTCCAGAACCGGCGAATAATCGTCTATGAAGCCCATCCGAAACTTCACTATCAATGGAACCTCAAGCCTCGAGAAAGCTTCAACCCACCTGAACAGTTCATCCCGGTTTTCCGGCAAAACCATAGCCCTAACCTTTCCAAGGCGAAAGTAAGGCTCATACGAACCATGCACATTAAGCTCAACAAAGTCGCCGCCAGCCTCGCAAAAGCACTCCGCAGCCGCTAAGCCCCACTCAAGCCTAGGCGCAGCCAAATTCAAACAAGTACAGACATCTGATTGCCCCTTGGCTTTGCCGCATTCTTCCGCCAAGAACTCGGTACATTCCTCCGGGTCTGCCGGCAGAAAATACCGCGCTTTTCCGTAAAGCGGCGGCTCAGCCAAGTAGGCGCCCAATTGAACCATGGCGCAGCCTTCGCTTCGCTCCGAACAGAAGAGGCCATCGGTTATTTTCATCATGGAGGACAGAAAGAAACCGTTCTTGAGTCTGCGACAAATCTCAGCGAATTTCATGAATGCATGCCTTCCCGAATTGCCATATGGAATCAACATTTGTCGAAGGTGCCATTAAAATCATGCGTTTCTCAGATGGCTGATGCTGGTTCTGTGGGTTCAGAGATTCAAAAGGTTTTTAAGTATGATGCAAATATTACTACCTGCTTTGTTCCTTTGGAGGACAAGAAAGTGAGGGATAGTCGGGTACGGAGGAATCGCTACCTACAGAGCTGATGTATACTCAGCAGGCTGTTCTTCAGCTAACCCATCAAAAAACCCGCCGAAACCTCTGTCACAAATTCTGTCCAAAAACGAGGAAACAAGCATATTCTATGCATTGGCAAAAATAAAAGGAGGCATCTATGAATATGGCTAAGATGACCGGCGCCCAAGCCTTAATAGAATCCCTGAAGAGACAGAAAGTGAAAGTGATCTTCGGCATACCCGGCGGAGCCACGCTGCCGTTCTACGACTCGCTCTACGAATCCGAGATCAGACACATACTCATGAGACACGAACAATGCGTAGCACACGCCGCGGACGGCTACGCCCGAGCAAGCGGACAGATCGGCGTCTGCACGGCAACCTCTGGACCGGGAGCAACAAACCTTGTCACAGGAATCGCCAACGCCTACATGGATTCTTCGCCCATAATCGCGTTCACGGGACAGGTTAACACGTACACCCCTAACTCATCATACATAATAGGCAGGGACGCCTTCCAAGAAGCCGACATAATCGGAATCACAACTCCGATAACCAAATACAACCATCAAGTGAAAGAAGCCGCTGAAATCCCAGAGATAGTGAGAACGGCTTTTCACATAGCAACAACAGGCAGACCCGGACCAGCCTTAATCGATCTGCCGAAGAACACCCAGACCGGCATCGCGGATATGAAGTTTTCAAACGATACCGAAATACGCGGCTACAAGCCCACGTATGCTCCACACCCCCTGCAGATCAAGAAGGCTACCGAACTGTTGGTCAAGGCAGAAAGACCCATGATCCTCGCCGGAGGCGGAATCACGAGCTCAAACGCCTTCCAAGAACTTCTTAGGCTGACAGAACTCTTGATGGCGCCCGTGGCAACCACGCTGATGGGCAAAGGATGTTTCCCCGAGAACCACCCATTATCACTCGGGATCATCGGCATGCACGGAAACCGCGCCGCAAACAAGCTTATCCTGGACGCTGATGTCTTGCTGGCTGTCGGCACAAGGTTTTCAGACAGGTCTACTGGAAGGCTGGACACGTTCTGCCCGGACGCAAAGAAAATCCACATAGACATTGATTCAGCCGAAATTGGGAAAAACATAGACATCGACGTGCCCATCGTGGCTGACGCCAAGAGGACGCTGAACGCCATTTACACGTCAATCTCAAAGCGAGTTGCGAAGAAAGAAGATTCAGTCTGGTTCAAAAGGGTTAAAGAAGCCAAAGAACAACTTCAAAACTCTGTGCCTAACGGAGAAGGAAAAACCCTGAAGCCTCACATTCTGGTGAAAGAACTTAGAAAAATACTGCCGGAAGACGCCATAGTCGCAACCGAAGTCGGACAGAACCAGATGTGGGCAGCCCTCTACTATAAAGTGCTCAAACCAAGAACATACATCACATCCGGCGGCCTCGGAACAATGGGCTTCGGCTTTCCAGCAGCCCTCGGCGCCAAAGTCGCGTGCCCTGACAGACCCGTGGTCGACATTGCCGGTGACGGAAGTTTCATAATGACGGGGCAAGACTTAGCCTCCTCTGTTGCGGAGAACATTCCGGTCGTAGTCATAGTCCTGAACAACTCCATGCTCGGCATGGTTGCACAGTGGCAGAGGCTCTTCTACAAAAGGCGATACTCTGGAACAAAACTGGGGACCACCCCCGACTTCGTTAAGTTAGCCGAAGCATACGGCGCCCAAGGCGTCCGCATCGGGTCCCGCGAAGAGTTCTCGAAAGCCATTAGACAGGCAATTAGAAGCGAAGTCACAACCGTCGTTGACGTTCCGATATCCCCCGAAGAGGATGTCTTCCCGATGATCCCGCCCGGCAAAGGTTTAGACGAAATGGTGATGGAGTGAACAGCCAATGGAGAATAAAAGAACTCAAATAATCGCCGCCATTGTTGAGCACAAACCAGGCGTGCTCTACAGCGTTTCCAACATGTTCCGAAGAAGAGGATTCAACATCGAAAGCATCTCAGTTGGAGCGACAGAGCAGAAAGGCTTGGCCAGAATGACCATAACCGTCAATGGGGATGAGAGGACTATTGAGCAAATTGTCAAACAGTTGAACAAGTTGATCGATGTCGTCAAAGTGAGTCTGCTTGAACCTAACAATGCGGTGACAAGGGAACTTGCCCTCGTAAAAGTAAACACGCTTGATGCGAGGGTCAGGTCAGACGTCATCAACTACACGGAGATATTCAAGGGGCACGTTGTCGATGTGGCGCACGAGTCGTTAATCATAGAGATAACAGGCGACTCGGACAAGATAAACGCCTTTATGGACCTGATGAAACCCTTCGGAGTAAAGGAGTTGGCGCGAACAGGCATAACCGCCCTTTCAAGAGGAATGAGATCCGTAAGAATAGAATAAGAAAAACGTCAGCGGATCGAGAAGTAACCAAAGCAAAGTGAACGGATGCAATGAACCCATGAACATATCAGAAAAGATTTTAGCCGCTTCTTCAGGCAAAGAGTGCGTGAAACCAGGCGAGATAGTGGAAGCCAAAGTCGACATGATAATGATAAACGAGATAACCGGACCCCTCGCTATCCAAGCCTTCAAAAAAATAGGCAACCAAAAAGTCTGGGCCAACCAGCGCATAGTCCTCGTCCTCGACCATCAGGTTCCAGCCGACTCAGTGAAGTCAGCCGAACTGCACAAGATAATGCGCGCCTTCGCGAAAGAACAAGGCACCCCACTCTTCTACGACATCGGGGAAGGAGGCGTCTGCCACCAAATCATGGTCGAAAAAGGTCACGCCAAGCCCGGACAACTCATAGTCGGCGCCGATTCGCATACGTGCACCTACGGCGCAGTCGGCGCCTTCGCCACAGGCATCGGCTCAACAGAGGCAGCAGCAGTCTTCGCCACGGGCAAGATATGGCTGAAGGTTCCCTCCACAATCAAAATAGATGTGGCTGAAACGTTCAAGAAGTTTGTGACCCCCAAAGACCTGATACTCCACGTAATCGGGCAGATAGGCGCAGACGGCGCCATATACAAAGCCGTCGAGTTCACAGGACCAACGATAAGCCAGATAAGCGTAAGCGGACGAATGACGCTGTGCAATATGGCTGTCGAAATGGGCGCCAAGACGGGAATAATCGAACCTGACGAAGTTACCTTGGCCTTCTTGGAGAAACGGGCATCCAAGCCGTTCAAGCTGTTCAGAAGCGACTCGGACGCCTCATATGAGAAGACACTTAAAATCAATGTTAGTGACCTTGAACCACAGGTCGCGTGTCCACACGAGGTTGACAACGTGAAACCCGTCAAGGCGGTTGAGGGCACAGAGATTGACCAAGCATTCGTAGGTTCCTGTACAAATGGGCGCCTAGAAGACTTGGAGATAGCGGCAAGGTTCTTGAAAGGAAAGAGAATAAAGAAAGGCGTGAGGCTTCTGGTCACACCTGCCTCTCAAGACGTGTACCTGCAAGCATTGCAGGTAGGTCTGCTTGATGTCTTCGTGAAGGCTGGAGCCTGCGTCTGCGGTCCCACATGCGGCGCGTGTTTCGGCGGTCACATGGGGCTCTTAGCCAAAGACGAGGTCTGCATAAGCACATCCAACCGGAACTTTGTGGGGCGAATGGGCAGCCCTGAAGCTAAGATATATTTGGCTTCGCCTGCTACGGTTGCTGCTTCAGCTTTGGCTGGCAAGATCGTTGATCCGAGAGACTTTGTGGAGGAATGAGCATGGAAGTTTCGGGAAAAACCGTGATCTTTGGCGACGACGTGAACACAGATGTCATAATACCGAGCAAGCATCTGACTTCGCTAGACCCGATGGAACTGGCAAAACATGCCATGGAAGGCTTAGACACAGGCTTCGCGGAGAAGGCAAAAGGCGGCGTAGTCATAGTTGCAGGTAAGAACTTCGGCTGCGGTTCAAGCCGCGAACAGGCACCGATAGCGCTCAAATTTGCGGGCGTCAGATGTGTTTTAGCCGAGTCCTTTGCCCGCATCTTCTACAGAAACGCGATAAACATAGGATTACCCGTTCTTGAGGCTGCAGGTGTTTCCGGGCTGGTTGACGAGGGAGACCTCTTGACCGTCAGCCTTGAAGAGGGCAAAATCACGAACCAGACAAAGCACCGCTTGCTTCAAGCGTCCCAGCTCCCAGATTTCATACTCGCAATAATAAAGGACGGAGGATTAATAGAACACCTGAAGAAGAAAGGAGGAAAAACATGATGTACAAGATTGCCTTGATTCCGGGAGACGGAGTAGGCCCAGAGCTGACAGAGACGACAATGCATGTTATGAGGGCGGTCGAGAAAAAGTTCAACTTAGCCCTCAAGTTCATCGAGCTGGAAGCCGGTGACGCCTGCTTTAACAAACGGGGAGTTGCCCTTCCAGATGAGACCGTGAAAACCATCAAAGAATCCCATGTCTGCTTGAAGGGACCCGTAGGCGAGACAGCCGCGGACGTGATCGTTAAGCTGCGCATGATGTTTGACCTGTACGCCAACATTAGACCGATAAGGTCCTATCCTAACGCTCCGTGCATGAGGGACGACATAGACTTCGTCTTCGTCAGGGAGAACACCGAGGACCTCTACAAAGGCTTCGAGTTCACAATAGGCGACACAGCCATCGGACTGAGGGTTATAACCCGCAGGGGCAGTGAGAGAATCGCCAGAAAAGCCTTCGAGGTCGCTCGAAGAAGAAACAAGAAAAAGCTCGTCACCATCGTGCATAAATCCAACGTCATGCGGGTCACCTGCGGACTCTTCGCCGAAGCATGCAGAGCAGTCGCCAAAGAATATTCAGACATAGCCTTTAACGAGCAGTATGTGGATGCGGCGTCCATGAGGCTGGTCAAGGAGCCGCAGAACTATGATGTGATAGTGACAACCAATGTCTTCGGCGACATACTCTCCGACGAAGCAGCACAGTTAGTCGGCGGGTTAGGCATGGCGCCCGGCGCAAACTTGGGTGACAACTTTGCCCTCTTTGAGCCGATTCACGGTGCAGTGCCCACACGCATCGGCAAGCACACGGTTAACCCCTGCTCCATGATTCTTTCGGCGAAGATGATGCTTGAGTGGCTCGGTGAACACTATGACGACCCGGTCTGCTTGAAGGCTGCTGATGCCGTAGAAAAAGGCGTGATCGAGGCTCTGCGCAAAGGTTTAACGATTCCGGATTTCGGCGGAACCCTCAAAACAGTCGAGATGGGGGAAGCTATAGCCGACGAAATCATGCGGCTGAAAATCTAGCATGTCGAGGTGTATGGTAATTGGCGTACATCAGAATATTTGATACAACCCTGAGAGACGGCGAGCAGACGCCAGGCGTGTCCCTGACGCCTGAGGAGAAGGTAGAAGTAGCCATCCAACTCGACAAGTTAGGTGTCGACGCGGTTGAGGCGGGTTTCCCCTCTTCGTCTGCTGGCGAGCAGAAAGCCTTCAAAGACTTGGTGAAGCTAGGTTTGAAGACCGAGGTTTGCGCGCTCACGCGGACCCTGAAGAGCGACATAGATGCGGCGCTGGAATGCGACGTTAAATCGATACACACGTTCATCTCCACATCGGACATTCAGATGAAATACGCCTTGAACATGACGCCTGAGCAGGTGCTGAACGCGGCGGTCGGGTCCATCCAGTACATCAAGGATCACGGCGTCACCTGCGAGTTCTCACCCATGGACGCCACAAGAACCGAGCCCGACTTCCTGAAGAGGATCTGCAAGGCTGCCGAGGAGGCTGGAGCCGACCGCATAAACGTGCCGGACACCGTGGGCATCATGTCTCCCCATTCGATGGAACGGCTCATCAGAGAGCTCAGCGGCACCGTGCGAATACCCCTCAGCGTTCACTGCCACAACGACTTCGGATTAGCCGTGGCAAACTCGTTGGCAGGGATAAAGGGCGGCGCGGCACAGGTCCACGTAACCGTGAACGGCTTGGGCGAGAGGGCTGGAAACGCCGCGCTCGAAGAGGTCGTCATGGGTCTCCACATGATCTACAAGAAGAAGACGGGAATAAACACGCAGCTGCTCTATGAAACTTCAAAGATTACCTCGCGGCTGACGGGTATAGTGATGCAGCCTAACAAGGCAATCGTAGGCGAGAACGCCTTCGCGCACGAGTCAGGCATCCACACAAGAGGCGTCACCGTCGAACCTTTAACCTTCGAGCCTATAAGCCCCGAAATCGTCGGGAGACGCAGGAAGCTCATAGCCGGCAAGCACGCAGGCAAACACGGCGTGAAGGCTGAGCTTGAAGAGGCAGGGTTCAGCCCGACAGAGGACCAGCTCAAAGAGATCGTTGACCGGGTCAAGGACTTGGGTGACAAGGGCAAAACCGTGACGGACGCCGATCTTTTCGCAATCGCGCGGGCAGTTACGGGTGGGGCTGCGGAAGAACGCATCGTTGAGCTCAGTGACCTCGCGGTTGTAACGGGCATAAGGATCATCCCCACAGCTTCTGTCAAGATCACGCTTGATGGCAAAGACTACGTGGCGGCTGAGACGGGCGTCGGACCCGTGGACGCGGCGATCAAAGCCATACAGAAGATAACGAACGACCTGTCAAAGGTGAGGCTTAGGGAGTACAGGCTTGAAGCATTGACGGGCGGCTCGAATGCTGTGGCGGAGGTCATAATCAAGGTCGAAGACAAAGACGGCAACATCGTTTCAGCCAGAGGAGCCCGCGAAGACGTAGTCATGGCAAGCGTCGAAGCCATGATAAACGGCATAAACAAAATCCTACAAAAAAGCCGAAAAAGAACATAGCCGTTTCTTCCATTTTTTCTCTAAACAGACCTTGTACGATTTTTTTTCCTTTCTTCTGGTGTAGAGTCAATGCATTTAGTGGGAGAACACGAACCGAAATATTATGGTACTAGTCATCGGTGTCTGTATGCCTACAAAGAAGAGTTCACCAGAATCGAAAAAGTCTATAAAAACAGAGATAATTGTGTCAGAAATTGCAGAAAGGAATGGGATAAAAAATTTGCTTATGAAACACGAAGAGCGACACAAAAAAGGTATTGTCTGCACGAGCACCGAGGAACGCGTAACTAGGGTTTCTTGAAGGAAAGGAACTTTTCAACAAGCTCCTCCCTTGTCATTTCGCCTTCAACTGGTTTTCCTTCAAAGTCTATGCAGATTTTTATGGGTTTGAATGTTTCAACGTCTGCATACATGACGAGTTTCTCGTTTGTGTCAAGATCGGTGCAGACTATCCCCCAACAGGTTTCCCCATCTACCTCGACCTTCTCGCTTAACATGGTTTCAGCGACCCTGTGATGTGCTCTTAGGAAAGCTACTGTTTCAGGAAATTCCCACGGGTTTATGACTGCTCCACCCCAACCTTCACCGCACTCCTTACAGTGTTTATTGTACCATGGTCCAAACTCTTCCACGATTAGGTTTTCACTGCTACACTTCCAGCATTTGTTTGATCTATACATTTCCATTTTCTTTTCCGGAGTGGCTTGAGAACCGATCTTCTGGACAAGGTCGTAAATGTCTAAGCCTTTTTCCCGCCAATCTGGTATCTCGTTATCCATGGCTATGTAGTATGGCGGTTTGTCTATCGGTCCACCGGCTATGCATTTTGGGTTTTTGCATTTTATCCGAATGACTTCCGGAGTCACTTTGGCTTTTAGCTGCGTTTCTAGGCACAACGGACACCACTTCTCTAAATCGAATTCCGATTCTTCATTTTTCTTCTTCATGTATTCCACCTCCATTTTTCCAGTTAACTTGATCCAGTCCCTGCCCTTAGAGGTCAAAAAGTACTCATCCCTTCTTTTTGACACAGCGCCTTCATCGATAAGTTTTTTCAAATGGTATGTAAACACGCCGCAATGACTGGGATGCGATAAGTGGCATTCGGACATCAGTTTAAGGTATGGCAGGGAGGGAAAGCTGTTGAGCACCTCTAGAATCCGCTTTCTTATAGGATTTGAGATCATCGCAGTATAAATGTGGAATTCGTTGGATTTCATTTCACCAGCTTCCCGATGTCTAAATATCCGTCTCAAATCGTTAAAAGAGTTTTGATATAACTTTTGAATCAAAATCAAACAAATTTTGGCGTCTATTTTTGAAAATAAACCCCAGAAAGCGTCATTGTAAAGGAAGAAATTAGACAGCCAAACTTATACAAGATTTTTAAAATACAAAAGTTAGATACCGGTAGAATCCGCACTAAATTCCAAGACTATTTCTTCTATTCCGAGATTTGAACACACGCAAGAACATCACGGCTAGATCGCTTGTTTGCCAAGTTGAACGTTTTTGCAGTCTGTCGGTTCTTTACATTGCATGAAATGAGCTCCAAATTCTCATTCCTTCCTACAGACGAAGAACAATATTTTTTAGTGAGGTCTCAGCAGTTAGTTGGGGTTCAGCATGGGCAAAACAATCTCTGAGAAGATATTCAGTCAAGCTTCTAAGACGGATGCCCAAGCGGGCGATCTCGTCATAGCCTCCGTTGACGGCGCCATGTCGCACGATGGCACCGCTCTTTTAGCCATTGAAGCCTTTCAGGGCATGGGTGGAACGAATCTTTGGGATCCCTCTCGCGTCGTCCTCGTTGTCGATCATGTTGCCCCAAGCGCCACCGAAGCCTTCTCGAAAGTGCATAAGACGATGCGGGAGTTCGCCGCCAAATACGGCGCAAACTTCTTCGAGGTCGGCTCAGGCGTCTGCCACCAGCTGATGATCGAATCGGGTCATGCCTATCCGGGCAGCCTTGTCGTCGGCTCGGACTCTCATACGTGCACTTACGGGGCGGTCGGCGCCTTCGCAACGGGCATAGGCTCGACTGAGATGGCGGCGGTCTTCCTTTCAGGCAAGCTCTGGTTCAAGGTTCCCGAGACCATGAAGATCAGCGTTGAAGGCACTTTGCCGCCCATGGTTTTCCCCAAAGACGTGATCCTGAAGACATGCGGAGTGGTCGGGGCTGATGGAGCAACCTACAAGGCAATAGAGTTCTGCGGCTCCGCCGTCCAATCTATGAGCGTTGAGGGACGCTTGACGCTGTGCAACATGGCTGTCGAAATGGGCGCCAAAGCAGGCATAGTCGAACCAGACCAGAAAACGTTGAACTACCTAGCCGCCTTGGGACACAAGCCAGCGGAGGGCTACAAAAGCGACGACGACGCCAAATTCTCTGAGACCCTCAGGCTGGATGCCTCCAGCTTAGAACCGCAAATCTCGTGCCCCCACAACGTGGACAACGTCAAACCAGTCAAAGAACTGGAAGGCAAAGAAGTCAACCAGGTCTTTCTGGGCTCCTGCACAAACGGGCGGCTCGAAGACCTGAGCGTAGCAGCCGAAATCCTGAAGGGAAAGAAACTGGCTAAAGGCGTCCGCATGATAGTGACACCTGCGTCGAAAAGGGTTTACCTCCAAGCACTAGGCGCGGGGCTGATCGAAACATTCTTGAATGCCGGCTGCGCTGTCTGCAATCCAGGCTGCGGTCCATGCGCTGGTGCCCATCAGGGCATCTTGGCTCCCGGCGAGATATGCGTGTCAACGTCGAACCGCAACTTCAGGGGGCGCATGGGAAGTGTTGATGCCGGCATCTATCTTGTCTCGCCTGCTACCGCCGCCGCAACAGCCATTGAAGGCAGGATAACTGATCCCAGAAGACTTGTGGAGAGGAGGTAAAAAGCCAAATGCAGATTAAGGGCAAGGTTTGGAAGTTCGGCGACGACATCAACACGGACCTCGTAATCGCTGGAAAATACAAGCTAAGCATAACCGACCTGAACGAATTGGCAAAACACGCTATGGAAGGCGCCATGCTGGACTTCGCGCAGAAAGCCCAAAAAGGCGACCTGATCGTTGCCGGGCGCAATTTCGGCTGTGGTTCAAGCCGTGAGCAGGCTCCACTGGTTTTGAAGCATCTCGGCATAGGTGCGGTTGTGGCTAAGTCCTTCGCGCGCATCTTTTATCGCAACGCCATGAACATCGGCTTGCCGCCGGTCGAATGCAAAGATGTTGACGCCATAAGGGAGGGCGACCTGCTTGAGGTTAATCTACGCGAGGGCTACGTAAAGAACCTTACGCGGAATGAGACATACCCGATAAAGACCATACCGCACGAGCTCTGGGAGGTCCTGTCCAACGGCGGACTCGTCAACTACGTCAAAAAGCATGGCAAACTGCCCTGGTAGAGCCAGTCAGCCTATCTCGCAAGCCCCTTTGAATTGGCTGCTCAATTCTTGCGTGGTGGCTTCAAAGGAGAACGCTGCTTCTGAGCCGTTTCTGAGTCTCGCGGCATCTTGATCGTGAATGTGGTGCCCTTTCCAAGTTTGCTTTCAACCGTGATGCTGCCGCCTTGGGCTTCAACCAGCAGTTTGCAGACGAATAGTCCGAGGCCTTGCCCCCTCGATTTTGTCGTGAAAAAAGGTTGAAAGATCCTGTTCATGTTTTCTTCGGATATGCCTACACCCGTGTCGCTTATACTTACGAACGTGCCTTCTTCTTTCTTGACTATTCTTACCCCCAGCCTTCCTCCTGAAGGCATAGCCTGTAGGGCATTAGCGATCATGTTTGTAAGCACTCGTTTCATCAGCACTGGGTCGATTCTCGGATCTTTTCCTGTTCCAACAACATTCACGGCGACTTCAGCTTCTTCAGGGATCATGGCTGACGATATTATTTCGCGTATCAGCGCCTGTATATCTGTCTCGACAAGTTCAGGTTGAAGTGGTCTCGCGAGGTCCTGAAGGTCAGAAACTATCTTGTCTATGTATTTGACTTGTATCTCAATCTTGTCGCATAGATCGCTTAGTCCCTGTTTCTCTGGGCTGGACAGCGACCGCAACTTTTTCCTCATGAGATAAAGAAAACCAACTATGGCCTGCGATGGGTTGCGGATATCGTGACCCACCATGGCTACGGTCTCGCCTATTGTAGCCAGTCTCTGCGCGGCCTGCAGCTTTGCCGTCTTTTCTTCAACAAGTCTCTCAAGCTCTTCGGACCGCTTCCTGAGTTCCTCTTTCATCTCAAAGATTTCGGTCACGTCTTTGGATATGCCCACTATGCCTGTGATTTGTCCCTCTTCGTCTTTGATTGGCACTTTTGTGGCTAGAACCCAGCGGTCTGGCGCATTAGGTTTCGTTACTTTTTCGATTTTGTGAATCAGAGGCTGTCCTTTTTTCATGATCTCTTGTTCGTCATTGTAGGTTTCTTGGGCAAATTCTTTCGAGTAGAAGTCGAAGTCCGTCTTTCCGATCGCTTCATCTGCGCTGTTGAACCCCATCCTTTCTGCATGCGCCTTGTTTATCAGCGTGAATCTGGAGGATCTGTCCTTGAAGTAGACAGATATATCTGGAATGTTATCCATAAGAACATGTAGAAGCCGATGTTCACGGTTGAACAATTCCTCGGCTTTCTTGCGCTCCGTGAGGTCCTTTGATATTGCCACAATGCTTAGAGGTCTTCCAGAGGAATCCCTAATCAAGATTCCACATATTTCAGCCGGGAACTCTTTCCCATCCTTAGTCAAGAGTGTGCATTCAACGTTTTTCACCAAGCCTTTCTCAACCAAGTTTTTCATGAGGAGGACGGCTTTGGCACGATCCTTCTCAGCAATTAGGGTGAAAGCACTTTTGCCGATCAGTTCCTCTCTAGACTGGAACCCGTGAAGGCTCAAGGTTGCTTGGCTGCATTCTACTATGTTCGCGTCCAGATCGGTGAGCGTGATGGCTTCGGGAGACGAGGCAAGTATAGCTCTCAACACATCTTCAGTGCCGAATAACAAGGCTCGACGTGGAACCTGCTCAGTCGTTGACGCTCCACCCGCCTCTTCATTTTCTGCTCTTTCTACGTCCTGCTTAAGAGATTGGTTCGCGGTCTTTGTTTTCTGTGTCCACGCAACTCTTAGGCGTCCGATGAAAGTTGGGAGGTTGATGGGACCGACCTCGGTGAAATCCGCACCTAGCTTCTCGCATAACACTTTTGCGATCGCCCTTTCCAAGAGAGAGACCGTGCCGAGCTCAGTTATCTCTCTGGACATTCCCATGGTGCTCTTCCTTCCCAGCAACAGACCGTTCAAAGTTTCAGAGAAGGCGGGAAGGTTCAAGGGAATTTCCAAGACGGGACACACATTGTCCTCGAGATAGCCATATATTACCTCAGTAGATTTCTCCCCAAGTACCTCTCTAAGGACCTCATCTATAGTCTCCGATACAATCTCTTCAAATTCTTCGGTGTCCGTCTCGGCTATTTTTGACTTAGACTGTGCAAGCAAGGCTACAGATCGCTCCTATGCACCGTATTTTCTTCTAGGAGCCCTCGCTGTGCTCTGAAAGAAGGCGGCTCATTTTTTCGCTTCTTTCTCAGTTCAAACGTGATCTGTCGTTTCTCGACTACTTGATTATTGAGGTCCTTGCCAAAAAAATCCAAAAATTTTGTTGAGAACATGTTAGATTCCCCCTGCCTGTCGTTCATGCTTTACGGATATAACGGATTATTCTGGCACAGCCAGTTCTTTTGTTCGGGATAAAATGAACTCGCCGATTTTCTCTTCGCAGTACCTTCTTGCTTCTTTCTGTTTCCTAAGCTGCTCTTCGATCGTCATGAGGAGCGCGTCAATCTGGAAAGGTTTCAACACGTATCCGTCAGCGCCCCTGTTGACCGCTTTGATAGCGTTATCTAGTGACGGGTAACCCGTGACGATTATCTTGATCATCTTCGGAAGGGTATCCTTCAATTCAGTCAGGAGTTCAGTTCCTTCTATGTCAGGAAGCTTGATATCTATCAGCGCCAGGTTGAAGAAGCCACGCCACGACTTCGCAATCGCCTCTTTCGCCGTTCCAGCAGTCTCAACAACGTGCCCCTGTACTGCCAGTATATCTTTGAGCGTCTCACGCATAGCCACATCATCATCGATAATCAGGATCTTAGCCATTCCATTCACAGCTGTGCTCCGGAATTCAGGCACAGATAGAAACTGCCCCTCAAAAAGTAAAAAGAATTGTGAACTCAAAATCCATGTGATCATATCATGCCATGACCTGATTGCCAAGAACATAGCGTGAGCCTAGGCACTCAACAAACGTTCATAAAAAAGCATCTTCACAATTAACGCATAGCGGCGCCATGCCCAATGATCTATCAGCTGTGAACACGAGCCCGATCTGATCGACAGAACAGCCTCAAGCAGAATTTTAAATGTGCACCAGAGATCAATCCGCTTTTTATATTGCATTGACCATTTTGTTTTTGGAAGACGACGCTTAGAGGACTATGGGAAATGAGCTACGTCATTGAGACGAATAACCTGACAAAGATCTTTAATCGTAAGCTCATAGCCGTCAACAACGTGAACCTGCACGTTGAGGAAGGAGCAATCTACGGCTTTCTCGGTCCGAACGGCGCGGGAAAAACGACGACGATAAGGCTGCTGTTGGGATTGATCAAGCCTACCGCTGGAAAAGTCAAGGTCTTAGGCGAGGAGATGACCTTCAATTCTTCGCGTCTTCGCAAGAGAATCGGGTACCTGCCCACGAACCCGAAGTTTCCACCCAAGATGACGCCCATCACCTATCTCGATTTTATCGGCAGGCTCTTCCATCTGACCAAAGACGAGAGGATGACAAGGCTCTCCCGGCTTCTTAGGGCTGTTGAACTTCTGCCAAGCGCGTCGAGAGAGATAAAGGGTTTCTCAACGGGAATGGTCACACGGCTGGGCTTGGCAGCGTCCCTCATGAACGATCCAGAGCTGCTCATTCTCGACGAGCCTACTTCCGGGTTGGATCCCGCGGGGAGAAAGTCAACTTTGGATCTTATCAAGGAGCTTGGAAAGGAGAAGAGCATCTTTGTTTCGTCGCACATCTTGGGCGACATTGACAGAATATGTACTCACGTGGGCATAATAAACGAGGGAAAGATAATCTATTCTGGCTCGATAAAGGAGATGAAGAAGTCCATCAAGAACAATGTTCTCAGGCTGGAGGTTGACGGCAACATAGACCTGTTATGCCAGAAGATGCGGTCGATCAAGGGGATAGTCAACCTAGAGAAGATGGGGGACTTCATTGTGGACATAACTTTCGACGCCAACGTCTCGCCGGCAAAAATCGTCAAGGAAACCGTAGACGCCGTTTCGCAGTGCGGCTTAGACCTGATATCGATAAATTCCGCGGCATCCACAATCGAAGATGCCTTCTTGAAACTGTTGGAGGAGGAAGAGGCAAGTGGGTTCCTCAGGGCAGTCAAATCTTAAAGAGACGCTTAGCCCCTTCTGGGCCATAATGCAAGCCGATTTGGAAGGCTTGTTCAAGAGCAAGATAACCTATGCTTGGCTGCTGGCTGGAATCTTCCTTTCGGTCATCAGGGTTTTGACCGCAGTCCTTCTCGGCACAACTTCCAGAATAATCGCTCTTGGGCTTTCAGACTTCATGTACATTTGGAACATGCTGGTCATAGGGATGACGGCAAGTGCCGTTGCCTCCGAAGCGGGCGAATTCGCTGATTCGATCATGAGCAAATCCGTGAAGCGCTACGACTATATTCTGGCGAAATTCTCCTCCCGCATCTGCTACGTGATGATCATGTACCTGTCGATAACGGCTGTTCTCGTAGGCGTATCTCTGAAGATGCTGAAAAACGACTACGAAATCTACGGGCTAGTAACCTCAATACTCTTCGTAGCCCTTGCCCTGATCATGCTGACAAGTATAGGCGTTACGCTGAGCACCGTGATGCCGAGCACAGTCATATCCATAATCGTGCTTCTGATCCTATGGTACTCCATGACCTTCTTCTTCCCCCTGCTGGACCTCGGCTTCCTGTCCCCAAGCGACCTCGCAAACCATCTGCCCGATCTCATCAAAGGCATATGGACCGGAGAAGAATGGAAGACAGCTGTAAGCTTCGCCGCGGTAGCAGCAGCCACAACAGGACTATCCACACTTTACTTTTCGGAGAAAGACCTCTAAAACGCCGATTCAATGAAGTGCTGAATATCAACACGGTTTTTATGTACATCTGGCTAATTTGCTGACTAGAACAGCCCAACACAAAGCCGGGGTAGCCTATTCTCGACCGAAACTGGAGACATCTCCCGAAGTCCAAACTAATAATCGGCTTTTTATTTTTGATATACCGTGTATGGGGAAGGTGGTCTCGCATATAAACTTTTCCATAACTCTCGAAACCTTTGTTGTTAAAGGTTAGTAAAAACATATAATAATACTTGAGATCTTAGCCATCTCTCCACATCCACGATTGTCACATATCAAACAGAATCAGAACAAAAGCCTTTACTATAGGACTTAGATTATTAGGAATACAAACTAACCTTTAAATCCTGTTAATGAAGGTCCGTTAAGAAATGTTGTTACCTTCCGCTATCTTTCTCCACTTCATGCAGAAGTTGAACCATTCAAATCATTATTACGCCTGAAATTTGCTTTTTTAGACTTCTGAACCTGCTTTCCATACAATTAATTGTATGGGGATTCATCGTAATGGCTTAGTGTCTTGATGGCAGTTTAATGGCTATTTTGTTTTTCTCTTTCTACAACGATAGCCAACTTGACAACTGCTCTGTATTCAACAATCTTGTTGTTTTCTACTTTGGCAGTGCGTCTCTCTAAGTAGACGCCCTTTATATTCTTGGTTGTCTTGGCAGACCTTTTTGAGAACGTTCTCTGTTGCCTCTTTCCACCCGTCTGGCGAAGAGCCTATCAACTCTGCTCTTTTAACTACTGGCATATTCTCACCAACACAAATATGCCGCTATCTACGCTTGTTCTCGGATTAAGAAACATTTTACAATTGAGAGCAGTGTAGATTATTATCGCATTGCATTATCATGTGTGATAATACGCCTTCTCGTGCGGTCGAGTTAGACATTGGTGTATAAATTTGAGCAACATTACGTCACAAATATTTGTCTGTAATATACTTCTTCAATTCATAAATAATTAATTTATCGAGCTTTCAATTGCCATTACAAAACTGGTGGACTCCTTGAAAATCAAGATTTTCTCAGTCTTTTTCATGATTGTCAGTCTATTCGCCTCGCTCATAATGGTCCCTGTCTCGGCGGAAAACTTGTTAAAAACGGATTTTCAAAAGGAGAGCTTCGCTAAAACCATTGACTATTTTGACTATGCACGAGCATGGGCACTTCTCAACGGATTACCCGAGCCTCCAGATGCGTGGCACGCCAATGTTTATGTAGCCTACGTGAATAAGACCGGTCTGCAAATGGTATACACAGGATTATGCAACATCAGTCTAGCTGACCAAGCCTTCCTCACAATTCCCATGCAGTCAATACTATTACACTACAAAACAGAGCAAAGCAAAAACGATGCGCTAGTCGCCTCGTCCTTCTTGATGATCATGGGGTTCAATGACACTGTAGATTCAGTTTACAATAATTCGCCAGATAGGAATGATACGCTCTGGGCTTCCTTCAGTTTCGGCCTTAACCTAAATCAAATGTTCCCCAATCTCCAATTGCCCTCTTTCAACAGTAAATCGGAGATTTATCCCTTGACACCCTCAAATGATGGGCTAACTTGGAAGTGGGGCATGAAATATACAAATCTGACAGCTCTATGGATAACAACCCACATAACAGAAGGAAATGAGACTGACACGAGCAGACCGTGGGGCCTCGCGACCTATGACGAACTGACCTTCAACTATACCCTCAACATCGACCCGAAGAACCACAAAGCTACCATATCGCAGGACTTCGCCATAGGGCGAATGCGCGACCTCTGGATTTTCGGAGGCTGGTTCATGGTCTGGCCCATTTATAATCACTACAATAGTACAGGCTGCTACATGTACAGGAATAAACTATCTAATGAGACTATCTACACGTTTCTCGAGAAGAATAACATCAAAATGAGTATCGTTGAGTACCAAACGTCAGTCATTGAAGATGGAAACACCCACAGCACCTCATCTACTGGACAGAATATCGGAAATAGCGAGGTCTTCGTTGGTAATTCAACGATTTCAACCTACGCAGATGGTGGCGAAAAGATAGCTGATGTAGCCTTCGGTGTCAAAGAAACCTACAACCTTTTCAACTATACAGAAGATCCAGAAGAAACGACATTCCAAACTTATGAAGCCATCGCTCGAACCGCAAACATCAGTGATTACGCTAGAAACCAAGAGCTCTTAAAATATCAAGGGAACTTCTCCAAGTATTTGCCCCTGATTTTGGTGCATATGTATCCTGAATTGTTCGAGAGGGCAAAAGAGATAGTAAGTAACATGACACGTGCAGATTACCTCTTCCTGATCTCCTATCCTCACTATAGCGGCTACAAAATCGAGCATGACCCCGTATACACTGTTTATTATGCCCCAACTACATCCCCCGCAAGCAATCCTAACTTGAGGGGCTATCTAGTGTTATCTTCCATAGCGGCCTTAGTCGTTGTAGCCTTAATCATCTTAAAAAGACACTTTAGGATGGCTACAGGCTAATCGATTACCTATCCGGTGATAATCCTCTGGCTCTAGTTTACACGCAATCTCTCGATTCTATCTCAATCCTATTTTACTTTCTTCAGAGTTTCAGTCTGCTGAAGCACCATTTTCCTCCAGTGTAAAACCTTAAAAGTAAAAATGGTTAACATAGTATTGGTAATGCTCATGACTCATTGTACTAAATGTGGCACAAAAAATGAAGACGGCGCAAAATTCTGCGTCAATTGCGGAGCTTCACTATATCCCAAAACAACAAGAGAAAAACGAGATGACAGCTGTTTTGGGGAAAAACGCGCAGAAGACGAATGCTTCGGGCTTCCTCATGGCGGAGCAATCGCGGGTATAATCATAGGAATGATTATCGTTCTCTACGGGTTTACAACGCTCTTGGGACTGGAAATTGGACCTTTGGTTGGACCCATTATAGCAATCATCATCGGAGTGCTCATTGTTGCAGGGGCTATCTACGCGCTCACTCGCAAAAGATAGATCAACAAGTGCACTCATCTAGAGAAAACGCACGATTTCGAACTACAAGATGAACATATTTTTTCATGCTCTATTTGGGACAGCGCTATCCGCGCAAATATCCAGTAGACGATCAAAGTCAGTAGATAGGAATTGAGAATCAAACTACTGCGCATTTCATCAACACCAATCAGAAGGAGAAAGGACCCAAAAACAAAAACAACATTCAGGAAAGAATGAATTTCACGTTTGTTGAAGGGCAGGTAATACTGAAGCAATCCACAAGTAATACCGAAGAACCCTGACCAAAAAACGAAAACGGCTGCTTCTCCCGCATGAAAGCCAACAAAGAAATACAACAGGTTCCCGACTAATGAGATCATAGCACCTATTACCAGACCCATGCAGCCTGCGCAATAGGTTCTGCCACCCAACTCGATAATATGAGAAGAGAATTTTCCGCAGGCGGGATGGTGTCCCCTTAACTTAGGAGTTTTTTCTTTGTTTTCTGATTGTCCGGTATTGTCAGAGCTTTTATCTAGAATTCTCTTGAAACAAAGCATGTGTAAGCATTTTGAAGGCCCAATTCCAGCCAACGCTCCGAGAATGCAGATCCCTCCGAAAATCGAACCTGTCAGTTGTTTTTGCATGGCAAGATTCGACGTAGATATTGGAGCGTTCAGCGTCAACATAGCTAGGAGAAACAGCCCGGACAGTGAAACACTGACGTAGCAAATAGAAAGAATACCGGACATTCTTGCTGGCTTGTTCAAAACAGGTTCCTTCGACATTTGTCGAGTGATCGGGTCTTTATGTGCTATTCAAATATTCACTCTTCTACTGCATCTAGAACAGAAAACCATGATACCTCAATCCTCTATCGAAATGTAAGCTTCGGCACTCATAAGTTTTTGTGAGAATACTGGACATCGCGATAATGGACCGCACTCTAGCAAAACTTGGACAAATTCTTATGAGACAATGGAGCTGTACACTATGTGTATGGTGAAACAATGGATGAAAATACTATTTGTTGAACCTCCTAAGGATACATGGTTTGTTATGGGAGAGTATCTGCCTCCGCCATTCGGTATCATCCAACTAGCAGCGTATCTGGAAAGAGAAGTTAAAGATGCCGAAATCAAAGTTTTGGATTGTAATGCTGAACAAGTCGATTGGAGAGGCCTAGAAAGGCATATGGAATCGTTCAATCCTGATATTGTCGCTTCAAGCGCTTTGGCCACCTGCAATACATACGTGGTTGCCAGAACACTTGAAATCGCCAAGAAAATGGACCCCAACATCCTCACAGTCACCGGAGGTCAGCATTTCACAGCGACAGCACAAGAAAGCCTGGAAGCCTACCCAGAAATAGATGTCATAGTGCGAGGGGAGGGGGAAAAAACCCTTGTAGAACTTGTTAACAATCTCAGAAAAGAAGAACCCTTTACAGAAACAAGGGGAATCTCCTTTAGAAACGGGAGAAGAATCCTCCACAATCCTCCTCAACCTTTGATTGAAGATCTCAACGAACTTCCTTTTCCTGGGTACCACCTTGTCAGGGATGTTGTTCACAAATATCATTTCGCAGCTATGGCTGGTCGAAAAGCTCCATATGCTCTAATTGAAGGTTCAAGGGGTTGTATACATCATTGTTCTTTTTGCACGCAGTGGCGACACTGGCATGGAGTCTGTAGAATGAAAACGCCTAAACGAATTGCGGATGAGATAGAATTTTGCCACCAGAAATTTGGGAGCCGATTCATTTGGCTGACGGATGACAATTTCGGCTCAGGATGCCGTGCGAAGAACCTAGCAAATGAACTCGTCAAGCGAAGAATCGGGGATGATTTGATGTGGTTTATACAATGGAGATGCGATGATGTAGTAAAAAATAGAAGTCTTACCCCAAATGCGGAAGGCTGGTCTTCACTGGATCATGGTTGGAGCGGAGAGTCCCCGAGACTCGACTCTCAAGAGTTTTGGGAAGGGCATAAATGCGGAAGACACAAGAGAAGCTGTGAAATCGATAAAGGAGAACGGAATCTTCGCCCATGCCATGTTTGTCATAGGTGAACGAAAAGACACGGCTGAATCAATTGAAAACTTGAGGCTATTTGCAAACGAATTGGATCCAGATTTTTCCATATTTACTGTGCTAACGCCCCTTCCGGGAACCGAGATCTTCGAGGAAGCTAGAAGAAACGGATGGATCGAAGATTTCAACTGGTCGCATTATGATATGGCTCACGCTATCATGCCGACGAAAACACTGTCAAGAAACGAGGTCCAACAAGAACTCTACAGATGCTACAGAAGCTTTTACGGTTCTCTGAAGAGAAGGACTATGGGCATATTTTCCAGAAACAAATTGAAAAGGAAAATCTATTGGTATATGGCTGGCAGAGGTGTTGTTAACCAATTCAAAAACATGGCTCACGCGCTTTCTGACTAGCCTTCAAGAGGTAGTTCTGCACTTTAACTTGGCACCATGGCTCAACAGAGCGGCAGTTTGGTTTTATTAGATTCGTCCTAAATAGTGAAATCCCCCGCAAATCCTCTTCTTTTTTTGTTAATGTGATTTGACTTTTCTTGTGAGGTCTCTTCTTTCTGAAATGAATGGGGAAAGAATGCTGTTTAGAGCATCGTCTAGGAGGCTGATGTATTCTTCTGCATCGTAAGGGGACCCGGATTTCATCAATTGTTTTGCTACGATACGTCTTTCGGGATGTTTGTTGTCTGCGTCCAAAATGATGTACTCCACAGTCTGACCCGCTCTGACTTCTAATCCTTGATTACAGAGTTGTCTGGCTGCTATGGCTTGTTGTATGTTGCTGGCATATCGATCTGGATTCTTAGAGAGACGCTTGCTTATGAAAGTCGTCTAGGTTTACTTTCTTATCCAAGACCATTCCGGTATATTTTCTGAGCGTAGAAAAAGCATCTGATAAGGTTTCAATAAGGCTTGTTCTTCTTCTCCTTTGGCTGAGTTTTTCTAGAATGTGCTTTTCAGAAAAGTTGTGATTGTTAGATGTAGAATTCTTTCTGATGCTAAGATTTCGCCGAGAGGCATCAACTGCTTAATAGCTTGACTAAGACACAAATATCTCTTTATACAATTATCCCTTTGGTGCTGGTCCGTGCTGACTCGTGTCGTGCAACACATACACGGAGGTGTAGATCGCGTTTCTGCGGAGACAATCTCTGATCTGGTCCAGAACTGTGCAGACGTTGTGCTCAAAGAACCTATGATTATTGATCTACACATATGTGAAGATGAAGACGCATTACGCCTCTTCGAAAAAACAAGATTGGAAGATCTGCATAGAACATATGCTGAAACAGAAATGATTTCAAGGATGGAGCAGTCTGTCACTAGACAATATGTCCTGCCGTCATTTTCCTCTCTAGATTTTGGTGTTCCCCAGATAATAATAGTTCATGATATCTCTAGGGAAAGATATTCTCGTGAAGGTCTCACTGGTCTGATAGCCCACGAGATCGGGCACCTGAAGGACTGGTTCGAAAGAGGCGTTATGACATCTTTTGTGACAAATGTCGGACCCGATTTTGCCCGTTTTCATGAGACCTTGGAATTGCTTAGCGATCAAGAAGTCCGAGATGTCTTACTCAAGCTCGCAATGGCTTCAGAAGAACACCTGGCATCTGAATACGCAATATCCAATGGTTACCATTCAGAAATATTCGAGTATTTAATGAGCAATATCGAGACAAACACTAGATTTCAGGAACTAGCTAATAATTCTATTTTGAAAGAACTGAAGAAGATGAGAAAGAAGACCAACGTCAAGAGGATATATCAGCTCCAACTAGCAGGAACAAGTACTTATCTGCCAGATATAGCAGAAGTTTGTAGCTTTTTGGAGGATCCTCTGTCACCGAAACCTGAAAGGGATGGAGTAAACAAGGCATTTACAAAATTGACTCAAACTGCCACTACCGAGTTCTTGAGAAGAAGCGTTCTCAGACTATATCAAAAATCAATCGAACAGCCCACGATTTTTCACAGCAGAGAAACGGTATGCGAATCAGTTTTGGCATTGTGGCAAGAACTACGCTCATTTTGTGAGGAACTATTCAATTGACTGTCTCTTCGTCCTTAGCAACGGTAGATTCGACCGCTGGAGTCATGATTGTCTGCGTGAAGTTGGTGCTGTCTCTCTTATCCTATCGTTGTTTTCCAAGCGCTGTATCCTTTTTTCTCTGTGGCATTGGCAATTTTTTCCTGTATGTCCTCATTTTCAGCCAGACTGATGACCAAGCCACCTCGGCCTGTTCCTGTCAATTTTGCGCCGATGGCCCCATTTTCCAAAGCTATTCCAACCAATTTATCATTGATTTCTCCTGATACCATGATTTGCTGTAACATTCTGTGGTTTTTATTCATCAAGCTACCTACGGTTGCAGTATCTCCTTCAAGTAGAGCCTTTCTTGCTTCTTCTGCGAGTTTCTTGTATTCACCAAAAATCTTTTCGATTTTTTTAGGGTTTTCTTCTTTTAACCGCCGGACGTCAGCAATTACTTCTGTTGTTGAGGCTGTTATTCCCGAATTTGCTATCACTATTAGCATCTTTCTTGGCGATTGCAGGAGTTCCATTGTATTTTTTCCCGAACCCATGTTTTTTGCAAACCAGATCAAACCGCCATAGGTAGAGGCTGTATTATCGATGCCAGAAGGTGTTCCGTGGTATGCTTTCTCTCCTTCGTAGGCGGCTTCATTTATCTCTTCGTTGTTCAGTTTGAGATTAAAGGTCTCGCTCAAAGCGCGAGCCAAAGAAGTGCATTGCGCGGCAGAAGCACCAACTCCGCTTGCAGCAATCAGATCACCAGCAAAAGATATTTCAAGCCTTTGATTCTCAATATCTATCTTCAAGAGATTGATTATGTTGGCAATTGACCGCATTGCCTCGTCGTGTTTCTTTTCTTTGTAACCGGGAGTGGCAGGTCTCTGATCTTTGACAGTCCATCCTTTTCCTTTGACCACCTTAACTTCTGCGGTGGTAGAAGTCCCTAACGCTGACGCGATTGCTGGCAACCCATAGACCACAAAATGCTCTCCAAACAGTATCGTCTTTCCAAAGCCCTTCCCAGTACCCATCTATTGCACCTCCACGGTCCCTTCTGTACCATTGACAGTTAGTTTTTGTCCAGTCTTAATATCACTAATATCAATCTTGTCCACGCATGGAATTTCGCTTATTATGCAACCTACTGCTATGATTGTATCGATCTGCTCGTTCACTATTGCTGCCGGAGCTGTATTGTTTTTCTTCATCCTATATATCGTGTAAGATCCAACTGTAGAACCTTTGCCGGTTGGGAACACTAGTATCTTTCCAGTTATTGATTGCCCTTCAAGTTGGTGCCCAACCTCTACGACCTTCCCTGTGTCAGGGTCAACGCCACCATAAAATGAGATTCCATCTTTAGTGACAATCGCTTCTCCTCTAGCAATGCCCTTGTAGATTTTTCGCCCTTTCAGTTTCATTTCGTTGCCTCCTCGACACATTCTTCGATCGGACCAATCTTCACTTTGAACTTATTCCTTGCACGGCCATAGTAGCATGCCTTAGCAGAATCTACCATCATGCCTTTGAAGCGTCCTTTGATTGGAGCTACAACGCAGCATGTATCCGCTGCGAATTTTGCTCCAGCACCTTCAATAATTTTGGAATAGCCTGCTTCATCGGCAATTCTCTTTATGGGTCGAGCAGTTGTAATCCAAAATTCTTTTTTTACTTTCTTTCCCTTCAATAGACTCGCGATTCTTGCTATTTCATTGATCGAAGCGTGAGGGCAACCAACACTGACAAAATCTATTTCGAGACCGTTATCAACAAGTTCAGATCGGGCTTTTGCCAAGTCTTCTCGATCAATCTTAAAAACAGTATCACTTGGTTTGGGATATCTATCACACTCAGGAGTGATGCCTTCCATGTGGAACAATGCTGTTCCGCCATAGGTGGCAATGGATGCACAAAACGACTTAAGTTCCTCAACGATGGCGGAAGGGATTCCTGCAATAAAGGGGATCTTTCTTCCCATTTCAACTAGTTTGTCACCGATTGCTTTTCCTAATACGCCAAACTCGTCAGTGCCTTTGACTGGAGCGTTCACCTTTACTAAGACTTGACCGTGGCGATTTTCGTCTAAATGATAACCGTATTCAGGTGTTTTTCCAGTTAGGGCTGAAGCCAATGCACTTGGGCCTCCCTCGCGATTAGTTCGAGCGCCAATAACTGAGTTTGAATAACACACAGCACTACTTTCGGCCCACGCGATATGTTGCCCAAAATGTGGAACATTTCCCATAAAATACGGGGTGCAAGAACATGTCGTAATTATACGCATTTTGGCAAAGGCGTCTATTACGCGATTTTGATTTTCGGCAAACTGCTTATCTATTCCTAGTGCTTGCCAGTTTTCGCGGTCCATTCCTGCAGGATTCAAAGTCGTCAAGACTTTGACCTTTCCGTCTTCAGCCATTTCGTTTAGGAATTCTAGTCCTGCTTCGCCAAGATTCGCATAGGAAACCCCGGCTATTTGAACGCTACAAATATCAACCATGCGTTCAGCATTGAAAATCTCACCCAGTGTGGTCAGTATTTCCATGGATTTCCGAGCTGCTTTTCCGTGCTTGCCGTCCAGCATGTCTTGCTCTTCTGGGGTTAATTTCATTTTCATTCAATCCTTGTGTCAAAGATATTTCTTGGTATCTACTTTTGGAAATTCTGCTATGTCAAAACTCTTTCCTTTAGCCACGAGTGGTTTGGTTAAGTCAAACCCGATTTTTGTGGTCATGTGTGTTCCAGGTTCAGCGCTGGGATCTAGACTGCTTCCACGTTCTTTGTCTTTAATAATCATTCTAACATCTCCTTGGAAGCGAGTTGCCATCGCCCATTCCACGGATAGAGGATTGTAGATGTCGATGTCTTTATCTACCACAAAAACATGTTTGCAACTTCTATGTCCAGCGAAACCGCCTTCTATTGCCTTTTTGCCGTCTTCTTCTGATTTCTTGTCAATTTGTATGATGGCATGTAGCCAAGAACATCCACCAGGACTTACGTTTACATCTAGGCACTTCACACCGCTCTCATTTACTTTCTTGAAAATTGTGGGTTCCCGAGGCATTCCCATTAATATTTTATGTTCAAGCGCGCCTGGCAACAAAGCTTGCCATATTGCATTCTTTCTATGAGTGATTTTCTTAACTTCAAAAACAGGCTCTTCTCTAACCACATCATATGTTTCCGTTAGATCTACAAAAGGGCCCTCAATATGTCTCTCTTTCAAATAGGCACGTCCTTCCAAAACAAATTCTGCTTCAGCAGGGATTAACAGGTCATTTGAATACGCTTTGACAACTTTGATTGGTTCCAGTGCGTTTGCTATGTGCAACTCATCAATTCCGATGTCTACAGAAGTTGCTCCAGCAATTAGAATGTTAGGTGTGTTCCCTATGCAAAAGGCTACATCCAATTCGCCGTTTTTCTCTAAGAATTGATGAAAATGACGACCTTCAACCACTCTTATCGCAAATTTGTCCTTTGAGAACTGCATTGCCCGGTGGAAATCCAAATTTTGACCGTAATCAGGATCTCGAGTAACAACAACAGCAGAGCTAACATAGTTGCCACCATCTTTTTCACAATGGAACAAAATTGGCAGTTTGGCCAAATCTACACCTGACTCGATGACTTCTTGACAAGGAGCATTAGAAACTGTCTCTGGTTCTGAGCGTTCAGAGATAGCCTTAGAAAGCATCGGTATAAGATCCGCTGGGGTTACACCGAAATACTCAGCAATCACATCTTTTGTACAGAACATATTGCCAGCGACCCGAAATTCGGATTCCTCGACATTATTGAATATTACTTGGGTTGGCTCAATTGCCTTCAGAATTCCAGAGATCTCTAGTCTCTTTGATACCTTGGCATCTACTCTTTGAAGACCCCCTTTCTTCTCGATTCTTTCTAAGTATTCTCGAAATCCCATAAATCCCATCTCTCAGTATTTTCTTTATCATAATACATTGGGCGCGCATAAAAAAGTATTGCGTCTTGGAGATAAACATCATAGAAAAAATCCGTTAACTCAGATGTCTCTTCGACTGAAAAATTATTTGTTCTTGCGACCTATTTGTAACTCCAGCAACTTGTGAGATTTGAGGATTACTGCCTGTCCGGTGATAATTCTCAACTCTGCTCTAATTTACACGCAATCTTTCAATTCCTATTTTACTCTCTTCAGAGTTTCAGTCTGCTGAAGCATCATTTTCCTTCGGTGTAAGACCTTAAAAGCAAAAATGGTCAATATACTATCTGCACTTTGACTTGGCACAATGGCTCAACACAGCACCAGTTTGGTCTTGTCAAATTCGTCCTTCATCGTGAAATCTCCCGAAGTCCCCACTATTAGTTTGCTTTTTTATATTGATATACCATTGGAAAGAAATACAGTCCGCCATATAAAAGTTTGTTTGCTGATAAGAGTTCGAATCTCTCCCAGGCTGCCTTTGTCCAGACTTTCACATGGAGATTTTTCTTTTCAAAGACTAACAAAATCTAATCCGCTCCCAAGTCTTGAATCAAAGATGATGTCAGTTCTTTCGCTATCCGTAGCTAGATATAGGTTCTGCAATAAAAAAATACTTGAAGGAATGTTTTCATCATATGGTTCTTTGTCAAAGTTCCTGAAAATATTGAGAACGTTGAAGCGTTCTGTATCTACGCCTACCCCGACCGCTAGGGCCTTCAGGTACTCATACACCTTTTCGTCTTTCAGTTCCTTCGTGATCTTGCCCTATTCCTTAACGCCCTTTCCTGTATTCAAGTTTCAACGCTTCAAAGTTCGCATGACGTAAAGGTTCAACCTCGGCTTCGCCCATCTCCGCAATCCGCTTCCTCATCAGCCTCTTGGCTGACGGGCTTAGGCGCAACAAGATCCCTCAGCTGCCGATAGAGCTCTATGGTGAGATACAATGTTACGACCTTCTTGCTTAGCCTCAGCGTCCTCGTTCCGGAGGTTAAATAAGTAAATATATTTAGTCGACCCTACCCGCACACCTTTTCACATACATATAGTATATCTGCCCGGGAGAAAGAAGGCTTTCCGCGACTGTGTATTTAGACGGGAGACGGGGAAGCCTGTCGTACGCTTCTTTCGGTTCCGATAAGAGCCGTTGTCAGAATCTAATCAGGAAACGTGTATTTAACCAGAAATTTTTTTGAAAACCTTGAAACCGCAAATAAGAGAAGCTTATACTAGAAAGAAAAAGTGTTTCTTAGGCTGAGACTCTGCCTTGTAAGCGTTTTTCAAAACAAATGTAAGAAAAAAAGGCAAAATGTCAATCGCTAGAAAGAGAATATTCATTTGGATTTTTGCGTCTTTTCATTAGAACAACCACTGCAATAGCTGTTATACCAATCAGAGCTGCCACTGCTATGATTGTTGCCCAGGGAAATGGTGTTGCTTTGGTTTTTCCGCTGGCTTGGTTTGAGTCTGCGTACAGTCCGCCGGTGTCGTAGACTCGTATTGTGAAGTAATAGGTGGTTTCTGGCGACAGCCCTGTCACAACGTAGGATGTCGTTGTCTTTTCCGTCACTGTGTGGATTAGAGTTCCAATGGTTCCCTCAGCAGTCGACATGTATATCGTGTAGTTTTCGAAGTCGGCGTCAGCGTTTTCCGTCCAAGTCAGCTTCATCGAGTTATCCGTTATATCAGACGGATCACTAAGCACAACAGCAACCGGGTGAAGGTTCACAGTGAACCAGACTGTACTTGAACCCATGTTCCCGCTTGTGTCGTTCGCATAAACTGTTAGCCAGTGTGGGCCTTGTGTGAGTTCTGTTAACAACTTGTTTCCCGTTAACGTTACATTGGCATTTCCGTCGAGGCTGTAGCCTTCCCACAAGGTAGGTTCATTCACAGTGTAGTTTAGGTTTATGGCGTCAGCAGCGTAGGTTATGTTCTGGGGCGAAGTAATTATGATTGCCGGCGAAATTATGTCGCTTGTCACATCAAAGAAACGTGATCCTGCAGCAACCAAAACGAAAGAATGCGCTGGTAGGTCAACGTAGATTCTTGGGTTTATGGCGTATATGCCTATCCCGCCTAACACAATGGTTCGTGTGATCTCAACAAGGTTTTCGCCTCGGACTAGGCTTACGTTTAAACTGAACCTGTCGATCGGCGCGAAGTATTGGTCGTAAAGCGTTGTTCTGAGGAGGGCTGCGAAGTCTCGGTTGGCATTGACCACTAATCTCATGTGTACATCTTCTCCCGTTGTATATTGTTCTTTGTCAAGAGAGATTTCGGTTATGCTTGCGGAATAGCCATCCACATCAAAAGGATACGATTGCGCATAACCATCGAACGTGTAGTCAATGGAGTATGTACCCGAGAGAAGCTCGGGCACTGTGAATGTATAGACAGCGACTCCGGTGACGTTCTCTTCAACGTGGAAGTTGGGCGCTGAGGCTTCGAAAAGACCATCTCTTGACGCATTAACCGTGATGGTAACTGTTTCCCCTACACCATAGACCGACCGGTCGGTGTGAACTGTGATGCCACTAGCGAATGGAGGAAGCGGATAGATATATAGAGAGTTTATGTAAAGCGCTCTGCCCGAGGCTGTGTAAACGGTGTACAGGACTTTCCTACTTGGTTGGTCGAGAAACTGAACTGGGACTTCGAACGTGAGATATTCAGCTCCAAAGCTGCTTAGGTTGAAGAACTGTGTCTCTCGTGACACCTCATACCCGACAGTTGAGAAGAGAGTTAAGTTTTGGTTACGCAGGTTCTCAACGGTTATGGCAAGCGTTGCATTTTCGCCTTCGCTGTAAAATCTTTTGTCGAGGACAGCCGTAACAGCGATCTTGGACCCATAAACGAAGATTTTCGTCTTGTTCCTCACGTCGTTGAGCGCGTAATAGAGATCGAAGCTTCCTTCCGGTAAATCATCAGGAATCGGGATCGTGAAGTTGAAGGTTACCTCCTCGCCGGGGCTCACCCAAGCAAATTGGGTCACATTATAGATCCCGGGCATTGTGAGCGCTACAGAAGCTTCGCCCGCTTCACCGCCAACATTCGCGACTTTGAAAGTCATGTTGGCCAGCTGTCCGGCTTGGAAAGAAGCGTTAACGGGGATAGAAGTGAACCTGAGGTCAGCCCGTGTAATCTCAAAGGCGAGAATCTTCTTGTAGAGGACCGAGCTGTCGGTGTTTAGTTGGATGGTAAGGTTATACTCTCCAGCTGGAGCGGCTAATGTAGATACGTTCAACTGCAGTGCAAAGGTATCGCTGACTGGAAGCGTTAACGGGATCTCGTAGGCATCGAACCCAGTGTCATAACTCAAGGTTCCATAGAAACTGTTGGCACCGATATTGTCTACTGCAATCTGGACTTGGATAGTTCCATTTACGCTCTCAATCTCGGACACTGTAAGCGTGAGCTGGTTTTCTTTCGCCACCGCGAAGATCGCATTGCAGGTGCCAAACAACGAGAAACAGCTTATCTCGTATGTTCCCTCAGTAAGATTATACAAGAGCGTCCCTGTAATGTTCGCGCCGGCTGGGAGGTACAACTCTTCTATGCTGGTTGCGGATTCATTGAGGTAGAAAACGAGATCGAAGTCGAGATCGAAAACGCCGGTGTTAATCACTTGGTATGGTATACTCACCAATCCTTCAAGGTACACCATTTGAGGCGTACATGATATATTAGCCGAAGCGCCGAACAGGACGGTGAAATTACTCGTCTCAACGTAGTCCCCAGTGAATTGGAGTGTGAATGTCTTGGTCTGGTTGATCTGTTGAGCGAACTGTATGAGTCGGGCTTCACCCGGAGATATTGTTTCGCTGATTGTAGAGTTCACAATGACGGTGGCATCTACAATTCCAGTGTTGTTAAGCAGTACGTCGATCATGAAAGGTGTTAACCCGACCACGCTCGGCGCGCTAACGTCAACAGTGAGTGCAGGCTGTCCCACCTCAAAACTATCCAGATTTTCGATGAATGCCGCCCCGCCGGATAGGAGTTCCACCGTTAGCATGTGAGTTCCAAGGGTTTCCGCAGTGTATGTTGCAGTGAAGTTATAGCTACCATCCGGGTCTACATTGAGATCTTCACTATGGATCAGACTCGTCCCGTCGTGTATCTCAAGGGTGAGATCGGTCCGAGGCTGTGAACCGGTGTTTCTCACAGTGCCGGTTACCGTTACCACTTCATCGAGCAGGTAGATATCCTTGTCCAAGCCAAATGTAAGTGTTAAGTCGCCATCGACAATGTAGAATGAATATCTATCTGTAGCGAGAACATGGCCGTCAGCGGAGCGGAGGACGCCTGTGAGGAAGAGTTTCCCGGTGACGTCTAAACTACCTACGTCAATGAAGGTAGTGTTTGCAGCTCCTTCAGGTATATTTAATGATACATCGGCTTGCCAGAGGAGAGGGGGCCTCTCGGTGACGTTTTGCGTTAGCACGCACACGCTCGGATGTGCTTGTGTGGATGCGAACCAAACGCTTTCGTCAGCGAAGCCGATAGACACTATATCTTCGATGATGCCGCTATTAGTGGTGTTGTACACTATCCAAGTTTCCCCGTCAAACCGGACTGCACCATCATCTGTTCCAAACCAGATGTTGTTGGTGTTATCGATCGCAAGAGATCCAAAGATGGCTATTGAGGGACCAGAGTAGGATGTCCAACCAGCTCCATCAAAGGAGCTTACTGGATACAGGTAGTTGTTTGAGGTAACCCAGACTCTGCCAGTGGAATCCACGGCAATGCCTGTCACATAGTCGGAGGGCAGGTCGCTGTTGGACGTGTTGTAGGTCACCCAGTAGGTGCCGTCGAAACGGCTGACCCCCTGTGTTGTGCCTACCCAGAGGACCCCATCGCCGTCTAAAGCGATCAAAGAAGCATAATCGGTTGGTAGACCGCTGTTTGAAACCTTGTATACCGTCCAGTTGACGCCATCATACTTGTACACGCCGCTACTTTCTGTGCCGAACCACATGTTCCCATCCTTGTCAGGCACAATTGAATAGATGCGGTCGAACTGCACCCCCTCGCTGGCATAGGTATAAGTTGTCCAAACCGTTCCGTTGAACCGGCTGATTCCACAATCAGGCCAGTAATCGCAGTAGTGACCGAACCATACATCGCCGGCGTTGTCTACGGCTACTGAACGAACATCGTTGTTTAGTAAGCCACTGTTCTCAGTGGTGAAGTGAACCCAATCGTCGCCATCGTAACAACTCACGCCTTCAGTAGTCACCACCCACATGTTCTGCGCCTTGTCTAAGGCAAACCCTTCCACGTCGTTGCTGATAATGGAGGGGATGTACTTTCTCCACGTGCTGCCATTAAAGAAGGCGACCCCCATTTCATGACCGTAATAGCCGACCCATGCCGTCTCAGAGGGATCAACGGCTATTGCATAGATGTAACTGTCCGCCAATCCACTATTCACCTCATCGTAGGTTGTCCAAATGGACCCTTCGAACATGCTGATGCCGCCAGTTGTCCCAACCCAGACCTTGCCACTCTCGTCGATTTCAATCGTCAGAATCGTACCCGAAGCCAGTCCGTCAGAAGAAGTGTATGCCTTCCAAGCAGACCCGTTGAACACACTGACAGTATTGTATGTGCCAAACCATACGTTACCATCAGCATTGACAGCGATTGCGTATACAGAGTTACTTGTAAAACTGCTATTCGCCGTGTTGTAGACAGTCCAGTGGGTGCCATTGAACAATGCAGCGCCGTTTCCAGTTGCAAACCACACATCACCATTTGGAGCGACTGCGACATCGTAAATGTAGTCGTCAGGTAGTCCGCTGTTCGACTCGTTGTATGTAAACCAGTCAACACCGTCGTAGTGGCTAACACCATAATATGTGCCAAACCAGACGCTACCATCAGGGTCTGCAGCAATCGCTCTGACATAGTCCGACACCAGACCAGAATCAAATTCAGAGTACCGCGTCCATACAGTGCCGTTGAATACGCTGACCCCTCTTGACGAATATATATTAGCGAAGCGGTTAGAGACCCACACGTTGCCCGCGGTGTCGACGGCAAGTACCTCTATAGATCCCGAGACCAACCCATATTCACCCCTATACTGGGTCCACGTGTCTCCCTGCATTCGGATGACGCCCCCATCCCGAGTGCCCAGCCACATCGCGCCCACATCGTCGAAATCGATTGCGTTGACGTAGTAGGGAAGGGGATAGTCATAGTAAGTCCAAGCTGCCTCAATGTCTCTCGTCGATAAAGTCGTGACTTCCAGGTGGAGCGTCCCGTTATCTAGACTTCTCAGTGAATTATTGATCTGCGATAAGATCCTGATCAACTCTGCCCGGCTGTACACGTCCTGTTCGGTCTCAACCGTCAAATCGACGTCTAGTCCATCAATCCACAAGGTCATTGTATAGGATTTGGTCTCGTTCGTTGTCAGCTCAAGCACCTCAGCCTGAAACAGGTACATTCCTGTCGGGAGATCATTCGGAATGGGCAACGCCCAGTCAGTGGCGCCATCTGGAACCAGCGTCACTGAATAAGAGTCTTCGGCGATGACTCTTCCTGTCCTATGCATAAGGGTCATTCGACCTGTGAGAGAGGCATTGATGCCTCCAGTATTGCGCGTCAGCAGGTGAACCGCCTCGCCAACCACGTAGCTGGTCGAATTCAACTCCATCGTTACTATGGGTTCGGGGACAGTGAAGTAGAATCGCGATGTAGGAGAAGCTGGAGAGTCCCCGTCATCTAGGAGGTAAAGGCGGATCTCATGTTGACCCGCATCGATATCCATCGGCAGAGGAAAGGTTGGCGATATGTAGGTGTATATTTCAAGTGGCTGTAGGTCGAGATATCCAGTAGCATTGAAGGCGAGGTCGGGCACTTCTAGAAAGACCGTTTTGGTCTGGCGGGTATTCCCATCGTTTGTTATCCAAAGTGTAAGATTGAAAGCATCACCAGCTTGGAAGTACCTGCGGTTGAGACTGAGCCTTGACGTGAGGGATGAAATGATGTAAATGCTTCCCGTCTTGCTTTTGTCAGGGCCATATTGGATACAATAGACTATGCTGTAGGTTTCTGCATCTAATTCACCTATTGGAACCGTGAAGGTAAAGTTCTGACTGTCGTTGACGCGCATCAGACCGAAGCTCTGTTCATGCTTCCACAACAACCCTTCAGGGCTTGCAAAAGTGACGTTAACCACGCCATTCGGCACATCTTGTTTTCCAACGTTCTTCACCGTCAGTGCAATGGATACGTTGGTGTGCGGGTAGAACACGTCCGGCGCCGACCGAGAGACTACCTGTAAGGTATAAGGGGCAACCCTAAAGCGGCTTGACGTGGATACCAATTGCACTCTTGGCTCTACGATACGCGCCATTTGTTCAGCGCGGATACCGTATACCCCATCCTTCGCCAGTGCAGGCAAATGGAGATACACAACCTTGCTAACACTGGAGAAATTCAACAAGTGTGCACCGACTATCGTCTGTAATATCTTAACACCGCCAGGAGCATAGACCTCAACCGATACGCTGAGGTCAAAGCTATAGCTCATCTTATTCGTTATATCTAGGGTGATGGTCACGTTTTCGCCACTGAAGTATTCTTCTTTGTCCGTTTTGACAGTTAAATCCACGGAAGGGGCGTAGATCCACACCTCTCTCTTCATGTAGCCGCAGTATGATCCTGCGAAGAACTGCGCATATATTTCCATGGAAGTCCTACCGCTAGGGTCGTTGAGTTCAGGGTCCAACGTGTAAGTGAGATTAGCGTAACTATTTGCGGGGACGAGAAGAGTCTCATTCAGCCGATAGACCTTGGCCTCGCCAAAACCTGGGACATTGACCAGCTTCATCTCTTCTAGTCCACGACGTTCGAATTCCCAAAATATGAACGTTGTTACGTTCTCGTCGCCTCGATTCCAGACGTGGAAGGTGACGTTTGCCTTAGTGCCCAAGGAATATATGTCTGAATCGCTGGTAATGGTAAATCCAATCTCAGCACCTTGATAGACCCACCCATTGGGGCTTTCTTGAAATCTGCTCACGGCAAAATTCGATATGCCAAAATCGATGATGACATCCCTGTAGTCCCTTACTACGTAGTCTAATGACCAGATCCCACTCTTCGTCGGCGTGTAGGTAAAATTAACAGCAACAGTCTCGCTTGGTCTGACGTAGTAAGGGATAGTTCGCGTCTCTACAACCTGCCCGTCGGGGTCCAAAAGGGTGAAGCCAACCGTATATGTAGATACATCTACTATGTTGGCGCCCAGTGTGAAGGCACCAGCGTATCCAGACCAGATGCCCACATCGCCCGCGTACAACTTGTATAGGATGTACCAAACCCCTTCAAGAGATTCGCCAGTCGTCTCGAAGGTGACGTTCAAGGTCTTCGTTTCATCAGGGAGGACGGTTTCTGAGACATTTACACTATGCAGATTGTAGTAGGGGTCGACCAAGAGGAAGGATATAAGCGTTGAAGGGTCTTCGCCACTGTTGGTGATGTTAACTGATAGTGTTACATTGCTACCTAGATCGAACTGAGGGTAGGAGGGTGAATATAAAACATGGTTCGTCACGTTGATAGGAATAGTCACCTCGGTTCCAGGCAAGTAGTCTGGCAACACATCGGGGTTCTTCGCCCAATTAATTAAATCTCGAATTAGTATTGTATCATCCATTGTGTGCCCCCACTGGAATAAATGGGAGAAATCGGAAAAAAGGGTGGATGCGATGACTGTTCCCTTGCCGTACTGGTATTCAAGCATGACAGGCAACCCATTTTTTACTCTGGTAAGTATAACAGAGGCATCCTGAGGCCATCTTGTGAAATAACCATCAACCTCTAAACTGATCATACCAGTTTGCAGCGTAAAACGTTCCAAGATGCCGGAGAGAAATGGACGGTATGTACTGATCCCTGTTGAACCGTACTGGCAGCTCTGATCTTCAATCCATCCGAAACCATCGACGAGGCCGCCAGGTAACACGTTGTAGTCATATCCATGTTGCTGGGAAAAGGTGATTAGGGTTCCACCCTGCGCAACATATTCCTCCAATTTGCTGCGAGACAGGTTTGATGAGCCTAACCCAAACAACCCTCCCGAAGGGATGAGAAGGACAGGGTAATCGTTCACCATTTCTTGGGTAAAGCTAAGGTCCACAATAGATACGTGTTCACTCAAACCCGACATAAGATCCATCAGGCTCAGATAGTATCCTCGCTCCAAAATCGCGACTTTTGGTCGCTCTACAACCTGTTCAAGCGATGGGGAAACGAGCGAAGAAGAAACGGTTGACACGTCATATGTATCATCTGGATGATCGTTACCTGGACCTGGTGACGGACCGGATCCACCTCCACCCCCGCCTCCACCGCCACCGTCACAACTCAACCCTGAACAGTCATCGTCATCATCGTCATCACCACCGCCACCGCCGTCATCATCGTCATCTTCCCGACATTCTGCCATCGTCGTACTGGTCTCGACGCAATGCGTGCCCTGAGGGCAAGACGATATAGAGGTACCTGGGCTCTGAACCCAGTCGCATTCTTCACAAGTCATCGTGACCATGTTGTTGTCAACACATCGTTGGGCATCCGGTAACCCCGTAATATCTGGATCTTTGCATTCCTGTGCTCCATACTCGCAACTCATAGGATCTTCGCAACACGCACTGCAGGACTCCAGCGTCTCCCGCATCTCTCGAGCCGCTTCCTGTAGCTGCGAGAAGTCTTCGATACATCCACCGCAACCTGGACCCGGAGAAAGTTCCTCAACGGTAAACAGCGCCCAACAACCAGCGCATAAACCCAAAGAGGGGAGACAAGCAGCCCCGAGAGTTCCTGCACAGGCTGTCAAGGCAGCTGAGCACAAGCCAACACACGAGGTCACCGCGCCAACACATAGTGAGCACTCTCCGGTGAAACGGGCCATTTCATAGAGAACACGCATGACGTCTTCTTCCCAGAATCCAGCCTCGATACGACAATCACCAAGACAGGCATCAATGTCACAGGTATGGTGGAGCGATCCTTCATTGGCGATTAGCTCAAGTTCGGCTAGTAGGTCGCCTTCGCTTGTGGGCGGCGGTCTCAGATTAACAAGGACATATTCGAGATCATTTTTGAGTTGTGTTTTCTCTTTGTAGCCCCTGAATTCCACGTATTTATATCCTTCAGAGTCTTCACCGTAGATCAAGAACATAGTCGGGTATCCGTCAACCATAAACTCTTGCATAGCTTCCTGATTGAGTTTCTCATTTAGGCGAATGAAAAGAATTCTCTCTGAGAATTCCATGCCCAGCTCATCAACTATCGGCTTTTCCAAATTGCAGAAGTGACACCAATCAGCATAAAAAAACAAGAAGATTAGTCGGCCAGAAGACAAAGCAGCGTCAATGATGCTGTCTAAGGAGCCGCCGAAACCATTCTCCTCAAGTTCCCTAATATAAGCATCACTGAAACCGAGAAAATCTCCTGAACTTTCAAGCTGGGTATCAGTCTCCTTAAGGAAGGGACTTGACAATCCGTAATCAGCAAGGATGAAAGACGTTAGAATCAGCAAGATAAGAAACGAGGAAGCAAAATGTTTCTTCAACGCATACGTCCTCACTTAACTCTAATTACATATTTCCAACACGCATTTAAAACTGCACTATCAAGGTTCTGGTAAATGGTGATTATCGGAATATGACACACTTGAAAGCCTTGCATCGCGCCCCATAGAATTGTCATCCCTTTCCCATCCTACGAAGAGACATACTGCTTTTACATTCACGACGCCAATAGCGGTTATTTAGTACGATTGTTAAAAGCGGTTGCTAGTGTCCTAGATTCTCGATGACAATTCGGTTGCTAACGCTCTTGGTAACATTTGAAAGTTAATGAGGGACTATACATTATAATGTATAGAAGATCATCGTTTATACTTTGCTTCTTTTCTTCAACAGTAGTATCATAATGATAAGTATTCCTGCAATAGCAGCGGCAGCTGCTCCCATGGTCCATACGGGGAAGGTCGGTGTGACTGCTGTAACGGTTATCGAGTGAGAAGCGGTGTTGCCTGCTGCGTCTTCAACTGTAAGATTTACTATATAAGTCCCTTGGTTCGTGTAACTATGGGTTGTTGTTATACCTGCCCCAGTGGCTCCGTCCCCGAAGTCCCATTCGTAGCTGGTTATGCCCACATTGTCTGTGGATTCGCTTGCGTCAAAGGTTACAGATTCGCCTACGTTTACTGTTCGATCTTGCCCCGCGTGCGCCACAGGTTCTGTAATGTCTAAAACTGTCACAAAAACCATGGCTGTTGCCCAGTTTCCAGCGGGATCCGTGATATTCAGAGTAACTGTATATACCCCTGGTGTCTGAAAGGTGTAATTGGGATTCACGCCACTTAGGGTTTTCAATATGCCTGCATCCGTAAAAGTCCAATTGTAACTTGCTATGTCATTCTCGTCATAGGAGGCTGAGGCATTGAATGTTACAATGGTGTCTTCGTTAACAGTTTGGTTGGCACCTGCATTGGCTATAGGTTTCGTCGTGTCCGCAGCAATAATTGGAAATACGAAATTGAGTGTGACTGTCTCTCCAATAGTGACGTTGACGGTTGTCGAAGCGTTTAGAAGATAACTGGGGGGTAAGTAGACTTTAACAGTGTAGGTTCCTGTCTTTAATCTGATCAGTTCGTACATGCCTGAAGAGTTAGAATAGTCATTACTATAGACCGGTCCTGACGAGGTTACATATGCATCTTCAACTGGCGCGCCATCAGCGGTTATGATTCCCGTGAGGATTCCACCCTGTTGCAAAGTCATGTTAACACTTGTGACTTCTCCAAGAGATACGTTTGCGACCGTAGAATTTGACAAGAGATTTGTACCGGAGGGCGGAGAGAAATACACAGTGTAGGTTCCGTTCTGCAGCCTCTTGATTTCGTATTGGCCATTTATATCTGTGTGGTCATTGCCTTGGCTTGGACCGCTGACATAAACGTAGGCATTGTTGACTGGTGAACCCAAGTTGTCTGTAACGGTTCCTGTGATGGTTCCTCCTGTGGGCAGAATTATGTTTGCAGTAGTTATTGTCCCTGTTGTTGTATTGACATCTGTTGAATTACTCAAGAGATTATCGGAAGGTGAAACTGAAATGGTGTGCGTCCCATTTTCAAGATTGAAAATGAAATATCTTCCATTTATGTCGGTGTGATCATAGCCATAGCTTGGACCGCTTGCAGAAACGTAAGCATTGGCCACTGGGTTGCCGTTGACATCGGTTACCAAACCCGTCAGCATTGCTCCGATTGTTTCAAGTTCAAAGTTGATGGTTTTTGTCTGACCTTCTGTTATGTTCTCTAGGGTTGAGATGCTCGTCAGATTCCAGTAGTAATATGGCTGGGCTGTTACATTGTAGGTTCCATTGCTCAAACCTAGTATGTAATACCTTCCGTATGAGTTTGTGTTATCGGAGCTATAGTTAGCATTGACTGTAACTCCTTCAAGTGGCATTCCTCCAATCGTAACAACACCTGTTATAACTCCTTTTAGGGTGCTTAATGTGAAGTTGATAACATAGGCTCCGCCAGCTACTATCCAAGCCGATGTGGAATTGGTCGTTAAGCCGTAGGAACCATAAGGATTAGCGGTTACGGTATAATTGCCTGTGGGAAGCCTTGTAAATGTATAGTTTCCGTCAATGTTGGTGTATTTTGTAGCATAAGTAGGACCGGAGACACGTATGTATATGCCCTCAAGCGGTATTCCGTCAACAAAAACAAAACCAGTGATAATTCCGCCGCGGGGCAATGTTATGTTTAGGACGGTAGTCTCTCCTGCTGTTATGTAGGCGTACGTAGAGTTCTGCAATAGGTTTGCATCATAAGGCGGATCAGTGATGATGGAATAGTTTCCTGTTTCTAATTTCGTTATCTCGTATTTTCCGTTTTCGTCAGTGTAATCTGAGCTGTAGCTCGGACCGCTCACATGGATGTAAGCATTATAGACTGCTGTGCCATTTATGTCAGTGACAAATCCGGTAAGTATCCCGCCAATAGGCAGGGTTATGTTAAGATATGTGGTTAGACCAGCTGATACATTTACAGTAGTTTCATTCCTCAGCAGATTTGTGCCGGAAGGCGGGGTAGTAGTTATGGTATAAGTTCCAGCCAGTAACCCTCTTATCATATACCGACCGTTGGCATCAGTATTATTAGACCCAGAACTGGGGCCACTCCAATACACCACAGCATTTTCTACTGGGCTGAGAGCGTCATCTGTTACTATACCAGTTATTATCCCTTCCACAGGCAGTGTGATATTTGCTATAGTGACCTCCCCTAGAGTTACTTGTATCCAAGTCGAATTGGCAACGAAGTTGGTTCCATAGGGAGGCGTTGCCGTGATCTCTTTGTTACCTGCTGTTGCGATAATGAGTTTGTAGCTGCCATCTGGCTTAGTGACATCGATATCTCCGCCTCCAGACACAATTGAGTTAGCTATACCAGTTCCATTAACATCTGTGATATAGCCCTCAACTATTCCAGCTTGCTCGAATTGGGTATAGTTATAAAAGCCTGTTGTATAAGCGTCGTGTACCCTAACAGATTGAGTTGGATTATTCACGTTGTAAACATGGATGTCTTTCATATAGTATGGACCAGCTACGAGAGTTCCAAAGATGTACTTACCATCGAAGTTTAGATCCAGAAACTGTGGTTCATCTGCTGACAGATAAGAGGTGTTTGCTGCCCATATGATTTCATTTCCAAATTGATCCATTAATCTGGCATTCACGGCATAGGTTCCCGAGTTCTGCACAATTACTTCAGCTGTTATGGTCAAGAAGTTGTATAAGCCATCGGTGTCAGTGTCAGAGCCATAGTCTGTGTAATTGCCGGTTAAGATGACTGGAAATTTTTCGAATTGAGTATACTCATAAGCTTGGGTTGTGTGAGCGTCCATCCTATAATCTAGTTCAGTGCCGTGAGCACCGTATAAGTTAACATACTTTAGATTGTAAGGTCCATCCACTTGATGTGCATAGATCGTAACGCCATCAAAATATAATGTAACAGAGCTTCCTGAAGCAAGAAAAGTTGTATTGTGAGCTTCTGCGATATAATTGTCCTCTGCATCGTAGAGGTACCCAGATAGGGTATAGTCCCCAGATTGGGTAACGTTTACTCCCACCTCCACAGTTAGATAATCAAGCAACCCATCCCCGTCCGTGTCGGTACCATGGTCAGAATACACGTCTGTGAAATAGGCTGTTGAAGGTTGGAATTGAGTGTAATTATAGGCTTGCGTGGTATAGACATTGTTTAGTTCAATTCGATCTGTATAAGTCTCATTGTATATCTCAAGAGTTAAGATATACATTCCGTTTATAAACTTGGTTTTCCACAAATCTTTTCCTGCGAAGTTAATTTGAACTGTTGTTTGGTCATTTACATAAGAGCTATTACCAGCAAAAGCGACAAGACTGCCATTTATATCATAAAGGTAGCCATTCAAATGATAAATTCCGGATTCAATGGCCGACATGTTCATCTCAATAGTCAAGTAATCAAACAGAGTGTCGCCATTGGTGTCTCTTCCATAATCAGCGAAGGTGATGTTGAAGTAGTCCTCTTGAATCATTTGGAATTGGGCATAGTTGTAAGATGAGGATGTATAAGCCATTCTACCAATGAGAGCACCTGCACTATCATAGAGCTCCAATGTTAAGTTGTACGGTCCGTTGACTCTGTTTCGGTAAATGCTTTCACCGTAAAACTCTAGCTCTACTATTTGCACCCCCGCATCGAGAATGGTATAATTATTTGCGGGGGTGATGTAGTATCCCGTGTTGTCGTATAGGTACCCGACTAATGAATAGTCGCCGGGTGAAGTGACATTTACACTTACATCAACCATCAGATAGTCGTAAAGTCCATCACCATCTGTATCCGCACCGTAGTCTGTTATTGGAGTTGTAAAAGATGCATTTGGCTTTTGGAAGTCTGTGTAACTATACATTGAGGTATTAAATGGAGTAGGGTCACTGTAGATGGGATAATAGTCGCTATCAAATATAACGAGACCGCTTAGAATGTAAGGGCCATCCACGCCGTTCGCATATACAGATACTCCATCGAAATTGAGATTGACAGATTGAACGCCAACACTCAGAGCCGCGTAATTTTCAGCATCAGCAATAGGATTTCCAAGGCTATCATGTAAGCTCCAGTAGATCAGATATTCTCCTTCAGCTGTGGCGTTGAGCTCTACTTCTATGGTTAGATAGTTGTAGAGTCCATCTCCATCTGTATCTCTGCCAAAATCTGCGTACGTGCCTGTTGGAAAAACATCAGCCATCTGAAACTCTCTGTAGTCATAACTTGTTGACGTGTTGTAAGCACTTGTACGATAGTCAGCTAAGCTGCCATCCTCATTCTCCCAGTACAGATCCACAAGAGAATATGTACCGTTTAGCTTGTTTTGAGTAATGCAAAATCCATCAAAACTAAGAGTGACATTCTGAATCCCTGGATCAAGATAAGAATAATTCAGGGCAAAACAGTAACCACTTGCCCCTTCCGACGTTAAATATCCGTATACATAATAGTTCCCTGCAGTTGCGATGTCTACCCCTACGTTGATGTTCAGGTAATCTGCTAAACCGTCTCCATCAACATCGACTTTATAATCATTATATTCGCCTGTGAATACATAGGGATCAACGCCTCCGCGACCCTTCCAGCCGGTCACATTGTATCCGTGAAGACGAAAAACCCTTTTCACCAGAGTAACATTGGTTGTAGGGTACTCGTTTGTGTAGTTAACAAAGAATTGCTCTACTGTTGTGGGATGGTATTTCATTAAGGTTCCAACGACTTTATTGGGTGCATCTATAGCACTGCTGTCAAGCTCCCACCAGACATCAGCCAACGACCAAGCCCAGTAATTATCATTTGTTACAAGAATAGTGTTGGTGTTGAGGTTGAGTACCCACCCCGCACTACCATGTGGATCTGGATCATTTCGAGCCAAACATGAACCAAAATTAGCCCAATTCTCGTCTAAACCGTTTTCTCCTGTTCCATCGCCAGGACCGCCCGGCCCGTAAGGCATATTCCAGCCACTAGATACTCTATGCGCATATTCATGTGCAATAGAGTGCTTTCCATATCCCTGACCTGCAACAAGTCTGGTGTGATGTAGATGCAAAGTATTGGTTCCGGGACTATAGTAAGAAGTGTGGTAGTCGTTATCTGCAACTTCCACGTCAAGCCTGCCAGCTGGCTCAAAATTAACTGTTCGACCTGAGAAGTAGATATAAGCATTTGTAACTGCTTGATAGGTGCTTCCTCCCTCCTGTGGATTGAATGATATGTCTTTGTTCGGATAGTCAGTATCTTTTTCTACAGAAGCGGCAACATCAACGCTCTTAGTTAATGGTTTAGCGGCTGCTGCTGGTGCACTTGCAGCACCCCATTCTGAATCATGAATAACTCTGATTTTGGTGTTAGTGGTTTTGTAATCAGGGGAAAATTCAAGTGTTGCATTTACCCTACCCGGCTTTCCTTCTGTGATTGCATCCAGATTCACAATTATGTTGTATCTTCCCTCATCATCTGTGAAATCTGTATACTTAGTTTGCCAAGTGCCACCCTCTTTTTCTGAATATACTATTTTCACGCGTTTGAGAGGTTCAGTGCCGCTTACAGCTTCTTTTATTGTGCCACTGATCGTATGGGTCTCGGCCCGATTATTTCCTTCATCAGTCTCCTCAATATCATCATCAGGATCAACAACGACCGTATACTTGTGTTTGCCCAAGTCCCATGCAATTACCTTTATGGAAGTTTCGGCTTCACCACCGCTTGGAATTGAAGGTATGATTGTAGTTTCCTCGCCAAACTTTGAACCTAAGAAAGTATCTGTAAACTTGACCTTCACATTTTTAGCTTCTTTTCCCCCTACATTATGTACTTTTGCAGTCACTGTAATCTCCTCTCCTCTTCTAGAAGGAGTTGATAGAGAGATGTCTTTTGATTCTATCTTCAGATCAATCCCTGTCTCAACTGCCAATTCTCCCCAGTCAACCTCGACACACCAGCATCCTGAGCCAGTTGTATCGATAAAAATCTGAACTATATTGGTCCCATCAACGACCAATGAAGGATCAACATCAAATGCGCATGTACTCCATTGGCCGTTAGCCCCGGTCAGGTACCCAAGATAGGCACCATTGAAGAAAACATTATCTATTTCAGGTCCACATGAGGATGTGCCTGGTATGTCCACATCCCAAACTCTTAAAGTGAGAGTGGCTGATTTTATCTCAGTAATATTTATATCAAAAATCTCTATGGAAAATACAATCAGATTATCTCCGCCATCGCACGGTTGATAGAAGTCTAATTCTGGACCCGTATCTGTTATGAAACTTTCTACACTAGAAGATTGAGAAGCGAGAGTAACTATGCCCTGAGAATCGTAGGTAACGCCGCTGTTCTTTGATGAACCATCTCCCCCCGAATCAACGCCACAAGTCGTGCAGGTAGAATTAGAACATCTTCGGTCTGGTTCAGCCTCAGCATTCAAGGCTGAAATGTCCAAGCTCGGCGACCTATCAACGGGACTAACATCTGTTTGCTGCTCGGCTACAGGAGAAACCTCATCTGAAACAATCCCAGCGTGCCCAGTCCAAAGACCTGTGACAGTAACAAGGAATACAGTCGAAAGGGATAGAGAAATCAACAGAAGCCCGCGTCCAGAAACGCCCGTCAACTTGCCCCCTAAATTCTTCCGCTTCACAAAGGAAAGAGCAAGATATGAGAACGCGATGGCCAACAGCGGTAGGCCGACTGCTTGGAAACTACGTAAGAACATTTGAATTGAACTGGTGACAATAACAGTGAAGGTGGATGGGCTGCTGACTGCAGGTGCCTCTTCTTGACTCAGAAATCTAGGATCCTCCTTCAACGCCGTCTTAACGCCTTCTTCAAAGCCACTAAAAATCTGAAGAGCACCAACAAAGTAGGCATCGGAGACAAAGACTGTAGGAACTCCCCTATTCTCCGAAGGGACACCGTACTTAGTACAGTAGTCATTGAAAAGCGAGAGATATTCTTCATTGTTAAAAATTTCAAACTTATGAATCTGCAAAGGATATTTCTGCTCAATCTCGTCAAGAAAAGGCTCAACTCTTACACAGGAAGGACATTCCTGCCCATAGAAATAGTAAACATCAAAAACGTCCCCGTCACCTTTGGCTACAGAAACAAAGTTAGTTTCTCCCCCAACAAACAGAGAACCCAAGAACAAAACGACCAATAACAGAATAATACTTGATTTCCCATTCAAATTTCGGCAACCCCTACAACAAAATAATGTTGTGCCGAGATTATTTATAATACTTGTGCTCACGTGTAATGTGACTTCGCTACGTCCAAAGGTGCCAAAAGCTATTGCGATGAGATATATATCGAGGAGCTAAATGTATGAGCAGCCGCGAGCAGATAGAGAGATTGCTTGGCTGGTTACAGCTGGATTAGAGCTTCTAATGAACCTGCTTGTGTCTTCAATCGTTTGTTTGACTATTTCAGGTCCGAGACGCATGTTCACCATCATGAATTCTCTGAGGTCTGTTAAGATATCCTCTTTGAACTTCAAGATACTGTTATACTGTACTCCTTGAAAAGTAGTCTCAGCAGAAAAACCCAAATTCAATCTGTTTTTCCGAAAAGGAACTATCTTGATGTGGACCGGGCGAGGTTCGAACTCTATTAAGAGACATTTTTGTTTTTTGACAGAAAAGACCATAGAAAACATCTAATTCAACAGCACCTCCCTTCAGCTCTTTCTCCAAGCCAAAGCATCAGCTCCTCAAAGGACAACCCCCAACTCTCACCGTTAATGAAAACACTGAAGCCTAGGCACTGAAGCAAGATCCAAAACCCTGAAGAACACCAAAATCTACATAACTGTCGAAAGAACGATGTTCGGAGAGTACGGCGACGAGTTCACAGTGAACGTAGCAAGCAAACCTGAAGAAATAAAATCTCTGCTCGAGACAGGCTTTGAATACATATGCCAGAAAGACGAGCTAATGTTTTTCAGGAAGCGTAAATAAAATGTATCGAGGTAGTCCAAATAGTAGCCGGGGTAGCCTAGCCTGGTTTGGGCGCCAGACTCATAATCTGGAGAACAAAAGGGCAAGCGCACCAAGTCCAGAAGTCGCGGGCTCGAATCCCGCCCCCGGCACCAACCATGGATGGCGGTTCAAGCTATAATTTGTGTCACAATGCGAATATTTCATTGCACCACAAAAGTCTGGTCTGTCTTGTTTGACGATACGGAACCCGCATTGTTCAACAAAGCATGGCACCCAGAGGGGAACTTTTTGTCCTTGATTTGACAGGCAGCTGCCAAAGGGCTTCACCTGCGCCTTTATAAGGGTGGAAGCGCATCTACTATTACTGAAAAGTCTTCTCTTATGCTGTAGGTTTGTCCTACTGAATAACTGGATCTTTTCATAGTGATACCAAAGGGGTTAGAAGCAAGTGTGTAAACTAAGAGCAGGTCTAGTGACCAACTGCAGGAAATGCCAGTCATCTGTGAGACTCCATTGCACAATTAAGAAGCAAAAAGGAAGCAAAACCTACGTAGACAACAAACAGAAATCAAGAGCTTGAGACGGTCGAGACGGTGAAAAAGATGGGCAAACGGAAGGTTATCAGCGAAGATGACATAAGCAAAATGCAATTACCAGCTGCCACCGACGTATTAGGAACAGCTGTTAAACTGCTTGGCTTTGACCGAATCTTGGTGAAGTGCCAAGACGGTCATGAACGTGTCTGCCGAATCAGAGGAAAATTGAAGAGAAGAGTCTGGATCCGTTTAGGAGACACAGTTCTAGTTTCTCCATGGGACTTTCAATCCGACATAAGGGGCGACATTTGCTGGAGATACAAAAGGAATCAAACAGACTGGTTAAGAAGCAAGGGTTACCTCACAAGATAAGAACAGAGCCCAAAAGTCAATCGGTCAAAGGAAGGCTGAAAAGATTGGCATTAAATCTATATCCAAAAGAAAAAAAGATGCGAACAGGCATCCGTGATGCTTAGAGCGTACTATTTTTGGATATCTCGAAAAAAGACGAAATGGGAGAAAAGAAAGTTGAAGAAGGCGGCGAAGGAAAGAAAGAAGAAACAGAGGGCTCTCAAAAGGTGGAAGAAGAAGAACTGGGTTGCAAAGAACCTGAAGAGGAAAAGAACCGTTTCAGGCTTGAAAGTCAGAAAAGAACTAAATGCGAGCAAAATCAGCACAAGAACGAAGAATATGGTGCAGGCTAAGGCGAAAATGAAGACGTTGGAAATCACGTGAAACAGCGATAAGAGGGAGAAGACAAGATGCGATATCGATTTGACAGTGTGCGAGGGCGGTCTAACGGAAGGCGTCGTTCACAAGCAGACATTCAGCTTTTGGAGTATCTTGCCAAAGTTTCAATAAAATATAGGGTTGATTCGGATGAGTTTTTCAAAAGTCTTCTTACGGTTTATCAGCATGGAAAATGTGAGTGCGGGGAACTGGCAATTGAATGTCGCTTGAGAGGACAGAACCACTCAATCTTTCTCATAACCAAAGGTCGGGATGTCGTTGGACAATTCAGCATCTCTGAGCAATTTCTGAACGAAGAAGTGAACTCGCTTAAAGAATTTGTTTGTAGACTGCTTACAATGAGAACCCTTTCGCAAGGAACTAAATCCAGCGACGTCAAGATTAGAGATTTAAAGATTGGAATGAAACGCCTTAACATAAACGCGCGAGTTCTACGAGTATCGCAGCCAACTCGGACCCCGACGGGATCCGGCCTCTTCACTATTTTGGCAGACGCCTTGATTGCTGATGAAACGGGCACTATTAATCTAAGTCTATTCGGGCCTCAGATAAAGGCAGTTACTGTCCATGACTTTATTCAAATCAATAATGCGTACGTCACTTGGTTTAGAGGTGAACGACAGTTAAGAGTTAGAAAACATGGGAAAATAAGCGTCATGAATTCAACTACGAACAACATCAAGGTGGCGCGTTCCGATTAGAAGAAACCACAAAGCATAATCCCAAAATCAAAATGGAACATCATCTACGTCTGATAAATCGCAATGAAAGAATATTCTGAGGTAGGAAGAATGCAGTTGAAGGTTGGAGACATCTACGAATGTCCTGAGGATCATAAGGCCAAGATAGTGTGGATCAGCGAAGACAAGAAGGTTATAGCTGTCAGATGCCCACAAAAACATTTAAGTAAAATAGTGAAAGTGACTGACCCCACAAAACCTACCTCACAAAGTAGAAATCATTCTAGAAACGAAAAAAAGATCTATGCCAAGAACATGGTTTTTCTCATCAAAATCTAGTAGGGTTGAAGCAAATAGAGATCTGGTCACGTTTTTCCTTCGCTAGAGCCAAACAGAATCGTGCATGCTCTCTGCGCTTTGTCTGGGATGAGACAGGTTTGAGCTGTAACACACTACATTAATATACACGCATATCACTTGTTGTGTTGTCACCGGTCAGGACTGGACGAGGAAAAAATCAGACGTTGCGAAGCGTTTTGCCTCTTTCAATTCCTGTAATCCGAGTGAGCAAGAATTAGCGAGGTGAATAGAATGAGCTACGGAAGCAGAGGTTATGGTAGCAGAGGATACAGAAGTGGCGGTTTTTCGAAACCAACGCCAGTCAAAGAAGGAGAAGAATATGAAGCTGACATCACGGAACTCAGCCGTAGAGGAGACGGTATAGCCAAGATCGAAGGCTTCATAATATTCGTCTCTGGCGCCAAGGTGGGCGATCACGTCAAGTTCAGAGTAACCAGAGTCGCGCAAAGATTTGCAACCGCCGAGATCGTGCAATAATCATGCCTTAGGCCCTTCATTTTAGGCAGAAACAATGGTCAATACAACTCTGGAAAGAGAAGACGCCGATATTTCTCTAATCCTTCAACATGTGTTTAGCCTACCCCATACTCCCCAACCATCTCTCTAACAAGAGTTCATCCGTTGTTTCTGGGATCAAGTCTATATGTCATGGGATTTTTCTATGATTCCTTTGATCTCGTGGTAGTCTTTTAGAAATTCTTTGCCTTTCTCGGTTGCCTCAAAAATCGTTTTGTTTTTCTGTTCTCTAATTCGCAGGAAACCGTTTTCAGCCAAGTATTTCAGGTATAATTTCAATTGTTGATAGCTGAGGTTGCAACTATATAGGATTCTGGTTTTTCTTGAGACCGGGTTGGCACAGTTGAGTATGCAAGCCATGATTTCTATTCTACTTCGTTGTGAAAACCGGACCTTACTTCTACGTCCGTTCATGTCTATCTCAACTCAAGGAAATGTCAATCTACCATCCGATTGAGCGGAAAGCCCCTCTGTTCTGATTAACCCGTCTCTTCTCTAAAACAGATAGCAGATCACTAAAAATTTCTTCACCTACATATAAAAACATTATCCTTTACACTTCGAGCCGAACAAAAAAGGGCAAAGAAAGAAAATACTTGAGGCTGAAGTCCCGAACATTCTTGGCATGTGTGTCGAGGTCAAGTGTTTAAGTTAAAATTCGAATGGCGTCATCTATTTTAGATTCTCAGGGTTCCTCTGCTTTGTACTTAAATATGCCTCTGAACCAATCGTGCGAACCCACATTGCGTTTCTGGGCTGGCCGCGCCTGTTGCCCATCATGGCTGCTCGTTCTTTCAGTTTCAGCTGCAGTGTTTGCGATGAGAATTAGCGAAAAGGTAAATAACCATTAGGTAGATTAACCTTCTGGAGAAAGATTTGCGAGCTGTCTGGGTATGGTGTTCTGCGAACTGTGCGGAAGAAAAATCAGTAGTGAACGCGGTTTAAATGCTCACATAAGCCGGTATCACAAGGCTTATGGGAAGTGGAGGGTTCTCTTCGAGAAGACTTTGCTTCAGTTTTTTCCGTTGCTTGAGGAAAGAAAGTGGTCGGCGGCTGAGAGGCTGGTGAATCAGATTGAGGAAATGAAGTTGGACGAGAAGTGGCGGGCGGGATACGCAAATGCCTTGATGGGAATGATAGATGCCTTAAGGGATAGGTCTTCCTCGGTCCAACCATACATACTGGAGGCGAGCAACTATGATGAAGACGAACTTCGAGATGCGCAGAAATCCTTCAGAGTAACATTACAGAGACCGTTGAACACAAGCTTCGAGCGAGGTTATTTTCAAGCATGGTCCAGATACATCAAGTATCTACTCCACAACACAAAAAAGGAAAGTCTGAATTGAACCGCACAAAAGTTTATTAACCTTCGTCTTCCATCTTAAAGAGTACACGGTGAATCACTGGTTTGTCGTTTGAGATACAGGAGTTACCCGACGTAATACGGGTATTTATCCTCATAAACCTCACAAAAGGAACCGCTCTGAAGAAGCCTCAGCTTAAGCATCGAATTGACAAAATCAGCAAGCGCCACATGTCCGTTGAAATGGATGACTTGGACGAAGCCCTGAAAGAGATGGCTTCTGAAGGACTCATCACCAATCAAGGCGAAACAGTCCAGCTAACCGAGAAGGGTAGCCAGCTGGGCAACGAATGGAAAAATCTGCTTTTGAAAAGCGAACCCATACTCGAGGTCGTTGCAGGTGTGGCTGACGGTTCCATCACAGGACTCGTGGTCATTCTCTCAGCCTTCATCGCAGGGTTGACCATGAGCACGACTGCAATCGCGGCGCTTCTGACTTTAGCAGCCGTAGCCATAACGAACTTCTCAAGTTTTCTGCTCGGCGGCACAACCGAGGATCTGGCAGACATGATTACGCTGCAGAACCTGATGAACTACAGCCTAAGCGACATCCCGGATAGAGAGGAGCGGACCAAATCGCTTCTCTTGGTCAAAGAGATATTCGGCGTTCTGAACAAAGCGATCAACAGGACAAACGTTTTTGCCGCAGTCTTATGCGGTGTAACCACCTTCGTAGCAGGCATAGTGCCCATAATGGCTTATCTAGTCCTGCCTTCGCCGCTTGACATAGTTCTTTCCCTCTGCATAGTGGGCAGTGTCATAGGCATCTTCCTAGTCCGCTATCGCTCCCAGAAGACAAGAGTACCTTGGAGAGTAACATTCCTCCAAACAGCAGTAATCGTAGTAATCGCAGTTGCCGCATCACTACTGCTCGGCGGCAGCGTATAACAAAAAAGCTTCAGCCCTCGCAGATTCGCTCGCACCAAACCTTTCTTAATGCTTTGGCGCTGACATCCATCGCTCCGCACAATTCCCTTGCAAACATTTTTGCTTTGTTTAGGCGTGGTTCCAGCAGCCTGGTGTCAGTGTTGAGAAACAGATGCATGAAATCAAAGCAGCATCAACATGCAATATCTTATGTCACTTCGATTTGATTGTGACTTTTTTCTTCGGAGTTTAATTTTGTTTTGATAGTATGTCTACGTATCTGGTGAACTTGTCTTTCATCTCTTTGCCCTTTTCTGTTAATAGGTAGGGCTGACGTTGAGGGGCGCCCTTGACCGTTTGACGTGTTCCACGGGCTATTAAGCCGAAGCCTTCAAGTTCTTTGAGGTGACGGTAGACGTCGCGGAGGTCTCCCTCATCCAGATAGCAGTAAAAGACTTTTTTGAGGAATCTCCACACATCGTAGCCGTACGTGGGGGTCCCATGCAACTCGTTCAAGTATACTATGGCAAGAATCTTAAACTTGGTTTCACCAATTGTCCCGACTGGACGGGGCATGCTCTCTATTTCCCCCGAAACCCTTTTTGATGGCACCACATACAATCTGAAATATTCAACCTATAGGTAATAAAGTTTTCGCAAACAATGCCCACAAGGGCTCACATTTTATGCCTAGGCAAATCAGCCCTCATAACCCTCTACCATATAAGATAAACAGCACAAAATGACGTATCCTTCCCTTGCCAGCACTGTATAGGTTCGCCGCTGTCAAATGTAACGCTGATGCCGGACAGACGCCCACGGTTTCAAGAACAAAAGAAATTAAAAGGCATAAACATTCCTTCAACATATCTTGCACAGAACAGGAGGAAACACTGAGCTTGGGCTTAGAGTATTCTGAGGCTCCGGACGTTAAGGCATTGGCTGACGAGGCCGTGGACAGTCTGGACATGTTTCACGTTGTGCCGCAATTCGTTTACTGCTACCGCAGCAAGGGCTCAAAATCTAGGCGCATCATTGCACGTATCCACGGGCTGTCACCAATATGGCAGGAATCCCTGAGGCGACCGGCAGCCTACGTCATCGAGGTTATCTCTGAAAACTACGACCACCTCAGCACAGCGGAAAAAGAAAAGACAGTTATCCACGAACTACTGCACATTCCGAAGGGCTTCACCGGAGGCTTCCGACCCCACAAAGGCTATGTTGAAAGGGAGAAAGTAGAGCGGCTACACAGCATGCTGATGGAGAAACGGGCGGAAAAACAGTGAACCGCCAGCTTTCAAAGATGGCTCCTCCCCGCTGGTTTTTGCCTCAGATAACCCCCTGCTTCTTCACACATCAGGCTTTTTTGTTTCGTCATCGGCAGATCAGCATAGAAGCGAAGACATTCTAAAAAACGTTCGGTTCCGCAACTGAGACAAGAAAACTTTATTTCTGGTCCGACATCTCTAAATGTCCACGTGACAAAGGGAGAAAAGGAGCTGACAAGACCTCTTGAGAAGCGGCGAAGAACTGCCCGATTTCTTGATGACCTCTGAACCCGGCTCCTTCGCCCAAGAGACGATACTGCAGCGGAAGCCCCAGATCATACGGCAGGTCCTTGCGGACAACAGTTATCCAAGCCGCATTGTCAAGCGCTTAACCCGTTTCGAAGATGAAATACTCAACAGAAAGATTGAACCGTTGACCGAACCAGCAGACGACACGGAAAAATGGAACAGCCGCTGGCAGAAATACGCGAATAGAACGTGGCTTCAACTCCCTTGGTACTTCGCAGAAACTTACTTCTACCGCCGCCTGCTGGAGGCAGTCGAATACTTTCAGCCCGGGCCTCTTGGAGGTCGCGACCCTTTCCGAAGGGCTAAGAAGCAACAGCTAGAGGAAAGCCTTGGGCCATTGAACCTAGCGACTGATGCTATTGGCAGGACCAACGACCCAGCGCTTTGCTTCGAGAACCTACTGCATGCTAGCTTGTGGGGAAACCGCATTGATCTGAGCAAGCGTATCGCGGACGAAGTTAGAAGCCGACAGGCAACGGTGGAACGCGAGAATCTCCTCATCAACGATTTCTCTAGGGCGCTGGTTGCCATTAAGCAACGGCGCCTTGCGCATATAGCCTTCGTAAATGACAATGTTGGAGCCGAGCTCGGATTCGACCTTCTTCTGGCAGACTTCCTGCTGACAGTGGGCTGGGTGGACAAGATAACCTTCTACCTGAAGCCCTACCCCTTCTTTGTTTCTGACGCAATGCCTAAGGATGTGAAAGAAGCCTTAGCGTCCTATAGAGAAATCCAGAACCGCATCTTAAGGAGCTTGGGCGAACGTATGCAAAGCGCATCGACAAAAGGAGCGCTGCTCATGTCGACAGACTGGTTCTGGGCGTCGCCCTACCATTTCAGCGAGATGCCTAGGACCCTCTATGATGAATTCGCGCGTCTAGATTTGGTTGTTCTAAAAGGCGATGTCAACTACCGCCGGCTGCTGAGCGACCGCCACTGGCCATACACGATGCCGACGGCAAAGATCGCCAGCTATTTTCCCGCCCCACTTCTGATTCTGCGTACGCTGAAGGGCGAGATAATGACCGGTCTCAAAGAAGGGCAAGCCGAAAAACTCGCGGCAGAAGACCCCGAGTGGCTGACGGATGGCAGACGCGGCATAATTCAATACTTGGACAAGGAATGATCTGCCGCCTCAGAGGCCGCTGAACCCATAGCCGCAGTAGATAAGGCTTAAATCGTTCAGAATCCCCATAATTTGTGTATTGCAACTGTCAGCCGACTATGAGAGGGAACGTGAAATGCCTTTTTGCGAGAAATGTGGACGCGAACTGCCTGAGGCTGCACGTTTCTGCCCAGGCTGCGGTGCCCCAACAGGAGGATCCCAGCCTACGACGGGCACAAGGGAGAAGAGCTGTCCCAGATGCGGCGCGATCATGCATGCAGGCTTCATGGTAGAGAGGGACTCGCCTCTTTCCATCTGGACATACGGCTCAGGCGTCTACTGGACCCCCGGCGAAGCCGGCATGATGGGCGAGAGAGTCGGCATCAAAGCCTACGCGTGTCCACAGTGCGGATACATCGAGCAGTACATCCGCTATCTGGAAAGAGACAAGAACACGGTGCTCAGTGCCCCCACAACATTTGGCGAATGAAAAACCAACGTTTACTCTGAAGCCTTATTGGAGTTCGCCAACTTTTTTCTTTTTCATCCTTCTCAGCCTTAGCTTGTATTGCAGCGTCAGCAGTTTCTCGGGAGCCAGCAGCATGCTTGTCGTATACAGTGCTATTAGCGTTAAGGCTGCCGAGTATGGGATGCCGTATAGGACTTCGACGGGTATTGTTGCCATAACCATCTCCTTAGCCATGATCATCGGGTAGGAGGTGGGCAAAGCGTACACGAGAATCTGAAACGCTAGAGGCAGCGCCCCCATGTCGCCGTACATGATGAGAAGCGAGGGAACCAACACTGGAACAATGACGACGCCTATGAGGGACCCAGCCATTCTGACATCGCTGCTAAGTGCGCCTATGACTATGCCCAAAGACGTAACGAACAAAATTGCCAGCATCAGGCTGACAGCGAGAACCACATATGCCACTGGCGGTGGTGGAGGCAAGCTTGGAAGGGCCGTTCCAACGTCCAATCCGAGGTTTGCCATGCTGAATGCTCCTTCGAAGTATAGGAAGAAGCCGCCTGTGAACATGATGCCGCCTAGAATAGCCACTACGGACGAGCCTAGCAGCTTGCTTACAAGTATGTCGTAGCGGTTAACGGGAAAAGTCAAAAGCGTTTCGAGGGTCTTCTCCTCGTTCTCGACGGCGGTTGCGGTCGCGGCTATCTGCGTTACCGTCATGGCTAGAATCAAGAGGACCATGGGCACCATGATGCCATACCCCAGAAACAGCTGGTTGAAAAGGGCTTGCGGGGGAACTTGCATGACTACGTCTTTCACTATGCTGTATCTCGTTATGTTCAAAGGGGTTCTGATGGTGTCTGGATCAGCGTTCGGGTCCAGCTCTGAAATCAGTTCAGCGCTGAGTATCTCTGAAGACTTCTCCAAGACCCCATCTATCACAGAATACGCGCCTATGGACCCTAGCCCCATGCTGTCAACGACGGAATAGACGCTGACTCCAGCCTTTTTGAAGGCGGTCAGATTATCCTCAAAGCCTTGGGGAAGAACAAGCAGAACCTTGGAGCCAGCAGCCTTTGCCTCGTCAAGTGCGTCAGGGATGTTGTCTGCAACTACGCTTGAAACGTTCAAGCCCATATTGGTAAGCAGTGTCTTGAAGCCTGCGCTTGTCTGTGTCCCGTCATAGTCGAGGAGAGCCAATTTGAGACTTTTCAAGCCGACCTCTTGGGCGCTCTGCGTAGCTGCTGAGATGGCGAAACCCATCAACGGCAGCATTATGATGGGAACTATCAGACCTATGTATATCCGCGGGTCTCTGAGCAAGTCCTTAACTTCTTTCTCAACTAGCGGCTTCAGCTTTCCCATTTTGCAATAACCTCCAAGAATGCCTCTTCAAGGTTCGAGGCCCCATATTTCATCTTGATTGCCTGCGGCTCGCCTTCGATGGCTATGCGTCCTTTGTGAATGAACGCCAGCTTCGAGCACAGGTACTCGACCTCAAGCATGTTGTGGCTGGAAAGGATAACGGCGCCGCCTTCAGCGACATGACCCTTGATGATGCCCCTCACGTGCTGGGCATGAAAGATGTCGAGACCTGATGTGGGCTCGTCCAGTATGGCAAGCTTAGGTTTTGTCATGAGGGCTCTAGCGAGCTGGACACGGCGTTTCATGCCTTTGCTGTAGGTCTTCATCTTGTCCGCTACCTTTTCACCTAGACCTGAGATCTTCACGGCTTCTTCGGCTACCGCCTCGGCATCAACGCGAGACTCGAAGTATACTTTGGCAACTATTGAAAGGTATTCGTAACCCGAGAGGTTTCTGTAGGTTCCCGCATCCTCAGCAAGGTACGAGATCAACGGGCGAATCTTGTTGGATTCCTCAACAACATCGTGACCCAATATGCTGACGTGACCGCTTGTGGGCAGAAGGAGGGTGGCGAGAACCCTGAGGGTTGTGGTCTTGCCCGCGCCGTTTGGACCTATCAAACCGAAGATTTCGCCTTTGGCAACTTGAAACGAAATGTTGTCCACAGCCGTGACGTCCCCGAATTGCTTGACGAGGCTCCCGACTTTAACAACTTCGCTGTCACGCATAGGCGTTCACTGCCGCTTCTTTTTCAAGCCTAAACATGCCTAGTATGGATATATACTTTTTTAAGGGCGCAAGAATACCCGTTTCTGCGCTACTTGATTTCCACCTCAACATCGTCCACATAATACGTCATGAGAGTCTCCCAGCGCACCGAAATCCCCACGGCAACCCAAACCTCTCCAGCAGAATCCGTGTTAACAACCGCGGAGTGCGTGTACTTTTTCCAGCCCGCAACTTGGTTGGCGGCTCCGAGAACCGCGAGATCTATTTCGGCCTCTGGACTGCTTGTGCCGGCATAGACGCAGACAGCCGCTATCGTGTTGAAGCTTTGGCTCTCGCTGTAGAATTCGAAGGAAACTCCAACTTGGACTTGGGCATTCTTGTTCGCAGAGATTTTTCTTTCGATCCAGATCGTTCCGTCGTCCTGTCTGCCATCAATAAAGAATTTCAACGAGTACTGCCCTGAACGCGCAATGGTTGACACACGTGTTATGTTCCACTCCACGGGTTGACCGGGGTTGTTCGGGTCAAGAGGGACATCCGCGTCTGTAACCCATTCGCCAAGTCCACCTTCGAAGCCCTCCTTTATCAGCTCAGGACTAAGCACGAAGTACCAGACACTGAAGATACCTAAGGCGGCTACTGCAATAGCTGCGTACCAAAACTTTCTCAATGTCTTTCGCCCCTTTCTTTTTCAGGTTCGCACGAGACGTATTCGTCTGCAGAGTTATATTACTACACTTTAGAACAGTAGAAGAAGCAAATGTCCAAATAACGTAAAAGCAGAGGGACCCTCTGTCTCTCACTCTCAGGTAGCAATCGGTTCCTTCAACTTTCAGAACTACAGCTTATATACGCAGTCCGCAGATATTGATTTAAGGTGAAGAGTATGCCTTACTGCCCACGTTGCGGCAAAGAGGTTGCGCCTGACACACGTTTCTGTTCAAACTGCGGCGCGGATCTGAGCACTGGCAGACCGCCTCGGATTGAAGTCGCAAAAGAGAAGGCTGAAAAAAGCGAAAAACAAGAAAAGAAAGAGAAGAGCGAAAAGTCTGAAAAAGGAGAGAAGCACGAAAAAGAGGAAAGCAGCCCGTACGGCGCCTTAGTAGGCGGTTTGTTCCTCATATTCTTGGGCGTTACCTTCTACTTGGCTACCGTTCAAGCAATATCTTTCCGAGATGTGTGGCCCTTCTTCCTAATCGTTCTAGGCTTGATAATCGCGGCAGTCGGCGTCATAGCATACACCAACGCGAGGAAACGGAGCCCTCGTCCCTAAAGAGCCCAGCCAAATAATAGCCTGTGCAGCCTGTGTTCCAAGATGTGCAGAGTTTTTGCTCTGCCGAATACGCGGAAGTAATTCTTGCCGGCGGACTCGATCATGTCGCCGATGTCGTATCTTGGGAACATGCATGAAGAGACGATAAGCCTTCCCCACTCGCCCCTTTTCAACTCGTGAAGCATCTTCAGCCCTCTGCCGGTCTCAACTTCGAAAAGGTACTTGTCATAATTAGGCGTGACATACGGCAAGTCATCAATCTGCTGAGCGAAGACACCCTCAGTCGCACTGTATATCTCAACCACCGGAACCTCACCATAATACTTCCGAAGATTCGGCGCATACCTGAACTGGATCTTGCGGACGCTTGTGCAGAAGAGGGCTCTGATCTTCCAAAGGTCCTTGGGCGATTTTCCATGTCTCCGCTTCACAAACCTTGCGAAAGAAAGTATGACTGGGGCAACACCTATAGCAGCCGTCACCCTCTCCGCGGATGCCTTCTCATATGCCATCTCAAACCGGTTTTCCCAATCCTCTCTGGCAATTCCCGGGCCAAGTGCATCTATCTCTTCTTGCGAAGGAACTAGGCTTGTGCCTCCGAATGTTGGGTGGAGCCGTGCATATGTGCCTGAACTGTATCCGTACGAGCGGCTCTGGCCGTCCATGTCTATTTTGTGCACCCTTGAAGGCAAACCCAAATTCAAGAACTTTCCCGCTGAGATCTCGGCATCACGTGTTCTTGCTACGTAATTCGCAAGTGCGCGGGCCCCACAAGAAAGTATCTGCTCAAGATGGGTCTTCGTTGCAGGCAGCACCTTCGCGGTGCCTGTGGAACCTCTTGTCATGACCCAGCAGAGCGGCGGTTCAGACAGGAAAGCCCGGTAGTTCCCTTTCTTCACCTCTTCGAGATGCCCCCTGAGCTCGGGGTAATCGATTGCCGGGAACCTCTGCCTGTAACCGGCCATGTCGCGAACATCTGACGCGCTATGTCCTCTGCCGTAATCTGTTTCAGCATAAGTTCTAGCCAGATTTAACAGAACCCGCCTCTGAGCCTCGGCGGGGTCCTTCAAGCTTTCGTACCACGGGCTCAGCACAGACAGAAGAGCCGCATTTGGCTGATTCATGGAATCAACAAGAAATAGGACATTACTCAGAAATATGTGTTCGCCAGTATGGAAACGTTCCCCATTAAAAAACGAGTATGCGGTTTGCCTTCTGGTTCCTTCAGCTGCTTCCGAGTGTGCATACAACTAAAATAGGGGACAGAAATTAGTATTGGGTAGATCGGCGTTGAAAGCGGCGCGAAACGACATCTTGGCAAAAGGAAACATCTTCGTTACTGAGATGGATGCTTATGTTCAGTTTCAAGGTTTTTAAGGTCTGTGAAAGCGTTGAACCTGGACCCAGAATTTATTATTTAGGTGACCCTTCCGAGGAGGTGCCAATCTGCTCTTATTTCTGGCTTCTGCGGGATGGGCAAAACAACGTCTTGGTGGACACAGGTGTGGATTACTCTGATGGGAGAAGATTTTCGCCTACCATGAAACAGAACGACCATGAAAGACCGCTAAAGGCACTAGCCAGAGCAGGAGTCACACGTGAAGAGATATCCCACATAGTAGTTACCCACCTCCATTGGGACCATTTTTCTCCTACAGCATACGAGTTTCCGAATGCCCATTTCTATGTCCAAAGGAAAGAACTTGAAACGGTTCTTAATCCGCCGCATCCTTGGTTTTCAAAGTTCACATACAAGAGCCATGTCAAGAAGTTGGTCAACGAGTACAAAGACCGAACCCATATCGTGGACGGCGATGAAACCATACTGCCCGGGCTACATCTTTTCTGGACAGGCGGACACACGCCTGGTCATCAAAGCGTGCGTTTTGATTCAAACTTTGGGCATGCAATAATAACAGGGGACGTTGTTTTCATGTACCGCAATATCGAAGAAGACTTGCCTGTCGGTTTCAACTCATGCCTTCTGGAATGCTTCAATGCCATGGAAAGAATCCGAAGAGAAGGAGATATAATCTTCCCTGGGCACGATCCACATGTTCTAAGCGTGGTAGAAAGCCTTGAAAAGAAGACGCGAAGCCATTGACGGACAAATGATAAAACGTCTGGAAGAAAAAGCGCGTAAGCTGCGTTGCTTAGTGTTGAGGATGATCAATGCCGCGGGTTCAGGGCATCCTGGCGGTTCGCTTTCCGCAGCGGAGATACTCTCTGTTCTCTATTTCTATTGGATGCGGGTGAACCAGGAAACCCCAAAATGGCCTGAAAGGGATCGGTTCATCCTCTCTAAGGGTCATTCATGCCCAGTGCTTTATGCTGCACTCGCTGAAAGAGGCTATTTTCCGGTGGAAGCCCTGTGGACGCTGCGCAGGATTGACAGTTTTCTTCAGGGGCATCCGGACATGAGGAAAACTCCGGGAGTTGATTCCACATCGGGCTCTCTAGGTCACGGGCTCTCAATAGGTGTAGGTATGGCGTTGGGCGGCAAACTTGACGATCAAGATTACAGAGTTTACGTGCTTCTTGGCGACGGGGAGCTCCAAGAGGGACAAGTTTGGGAGGCCGCCATGAGCGCCGCACATTACAAACTGGCTAATCTCACAGCGATTGTGGATTACAATCACCTTCAAGTCGACGGTTGTGTTGAGGAAATAATGGAGGTTGCCCCTTTGGTTGAGAAGTGGCGCGCATTCCGCTGGAACGTCGTAGAAGTTGACGGGCACAACATCAAAGAAATAACTGGCGCCCTAGAAAACGCGGAAGCAACAATGGGTCAACCCACGTGCATAATTGCCCACACCATTAAGGGTAAGGGAGTCTCCTTTATGGAGAACGAGGTTGGCTGGCACGGAAAATGGGTCAACGATCAACAGTTGAAGCAAGCCCTATCGGAACTCGGATGTGACGCAACGTGAAGATTGGCGACAGATTGACGCAACGCTCAGCATACGGGAAAACCCTCGCGGAGATCGGAGAAGAGATCCCACAAATTGTAGTCCTTGACGCAGATATATCCAGAAGCACCTGCACATATTTTTTTGCTAAGAGGTTTCCTGAACGTGCATTCAATGTAGGCGTCGCCGAGCAGAACATGTTTGGTGTTGCCGCAGGACTTGCGATGGTAGGCAAGATACCTTTTGCCAGTACTTACGCGTGTTTCGCCGCTATGCGTGCATGTGAACAAATCCGAACATCAATTGCATATCCCCATCTTAACGTCAAAATAGTCGCAACGCATGGAGGAATCGAAGTCGGGTGGGACGGCGTAACACACCAAGGAACTGAGGACGTTGGCATAATGCGGAGCATTCCGGGAATTGTCATCATGGTGCCTGCTGATCCTCAAGCGGCGGTTCATGCAACACGCGCGATCTCTAAGTATGAGGGACCTGTTTACATGCGTCTTGGACGTAACCCGATGCCAGTACTTTACGAGGAAAGTTTCAGGTTCACCCTTGGAAAGGCTCATGTGTTGCAAACAGGAGCGGACGTTGCAATCATGACCACAGGACCTATACTTGCCGAAGCAGTTAAGGCAGTAGCGGTCTTAGAGAAAGAGGGAACAAGTTCATACTTGCTGGACGTGCACACCGTAAAGCCTATTGACAGAGAAGCGATTGTACGCGCCGCTAAAGCTACAGGAGCCGTTGTTACCTGTGAAGACCACAACATAAATGGCGGACTGGGCTCCGCCGTCAGCGAGGTTCTGGTCGAAGAATATCCGGTGCCCATGATGCGCGTGGGGCTTCAAGATACTTTCGGCGAATCAGGCGAACCGAAGGCTCTTTACGAAAAATATAAACTGTCTGAACGTTTCATAGTTGAAGCTGCAAGACGAACATTGAAAAGGAAGATTTGAAAGATGGCCAAGCGTTTCACGATACATGAGGATGAAGTAGAAGCCAAGGAGTTGCCTGGTAGGAAACATAAGATGATAATAGGTCCTGCCAATTTCGGTCAGGCAAGTAACATGTGCATGGGCGTAGCGACTTTTCCCCCGCGTACTCATGCGCCTCCGCATCTGCACCTGAAGGAAGAAGAGATACTCTATGTCTTGACTGGCAAAGGCGAGATGTATTTTGACGGTGTTCCCGAAGGCATATCTTCCGGCATATGTATATGTGTTCCTCCGAACGTTGAACATAGCATAAACAACACTGGAAACGAGCCCCTCAAGGTGTTGTATGTGTTTTCCCCGCCTGTAACACAAGGAAGCTACGATAAGACTCAGACGGAGAAATAACTGTGCTTGCAGAAAGTACGCTCATCGAGATGCTTCGGAAGATGTTCCTCATCAGACGTTTCGAGGAACGGGTCATGAGTTTATTCGAGGAAGGGCTAGTGCGGGGACCCACACACGTGTACATCGGAGAAGAAGCCACCGCCGTTGGCGCATGCGCAAGCATTGACAGAGAATTCTATATAACGAGCACTCACCGCGGACACGGGCATCTAATCGCCAAGGGCGGCGACGTACGCAAAATGATGGCAGAGCTGCTCGGCAAGGAAGCAGGATACTGCAAAGGACGAGGCGGCTCGATGCATATCGCTGCTCTCGAACTCGGCATCCTCGGCGCTAATGGAATCGTTGGGGCTGGAATACCAATCGCCGCTGGTGTCGGTCTCGCGTCCCGTTTGCTGGGAAAGGAAAATGTGGTTCTTTGTTTCTTCGGTGACGGAGCCACGAACACAGGAAGTTTTCATGAAGGGCTCAACCTGGCTTCCATTTGGAATCTGCCCGTCATATTCATCTGCGAAAATAATCAGTACGCTGTATCAACGCCGGCCTGGGATACCATGCGCCTGAAAGATGTAGCGGAACGCGCAAAAGCCTATGGCATTCCTAGCATGGTGGTTGATGGGAACGATGTATTGGCAGTGTACGATAGTGTTGGGAAGGCATATGATCTTGTAAGACGAGGAAAAGGTCCAGTGTTGGTAGAGTGCAAAACGTACCGACATTTCGGGCATTATGTAGGCGACCCAGAGATTTACAGAAGCAAAGATGAGGTTGCAGAATGGCGTAAAAAGGACCCGATAAAACGTTTTAGTAAATACCTGCTTGAAAAAGGCATACTCAAAGAGAGTGATGTGGAGACACTCAGCAAGAACGTTAGTGCCCTTATTGATGAGGCAGAAGAATTCGCGCGGGCGTGCCCCGAGCCATCGGCTGAGAAAGTGAAAGAAGACTTGTTTACGTCCCCCTACGTGGTGAGGAATGGGCTTCCTCAACCTGACGAAACCACACGGCGCATCGCTTACAGGCAAGCAGTGAATGAAGCTCTGCGTGAGGAGATGAAACGAGACGACAAAGTCATCCTGCTAGGAGAAGACATGGGGCCTCTGGGCGGCGCCTTTTCAGTCACAAAAGGATTATTCCAAGAGTTCGGCAAAGAACGAGTACGTAACACGCCGATCTCTGAAGCCGCCATAATAGGAGCGTCAGTCGGTGCAGCGCTGGTGGGGCTTAGGCCTGTCGCAGAGATCATGTACATAGATTTCACGGGGATCGCGATGGATCAAATCGTGAACCAAGCGGCAAAGATGAGGTACATGTTCGGTGGAAAAGCGCACCTGCCGGTCGTCATAAGGACTCAATGTGGTGCAGGAATGGGCGGAGGGCCACATCATTCCCAGAGTTTAGAAGCATGGTTCTATCACGTTCCCGGCCTAAAGGTCGCTATGCCTTCTACGCCTTATGATGCGAAAGGGCTTCTCAAATATGCGATAAGGGAAGACAATCCGACAGTCTTCATCGAGTCCAAGCGTCTTTACGGGGTAGAAGGACCCGTGCCTGAAGAAGAGTACGTCATCCCGTTTGGCGTGGCAGACATCAAGCGCAAAGGCGAGGACATAACGATAGTAGCCCTAGGTGCACAGGTTCATGAGGCACTCCGTGCAGCAGACATGTTGCATCTCAAACATGGCATAGAAGCTGAAGTGATTGATCCCCGCACTCTCCAGCCACTTGATGAAGAGACGATACTGGGCTCAGTTAGGAAAACCGGTCGCCTTCTGGTTGTCCATGACGCCATTGCACGCGGAGGCGTCGGAAGCGACATCGTTGCTATGACGTGTGAAAAATCTTTTGATTTTTTGGATGTGGAACCCGTGCGCTTGGGCGGGTTGGATGTGCCAATGCCCTACGCAAAAAACTTGGAGGCTGTGGTTATGGTAAATGCTGAGAAGATTGTGGAAACCGTGCGAGGATTGATTAGATGAAGGTAGCCATTGTGACTGGTGCTGGAGGCGGGATAGGACGCGCCATATCTCTATCTCTGGCTAGAAGACAATATGCCATAGTCGTGAACGATGTCGATGCGGCAGCAGGAAAAGAAACGGCTAGGTTAATAGGCAAAAACGCATGTTTTGTCGAGGCGGATGTTTCAGATCCCGAGGGCGCTAAGAGCATAGTAGAAGGGTCTTTGAGGGTCTTTGGAAGCCCGTATGTCCTTGTTAACAATGCAGGTGTAATGTCCCCTACGAGTTTTGATGGTCTCACGGTTCGCCAGTGGGACAGAACTCTGGCTGTGAATCTTCGCGGTCCTTTTTTGCTGTGTCAAGCCGCTTTGCCGTACTTCAAGGAGAAAAAAGTAGGAAGAATAGTAAACATATCATCTCTCGCGGGCATAAGCGGTGGCTTGGCAGTGGGAGCTGACTATGCCGTGTCAAAAGCCGGGTTGATAACGCTCACGAAGATCTTGGCGCGTGAGCTTGCACCATACAACGTAACCGTGAATTGTGTGGCTCCTGGCGCTACGGACTCTCCTCTGTTTGGAAGGTTTTCTGTAGAACAACGGGAAAGTCTTTTGAAGCAGATTCCTCTCGGCAGATTGGCGAAGCCTGAGGAGATTGCTGCGGTCGTGTCGTTCCTAGCAAGCGAGGAAGCCGGATACATCACGGGTGCAACAATCAATATAAACGGCGGGCTTCTTATGGTCTAGTGATTTATGCGGGAGAAGCGAACCAACTTGTCTCTTAAGAACAAAGTTGCCCTTGTTACAGGCGGCTCCCGGGGCATAGGGCGATCTGTAGCAATTCAGTACGCACGAGAAGGTGCGCTCGTGGCTTTAAATTATCTCTCCAACCGTGCCTCCGCGAACGAGGTTGTTAAGACCATCAAGGAACTCGGTTCCGAGGCTATTGCAGTCAAAGCGGATGTCGCTGACAAGAGGCAAGTCGAGATGATGGTTCAAGACGTAGTGAAAAAATGGCAGAGAATAGACATATTAGTCAACAACGCAGGAGTCGCACCTTTTGCTGGCTTCTTTGAGACAACCGAAGAAGTTCTGGATAGAACCATGGATGTTAACTGCAAAGGCATTTTTCTGGTTTCCCAAGCCGTAGCACGCGTAATGGCAGAAAAAGGCGGAGGAAAGATAATCAACATAACCTCGGTATCCGGCGTTAAAGCAACAGACCCTCTTCAAACAGCTTACTGCACAAGCAAGGGAGCGGCGAACATGCTTACCAAGGCGATGGCGGTTGCACTTGCACCTTACAAGATAAACGTGAACGCCATCCTTCCGGGAACGATAGAAACCGACCTGAACAGAGAAATCTTGGAAGACCCAGCAACCAAAGAAAGCACGATCAAGGCTACTCCGCTAAAGTCTCTGGGCCGCCCTGAAGACGTCGCCCAAGCAGCAGTCTACCTCGGCTCTGATGCGGCAAACTGGGTGACCGGCGCGCTAATCGTTGTCGATGGCGGATTCATAGCCTAAAAGTGGATGGATCACCCAAGCATTGCAGATTCTATCACGTTTAGATCAAGGCTTAGACAATCCGCATACCACCATTGGCTATCGTGACCCGCAAATGAAAAGAAAAGGTAGACTTGGTCTTAAAGCGTAATATGCTTGACAGGCTGGAAAGAGTTGAGGAACTAGATGTAAAGAAATTGTTGGAGGCGATGCTGGCATATGCGGCGGGTACTGGTAATGGTACTGGTACCGGCGGGGCTCAGGCAACAGCGGCTGAAACGGGCTCCTTTCCGAGAACGGGGTGGTGCGGGGGGTGGGATTTGAACCCCACTACTGCTGGAGACGTCTCCCACAACCCCCTATTTTTTATGCTTCAGTTTTATCATTGATCGTCTGTCCGTTCTGAATATGTTGGAAGGTCAATTTGATAAATGCTTCTTAGATAGGAAGGCTGCCTTTTACATTTTTGGAACAGAAGGGCTATGTTTGCTTCAGGAAGGTCTCAAGATAGCGTAGTGGGTTA
>CAZELO010000011.1:210-71109 GCA_964513245.1 uncultured Candidatus Bathyarchaeia archaeon | reverse complement strand
CAGACGGATACTGATAGGCGAAAAAACTACACACGGACTCGGATGCGGCGGATACCCAGAAAAAGGAGAGATAGCACTCAGAGAAAGCCTAGATGAGATAAGCAAAGAGATCTCAGGGACAAGCATAGTCTTCCTAGTGGCTGGTCTCGGTGGAGGCACTGGAACTGGAGCCTCATGTGCCTTGGCGGAAGAGCTGCAGGGCAAGGGGCCTCTGGTCGTAGGTGTCGTCACTATACCCTTCGCTATCGAGAGGGTGAGGATGGAGACTGCCCGAAAGGGAATCGACCGGCTCAGGAAGAAATGTGACACAGTGGTGACAATTGACAACAACAAGCTAGTCAGGGTTGCGGGTGACTTGCCTTTCCAAGAGGCATTGGGTGTAGCAAATGAGCTTGTAGGTGTCTTTGTAAAGGACATCACAGAAACCATAACAACCGCAAGCTTGATCAACCTAGACTACATGGACCTCAGAGCTATCATGGAGAAACAGGGCTTAGCCGCTATCGGCGCGGGTTGGGGTCAAAGCGGCGAGGACAGAGTAGAACGAGCAGTGAAGATCGCGCTGGAAGGGCAGCTGCTGGACATAAACGATGTCACAAAGGCTTACGGTGTGTTGGTCCATGTCTCAGGTGGCGAAGACTTGACCCTCGAAGAAGTCTACCGTTCAGGAGAACTCGTGACCAGAGCTATCTCGCCCAAATCAAAGATCGTCTGGGGAGCCAAAGTCAATCCAGAAATGCACGGAAGCGCCCACGTCTTCGTCTGCTTAACCGGTGTCGACAGTGCCTTCCTAAGTCAACAACCAAAAAGGCGATTCAGTCTCTCAAAGATCTTCTAAACGCCGCCTTCACATCTTTTTTTGTAGTCTCGAGTAGAGGGCTCCATAAACCCATCTTCTCACAACAGGGCGCAAGGGAACACCATACATATTCAACCAAAGAACGGAGAATAGGAGATTTTCTAACCCTCCTTTCCCCAACACTGCACCAAGTAGCCAGAAAGAACATTAACAAACTTTCCCAGAAAACCACACACCATCTCGGTAGCTAAGAGAAAGAAGCCTGAGGGCGTCCCTTTACTGACAAAGATTCGCCTGTAACGCCTTAGAGTTCCTGATCATAGCAGATAAACTGGCACACAACAATGTACTACTTGTTTCACATTCTCAAGTGTCGAATTTCTTGACATATGCCGAGGAGCTCTAATTTGTCTGGAAGACGGCAAAGTCTATGGAGTCACCAATCTTAGGGAACCAGCCCAAGAGGTATCGCAATAGAATAGGCTTGGCGGAAACAGAATTGTTATAAGCTTTTTCTGGCAGTATATTTTTTGGGAAAAGATTTTGGGGACTTGACATGGCGGGGACACGGAGGGAAAGCGTGAAGAAAGGTGGTTCCTTGAAGATTTGGCCGGACGCACAGAAGCAGACATTGGCATTTGAGCTTCCGCAATTGCCGGGAGAAACATTCAAGATCGTAATCCCCGAACTGGTTTCAGACAATAAGGAGCCGATTATACCATCGTCGCTGCCGTCTCCAAACTGGGACATCGAAAAAGAAGCCGCTCGGTGGCAGGCAGAAATCAGAGATGTTGTCAGAATGGAAGCAGCGGTTCTCTTCCGCGATGAGCAGATTCAAACATCGGTTACAGTAACAAATCTCTCTCACCGCATCTGGGAAAACGTCAACGCCTTCACCTGTTTTGCATACTACGACGCCCCACTTTTCGACGATCCCAAACTGACCAGAACCTATCTACTGGTTGAGGAAGAATGGAAATCCATCGCAGAACTCTTCGCGGAGAATAGCCCTGGAAACGGGCCATACACGTTCTTCCGAGTTCGGGGAGGACCAGCGCTGGAAGACATGTGGAACTACAGACGCATAAACCAGATTCACCCGCAAGTCGTCTCCAGAGGATGTTGCTGTGTAGTTTCAACAGATGGTCAATGGATCGCGGGGATGACCACGCGTAAGCCTGCTTACGTTTTCAACAACCGAAACGAACGTTGCATTCATGCAGATCCAGATATGGGAAACGTTGCGCCCGGCGAGACATCCAAGGGAAACAGCACTGTCCACATATTCAGAGGAACACTCGGAGATTTCGTGGAGCGATGCGAAAAAACAGTGTGAATCTTTTATCTTCTAAGCACACACATAGATGATCTAGACTGTAAACTGGCACGGAGGAGAAAAAGGTGAACCAAACTGACAGGGTCATGGCAGCCTTGTGCCTAGAAGAGCCTGACAGGGTCCCAATTGGAGAGCAGATCTACGATGCTGGAAAGGTTGCTGAAGCTCTTGGCAGACTCGGCTTAGAAGGCAGTGCGGGCTCCGAAGCGGGCACTAGAATGGCAAGAATAAAGCGCCAAGTAGATGATCTGACAGTATTCATCGAGAAAATGGACGTGGATATCGTCCCCACGAAACCATCGCCCCCGCTGAGCGGAACAGCAGCAAAATGGCTGGACAAGGAAACATGGGTGGACGAGTGGGGCGCCAAATACCGGCTCAGAGACGGCATCAGCTGGTATGTGGGTCCGGCGCTCAACGATATTCGCGAAATCGGCAACTTAGTTCTGCCTGACCCAGAAGCGGACGGCGTCGCTGACGAGGCTGAAATGCTTGTGAAACGGTTCAAGGGCGAACGGGCCATAGTCGGCACGGTTCCAGGCGAGAAGCTGCCCTATCTAGCACGGGGCATAAACGGCTACGTCGTTGACTTGTACAGGAATTTTCCCTTTGCCAAGAGGTTCATGGAGATGGCTACGGAATACAACGTAGGGCTTGGAAAGCGGCTGATAGAAGCTGGCGTCGACTTTGTTTGTATAACGGGAGATGTCGCAGGCGTCGGCGGTCCTCTCTTCTCAATAAAGCACTTCAAAGAGGTCTTCGCGCCAGCAACCAGGCGGATCGTGTCCGAGCTCCAGAAATGCGGCGTGCCCGTCATCAAGCACACGGATGGCTTTCTTGAGCCGATTCTGGACGATCTTGTATCTACGGGCATTGATGGCCTCCAGTCGATCGAGCCTGCGGCAGGCATGGACATTGGCAGCGTGAAAGCCAGATACGGTGACAGAATCTGCCTGTGGGGCAACATGGACCTTTCGTACACGCTTGCGTTGGGAACGCCTGCAGAAGTCCAAGCAGAAGTGAAGCGCTGCATCAGGGCTGCTGCCGGCGGTGGAGGTCACATACTTAGCTCAAGCAACAGCTACTCAAGCGCCATGAAATTCGAAAACTTCAAAGCCATGGTTGAAGCGGGCAGAAAATATGGGAAATACCCGCCTTTGGCACGTTAGCTTTGATGCTTGGAGCCGATTCTTGAGACAACATTTTAACGAGTTGCTGTGGCGCCTTCGCCCGCTCTTGTTCATATCGTTCTGAGAAGCGGTGGGTCCTGAGTTGTCTTAGGTCGCATGGGATCGGAAGGCTTAAATATCACGTGTTATGTAGTTCTAACATAATGTTGGATATTATTAACTAAATGTTAGAAACAGATAATGGAGAAGCAGAAGATGAAGAAACAAGAACTCGTGGCTCTCGGGAACACACTGGTAATCCTCGGCATAGTCTTCGGTTCAGACAGGCTAATCGGCTATCCGCTCATCGGGGCTGGCGTGCTGCTCTCAATTATCAGCGCAGTTAAGTCTAGGAAAAAGGCTGAAGATACCTCATAGAGGCGTGGTGGATTGGTGAAGAAGAATACAGTAATCAGAAAGTGGCGACATGCGTTGCTTGCATTGGGCATATCAGTGTGCCTCATAGGAGCCCTATTGATGGCGGCGGGAGAAGGAATTTTCGGAGAGAACCATAGCGGCGTTGCAGCTGTGGTGGGCATAGTTGGAATCGGCATAATAGGCACATCCAACACGACACTGGTTTCAAGGAAGGCTGAGAGGAAGGAAAAATGATGAATATTCTGTGGTTGATTACGAGTATCGGAATAGTGGCCATGATTGTTTTGATCGGTGTTCTGGTTGTGTGGAAAGTCGTCAAAGAGAAGAAATCTGGCTTTCCGGCTACGGACGAACGGAGCATGAAGATAACGGGGAAGGCGGCAACATATGCCCTATATGTCGGCTCATATTTCATGATAGCCTTCCTGTTCACCCTCTTGATCGGACAGGAGTTCCTAGGCTGGCCTGAGTTCAGCGCTATGCCGGCGCTCATAGTGTCGCTTTTGGTGTTCAACGTGACGTTTCTTGTGGTCCGCTGGTACCTTGAGAGAAAGGGCGAATCCGCATGACATTCAGGACAAGGATCAAGGAGCTGAGAGCCAGATACGACCTGTCGCAGGAGGATCTGGCCAGAAAGGTGGGCGTAAGAAGGGAGACCATCCTCTACCTTGAGAAGGGAAAATACAACCCCTCACTGAAACTGGCGTATGACATAGCCAAAGCCCTAAACACAACAATTGACAACCTATTCATCTTCGAAGACGAAACCCAAAAAGAATAACCCGCACGGTCTCAGTTTGTTGTCTCGGACCACGTTAATGATTTAAGTAGTTCAAAACGAAATAAGAGTTAGCCAGATGGAGGCGCAGTGTAGTGTCGTATGTTTTCAATATACCATGCAGAGACAACCGGAAGTTGAAACATGTTATCGATAAAGTGAAAGAAGACGTCAGATTGTGGACTTTTTGGAGATGCTCGAATGTTATGGCTATTGACCGTTTGGGTTACACTGATCATGGTCCAACGCATGTCAAGATAGTTGCTAATTTGGCGCTGAAGATGCTTAGAATCTTGGTAGACAAGAAGATTACACCCAGCATCGTCAAGGATTATGGCATGAAAAACGAAGATGCCGAGGTAGTCGTAGTTCTCGGTTCCATTTTTCACGATCTGGGCATGGTGGTCATAAGAAACAGACACGAATTTTACAGCGCGTTGTTAGCCCTAGAATTTACTGAAAAATACTTACAAGACATCTACTCCGAAGAAGAACGAACTGTGATCTGTTCCGAAGTATTGCATGCATCAGTCTCCCACGAAGACCCAAACAAACCTTTAACCCTAGAAGCAGGCATAGTGCGGGTTGCCGACGCTCTCGACATGGAAGCGGGAAGAGCAAGGATCCCGTTCCAAGCTGGAAAAGTAGACATCCACGCTGTTTCTGCGCTTTCGATTGAAAAAGTGGAGATACAAGAAGGCAAAGAAAAACTTGTAACCATCAAAATAACCATGTCCAATTCAGCTGGTGTCTTCCAGATAGACGAACTGTTAAAACCGAGGATTGAAAATTCGGGGCTGCGAGACTACATTCACGTAGTGGCCGAGATCACAGGCGAAAAAGAGAGAAAAATCATAGAAAAATTTGAAATCTAGCCTTGCATCATTGAGAACCCAACTCTTGAAGTGTATCGGCGAATTTCTAAATCCGCCCTAAATGAACAGGCTTCCTTTTCTCGCTTTCGGTCTCCGTTGTGATTTTATCGTTGCTTTCTATCGTCTTCTTTCTTACGGTTTCCTGCTTTGCGAGGTTTATTCAGGTTTCTTCGCGAAAGAAGAAAGTAGAACATTCAGAAAGATGTTTCATCGTTCTTTTATAGAACCTGAGTTGCATTTTTTAGAAGAATGTTGGGGGCACAAGAGAGAGGCTCCAACTCTCACCGTGATCGTATGGGTTAACGGGATACGGGAGTCATAAGCCGCACGAAATATCTCAAACACAGCCCAAAAAGAATTCAGATGTGAGCCATATGTCCAAGTGGTTAGTCCTGATTTGCCTTCCGGCAATCTGTATTTTCTGGTTCACTGCTTGGTCTCTTCCGTTGATAGACGAAAGAAGGAAGAATAAAAGCCGTCAAACAAAGAAATAGGAGGAAACGGCATTCAACAAAATCTTAGCATGCCTTGAAGACGGCGGATGGCACACCCTTTCAGAAATCAAGAAAAACGTGGACATATCCGACGTCAACCTCTGGATGGTCCTAAGTTTCTTAGAAGAGTTCGGTTTTGTCTGCTACGAAGAAAAAGGAGAAAAAGTAAAACTAAGCCCCTCCTTTCTGCGGCTCCCCGTAGTCCCTTAGCCGCCTTCGCGGTCATATTGATACAGAAGCATCCTCCCAAAAGCCGGAAAGAAACTCTTTTATTCTATGAAAAAAGAATAACGGCAATTGCAGCGTTAGGGTCGGATAGCAGTTATGTACGGCGCCACCGGCAGGCTCTTGCGGGTAAACCTTTCTAATGGAAAGATAAAGACCGAGAAACTAAGCGAAGAGACCATAAAAAAGTTCCTCGGAGGCAAATGCCTAGGAGCCAAAATCCTCTACGAGGAGCTAAAGCCGGGCATAGACCCTTTAGGGCCGGATAACAAACTCATCTTCGCCATTGGACCTTTGACTGGAGCCTTCTTCCCAGGCAACGCTCGGTACGTAGCCATGGCAAAGTCGCCTCTTACAGGCGGCTGGGGTGAATCCTACGCCGGAGGCTACTTCGGCCCAGAACTGAAGTACGCGGGCTACGACGCCATAATCATTGAGGGTGCAGCCGCCGCGGAGCCAGTCTACCTTTGGATCAATGACGGCGACGCTGAGATAAAAGATGCTGGTCATCTGTGGGGTAAGGTTACAGGTGATGCTCGAAACGAGATAAGACGTGAAGTCGGCGATGAGAAGACGCGGATAGCTGCCATAGGCCCTGGCGGCGAGAACCAAGTACGATACGCATCAATCATAAGTGACCCACATTCTACGGCTGGAAGATGCGGGTTAGGCACTGTCATGGGTTCTAAACGGCTCAAGGCCATAGCCGTCAGGGGCACCCGGAAAGTCGCTGTTGCAGATGAGAAGGCGCTCAGAGGACTCTTCAAGCAAGCCAGCGACGAGACTATGGCAGGCTGGGGCAAAGGCTTCTTCAACAACGGCACGGCGAACCTGCTCAATGCGCTCAATGCCTCAGGTAGGCTTCCGACTAAGGCTTTCTCGAAGTGCACCTTTGAAGGAGCCGAGAAAATCACGGGCGAGACCATGACCCAGACGATCCTGAAGGGCAGGGTCACATGTCCCGCATGTCCAGTTGCCCATTACAGGGTTGTTGAGACGAAGGGCCGTTATGAGACTGATCCCGCGTACGGTGGACCTGAGTACGAGACCTGTGCTTCGCTGGGTTCGCTGTGCATGAATGACGATCTAGAGGCTATCGCCAAAGCGAATGAGATCTGCAACAAATACGGGCTTGACACGATAGCGACAGGCGTCGCCATAGCCTTCGCCATGGAATGCTACGAAAAAGGCGTAATCACAAAGGCGGACACGGACGGTCTAGGCCTCACATGGGGCAACAGCGACGCCATAATCGAGATGATACACAAGATAGCCCGAAGAGAAGGCATCGGGAACGTGCTGGCAGAAGGCGTCAAAAGAGCCGCAGAAAAAATAGGCCACGGCTCCGAAGCATGGGCACTCCACATCAAGGGCGCCGAGCTGCCGATGCATGAGCCCAGAGGCAAGAAAGGCGTGGGCCTAACCTACGCGGTTTCTGATAGGGGTGCCTCGCATCTCCAAGTCTATCATGATGACAGCTTTGAAACCGCGGCGAATGTGGCACCTGAATTCGGCATAGACGAGTCGCTTGTGCCGCAGGGCAGAACTGAGACGGGCCCGAAGAAGACCAAGCTCGTCAAGATCGGTGAGGATCTGGTGAGCCTCTACAACAGCCTCGTCGTCTGCAGGTTCACCTTCTATCCTGCGGGCATATCGGCAAAGACTTTCATGTCCATCTACAAGGCGGTCACAGGCTGGGACGACTCGGCTCAAGAGCTCCTCAGAGTCGGCGAACGGTCCTTCAACCTGACGAGAGCCTTCAATGCCAGAGAAGGCTTCACGCGCAAAGATGACATGTTGCCCGCCAGAGTCATGATGCCGTTGTCCGAGGGGCCACTTCAAGGTGAGGCATATCCAGCTGACGTGTTGGGGAAGATGATAAGCCTTTACTATGGGTATAGGGGCTGGGACACGAAGACGGGGTTGCCGAAAAAAGAGAAGCTTAAAGAACTGGGTTTAGAATGGGTTGCAGAAGACCTTTCGAAGAGAGGACTGATATAAGCTGGGTCTGGAACCTGTCGATATTAAAGTAAGTGCCGCTATGCAAAACAAAAAACACTGCGCCATACCCCGTGAAAAACATCACTTCCTTCACGAAACCGTAAATAGCCTTTGGCACATATATGCATGTTTGGATGAGACCTAGGGAGACGGTTATGATGGAAAAGAAGCTTGAGAACCTAAGATGGAAGCCAATGTGGGTTTCGCATCTCGGCTGCATCAAGGGCTGCCTCGACTATTTGGGCTTGGACGTTTCTGACGCATGGCTTTTCGGCGCAACTGGGCACGCATTCATCATCAACATGCATGAGGTTGTCTGTCCAAGCGGACCCACGGCATGGAACACCGAGATGCTCTTCAAGTTGGGCAGGAACGCAGGCTACGTTGCCAGCGGGGTCTTCAGTCGTAAATCGGCCCGCGACTTCGCTGAAAAGCAGAAACTTGCTTGGGAGATGACGAGACGGGCTATTGATGAAGGTGTTCCTTGCTATGGTTGGGAGCTGGACATGCCTGAGTACTATGTTGTCTACGGATACGATGGCTCAGGATACTACTTCTCAGGACCAGGATGTGATGCAGGCAAGGGTCCCAAACCTTGGATGGAGCTGAGCTGCACCGAGATAGGCTCACTTGAAATGTACAGTGTGAGGCGTGGAAAGGCAGCGGACGATGCCACAACGGTGAAAGAAGCACTCGAATTCGCGTTGGAACACTCAAAAAGCCCTGCAAAATGGATCCACCCGAAATACAAGGCTGGACCAGCAGGCTATGACAAGTGGATACAAGCATTAGAGACTGGCAAAGCTAACAAGTTCGGCGCAGCATACAACGCCGCTGTGTGGAACGAATGTCGGCAATATGCCGTAAAGTTCTTGGAAGAAGCAAAGGAACGCATCAGAGGCAGATACAGCCCACTGTTTGAAAACGCCGCGGAAAACTACAAGGTTGTCGCGCAGAACCTGCAAAGAGTATCGCAGCTGTTCCCGTTCCCACCTAAAGACGAAGAAAACAAGAATGCAGATATCTGCAAAGCCGCAATAGAATATTTGAGGAAAGCCCGTTCATCTGAAGAGTTAGGACTGAAGACACTGGAAGACATTGTGAAGGCTCTGTAAGCAAAGGTGTTGTCCGTTATCTAGCGGCTTCCCAAGGCATCTAAGTATTTCCTCTCAATCTTCGCCGCGACGGTCCACAGGTTGCCGATCCTCACCTTGCCAACTTGGCAGCAGAGCATAATCCCCTCAAACCTGTTCAGCCCGTATCTGGCTTCGATCCAGAGTGCCAGCTCCAGAAAGGCAGTTCTTATAGCATCTTCGAGAGTTCTGCCTGCGCTTGTCGCGACGAACATGACTTCGCTTTCTGTCTCGATTCTGGGCCATTTGATGCATTCCTCTGTCGACAGGCCAACTTTGATGCGCACTTCGGCAGGCATCTCAACTGCCGTTCCTGAAATCTCGCTGTCTCCCTGAACCGCATGGACATCACCAACATACAGTAAGCCGCCCCTGTGAAAGACCGGCAGAAAAACTGTGCTTCTCGGACCTAGGTCGGGCAGGTCCATGTTGCCCCCGTGGCAGCCAGGTAGAACATTGGACGATATCGATTCCGCTTCGGGGTGCGGCGCCACGCCGATCGTGCCCACCATCGGCTGGTAAGGAAGGACTATCTTATCCGAGAAGCGCACGCGGCCTTCTTCAATCTTGCATATCTTCGTCAGTCGTGGGATGCTCATGCCCATAAGCCTGAAGACGGGTGAACCGGCCAAATAGCCCTCGCTGAACTCTGAGAGGTCTGTGACACCATACCCCGTGGCGGGTTTGATGTCCTCGATTTGGATTGACAGCGTGTTTCCTTTTTCCGCGCCTTCCACAAAGATTGGGCCGACAACGGGGTTTCCGAAGGGAACCTTGCTTTGATCTCTGATGTCGCCGTTCTTCTTTATCTGGCCTGACGGTGCATCCTCAACCTCCAAGACGATGCTTTCACCGGGCTTGACACGGGCAACTGGCTTATCGTAGGGGCTGAGGGTATACTTGAGTCCTATGTCTCTGAATGAGACGCGTTTCATTAAGCCTCACCAAAATGTATAGCAACGACAGTTCTATTAAGCGAAATGGTTCGAGGCATGCTGCACTTAAGCGAGAAGATGCTAGCGCTCACTGCCTCTGGATATTTCCAGAGTTTCCAAGAAGGCGGATAACACGTATAGAACGGCGACGAGCCCAACGAACCCTAAAGGAATCATGCTGGAATTCTCCAAGAGATCGTTCAGTCTCAGGCCGCCCCAGATTCCAAGAGACGCAGAAAGGATGGCTGCTGAAACTTCAAACAAACAGTGCGGGTAACGCCTGAAGACGCCGAGGTCCGCTCCGAACAGCCCTAGGTTCAAGAAGACCTAGATAAGTGGGAGAATCCCAAGTGTCATGAACCCAGCTGCAACGACCGCGCCGGAGACAAGAAGGTTCCACAGGAGTATTCCCAGAAATGTTTGCGGCGCACTTTTCCTGATAAGGAGTCTGCCCACGAAATCGTCAAGGACCACGGTGGGCAGAGAAGACTCCGCAGCCCTGAACTTAACGACTGAAAGCTTTATTGCCAATCCTGTTAAGGCTACGAAGACTGAGAATGCCACTTCATACGACATGTCTCTCGCAAATCTAGCCGCGTCTGGCAAACAAACTAGCGCGATCACAAAAAGAAGAACCGCTACAAGGGCAAAAAGTTTCCTCATCTCATCCAATGATCCACTTTCAGGAAAGAGAAAATAAACCTTGCTCCCTGCGAGGCAGTTGAGTACTTAACACTACACGCCCATAAGGTGCCCATGTCTCAAAAGTCTCTTTTCTGGTGTTCTTCGGGAAGACGTCAGACCTGCGAAGGATACAACAAGACCCTGAACATGCAAAAGCGTTTAAAGAAGGCATTCAATCTCTAGATAAGATAGCTCCGATGGCGCAGTTAGATTCCCATACAATCCTATTTATTGTGAGGAATGTGCGTATGAAGGCTGCCCTTGCCGTAAATCGTGTTGTCGCTGACATAGATGCCAATCTGGCGACAATTTTGAATATGGCGAATGAGGCGGCAGATAACCAAGCCGACCTTGTGGTTTTCGCTGAGGCAGCTCTGACTGGACTTATCAACAACGACGATCCCTTTCATGATCTTCCGCTTGGCCAGTCTATCCCTGGACCTATTACGGACGTGTTGTCGGAGTTAGCTCATAAAAGACATGTCTATGTTGCTATCGGTATTCTTGAACGAGTAGGTCGAACACTCTATGACTCTGCTGTGTTACTTACACCAAGTGGAGAAATTGGGCTAAAGTATCAGAGGATACAGCCTCAGTGGCATAGCAGATCCGCAGATCCATCTGTATATCGTCAGGGCAAAGAGCTTCGTAAAGCAGAGACTTCATTTGGAAGCTTCTCGTTCTTGATTTGCGGAGACCTTTGGGATGATGAGTTGATTCGACGCGCACGAGACCTCCAACCTGACTGGTTATTGTATCCATTCTTAAACAATGTTGTTGGAGAAAGATGGGAAAAAGAGATTAAACCTAGCTATGCAGAGCGAGCGAAGCTTACAGGGGCTACCACACTCATGACGAGTTATATCGCAGACCTTCCCCCAATGGACATGGACCTCGGAGGAGCCGTCGGCGGCGCCATGGTTGTGTTAGGCGATGGCACGGTTGTCCAAAGCTTCCCTCTTGGCAGGACTGGGATACTGTTAGTCGATCTCTAAAGGGAAAGTATGGGGTCACAGGCGGGGAACCATCAAAAAAGGTACACGCTTTCATTCGATAACATGGCGACAAACAGAAAAATAGAAGATTACTTCAGGTCTTTCCAAAGCGTGCAGCCCCTCATGATTCCGAGCGTGTAGAATCTGAATGTGGCTGTGGATTCTCCCTTAAGTCGGAACATGTCAGCCTGAATCCCGGATATGTGGAGAAACGGGTAGAACTGAACGCTAAGAGTCGTGGTCTCCGTTGCATCTGAATCCTCAGCCCTCAATGTACACATTCTGACTGCACCAGTTTGTTGGGCATACTGATGACAAACCCGACTGTACCTTTATAGGGATTAAAAAGCATAATGGTTGGTTCGGCAGCGGAGGCATGATATCTTTGAATGGGCGGATGACCTCGAAAGAAAGGATGTTGACAGCTTTCCGAAATGAGCAGCCGGACATGGTTCCCGTCTCACCCGACATATCAAACATGATACCAGCCAAACTCACCGGAAAACCTTTTTGGGACATATACCTGTATGGTGATCCTCCACTCTGGAAGGCGTACGTGGATGCGGTCAAGTATTATAAAATGGACGGATTTTACACAGAAAGCCTAGGTCCCTTAATCGACTCGGCTAAGGCATTGAAACCAGTTGACAATAGCGACAAAAGAAAGTTTCGAAACACCATTATCAACAGAACTGACGAAGCCATCATCAACAGGACCTATTGCACAACACCGAAAGAAGAACTATGGTCAGAAACTGTGTATTACCGTAACCAGTCCCCGTGGACAACGAGGAAATACTTCAAAGACTTCGAAAAACAATTTGACAACCTTCAATATTTTTTCCCAGACCCTTCCAACCTCAGCGGAAAAGCCTACAATGCAAGGGCAAAGGCTATGGGAGAATTGGGAACAACAGGTTTGACTTTAGGACTGCCTAGTTTTCGGCACCTTTTCGCAATAATCGATGGCGGTCTTGAAGAAATCTGCAGATTGTACATGCAGAAACGCGAACTGCTTGAAGAATACCGCCGAATGTACCATGATTATATGGTGAGCTATCTGGAGACGGGTCTCAGAATGCAGCCTCAACACGTAATGATAGGCGCATCTGGGCTGTTGACGTTGCAATCACCAAAAATATTCAGAGAACTAAGCCTCCCAACTTTAAAGACGCTCACACGGATGGCTAAGGAAGCTGACGTACCATCCCACCTCCATTCATGCGGACGAGAGAAGTACTTGGTAGAAGCAGCAGTTAATGAGACTGACCTGTCTTCCATCGAACCCTTAGAGCCCCCGCCAGCAGGAGACTGCGACCTAGCTGAAATCAAAAAGCTCTATGGTAAAAAGATCGCCCTGAAAGGAAATATACAGACTACCTTCCTGTTCATGGCTTCCCCGAAAGAAGTGGAGAGAGCAGCAAAGCAGTGCATAGATGCAGCCAAGGAAGGAGGAGGATACGTGCTCTCAACTGGAGATCAGGTTGGAAGAGACACGCCAGACGCGAACCTGTTTGCGATGATTAAAGCCGGCAGAAGATACGGAAAATATTAACATCATCTGTCTACTGGCTAGGGAAAAGGAGATTCTACGATTACGAAGTTTTAAGGCATTCGTAGACCTGTGTCTTCCATTAACCTCTAATATTTGTTCAAGACAGAATGGATACTTCTGTAGCCAGCTCAACAACAAACGGCATCGACACATAATACAATTGATGGACAGCAGCGCCAAGCTATGCGGGAATTAGCAGTCAGGACAAGTGTAAGGGTTTCCTGATGGAGTCGAACGTGTAGATGCCACAAACATTTTTATATCCTTAAAGGTGTATTTGAGAATATCTGTTTGAGGTGAACGGTTTGGTCAAAGTCGGCGACTACGAAGTTGTTGAAGGTCTATACTACACCGAGGATTGGATGTGGCTGAAGGTCGAGGACGGCAAGGCCAGAATCGGCATAACGGACTACGCCCAGAAGCAGCTGCGAGAAGTAGTCTTCGCTGAGCTTCCAAGTGCAGGCGACGAGATAATCAAGGGCGAACCCTTCGGAACAGTTGAGTCAGTAAAAGCTGTATCGGACCTTGTTGCCCCAGTAAGTGGAAAGATCGAAGTAGTCAACAGCAAGGTCACTGACAGCCCCGAAATGCTCAATGAAGACCCATACAATGAAGCCTGGCTCATCTTAGCGGCTCCAACCAACCTTGAGGAAGACCTCAAGACCCTGATGGACTTCGCGAAGTCTGTGGAATGGCACAAGGAACTTGCCAAGGAAAAGTAGGCAACATGCCAAGAAAAATAGTTGTTATCGGGGCGAACGCAGCCGGCGTTGACGCAGCCGTGGCTGCGCGGAAAACCGATAGAGACGCCGAGATAACGCTTCTGACGAAAGAAAACGTCGGAGCCTATTCCAGATGTGGTTTACCCTTCGTCTTGGGCGGGCATATTCCGTCTTTCGATGGCTTGGTCGTCTATCCGCAGTCTTTCTACCGCATGATGAAGTTTGACCTGCGATTAGAGACCACTGCTACAAGCATTGACCTGAAAGCCAAAATTGTTGAAATCGAAAACAAAGAAGGACGGAAAGAGAGCCTCCAATATGACAGCCTCATATTGGCAACGGGTTCTTATCCGTTTAGGCCGCCTATACCGGGAATTGACAAAGAAGGCGTCTTGACTCTATACACACTAGGAGACGGCATAAAAATAGCTGAAGCCATGAAGAAAGCAAAGACCGCCGTTATCATAGGATCGGGACTCATAGGTATGGAAACCACTGAAGCCTTTGTCAAAAGCGGCATAAAGACCACTATCGTCGAAATGCTTCCGTCGATACTTCCAAAGCTTTTAGATCAAGATATGGTTCCTGAAGTCCAGAGGAAATTTGAAGAAAAAGGCGTCAATTTCATCTTGGGAAAAGGGGTTGAAGCCATAATAGGCGAAGAAAAGGTTCGAGCGGTACAAGTGGGCGGCAAAGAAATCCCCACAGACATCGTCATCAACGCTGCTGGCGTCAGACCTAACATTGAGCTAGCCAAAAAATCAGGTTTGGTCATCGGCGTGACAGGCGGCATAAAGACCAACTTGCGGATGCAGACGAGTGCCAAAGACGTTTATGCAGCAGGAGACTGCGCTGAAACGATACATCTGGTTACAAAGGGTCCAGCTCTTCCGCAGCTGGGCTCGACAGCTGTCAGAGAGGGAAAGATAGCTGGCACAAACGCTGCTGGCGGTTATTCAACCTTTCCAGGAGTCCTCTTCTCAGCCGTCTCACAGATGTTCGATTTTGAGGTGGGCGGCATAGGACTCACTGAATCGTGGGCTGCTAGAAACGGCATAGAAGTCGTTGTTGGCAAGATAAGTGGCCAAACGAGGGCGCCCTACTACCCGGGGGCGCTGCCGATCAAGGTGAAACTTCTGGTGGAAAAAGAGAGCAAGGAAATCGTGGGCGGCCAAATTATCGGCGGAGAAGAAGTAACCCAGAGAATCAATGTTCTGTCGCTGGCGATACAGAAACAGACAACAGTGTATGAGCTCGTCAAAGCAGATACATGCTACGCGCCATCAGTGTGCGAAACATGGGAACCCATGGTTCTAGCTGCAGAAATGGCGATAAGAAAACTCTAGAATGGTCAACCTGTGCTATTCGTTCCAGCCGCAGAGCTCCTTCAACAACGAGACGAAATACCTATAGTTGTCCAGCGAAATGTCTGGCGGTACAGCGTGATCCACGCCTGGAAAATAGCCCCTTCTCTTGACAAGCGGCGGAACCTTGTACATCACCTCTTTCTTTATGGCATCCTTGCCTTGGGCTAGCTGCCTCTTGTCTATTCCGCCCACCAAGATGAGATTCGGATACTGTCTTCCAAGTTTCACCACATCCATGTCTGAGGCCACTTCACACGGCGTTATGCCATTTATTCCAAGTTCAAGCCAGACAGGTATCAGGGGTTCAACGTTTCCATCGCTGTCTACGATTATGACTTTCACACCGTGGTCCCTGAAGAACTTCGTGAACATGCGATAGGCTGGACCCATGTACTTCTTCATGGTTCCTGGTCCTATCATTGGGCCGCCCTTGCATCCCATGTCTTCGTTAATCGTCACCGAGTCCACTTCAATGTCCTCAAGCGCCTTCTGTAGAGTCTCAGTGTAGAACTCGGCGCAGAAGTCCATAACATCTTTTACGAGTTCTGGTTCCCTGTAAAGCCCAGTTGCTATTCTTTTTAGCCCTATCTTGTCCCTTGTCCACCAGAAAGGACCGCTAACGGTGACGCTGACGGGGTAATCTCTATTCTTGAACGGCTTGACGAAATCGCTCCAATTCTTGGGGTAACGCAACGGGTCTTTCGGGTTGTACCGCTTCCTCATCTCTAAGAGATCTGCCCTGTTCTTGACGGGGAAATCCATGAAAACCCTAGTTGCGAAGCCGCTCCACCCATCTTTCCAGTCATCCTGAAAACCCCTCTGAGTCACGCCTAAGCTGTCAACCCAGACCCTGTACCGCTCATCCTCGCTTATTATTCGGTACTCAAAGGGAGGTATTGGCCCCATGTTGACTGCATTTGGACTGGGCTCCCATTTGAAACCCTCGGCCGGTCCAGATGCTAAGCCGCGTAACCGGGTTGCACAATCCTTGAAGTTGAGGTATTCTGGCACGCTTTTATCCGGGGGCAAACCCTGCTTGATCCAGCTTCTTCTCGTAGCAGGCCTGACACCCCCGATGCCTAACGGTATCTTGTCAGGGTTACCGAACAATGCCGTCTCAAGGAACCGTTCCCTACTGTTCAATAGCTCCATCCCCATCAGTTGATTGCCTTAGATATCTGCATGTCCATGACTTAAAGGTTTATCGAGACACTGGAAAGCAAATAACTGCTTCTTCTGCAGCCTTAGCAATTGGACTCAAGAAACCAGAATTCAGTGCATGTGCTCTCTTCAAGATAAAGAGACTCGATAACACACATGCCGATCGCATCACACTTCTGCTGTCAGTTCGTCATCTTGACTACACAGTTGTTGGTGGCTGACTTTAACGCGGCTTCCGCTATTCTCAGTGCCTTTAAGCCGTCCAAACCGGTCACACGGGATTCTCTGCCTTTCAACGCACATTCTACGAAGTGTTGCAGTTCAAGCTTCAACGGTTCCTCCCACTCGTATCGTGGCGTCAAAGTCTGACCAGAAGTCTCTACCGTCATCTCCTGCGTGATGTAGTCAAGGGAGATTATGGCGTCGCTTCCAGTAACCGTCAATTTCCGAATCTTGTACGGCGTCAACCAATTTGCCTCCAGAAACGCGGACTTGCCGCCAGAGAAAGCAAGCATAATCTGAATGTAATCTTCAAATTTTTCGTGTCGTAGGTTTCCAGCCCGTGCATATACAGCGAAGGGGTCTTCGCCGAATATGTAGCGCACCGTGTCTATGTCGTGTATCGCGGTGTCCTTCAGCACGCCTACATCGCCTATCCTTTGAGGCCACTTCGAAACCCGCTTGACAGTTATCGAGACCGGCGTACCTATTTGACCTTCGTCCATGGCTTTTCGAACACGGTTCACGCCAGGATTGAACCTCTCAATGAACCCAACCGTCAAACACAGTTTCTCCGCCTGCGAAGTATCAAGAATCTTCCGAGCTTCTTTGGCTGAACCCGCCATCGGTTTCTCAACCAAGACATGCTTTTTAGCCTTCAGCGCCTTCTGTGCTTCTTCGGCTAGCTTCGTTGACCAGACGCAGATGGTGACTGCATCTAGTTTCTCCTTTTTGTACATGTCCTTGCTACGGCTGTAGGGTTTCACGTCGTACTTCTCGGAGAGAGATTTTGCTCTTTCCATGTCCACATCGCAGACCGCTACCAGTTCCACGTTAGGCAGTTCGCTCAGGACCCTAACGTGGTTTCTTCCCCAGAAGCCCGTTCCGACAACAGCCATCCTTAGCTTGTTCATTTTGTCCAGACACCTCTGCCGAAGCCACGGTAAACGAAATCTTCCTTCTCCAAATCTTGAGGACTGGCAACACCAGCCAAGTCCACTATCGCCGCTGGTTTCCTCATCAAGACCTTGATCCTCCCGAATCTTAAACGTTTAAACCTATCGTGCCCAACAGCTATGACAAGGCAGTCTGCGCCTTCGATGGTCCTTGTGATGGTTCTCTCTGCTGGAAAACCCAAAGACTTCAGTTCGCTGAAAGAGAAGAATGGGTCGAAGACGCTGACCTTGGCACCCTTTTTTTTGAGGAGGCTAACCAACTCCGACACAAGTGTCCCCTTAGTCTCCTTCACATTCGGGCGATAAGAAACGCCTAAAACAGCGACTCTTGCCCTGCTAGCGGTCTTTCCACATGAACTGAGTGCATTCCTGACTAGTCTCAATGCATGCTTCACTGTATTATCGTTTATTTTTCTCGCGAGAGCGGTCATCTGAAGCCTGACGCTGAGACTCTCCGCCTCTTCAATCAGGAGGTATGGGTCTTTTGGGATATGCCCGCTCACAAGGCCTGGCTGAAGCAGATGGCAGTATGGCTGAGTATCGGCTGCAGCCTGAGCCTCAAGATAATCTATGCCTAACTTCTCACAGAATCCTGCGAACTCGTTGGCTAATGCAAGGTTAACGTCACGGTAGATGTTCTCGAAAAGTTTGACTGCTTCTGCTGTCTTGATGTTGCTTACGTCAAGCACTTCTCCCCTTACAACGGTCTTCAGGACCGCTTTTGCAGCCGATAGACTCGTCTTCTCTAACGCTCCGACCACCCTTGTGTAGTTGGTCATGTTCTGAAGAACCCTTCCAACCGTGGCCCGTACAGGGCTGTAGGCTAGACCGAAGTCCACCCCAGCTTTCTGTCCCGATGTCATTTCTAGGGTCTCTTTTACCAGCGTCTCCGTCAGTCCTGGGCCTACTGTGCTTGCCATTATTACTAGGGCTCCGGGTTTAAGGTTCAAGCCGATGTTTTTGCAGGCTTCTTCCAGCCGCGAGTAGTCAGGTCTCTTCTTTTTATCGATCGGCGTGTCAACCACAACGATTATGATGTCGCCTCTGGAAATGGCTTCCTTTGCATCTGTTGTGGCTGCAATGCGCCTCTCTTTCAAGTTCCTTTTTAAGAGTGTATCCAGCTCTGGCTCTTGGAAAGGTATAATGCCCTTATTAATGTGGCTGACCAGCACCGGGTTCGTGTCCAAACAGACAACATTGAACCCTGCTTCAGCAAACAGGCAGGCCGTCGGTAATCCCATTCTTCCGCATCCAACCACGGCGACCACGTGTTTCTGCCGTTTTTCGGGTGTGTCTAATTCTTTTTCTCTAGGCATGATGGTGCTGGGCATCTTAGTTCTTCCTTTTTTTATTGTTCTGTGTCTACTAATTGTTCTTGGTGAAGACTGTTATCCAAAGAGGGTATTTAACGCTTGAGGGAGAAAATCAATATTCCTCACTAGTCGAACTTTTCGACTTCTTCAACAATTACTTCGATGGGATCCTCGAAATTTTTGACCAGCCTCTGCGCCTTAAGGGTAGATTTCCCCCTTGCGAGGTTTCTGTTGGCAAGTGTGTCCAATATTTTTCCAGCAACCTTTTTTGGGTCTGTCTCTCTTGTGACAAGCCCTTTTCTGACCAAATATCTCTCCACAAGAGTGGGCTCGCCTGGGTAGCACGAAATGGTCGGAACCCCTAGTAAGGCAGCTTCAGTGCTCATGGTTCCGCCGGCGCCCACAAATACGCTAGTGTAGCACAGGAGGCTCTGCCCATCAACGACAGATTCGCAGACCACCACGTCGTTGCCAAATGTTTCGCGTAGGGCGTTCACCTGTTCTTCGTATCTGGGCACCGCCACTATCTGGACATCTACACTCTCTTCTAATACTCTCTTCAGGATGGGCATGATGACCGTTTCATCTTGGACTCTGCCCAAGAGATAAGATGCAAAGGATTCCTCAGTTCTGAAGGTTAGTATGGGTTTGGATTCTTCCAGCCCAAGTTCCTTAAGGATTCTCCTGTTCGGTTTGAAGTCTCTAAGCCAAACCCACGGGTCCAACGCATTGTATTGGACAATGCTGTCGCGGCGTATGCCGTATCTTGTCCAAGCCTTCTTAGGTATGACCTTAGGTGTTAGGAGCTTGGCAGATAGAGGAATTGCTAACCTTGCGACTGCCTCGGCGTGGGGAGAATCGTTGACGGCAACATGGGGGATCTTCAATCCATATGAGGCTCTAGCCATCTCAGGTGACGAGAAAGAAATGGAAACATCCGGCTTAATCGACTCAAGCACATCGACCAGTTTCCATATCCTCTCAACACTGGCTTTCAGCTTACCTGCAAGCGCTTTTCCACCATGCTCACCGACAACAGTAGCGTCCATTCCCCTGAGCTTTAAGAGCTGCTGCACCTCGCGGTATCTGCGGGTTGTTCGAGAAACCTTGTGACCTCTTCTTTCAAGGCTCTCAGATAGCTTCTGAAAGAAGAGGACTTGTTTGGGCGTCAATATATCAATCACGATCTTCAATGCTAATCACGCTACCTTTTTGGGAGGCATATCTCGGTTCGCCATCGTTTTTTTCTCTAAGCCCTCACTGCCGTTTGGGTTAACAGAGTTTTGTTGTTCGTCTATCGCGCGCCAGAAGATCCTTCTGACGATCTCTCTCCATGCCCAAAGCCATAACAGAACCAGCGCGGAACTGGCCGTCACCTTTAGTATGCCTGTTACGGGGGCGTTCGTGAATCCATGCAGCTCGAATGGAACAATGAATGATTCGATGAACCACAGGCCGAGGAGCATGCATGCCCAGACGAAGAGCAGAATGAAGACGAAATCCGAAAGCCTGCGGATCACGGCGTCACCCCCATCAAGTAGGCAGTGAAAAATGCGAGGACCCCGGAGGTCGCTGAAAAGATCAAGAAGATTCTGACGGCTTGTTGTTCATACAGTGGGCCCCTAGCCAGGACGAGTCTGGCAAGCGTAATGGGGGCTTTTGGATCCGTGTTCGCCTTCAATCTTCCATCATCAAGTACAGTAATCGGTCGTGACACCTGCCGCCTTTCGTAGAGTCTGCCAATCGTTCCCAATCCGTAGAAGGCATTCATTATCTGGGGCATGAAGGCTACGACCGCCACTACCTCTAATCTGCCCAATACCGCTATGGCGCCCAAAGCTGCACCTATGCTTAGGCTTCCAACGTCGCCAGAGAACACCTTAGAGGGATACCTGTTGAAATAGTAGAATGCCAAGAGCGGTCCAAGCAGAGTGACGCAGAGTATCAAGGCGTCATTATGGCCAAGAAGAACCGCCGACGCCATGATGGCAAGGGTTACGATCGTGCATGTTCCCGACATTGTGCCGTTGAACGGATCCATCATGTTCACTGCATTCGAAGAAACAGCGACCGCTAGAGGCACTATAAATGGATAGACTACCGTCAGCCTAGTTGGCCCAATTATCGGGAAGACAAGGGAAGGAACATAAGTCCGCATGAGCAGTATGGGAGCTCCAGCAAAAAGCGTGAGGAAGGGCTTCATCTTCGCGCTAAGGATCTTCCAATCATCCACAGCGCCTATAATCCCTGCAGCAAGAACCGTGGCAAGAAAGCTGGCTAGTATGCTGAACTTTTCCGGCATGGCGACTATGGCCGCTGAGATGCTGACGATGAGGCCTATCAGTACCGCTATGCCGCCCATCTCGGGAACAATGGGTCGCCCCTTCTTGTGAACGTCGGCGCCTACGATTCCTGCCTTTCGCATCTTCACGATGAGTATGGGTAGGCTCAGGAATCCGGCGGCGAATCCGAGCACGAAGACGAGAAGGAGGGCATCAAGCATCCCGTTCAACTCTTTTATTTCGCCATCTGCATCGACCTGATTCGGCCTGCAAATTTGCTTAACAGTTGTTTCGCCTTCAAGTATATATCTATTAAGAGAAGAATGCATAGAATTGATAAACCTTAATTAAAAGATGCCACATTGTAGATGCAAAAAAGAGTGCGGGGGTCGCCCAGCCAGGTCAAAGGCGCAGCCCTGAGGCGGCTGTCCCGCAGGGGTTCGTGGGTTCAAATCCCACCCCCCGCACCAGAAAAAATAGTGGTTTATCGTATGTGTTAGGTGCGTTTACTGGGTTAAGCCATTATTCTTTTCCATACCTTACCTATGAACACAGCAATGAACACGCCTAGAAAAGAGAACACCAAACCTTGAAGCAAAAGTAATTGCAGACTGGTTTGTATAGTAGAATAGGAATAATTACCATATGGACCGGGAACCGCCGGGCTTGAAACCGTTATTGTCAAGTTAATTTTCAAGAGAAACATGGTGATCAAAAGAAACAGTAATAAAATGAATGCTGCGAAAGGCGGCTTGAGCAGGTCATACATGTCATGGGAATGCACACGCCTGACAGTTAACAACAACATCACTGCGCCAGGAACTATCAAGGCATATACAAAGCCTAATAAACCAAGGCTGATCAAGAACGGCATAATCAATTTCAGTTCCAATGAGGCAATCAGCAAAGAACCCCAGAGAACAGGATTCACTACTGTTAAAGCAACACCTGCAAAACCTATAAGCGCAGCGTCTGCCATGCCTAGATGTATCTGTTGAGTTTTCTTCTCAGGGAACTTTTGAAGAAGTTGCGCAGCCATTTGGCCTTTTTCGGTTAGATTGTATTTCCCATTTTGGTCCTTCTCAATCAAATCACTCAAAATCTTCAGGTGATAGTTAAATTTTCCAGTGTTTGCGGCGCCTATAGAATCCATCAAATCGACATAAGAAATATTCTTTCTTTCAGAGAGCACCAGAAGAATTTGACGCCTCATCGAATGTTTCAAAACGTCGCTCAGAGATTCAAAATCCACATCCAATTATTCGAACCCCTACTTACAACATGAAATTGATGGTTCAAGGCTTGATTTAAGGCTATTTGACTAAAAAACTTATCAAGAACTAGTCATCAAATGTTCAAAGCGGAATGAGAACCATCAAGTCTATATGTTTTCACTTGAGATAGCAGAAGCAACTTCGACTGTTATCGCTAGAGATTCCTTCGACATCTAGTTTCCAAAGCGCCAATGAACTCTTTCTGGTCCCAGCTGAATACCTGCAGTACTTTTCGGTGCGGTTCTACCTCTTTTGCAGCGAGAGGAATCTTCTGATTGACCTGTCGTAGGTCCGCTCTACTTCTGGTGGAAAGAAGCACGCGGGCAGCTCGCCGTGTGCCCTATGGTTGCTTATGCATTCGCAGCATTTGCCTTTTATGTCGCAGGGGTATGTGCAGTTGCATTTCTGCAGGTTAACCTCAACATTTGGACATTCCTTTCTCATTGTTAAGCCATCCTTGAACTAGATTCGTTCAGAAGGGCATAAGAAGATTGCGTTCCAGATATTCTCATCTTCGCGTTCCCTTGGCTTTTCCCTCTGCCCTGAATTCGAGATACCTTTTGAGCTCCTCTCTTGTAGGGCCGCCTCTGGTCTCAGCCTTCGTTGCCTTCAACGCGCCGGCAAGATTAGCCCTTTCCAGCGCCTCTTTGTCTTCGTAGTCTTGAGATTTGGATGCTGCAAAGACGCCTAGGAAAACATCTCCGCATCCAACAGTATTTACGACTTGCAGCCCGAGCTTCTTCAGGCTCACTCCGGGCACTTCTAGCACCTGTTGTTGGCTTACGAGTGTGCAGCCTCTTTCTCCGAGCTTCACGATGAGGTTCAAGCGCTTGTTCAGGGCTGAAAGGCGTTTCCATGCCTTCTCTGGGTCTGCGGTTGCCGTTAGGTTCTGCGCTTCGACTTGGTTCACAACTAGATAGTCGATCTTCTTCAACACGGCTTCAAGTCTTTCCGCTCCCAAGATGCTTCTGACACCTGCGTCCCACATGACCGTTTTTCCGAGTTTCTTTGCCGTAACCGCTGCAGATTCAATTGTTTCAAGAGGCGGATCAATCAAAACAACTATGGACGACTCAGCCAGCAGGTTCAGGACCGCCGGGCTCTGGAAGTCCTGTGGCACGAGCCGCAGGTTTGCGCCGAACAGAGTGTTGATAACGTTTCTTCCGTCTCTGTCGATTACTATGTATGCCTGTCCAGATTCAGCATCGTCCAAAAGCCTTATGCCTGAGACAACGACCCCCTCGCCGCGGAGGATTGCGACCTGTTGCTCGGCGACAGCGTCCTTTCCCAAGCAACCTATGACTGCGGCTTCGTCTGGGCCTAGGATTCTTGCCGCCGCGACTGCTACGTTGGCGCCTTTTCCGCCGGGCACTCGGCTGATCCTTTCGACAGGCACTTCTTCGCCGATTTGTGGGAATCTCTCAACGAAGAGGTTTATGTCCCAGTTTATGGCGCCGGCCACACAGATTCTGACCAAAAGTCCACCCGCTGTGATCTCGCCCGAGTTCTCCGCCTTTATGGGGTGCTGCCCGATATTTTAGGTTTAACCCGTCTTGTTGTAGGCAGTGGACTTGGCATGGAAACAGAATATATCTGCGTGTTTACTAAAAAGTAGGTGTTGCAAGAGAATTCAACTGAAGATGTGATATCGCCATGAAGAGGATGGCTGCGAAAGAATACATTTTGGTGAAGCCCTTCGAGTTCGCCGAGAGAGAAACGCTCATAGAATCTGTTCCAGAAGGGCACCTGCTATTGAAACCCGTTGTGGCCGGCATCTGTGGAAGCGAGATGCTTTACTTTAAAGGCGAGAAGGAAAAGGAGAAACTTGAGAAGAGGCTGCCAATGTGCCTGCTGCATGAAGGCGTAGCCAAAATAGTCGAGGCTGGAAGAGGGACAAATCTGAAAGCCGACGCCCTAGTTGTTGTCAATCCATTGGTTCCCTGCGGAAAATGCCTTGCCTGCAAGAACCTCAGCGAGAACCTATGTCAAGATTCGCGGTATATGGCTGCGACAGCTGATGGCATTGCCCGAACACTGTTCCTATATCCTGAGAGCCGCGTGATTCCTGTTCCAGCTGGGATAGAGCCTGAGTTGGCGGCTTTGACTGAGCCCCTTTCTATCGCATTGAATGCCTTTGAGGTTTCGGAAACCCGAAGGGGCGAGACCGTGGCAGTCATAGGAGACGGCACGATAGGCTATCTCGTAGTGCTAATGGTTTCGCATGTCAGCGGGGTTCCTTGCGAAAACCTGTACTTCATCGGGGTGGTCGATGAGAAACTTGCCTTGGCAAAAGACTTCGCAACCCCTGTAAATTCGGTCAAAGAGAAAGAAGCGATTGAGCGGCTTACGGCAAAGGTTGATGTTGCTTTTGAGGCTGCAGGCGGCGAGGCACACAAGTTCACCATAAAAGAGGCAATAGACATTCTGAGGCCGGGCGGAAGATGCATCCTGCTTGGGATTTCTAGAGGCGAAGTCCCCGTCGACATCACCAAAATAGTCAACAAAGGCTTGGTGCTGAAGGGCTCAGTGCGCAGCAGGGCGGAGCATTATGCCAGAGTCCTAGAGATGCTGAAGGACAAAGAGTTCAAGCAGCGGGTTGGACGAATCATATCAGAGAAGAGCTTCATAATAAGGACGGCAGAAGACCTGAGGGAAGCCTTCGAATACGCCGACACGGAAGAAGGCGAAGCAAAAACCAAGCCGGGCAGAGTCCTCGTCTACTTTCCTTAGCGCATCTGTTGCTATAGCCATGGGTCGACTATTACTTTTATGGCGTTTAGGCTTCTGTCTTCAAGCGATTTTATGGCTTCGGTTACCTTTTCCAGTGGGAACCTGTGGGTTATGAACTTCTTCACGTTGACTTTTCCAGAGGCGATGAGGTCTAGGGCTTCCAGATACTGCCGCCTGTTTGAAGCGTTTGCCCCGTGAACATGCAATTCATTATAATGGATCAGGTTCGTGTTCAACGTCACATATGGGTCTCCAGCGGGGATACCCGCAAAGTAGCTTATGTCGCCGTTTACCCCTGCCAGCTCAAGGGCTTGCTTCTGTACATCTTTGGACGACGCCGCACATATGACGACATCTGCCCCCCAGCCGCCTGTGAGATCTTTGACCCTTTCAACTGGATTGCATTTGCTTTCATCTATGAACTCGTCCGCTGGCAAACCTATTTTCTGGGCTAGAACCAGCCGCGGTGCGGTTCTGTTTACGAGGAAGACTTTGGCGCCCTTCTGTTTGGCGTATTCTGTATGAAGCATGCCGATTATGCCTGCGCCTATGACGACTGTTACGAAGCCCTGAGGCCGCTTCCTGAAGGGGTTCCACGCGTTTATCACGCAGGAGAAGGGCTCTATGATCGCGGCTTCGTCGAAGCCAAGGTGTTCAGGAATCTTTATGACGCATCCCTGCCTAACAGCGTTCGCTGGAACCGAGAGAAACTGGGCAAAACCGCCATTGTACTGGTAGCCTATCGCCTTAAACTTTCGTCTGCAGAGGTTCTCTTCACCTCTTCTGCAGGCATCGCATTCGCCGCAGCCGATCACTGTTTGGACAATAACCTTGTCGCCAGCTGAGAGCCCCGTTACGCCCTCGCCGAGCTCTTCAACTACGCCAGAAATCTCGTGACCCGTGATCGGCACGTCTACCCTTTTTTGTCCGCGAAATATACGTAGGTCGGTGCCGCAGACGGCGCATGCCTTCACCTTAACAAGGACTTCTCCAGCGCCACATTTCGGCCTGTCGACTTCCCTTATTTCAAAGTGCTCTTTTCCTGTAAGGATCGCGGCTTTCATCTTCATGGAAATCGTCTCCACAATCATGCTTTGAATAGGGTTCTGTCTTATGTTTCTTATATAAACGATCTTGCTGACAGAGCACTGTTCGCTGAAACGGAATAGTTAAAAAGGTTAGTGGCTGTTAGTGAATAGATAGTCTCGTGAGGTAATGCAGATGGTCACTGAGGTCATAATGCCGAAGATGGGCGACATGATGACGAAAGGCAAGATCATCAAATGGCTCAAACAGGAAGGCGAGAAAGTGGAGCGGGGCGAGCCACTGCTGGAAATCGAAACAGACAAGACAACGATAGAGGTCGAGTCACGCGGCTCAGGCACCCTGCGAAAGATACTTATGCGCGAAGGAGAGGTTCCCATAGCCACAACCATCGGCTACATCACTCAAGAAGGCGAATCATTACCAGAAAAACCGTCAGCCAAACCCGCGGTCGCCATTCACAAGCCACTTGCTGAAGCTACCAAAGCAAAAGAAAAGCCAGCTAAGACAGAATCCGAGGGAACCACCAAAATCAAGGCATCACCCTTAGCAAAGAAGATCGCTGAAGAGAAGGGCGTTGACCTTAGCAAGGTGACCGGCACCGGACCCGGAGGCAGGATCACAAAGGAAGATGTACTTGCATCTCTTGCCAGCCAGCCTGCTGCTCCAGAGTTTCAGCTTGTGCCTCTGACGAGTATGCGTAGGGCTATTGCCCGAAAGATGACTGAGAGCAAGACACATGTGCCCCACTTCTATGTCAGCACCGTGGTCGACATGTCTGAAGCCGTCAAGGCTAGAGAGTCGCTGGTCGCTGCTGTTGAGGCTAAGACTGGTGTCCGGCTTTCATACACGCATCTGATCGTGAAAGCTGTGGCTATGGCACTGGAGGAGTTTCCTCAGTTGAACTCTTCGCTTGAGGGCGAGAACATCAAATTTTGGCGAGACATAAACATAGGCATCGCTGTCGGCTTGGAAGACGGTCTGATTGTGCCTGTTCTTAGGAGGGCAAATACGCTTGGTCTCCTCGAAATAGCCGTTGAGTCAAGCAAGCTCGTGGCGAAGGCGAAGGATAAGAAGCTACGCGAAGAAGAGTTTTCAGGCGGAACCTTCACCATATCGAACATGGGCACGCTTGACGTCGAATCCTTCCACGCAATCATAAACGTGCCTGAAACAGCGATTCTGGCAGTGGCAAAGATAGCTGACAAACCAGCCGTCGTGAATGGACAGATAGCCATAAGAAAACTGATGAGCATGACGCTTTCAGTGGACCACCGCGCCATAGATGGCATCCAAGCAGCTAGATTTCTCCAAAAAATCAAAAACCTACTGGAAGCCCCGTACAGCTTGCTGTTGCCCCTAAGCAGCTGAAGAAAAAGATGCGCCGCACGTTTTTCTCGGAACATATGAATTTTTGTGCCACAAATGAGTATATCAAACTAAGAAGATTGGAGTCTCTGATCTGACTGTCAAACGGATTTTCGAATTGACGGTATCATCAGGTTCTCTGCATATTTCATTTATGTAATAAATGTCAAGAAATAAAAAGTGGGTCTTACTAAGTTTGGTATGTGATCCATCAGGGTGGTAGGCATGGGTCCAAGTGAAGAACTGAAAGATGAATTGAAAAACCAATTGTCTTACCGAGAAATATTGAGAATAGCAAAGAGAAGAGGGCTCAAAAAAGAACTTGTATCGAAGGAAGGCATAATAGATTGGCTGTTGCAGAACGGTCTCACTTGGAAAGAGTATGAACTGAACTACAATCCGTATATCACATCGAAGCTTCGCATTTGCAGATTCTTTGGAATCAATAAGGGATGGAAGGTAATGGATGTTGGATGTGGATCATGTGGAACTTCTGTGGTAGCAGCAAGTTTAACTGGAATCGAGGGAAAGGTATTGGCGGTTGACCAATCTGAAGAAGAGATAATACGCTGCACCAAATATGTGGCAAAGATGGGATTTGAAGAGATAATTGAAACTAGATTAGCCGATGTTCTGAACCTTGAGTTCGAGAATGACTATTTCGACATGATTCTCTTATTGTACTCACCTCAATTCCTAGGCTATTTGGAAGACTTGAAGAAGGTTCTGCTGAAAGCCAGAAATTGGAGCCGTAGAATCGGCATAGCTGATCATATCCCCTTCCCCACCACGCGCAATGAAAGTATTTATCTCTTGTTTAGCTGGTTGACTAGTGATGTTGCAAGGGTTAGTATGGGAAAAAAGACTGATAGGCTCCTGCATCCTGAAGAGATCAAGAATGCCTTGAGCATGACACACTGGAAGATTGTTAAAGAAAGAAAAAAGTATCAAAGAAGAATCTTTGGCCAAAATGGGCAATGGAGGAAAACATCAAACGATTATCTAAACAGATTGAAAAATTGAAGGATCCCACTCATGCAGAAATCTTCAGTTCGAGGCTTCAAACAATAAGGAATCTGACAGAAGCAGGACTCATGCCGAAACCTACTTCAATGTTTGCAGTGGTAGCAGAGAGACAAGCATGATCTTAGTCAGTGGGTCCTGTAAAAACTATGCGAAAATTGAAAAATGCCAATAATATCTTAACCAGACTTGTCGTTTTTCTCTTTTTATGGTCTAACCAGAGACACGATATTCATTGAGATATTGTTCTGCAAGTTCGAGATAAAAAGTCGCGTAAGCACTGGGCTCTTTCTTTTTTTCTATGTTAAATAACAGCGTGTCATGCTATGATCATGCATCTTGCAGCCTATACATCATAGAGTTCGGAAAGTTCGCTAACAGCGCCCGAGTGGTTCTTAACAAGGTCTTCTTATTCTCTGCGGGTCCTCTTCATGTTATAGGTTTCCCGTGCCTCATGTATTTGCATACTAGGTTTCCGAGCGCTTTTTCTTTTCAACGTATTCTTTCAATTCGAGGAATTTTTGATGGCTATGACTGAAAAACGTCTTGTAAGAAGAACAGAAATAGTTATGCTCCAAACCCAGTTCAACCCAATGTTTAGGGCATCCGCCGTTGCAGTATCCCAGCCAAGGACAGCCTTCGCAATTCAGAGCAAACTTGCTTTTCCGTTTCGTGAATTCAACGAACTTCTTTTCTCTAACAATCTCTTCCAGCGTATGTTCTGTTAGGTTTCCTAGGAGCCATCGTGGTTCCACAAAAAAGTCGCAAGGATACACATCGCCATTGTGTTCCACTACAACATATTTGCCGCATTCGCGGCTAAAGGTGCAGGAGAGATTTGTGCCGGTGACATATGTTATGAGCGTCTCATCGAATGTTCGGACGTAAACATCTGGGACTCCATTCCGGGTCCACTCGTCAAAGGCAGCGCAAAGGAAACGACCATACTGTTCAGGGGTTATGGAATACTTTGCCGCGTCTCCCCCTTTCAGATCTCTTTCTACGCATGGAATGAATTGGAGATATTTGAAGCCTTGCTCCAAGAAGTATCTGTATAGTTCTTTTGGATGTTCAACATTCCGTTTGTTTAGCAGAACCAAGATGTTGAAATCCACGTTGTAACGTTTCAGCCACTCGATACCTTTCATAACTTTCTCGTGGGATGAGTCTCCAGAACGATCCTTTCGATGGTAGTCATGAAGCTCCGGGGGACCGTCTAGACTCACGCCCACCAAGAACCTATGCTGAGCAAGGAACCTAGCCCATTCATCGTCAATCAAGATACCATTTGTCTGAAGACTATTCTCGGTCAACTGCCCTGGTAGCCTAAACATGGACTGATATTTCACAACTTTTTTGTAAAAATCCAGCCCGGCTAACGTGGGTTCACCCCCCTGCCAGACGAAGGAAACGCGGTCCAGCGAGAGAACTGCGAGCTGTTCGACAAGTTCGCGGAGGACATCGTCGCTCATCCTGTGTCGCTTTGTCTGAGGATAGAGAGCCGACTTTGAGGAATAGAAGCAGTATTCACATGCCAGATTGCAATCCGCTGAGACAGGTTTGATTAGGATATTGGAAAGTGGCTCTTGTTTCATCCAGCGGCCTCCGACTAAGAAGGCGCCCCTTTTTTAGTCAACCAACAGATCAACTCTTATATGATAAACATGCCAATAGTGACGGCAGATCTAGCTGCAAGATGCTGATGTATTTTCACTGGCTGTATCTTAAAAATATTTTCTGCCCCTCCTATTTTAAATATCTACCGTCCAACTCGGTTTTTTGCGAACTCTATTATCCATGGTTTTTCAATTTCTGACTTTGGACCCTCTAACATGAAACTGGGCGTCCAGATTGATGATCTCGGAACATCACACTTCTGCATTTGACTACAATCTGACTTGATATTCCTGCTAATTTTTGATTGACCGAATTTAGGTTTATACATGACTCTATAGTGGTGCGGCCGCCGGGATTTGAACCCGGGATTGCAAGCTTGGAAGGCTTGAGTCCTAAACCAGCCTAGACCACGGCCGCTTGGGCTGACAGAAAATCCTTATTTTCGGTGAATTATTAAGCTTTGCGGAATCAGTGGCGTGTTAAATAACTTGGTTTGAAAGCCATGATTTGACCTTTTCAATTCTGTTTTTCGCATCCATTTTTCTAAGGCTCATGAGAGAAAACAACCATTGCGCTCCTTTAAGATTTGTCTCTCTATCTTATGGTTGGATCTAGAATCCATCGCCGAAGGCATTCAACAAGGAAATCCAAAACAAATCTATTTATTCTGGCAAATGTGAAATACAAGAAATCACCAGTAACGTGAAGGCTAAAGTCATGAGCAAAATGCGTTTATGCATCGGAATGTTTTTCGGTAAGCTGCCGGAGACCGAGAAGGAAGCACGCCGCGCAGTCGAATTGGCGGAGAAACTTGGTGCTACCAGCGTTGAAACTTATGTCGGATGGAAAAACATTGAACCTGAGTCAGGACGTTGGGAATGGGACCAATTCGACTATCAGATTGAGATCTTACAGGAAGCAGGACTGCTCTGGGTTCCGTTCCTCATAGCAGGCCCATGGTATCTTACCCCAGATTGGTTCAAGCAGTCTGAGGATGCGCTCCCATATGTCTGTCTGGAACACTCACAAGAGAGCGGGGATCAATCCATATGGAACCCCAACCTGCGCCCTCACATCCAACGCGTGATCACGTCTTTCTGCTCTAGGTATGGGAACAAAGGCTGTATGGAGTCTCTCCTGTTGGGAATTAGCGGTGACTATGGGGAGGCTCAATATCCAGCTCACTACAATTGGCTAGACCAGTATCACTCGCATCTGGGATATTGGTGTGGAGATCACATGGCACGAGAGTCATTCCAAAAATGGTTGCAACAGAAATATGACTCAATCCAAATGCTTTCCTCAGCGTGGAACAAGCCGCTTCAGAGCTGGGAAGAAATCCGCCCCTGTCTTCCAGCTGACGCGCCTTCTCCCATGGCATGGCTGGATCAGACTGAATGGTACGAATCAAGCATCACACAGTGGGCTGACTTCTGGCTGCAAACCGCTCGAAAGAGCCTGCCCTCTATGCGCATTGAGCTCTGTGCCGGCGGCTTCGGATGGCCAGAGATAGGCACAAATTACACGCAGCTCGCAGAGGTTTGCTCCCGTTATGGGGCGGGTATGCGGTTGACCAACGAGTCAAATGATTACGGGTTGAACTTCGCTACTACAAGGTGGTTTGCTTCAGCATGTCGGCATCATGGTATCCCGTTTGGGTTTGAGCCTGCAGGCGGGATATCTCTTAAAGGCAATGTCCTCCGAATCTACAATGCCCTGTCTTCAGGATCGGAACACATACAAGCCTACGCGACCAACGTCATGTGGGAAGGAAATCTGATTGCGGGCGCAGAAGCGTTTATCAGGTATCGTCCGCTTCTCAAACAAACAAGCCCGCAGGTTGGAGCGGCAGTCTTCTTCCCCAAAGCCAACATCGCCCTCGAAAGGTCGCTTCTCGACATCTTCCTCTCACGTGCCGCTCAGATGCGGGACGCGTTGGATTTCAATTTCGTCGACGAGGGACTGATCCGCAGCGGAGCCTTACCGAAAAACGGCGTTCTTTTCCTGCTCGCTGGAACCGTTACCTATCCCGATGTGTTGGAAATAATCCGTTCGTGGATCAATAATGGAGGAACATTGGTGACTCTTGCCGATTGCATCGGCGAAGGTCCTAGAGGGACTGCAGCTTGGAAGAGCCTGATCGGAAATATGGCAGAGGTTGAGCTGCGTGAGGTTGCTTCTGTATCGCACGAGATGCCCGAACACTACTGCCTCGACATAAACGAGTTTCCACCGCAATGGGGTTGGTATCCGACCGATATCTGGTTCTTCTCGGGTACATCCGAACATTATCAATGGAGCGTCCCAGTTACGGAGGATGAAGTTCCTGCGTGGTCAGGTCCACTCGAATGCTACCGCTGGAGCATGCCAACCGCGACGATTGAGGTCCCTGCGCGTCCAGAAACCAATTATGAACTCGTCCTTCGCGTTCGAATTCCCAAGAGAAGCTGCAACCTCAAAGTGGGCAACCGGATAATCGGACACTTGGCGGCAACGAACGGCGGCGCCGTTGATCAACATTTCAATATCCCAAGCGACTTAGTGGAGCCCGCTGGGATCAGCCGCCTAAGGTTTGAGATGACGCCGTATCTGCGCCGTAAGGATGAACCTATGAGCATGGACGACCGCCCTCTTGGTTTACAGCTTTTCGGGGTGCGCCTTCGAGTTTCAGGTTCAAAGGCAGAGCCTACGTCGCTGATGGATCGGATTCAACTAAACATCGAGGATTTCCAGCGCCGATGCATCCGACCTGTAGGAAACGGCAGGATCGTTCACTACCCTGGAAGATGGAAAGACCGAGGGGGATATGCGGAAGTCCTAACAAGCCTTATACGTGAACGTTCTCTCAGACTCGCTCCCGATGGACGTTTTGACAAAAAATACTTCACTGCCTTGAAAGATCGCATGCTGGTATACGAAAAAGGCGAGATCCATCTAGGCTAACGCCGAAGCTCCAGATAACCACTCTAAAGCCGCTTGGCTTCAGAACAAAAACTTGACAACACACCGCATAGATCCGCTTAAAGAAAGAAAAGTGAGACCGCACGTTTGCGACGTGCTTAGCTTTGCCACAGGCGGGTTATTTTGAACCTTGGGTGGTTGGCAGCTGGGCGTTTGCCTTCTTCCATCAGCACTTGCCCGTAGGCAGTGTTTATTATGCTTATGGCTGGGAACACATGCTCAGCCGTGCTTATGGGACCGTAGAGCACGAAGTCGGCGCCGACTGCTATTGGCAGCCCGTTCGCGATTGAAGCACAGACAGCGCTCAGTGTCTTGTCCTTCTTTTTCTTGAGGGCTTTCCACGAATCAACGGCGTTGTGGGCGCCGCAACCCGCCGGATAGCCGAACTGATCCTTGACTTCGTATATGGCTTTGCATGCAAGCCCAAGCGTGGCAACATCCATCACAACGGTGTCAATGAGGAATTTCTTGATGCCTGCTGCCTGAGCCTTCGGCAACAAAACATCCAGCAGCCTAACGCGTTCTTTCGAGGAGATTATAGCCCTCGAGCTGTAAGTAAGCAGAATGGCGCTTTCCAGACCCACCTCTTTGATCTTGGCGTAGACGGGTTCATTCGTCTCAGGGTTCAAGGAGTTCAGCACAGTCCGCCCGATTATGCCGAGATCTTTCGCGCATGCCATGCCCTCTATGGCGGCATCTTCTGAAACCGCGTCGATGAGCAGCGGCATCTTTGTGGCATCAGCCGCAAATTCCAAATATTTCCTTGCGATCGGGGCGCTTGTGCATATCACATCAAGCATGGCTGGAAGCCCAGTTTTGTCCGAGATTTCCTCAGTAGCGGCAATGAGTCCTTCGATCCTTCCGTGGTCGAATTCACCTGTCGTGTCGTCCAGAACTGCCTTGTCACCTTTGTAGAATATGCTGCCAATCATCACGGTGGGGTTTTCGCCAACGTTGCCGCCAACCTTCACGCCGGCAATATCGAAGGTAACTTGCTCCTTCTTGAACTTGAACATGCTTCAATTCCTCTATGCCTTTCGCATCTTATTCCAAACGGTTGTGCAAATAAGTTTTGAACAGTGTCTTTTAAATCATTTGCCTCACTTGGCGCAAACAGTTCTGGAGGCAGCTGAAACAGTCTTAAATAAGCCTTCAACATGAATATTGAGCATCCGATTGAACGAGTGCAGAAAATAGTGCCTATCGGGGCTGGCGAAGACTATGACAAAAACTAAGAAAGGCTACTTCGTATGCATCGAGGGACCAGACAAAAGCGGAAAGACGACTCAGTCGAAACTTCTGGTTAAGGCACTTTGCAGAACCGGCTACGACGCAGTCTACACAACAGAGCCCAGCCATGGCGAGATAGGCAACTTCATAAGAAGCCACGTCTTGAGCAGAACACAACGTTTGTCACCGGTCGTTGAGGCACTCCTCTTCGCCGCGGACAGAGCAGACCACATTGAAAGGGAGATAAAGCCTCTGCTGGACGAAGGAAAAGTCGTCGTCTCAGATAGGTACGTGTACTCTTCTCTGGCATATCAAGGCGCCGCAGGCTTGGACATCAACTGGATTGCGAAGATCAACAGGCATGCCTTGGTTCCCGACTTGGCCATCTGCCTTGACGTTCCTGTGGGAGTCATATTCCAACGCTGCAGAGGCAACAGGTCGGTGATGGAACTTCCAGAGATACAGAAACGGGTCAGAGAGGTTTACCTGAGGCTCATAAAAGAAGGCAAGATGATCTCTATCGACGGGTCTCGCCCGATAGACAGTGTTGCCACAGATGTTCAAAGGCTGGTTCTGGAGAGGCTGAAAAAATCAAAGCACATGCAGGCGGCTTCTCCTTAGGCGGCCGAGCCCTTTCCTGTACATTTCTCGGTTCACTTTTTTGACCAAGACCGCGATTAGGTTGTCTGCGGAGATGCGTTGTGTCCCCTTCTCATGGAAGACTCGTAGTTCAACCTGCGTCTTGCTGAAGAGGAACCTCAGAAGATAATAGTCGAACCTGAGCGGTCTCCGCTGCTTTGCTTCGGCAACGTAATAGCGAGCAATGCACAGAAGATCAAGAGTCGTCATGCTCTGCCTGCGGACGCTTTTGCGATATAGCGCCCATGTCTCCCTGTCGATGAAGCCAAACGTGACGCCATCCGCTATTCCGAACTCCAGAAACGCACGCACTTTGGGGCGATAAGGTCTACGGGGTCTCAGGCATGTCTTGCCAAGATTCAACCGATACAGGACGCCAACAAGGGCTTTTTGGAGGTTCTCAGATGAGCTCCCGTAGGAGAAGCGTGCGAGGCTATGGTAACTCTCAGGAAAATCCTCATATACACCTAACAAGTCTGTGCCTCAATGAAGCTAAGCGCCGGGCTTTCTAACCTTTCTCACTTTTTCAAGATTCTCGAGCAGATTGGACAACGCAGTGCTCAACTTTTGCAGTTCTTCAACGTTGTTCTCTGTTTGCATCTTCTGGTTGATCTCATCTATCTTCCTGAGAAGCGTGGCTTCAACATTGCTGAGCACAGGTGAACTTTTCGGCTCCTCGACCTGCTCGCCTTCCTTAACCACGATCACCCTCTTCTGGCATTGACCGCACCACAGCTCCTTATTCTTCAGCCTAAAGAGGGGAGAAGAACATGCAGGACAAGCCAAATCTGTTAATGTGGCGCCGCTTCGCAGGAGGTCCGTCATGGAACCTATTTTGTTCTTCTCATCTGACAAAGTTAACCCTCAGAATCCATCTTCATATCTTTGCCCATATAAGGTTTAAAGAATCCACTTGGAACAGCTACAATTGCCTCTGGCACACAAGGTTGCGGAGCCCAGCATCAAGCCAGTCTCTGTCGGTTCTGGATCTTCATCTTGTACGTCTTGACGGCTTCTACGGCATCTTTAGCATTGCTCACCCTAAGCAGAACCCGTATCTTGCCGAATCCTAGAGGCACCGTCTGACCACACTCAAAACATTTGGCGGTCCGCTGTCCCTCTCTTGCATATCTGACTGACCCGCATTTTGGGCAAAGGAAGATTAGATATGGGCTCAGCCGCCTCCCGCCTCCAAACGGCTCAACATACAAGAACATCTCTGAACCTACAGTGCTAAAAAGGTTTGTTTGTCCAGAGAAGCGAGCTCTCTCGTTCAGGAATGCACCGGGGCTAAGAGATAGTGAGCTAACCAAACACTGGCTTCAGCCTGTTCGATAAAGGTTGAATCTCAATATGCCGTTTCGGTAGGCGAGGTTTTCGACCTTCGGCGTGATTGGTGCCGGCAACGCTGCTCGCCCGTGAAACTTTATTTCTCCATGTTCTGCTGATATGGTGATGGACCATCGGGAAACATCTATCTTTATGTCTTCCTCATCTACACCAGGAAGCTCAGCTAGAACCATCAGCCTGTCTGCCTCAACCAGAACATCGATGAGCGGCGTTCTCGCCCAAGATGCGACCAAGGGCTGAACTGGTTTCTCCGCCGGAATCAGAATTGTCCTCCTTCTGGGTCTCGCGCCGAAGGCCTTAATTGTGATCAAGCCGAAAACGAAGCCGCCTATGTGCGCCCAGAAGGCTACGCCTGAGGAAAAGCCTGTCAACGAGATTATGCCGTTCAAGAGCTGAAGGAGGAACCAGAATCCCAGATAGTAATAGGCGGGTATGCTCACAATCGTTATGAAGAAAAAGAGAACCAGCGTCTTGATCCTTGCACGAGGATACAGAAGCAGATAAGCGCCTAGAACCGCGGATATAGCCCCGGAAGCGCCTACCGACGGGATTCCGAGTTCAGCGACATATGGGAATGGATTTAGACCAGATAGTCCCGAAAGAAGCGTGAAAAAGATATGTGCGAAGCTTGCAAAAAGCCCGCCTACCATATAGAAGATGAGGTATTTCACGTGACCAAGGGTTGCTTCGATGTTGTCGCCGAAGACCCAGAGATAGATCATGTTCCCGCCGATGTGCATGAGATCCGCGTGCATAAACATGCTTGTGAGTAGAGTCCACAACCTCTGACCGTTAAGAAGTTCGCTGGGAATGGCGCCATAAGTCCATATTGCGTCTTCCAGATCCGCAAACAGCAGGAAATAGAAGAAGACAACGATATTGGCTATTATGAGCACATAGTTTACGTAGGGCTTCTTGTTCGTCTTGTTTTCATCGTAAAGAGGGAACACTTAGCTTTTCCTCCAAGCCGCGCGAAATCTCGAACAGCCGATAAACTACGTGCCCACTGGCACAGAGATGATACATTCTCTGCGCACAGGCACTAATCAAACTTTCGTGACAGAAGCCTCTCAACAGCCTTCTCATACACACGAATGCCCAGCAAATACTCAGAAAGGCCAATGTACTCGTTGGCAGTGTGGCTTAAGCGGGCGTTACCCGGACCATAAGTGGCAACTGGCACCCCAACTTCAGCGCCGAAGATGTTCATGTCGCCCGTGCCCGTCTTTCTGAGAAACTCGACCGAGCTGCCAGTGACCTCGCGTATGGCTTCTTCCAAAGCCTTCATCACTTCTGTGTCTCTTCGGGCCACAAAGGGCTCTATTCTATCCGTTATGCTGAGACTGATTTGTGATGGGGTTTCCTTCTGAAAACTGTTCGCAACGTCCTTGATCAATGCGATGGCATCTGCACATTTGACCGGAGGCGGCAGCCTCAAATCAACATCCATGATGCAGACGTCCGGCACACCGCCAGAGGTTCTGAGGCTGTTTATGCGGGTAATGCACGGTGTCAAGGAATAGAAGACCCTGCCAGATGACTTGTGGGTCTCGCAGGCATCCTTAAGCTGACCCCAGAGTCTGATCGAGATTTCGATGGCGTTTTCTAAGAGATGCTGAGCGCCGACGTGTCCCGACTCTGTTCTGCAGGTTATCTTCAGGCCAAGCCTGCCCTTATATGCAAAGGTTATGTTCTTCAAGCCGCTTGGTTCGCCGAAAAACGCATAGTCCACCCTCAATCCCTCGCTTATGAGCTGCCGGATTCCCTTTGCTGTGCGTTCCTCCTCGACGACACCAGCGACCACGATTCTGCCCTTTCCCGGATTGGGCGCGAATTTTGATGCTGCGGAAATCATGGCTGCAAGTGGAGCCTTCGCATCTGCGGCGCCCCTTCCATAGAGCTTGTTGGCTTCGGTTTTTACGGGAATCTTCCCCGGAACTGTGTCCATGTGTCCGCATAGGAGGACCGCTGGTGAGCCAGAACCGATTTCGCCGTAGATATTGCCTACTTTGTCTGTACGCACGTGCCCAAATCCCAGCCTCGTCATCTCGTCTTTTAGAAATGCTGCCAGTTCGTCCTCTTTCCCACTTGGGCTGTAGATTTCCAGCATGCGTTTGAGCAGCTTTACAGGGTCATCAGGGTTCACTCTTTCACATCCTTTTTCTTACCTTATCAGAGTTTTTGGGTGTGGCATTCTTACATCTTGTGCGTTCGGGTCTCCTCTTCAAAGATTGTCCTTAGCAGTTCGGCTGCTTGCATGAGTTGGGGTTTCTCTATGACTAGGGGTGGAAGGAAACGGACGATGTTTTTGCCCGAATACAGAAGTATCAGCCTTTTCTCTAGTGCCTTCATAAGAACATTGTATATGTCCATTCTTGACTCGAGACCGATCATCAAACCCAAGCCACGGACCCCCCTCAGAAGTCTGAAGTTGTCCACAATCTTCTGTAGAATATTCTTGAAGTATTCGCCGAGAACACGGGCTCTTTCTACCAGAGCCTCTTCAAGGATCACGTCTATGGTTGCAGAGGCAGCAGCGCACGCGAGGGGATTGCCTCCGAAAGTGCTTGAGTGCTCGCCGACAGCCAGAGAATTCATTATCTCTGCTCGGGCAATTGTTGCGCCCATCGGTATACCGCCGGCCATAGCCTTTGCAACGCACATTATATCGGGGTTGACGCCCCAGTGTTCAGAAGCCCACATCCGACCTGTCCGCCCGAAGCCCGTCTGGACCTCGTCAAAAATGAGCACTATGCCCTTCTCGTCGCAGATGCGCCTCAAGCCCTGAAGGAACCCATCCGGTGCAATGTATACGCCCGCCTCGCCTTGAACGGGCTCCACAATGATCGCCGCGGTCTCGGCGGATACGGCTTCTTCCACCTTGTCCAATCTTCCGAAGGGAACAAACTTGAAGGTGGGCGAAAGAAACGGTTGGAAAGCCTGGCGGTATTTCGGATTCCAAGTGGCTGACAAGGCGCCGAAGGTCTTCCCGTGGTATGCTCGGACCATGGTGATGACTTCTTTCTTTCCAGTGAATTTGGCAGATGCTTTCAACGCGGCTTCTACGGATTCGGCTCCACTGTTGCAGAGAAAGATCTTGTCCAGATGCGCTGGGGCGATGCTGACGAGTTTTTCTAGAAGCTCAGCTCGCTTGTCATTGTAGAACGAGCTGTGACACGTGATCATCTTCTCGCTCTGCTCCCGTATGGCTTTGACGACTCTCGGGTGGCAGTGCCCAACTAGGCTGACGCCGTACCCGCCCATGAGGTCTATGTACTCGTTGCCATCCGCGTCGTAGACGAACGCGCCCCTGCCTTTTGCTAGGCACACGGGAAACTTTTGATAGACGTTGGCTAAATGGGCGTCCTCAGATGCCATGATGTCATCTTTATTCAACAGTTATCACCGTGCAGTTTGCATGGTTCAAAGCAGCGGTCACGGGTTCATCGACGAATCCCGAGGAGATTATGGCTTCCTTCACGCCAGCTTCTAAGGCTTCAACCGAAGCGATGATCTTCTTGTCCATTCCCGGGCCGATCTTCTGCAGTAGATCTCTAGCATCGCGCAGAAGTATCTTTTCAGCGTACTCGTCTCCCAAGCGGACGCCGGGAACATCCGTCAGAAAAACCGCTCTGTCGACTTTAAGTGCCCCGGCGATGTGTCCTGCGGCTCTGTCGCTGTCTACGTTTAAGAGTTCGTTCTCATCCCCAAGAGCTATGGGTGAGACAACAGGCACGTATCCGTCTTTGACGAGCAGTTCTAAGATGCCTGTGTTGACGCTGGTGATGTTTCCCGTGTAGCCCCCGTCGATTATGCGTTTTCTGTTGCGTTCGTCGATTATGATTAGCCTTTTCTTGTGGTTCGCCTTCAAAAGGGTTCCGTCGACGCCTGACAGCCCGACCGCCGGGATACCTTGGCCTATGAGCCAGCGCACGATGGCCGTGTTTATCTTGCCTGCCATGACCATCGTGTATATCTCTGCGGTTTCGGCGTCTGTGTAGCGGCTTCTTCTCCCTTCGGGCGAAGTTATGAAGACTTGTTTCTTTCCCAGTTTCTCGGCGATGTTCGTTACTTCGTCTCCGCCACCGTGGACGATGATCAACTTTTCGTGTTCCAGCGTCTTCTTTATGTCGTTGCTTAGCTTCACGCCCAATCCTGTTTTGAAGATGTCTCCGCCTATCTTCAGGACAATCATAGTTTTTCACTCTCAGACCGGATGCAGACTTATGTCTTGCAATCCCTCTTTCTCGTCCCACCCGCACATTATGTTCATGTCCTGCACGGCTGTTCCGGCTGCACCTTTCATCAAGTTGTCAACGGCTGAAAGGACCACAACCCTGTTAGCGTGTTCGTCTGGTTCGAAGCCTATGTCACAGTAGTTTGAACCTGTAACTATCTTAGGGTCAGGATACCGGAAGTTGCCCTTGACGTCCCGAACGAACCTGATGAACGGCTCACCAGCATAGAACTCTCTGTAGAGCCGCCAAATCTCAACCAGAGACAATGGCTCAGCCACGAAGACGTGACAAGTGGCAAGTATGCCTCTGACCATGTTGACCGCATGGGCTGACATGGAGACCAGAACTTTGTCCCCGGCCAATGCACTGAGCTCCTGCTCTATTTCAGCCGTGTGCCTGTGTCCGACGGGCTTGTACGGCCTGACGACGCTGTAGTGCTCTGGATGATGCGATGCTAGGGATGGCTTCGCGCCGGCACCTGAAGAGCCAACTTTGAAATCTGCGACTATCCTGTCTTTTTCGACTTTGCCTGACTTGACGAGCGGTGCCAAGGCTAGGATGCCCGCTGCAGCCATGCATCCGGAAACAGCCACGAGCTGCGCCTGTTTTATCTCTTCTCTGTGCAGCTCAGGAAGCCCGTATGCTGCCTTCTGCAGTAGATCTGGATGCTGGTGTGTCCACTCGTACCATTTCGGGTAGTCCTCTGGGTTTTTCAGCCTGAAATCGGCGCTTGTATCGATTATCTTCAAGCCCGTTTCTAGAATCTGAGGCATAAAGCCAGATGACACGCCGTGCGGGGTCGCGATGAACAGCATGTCGCAGCTGCCCACAATCTTTGCGGCGTCTGATCTGACGAATTTGAGGCCCGTCTGTCCCCTCAGGTTTGGGTGTACCCTGTGGATGAACTCGCCTGCGTACGTGTTTGACGTTGCTGCTGTCACTTCAACGTGTGGGTGCCTCAGCAAAAGCCGCAGAAGCTCGCCGCCCACATATCCTGAAGCGCCGAAGATGCCGATTTTCATTTCTTCATCACCTTGACTGCATAGTCTATGATCTTTCGGGGAATGTCCACTTTGGTTGCAGTGTACAACCCGCGGAACTCAACTGTGTTATTCACTTCATGCACCAAGAGACCCCTCGGAGACTCCATACAGTCAACCGCCAATACGCCTCCACCTACAGACTTCGCTGCCTTAAGTACGGTTTCCTGTATCTCGTCTGTAACAGGGCAGTGTTCGCTGGTTCCTCCCCTTGCTACATTTGTTCTCCAATCGCCTTCTGGCGAGTAGCGGTAGGATGCAGCCACCACTTCGTCGCCTATAACTAGGACCCGCATGTCCCGTGGCGGTCTTTTAACATATTCTTGCAGGTAATATATCTGGAGCAAGGCGTTTCCCATTTCCTCTCGGGACTCGATGATTGCATGTGCCGAGTCCCTGTCACGTATCAGGGCTATGAGCCTTCCCCAGCTGCCGACTACGGGCTTCATAACAGCTGGGTAACCCAGCTTCTCAATCGCTTTGAAGGCGCCTTCCTCTGTGAAGGCTGCAAGTGTTCGCGGGGTTGGAACGCCCGCTTTTTGGAGAGCCAATGTTGTGAAGAGCTTGTTGCCGCATATCAGCGAGACGTTGAATGGGTTGACAACTTGAACGCCTAAGTTTTCAAGCAGGGCGGTCATATGCAGGCCCCTGAAGTAGCTTACACAGCGCTGGATGACGACTTCACCGAATTCCTCTTTTAGACTTTCTGGGTCTCCGTTGGCGTCGATGTAGACTTCTTTGGAGTCTATCATCTTAAGATTCGCGCCTGCCTTCTTTGAAGCAGAAAACAGCGCCTTCTCGTCCCATCTGATCCTGTCGTACGCCAGCCCAATCGTCTTCATGTTACTCTATTCGCCCCAATCTTCACCCTCGATCTCAGCAGTCTTCAGTTCGACCTCGCCGTTGTCTTTCACTATTGCTTCAAAGTCCATGCCGCAATCTGGACAACTGATTATCTCGCCTGATATCACGTCTTCAGGTATGTCCAAATCGGCGTCACATTCGGGACATTTCATTTTGAAGTTATCGCCCTCCTAGACTTGTCTCTATAGGAATCTAAATATTTTCTTATAAATGTTTCGCAAAAATCAAGATTCTTTAGCATTTCATAGTTATAAATTATCTTTCTTCAATCAATTTATATACCAGAACTCACAAATCTATTTTTGGCAGGCGACTGGTAAGATGTCCAACGAAATAGACGATGTGGACAGAACAATTCTTGAGATGCTTCAAGACGACTCAAGGACCGCTTTAAGAAAAATAGCTGAAAAACTGGGTGTCAGCGAGGCAACGATCTTCACGAGAGTCAAGAAGCTTCAGGAAAAAGGCATAATAAAAAGGTTCACCGCACTTGTTTCACCCGAATTGGTAGGCAAGGGCCTTACAGCTTTTATGCTCATGAACGCTGATCCGAAGCGGCTTCAGCTGGTCCTTGAGACTCTGAGCAAGATGGATGATGTTTATGAGGTCTATGATGTAACGGGTACATACTACGCTCTGGCAAAGATCCGCGTGGAAAACAGGGAGAGACTCGCAAAGATCATTGACGAGATAGGCATGATTGAAGGCGTCCAAAGCACAGAAACAGCCCTAGTCCTCAGAAACATAAAAGAAGAAACCCGCATACAGATCTAGACAGACCAGCCAATCGCTTCAACTACTTTACATGGTGGGGGTGAAAGAAGATCAAGCGGCTAATACTAGTCACCGGCACCCCCGGCGTCGGGAAAACCTCTGTTTCACGGCTGTTGGCATCAAAGATCGGTGCGAATCCGATTTCGCTAGGTGAACTGATCGAGAAAGAAAAACTGTATGGCACCGTTGACAAAAAGCGGAATACGCTTGTTGCAGACTTGAAGAGGATTTCTGAATGCATCAAAGAGATAATGAACACCACTAAGGGCCGCCTATTAATTGAGGGACACTTCGCCCCAGACGCAGTGCCGCCTGAAGAAGTAGACCGCGTACTCGTATTGAGGCGGGACCCTGAAGAACTGAAGCGGATACTCACCGCACGTGGGTACGGCCAAGAAAAGGTCAATGAAAACGTTGCGGCTGAAATCTTGGATGTGTGTCTTTATGATGCGGTTATGCGATGTGGCTCCGATAAGGTTTGTGAGGTTGACGTTACCGGAAGAAGAGTGGAAGATGTGGTGGAGGAGGTACTCCTCATCTTGGACGGGCACAAAGAACCAAGAATCGGAATCGTTGACTGGTTAGGCAAGCTAGAGTCCGAAGGCAGACTGGAAGAATATTTGAAGACCCTCTAGCCGCCAGCCCTCCATAACAAAGAATTGGGGCTCCCTGTTTATCTTCTGATGGCTCGCAACATCTCTGATTTGGTAATAGTCTTTATGCTCTTGCGGTTGGCATAAGCTCTGGCATGCTCGCTGAATTTTTCGGCGACCAAAATTGGGTTCGAGTACCCAGCGTTTTGGGAGACTTTGTCCATGTTTATGATTATGTTGACGCCCACAGTCCGGTTCCAGTCTTTTACCCATACAGGGTGAACCTCGTTACCCTTGCTCACAATAAGGTCAAACTTTATAGGAGGGCCCTGCGGCTTTCCATCCTCCTTCGTATCTCTCTTGACTTTATAGCCCCTTCTAGTAAAATATCTGATTGTCAGGGTGATCAGCGGCAGGCGGCTCATGACTTATTCCCAGTAACAAGATATTGTGCGCAGAACAGAAAAGTCTTTTGTTGAGTGGCTCAGTCTTGCGTGGGTGAAGCTTCCAATTGCTACTGTGGATAATACTTCACAGGAAACGCAGAGCTCACTGAGAACGGCACAAGTCTAGTGAACATCGGAGACAACAGCCCAAAGATAGGGCAAAGTCTCTGTCTCCATCAGACCGGAAGATAGGGATAGAAACCCATTGGCAATTGGACATTGATGTACCCGCCGCACCTCATTCAGCGGCTACTTAATGGTTACTTTTGGCGGGTTAACCCAGTCCTGCCACTTCTGTTCGACCATGCCTTCTTTCTCGTCGCCGCGGTGTATGTATACCCTATAGCGCAGGTCCAGTTTGTCACCCTTCGCCTTCGATAGGTATATTGGTCCTTGATCAGGCCACTCGGGTTTCTTGGAGTAGAATGGATTGGCTGCGAAAAGCCCGTAGTCGCGCACGTGCCAGCCTGTGGGATACCTGACGTTCTTCGGATGGTCCATGGCAGCTATGCCATTTACAGGGCCACCGGGCACCACTGGCGCATAGTAGTCAACCCATCTTGCCGCCCTTCCCCAGCATTCTTTCTCGGTTCTTCCTCCCTCTGAGTTCACAATCATGCCTGCGACTGAGCCACGCATGTTGTCCGCGACTCTGATGGCAAGCGGTCCATTCTCTTTAGCCATCCCTTTTCCCTCAACATCCGCGTTCAGTATGACCTCGTCCACATCTGGCGTCATAACGGTGTGTATGTCGATGAGGCGCATAGGTGATACGTTCCAGATAGTTATTGTTCTGATCTCTTTCATCAAAACCGTGCCTTCCTTCGTGATCTTCCATCGGTTCTTGTCTACATGCTGCCACGACTGCGTTGTCTCAAACTCGTCATTCTGCTTCCAAATGTTCTCCTCGCATATCCTTGCAAACACTGGCCCCTGCTCAAGGCAGCTGAATCTTTGATGGATGACTCTTCCTTCGCTTGTGTTGCCTATCTCACCCAACGCCCAGATATTGATTCCACGCTTACCTCGCGCGTCAGAGATGTCTCCTATGGCAAGGTTAATGCCCTTATGGTGCGGATGATCTCCAATGCAAGGCAGGGATCTTGTCACAGGTAAGCCGTCCGGCCCAATTACAGGATATAGAAACGGTCTTTCATAAGCTTCGTTGTAAACGTAGCTTGTTATATGCTCTCCGTTTATGAAGACCTCCAGCTGCCCATCTCCTCGATCCCGCGTTTCAACACCCTTAAGCCTTTGGCAATCAGGCGCATGACCTTTCTCACTCAAAATAACCTCGAATTTTCTCTGGGCGTGGCTGGCGAGAACCCACGACAGTATTCCTTTCGCGTCAGCCGAGCAATATTGGGAAAACTGGCATGGCACCGTTTTTCCAGTCAGCTGGTCAATCAGTCTAATAGACGAGGCGTCAAATTCCTCTTTGCGGGTTACGCCGAGATGCTCCTCCAGATTCAGTTCAACTGATATGGGCACGGAATAGCATTCACGTCCCTCAGAATCCACTTCCAACAAAATTTTTCCGGTCATCTTTCGTGATCCTCCACTTCGAGACTATTCTCTAAGCGTTTTGGTTTTATATCTCTATCGCCCCGCACTTTTTTCTCAGTATTAAAGAAAGGTTTCAACTTTCTCGGCGAATGCAGAAAGTCGGTTGAGCACTCCAACGGCGCATTCAACCCCGGGAAAAAGGACGGCAGAACCTCTGGAAGGATGCCTGCCCTAGAAAAAAGGTGTTGAGATTTAGGCGGACAATACACAAATCTCTATTTCGCTGACTGGCAACCTTGTTTACTCTCTATTTTCTTATCAAGTCAGCTATGCCTTTTTCCAGCGATGTTTTCGCCTTGAATCCCAAGATCTTCTCCGCTTTGGTCGTATCTGCCAATGTGTGGTCTACGTAGTTTTTAATGGAATTAGGCTCGTAAGTGGGTTTGATGCTCTTATCAAGTTTCTTGTTCAGAATACTTACAAGTTGGTTAAGACTATACGCGGTACCCGTTCCAACATTAAACACTTCGCTTTCAAAGTTCTTTTCCATACTAAGGATCAGGGCGTCAACGACATCACTAACATGGACGAAGTCCCTTGTTTGGGTTCCATCCCCATAGATCAGTAGACTTTCGTCTTTGGACCTAGCCCAGAGAAATTGCGAGACCAAATTTGCATACCTGCCCTTATATTCTTCCCTTGGGCCGTAGACGCTGAAAAACCTTAATCCCACAGATTTGACTCCGTGCAGCACGTTGTAGAGCTTTGCTAGACGTTCGATTGCATACCGGCATTCAGTGTAATAGTCGGTTACGTGGATGGGTATATCTTCGCGGTACGGCGGTCTGTTTCCGTTGTAAATACTGCTACTGCTGGCGTAGACCACCTTGCATCCTACGTTCTCGGCATACCCGAAAATCTCGATCGCGTCGTTTATGGCTTCGCCTACCAGTCTCGGATTGTCCTTATACATCTGGGACGATGACGGTATGCCTAGATGAAATATTGCATTGACTTTCGAAACACGGTGGGATATTTGGCTGTAGGGTTCATTGAAAAATTTGATGTCAAGGCCTTCTGTGTTTCTGGGTTGCCCGTTGTCAAGTTATCGAAGACTGCAACAGAATGTTTCTAACTCAGAAGCCTCTCAACTAGGTTGCTGCCAATGAAACCGCATCCACCAGTGACAAGTATTCTTGATATGTTGGTCGCCCTTTGGTTGTGTTGTTTTAATGTTTGATTTGTTTCCTTAAAACCGTTGTGTATGATTCTTCCTAGTTTTTGGTTCTGTGGTGTTGGTTTTCTTGTGTGTGCAACTGTTCTAGGTCCCTCTTTTTGGATCCTAATATGTTTTTTGGTTTTTGTTATATTTATGGGTGTTGGGTGATAGATGTTAAGGTCAATAGTCTCAATGTTAGAAGAAAGATATTTGAATGTTCACACTTAATTTAAAGATGAGGATTCGATATAAATGAGGATATTAGTTACTGGCGGTTTAGGATACATAGGATCAGAACTGTGTGAAGCTCTGGGTGCCGAAAGCTATGATATTAAGGCCTCATCTGAAGAGAACATTCTAAACAAGAAACTACTTGACCGAAGAGTTGCGGATAAGGACGTTGTTTATCACTTAGCTGGACCAGTATTAGTTCGAGAAAGTCTTGAGAAACCTTTCTACTACTGGGAGAACATTGTATCCGGAACAAAGAATGTTGCACAGTGTTGCTTGAAACATAGGTGTAGGCTCATCTTTGTATCTACCCAATTGGTAGAAGATAAATTTCGATGCAAAAGTTGTGGTAGGTTGAACTCTCCGTATGCTGAAGCTAAATTAGAAGCTGAGAAACTAGTCTCCAAATATTTAACAAACTATGCAATAGTCAGGTTAACCAATGTTTACGATTATCAGGATAAAGACGCCTATAGGGATAGACTGATACCTAGGCTTAGAGATTCGGCTAGGAAAAAAAATGTTGTAAGGATCTATCCACCCATAACCGACAAGGTTGAACTTATCACTCTTGATGAGACAGTAAAACAACTTGCAAGCTTCTTAATGGAAGGAATAGGCATATTCAAGCTTCACGGTATAGTGAAGACAATAGGAGAGGTTGCTGAGGAAATTGGCAGACAGTTTAACGCTGAAGTACTAGTTAGTGAGAAAAAAAATTGACCGCTTCAACATTTGACACTAATGCTTGAAAGAGTTTGCGGTCCTTTTGGTTCTCTCCTGGAGAGAGGCTGGATAACAAAACCTAGGGGAAAACGTGAATGTTCAAACCAGACTAGTTCGACTCTAGTTACAGTATTGGGTATCATCATGCTTGCTTTGCTTGAAGCCAGCGAGATGCTTGATAACCTCGAAAAGAACAAGTCATTGAACTGAAGCAGCTGGCCCATTTCATATTCTATAGTAGGAATCGACTGTCCACCAGCTCCCTTCAGCTGACAGAATAGGCAGTTGACAGCTCAGACAAAAAAAGATTATTTAGGTGATACCCGGTTTATGGAGTAGCATGTTTGCAGTTGGGCATCTTTCGCTTGGATATTTGTCTGCAAAAGCTTCAGCTAGAGCCCTAAAGGCTGAAGTAGATCTTTCACTTGTGTTCCTTCTATCTTTGATACCGGATATAGATCTAGTTATCCCTGGCTTAGTGCATAGAACAGTAACCCACTCAATTATAGTGTCGATAATCTTGTTTCTTCCTTTTTTCGTTTTGTACAAGACGGGGGCAGTGCCCTATTTTCTTGCGCTTGTTCAACACAGCCTTGTCGGAGACTTCATTGTTGGAGGTGCAAAGGGAGGGACTATGCTTTTTTGGCCTTTAACATCGGCCTATCATGGGTTGTCGATTAGCATCTACAGTTCAACCAACATAGTTTTGGAGTGCAGCAGTTTTCTAGTTGCAGGCGTAGTAATGCTAAAAACAGGGGATGTAAAGAAGCTGTTGAAAGGCAAGTTATCACACTTGTCCCTTATCCTCCCAACCTTCACAGTCATATCGCCCATTCTCTTTCAATTCCCCCTAACTGTTCCCGCAACACTATTAATTCCGCATATTGCATACCTTGTTTTGTTCACGTTGTCTATGGCCAACGTTTTTTGCCGTTTCCTATCTTAGGCGGCTTTTTCAGTTTCGATAGTTGGGATCTTTCGTTGTCGGTGCTTTCAAAGGTATGATTTCTACCTTGTTTGGAGGTATGACGAAGCCCTGTTTTAAGCTGCTTATTACTGCGTACAACTGCTTGGGACCTGCAGTGTTTACTAATGCCTTCAGATTGCTTTCGGCGTAATTCAGCTTCTGTCTATCAGCTTTTTCTCTTTTGTTTTCTTCTCCGACCCCCTTCAGTAAGGCTTCACCAACTACATTCTCCCGCATTACATAGCCAAATATAAGTTTGCTTATGCCAAAAAGCTGGGGGATGACGCCGTCTATCTCGCTGCCTTTTTCCTTCGCCTTCTTCTCAACGATTTCCAATGTGATTCTACGCAGTTCTTCGGTGGATAATCTTTCCGCCTTATTCATGATTGATTTTAACTCGTCTAGCCTCTTAATCATTGGTATTAGTCTAGGATCCAACTAGAGAGACCTCTCCAAGCTTCCAATCAGATTTGAGATGTTACTCCCCAAAGAAATATCCAGCTTATAGTTTCCACTTTGCCAATCCCTTAATCTGCTTAGCAAGGTCAACATTACTGGAACGACCTCGTGGACATCCCCTCCCTCACCAGCAGCCAGTCTAAAAAGTGGCCTTAATGCCTCTACCTTAGCTATTTCCTCGTTTATCTGAGCAGTTTTCGTTACAATATCATCAATAGCTTTTTTTGTTTCTGAGATTGTGACTTTTAAGTCTTCCAGTCCTTCAGTTCTCGCTTTCCCCATCTCATCGATGGTTATCTTTCTGACTTCATCAAACATGTTTTTTGCTTCAGCTATCGAGTTTTGGCTGGTTTTCACAATCTGTTCTATCCCCGAGTCTGTCAATGCCTTGATTGAGCCTTCGATTTCTACCTGTTTCTTCTCAAGTGTCTCCAGCCGCGAAGATGTAGCTGCCAATTTTTTTTGAGCGGTCTTAATCTTTGAATCTAGACTGGCGATTTCTTTGGTGAGTTTGTCCCTTTTGTGAGTTAGAACCTCAACTTCTGAGATAGATGCTACTAGAACCCTTAATTCGTAGCCGGCTTCCCTTGCGTTTTGGAATATCAAATTAAGTTTTTCGACATCATTAATGCCTACGCCGACTTCGCCAAGTTGTCTTTTTAAGCCTTCAAACTGATTTAGACTCTGAAGTGTTACATCCCGTTCTTTCAAAGTCCTGTCGCGTTCTCCGCTTGCCTTTTGGGTTTCAGCCTTCAGATTTTTGATCTCTTCATTAAGAACATTTTTGATTAAGGTTTTCTCCCCAAGTTCCGCTTGGGCTTTCTCAAGTTCCGTGACCGTTTCTTCGAATGGGCGTCCAGTTTCAGCTTCAAGTCTGAGGAGCCTTTCGCAGACTTCCAGAATATCCTTCTGGCTATATCTTGGGTGCTTAAGCCTGTCTGCCCATCCTGCGAATTCCTTAAGTTTATCCATGTTTATTCCGAGTTCTATACATTTTGCCCTCAGCCTTGCGCCTTCGATTGCTTCGTTCAGTGTGCTTCTCGTCTTGGATAGTTCGGTTGATAAGGTTCTGAGGAGCCGGACCTCTTCTTCTACGCCGTATTCAGCTGCGCAATCTTCGAGCGAGGTTTTCTCTGCACTTTTGACGAATTCCTTAGTGTAGCTGGAAACTGTGCTTCCTGAGACGCCAACGGAATCAGCTATGTCGTCCCTAGAATCACCGTCAAACCATTTCTTCACTATCACATGGGCCTTGCTAGGCGGAATCTTTCTTCTAGGCATAATTCTCCCTAAACAATGTTTAGTGGTCATCACCGATATAAGTCCGTCGGTTTACAGTTGAGTTTCGTCGAATATATCGAGTTAAAAACTTTTTATTCCGTCGATATCGCCAGATTTGTCGAAATCGTCGCTTTCATCTCAGGTAAAAAACCTATATATTCCTATAGTAGGGCATAGTAGAGATATCTATCTCAATCAAGCTACCTAGTAGAGAATCCTTAGCTAGATATCCCTAGCTATATGCAGAATATTCCTTGATTTCGACGATTGTTCTGTAATTCTTGCATATTGAACATTGGCTGTAAACTGTTTAGGGGTGAGCGGGCAAATAGACTGCAGAGCTATGTGTCATCTTAGCAACTAGTGTTTAGATATCCTTACACCTAGACTTTCACTTGCGTCAACTGAAGCTCAGCTATGTTTTCAAGAAAACCGGGGGAACCCGTCTTTTTTTGAAACTTCCAAGAAAAATCAAAACTTGTCTTAAACATTCAGTTTGCGGTCAACAGCAATCGAGGGCATCTATTACAGGTTCGAGTTTAACTACGGGGTTGGACTGAGCTGTTTTGATTGTGCTGGTAGGAACTTTCGGATCAATTCCTCAGCGTAGCTCATCATTCCTTGAATTGACTCTATGCTTGTTTGATGAGGCCCACGAACATCTCGCTCATATAAACTCCCTAAGCAACAAAAAGAGAATGGGATAGGTCTGCTTACAGACCTAAAGGCGATCCTTAAACTGGGTTGCCGTGTGCGTCTATCCCGCCGCCGAGCATGTTGTAGCCTTCAAGTTGGTCTTTAAGTGGTTCTGCGTCTGTTAAGTCACCGTTAGTGATAGCATTTTGGACCTCTAAGATAATCATGGATATCGATATTGGATAGTAGACGTTCGGGTGGGCGGCATTGAGTATAGCAGCAACAGCGTGTCTGGCTAGTGCGTCGTAGACTCCTTTGGTCTCGTTTACTCCGCCTTTAGCGGCAAGTGCTTCAAGCAATGTAGGGTTGGAATTCTCGTCTTTCTTGCCAGCATTGATGGTTATTGATACGCCGAAGACATCGTTGAAATACTGTCCTGTGGAAAAACCAGCCCAGAGTTCTGGGTGATTCTTCCAGAAGCCTGGTGTTAAACCTTGGTCGCCTTCGGGAGGAATCTCATACTCGATTATGGATGTTTGAATTAGGGTCGTCGGAACGCATATTATGGCTAATACATCCTCGGGACCAGGAACGAAGCCAGCACCGTTAGCCAATGCGTCAGCAACCATAGCTTGAGTGGCAGCTGATGGTGGGTACCCGTACGCAGGGTTTTCGTAGTAGCCCCATGGACTTCCAATTGGGTTCATCTTCACGAAGTACCATAATGCTGCTTGAATGTCCATTCTTCCTCCCTGCTTGTGGTTCAAGATATAATTGACCATATCCCAAGCCTCACCTGACAACTCTGTCGGCGGACTCAGGCTTGAATACAGAGTCACAACGTGGGATACATCTCTGGGCATAGAAACGTCTACGTCCATACACCAGCCTAAATAGACTCCGTTTGAAATGTCTTCGCCAACTGGAACACCGCTTAGCGTCGTTAAGAAGTAGCTCTCAGTTCCATCTACGACTGTAATAGTAACATTAGGTATTGGAAAGGCTTTCACCGTCGTCATTAGAATCCCTAGAATCATGAGAGTAGCTATTGTACTTTTTAAGATCGGATTGTATTTCATTTTCAATCCTCAACTTCATGCTATAACTTAAGGACTATATAAACGAAGAGAAAGTGAGTTCTAGATCTAGATTATAGAACTCAAATACAAAAAAGGAGCTTAAGCCAATAACTGTATTTCTCACTTCAGAATAACACTACTATTGATGCCTGCTTTCCTCGTTTGTCCCAAGTGAAAAGGAACGAGAGAGAAAGGTCAAATTTTTGCCTTTGCGGAGGAGACTCTTATATAGACTCCAGTAGGACCTAAGGGGGACTTGGAATAGTGTTTCGAAGAGTATGAAGTAGACTCTGAACATGTCTGCTAGGGACTGCAAGAAGAGTGTTCATAGACTGCCTTGCTAGTCTCCAAAGTCTAGAGTCTGGAGAGTATTTTACATATATAAACATACAGATAACTATGAGTATTTCTTACACATTCTCTTATTTGTTTACCTGTTGGAGAAAGTTGAAGAATGGGAAGACTTGATTATATCAGGCAGTATGGGAGCGACAACACCGTTAGATCACACAAGTGCGCGTTGAGAGACTTCTTTGAAAACGTGTTTGGACAGCGTGAACCATTGGAGGAGTTGGCTGAAAGATACTTCCAAGAGAAGAGAGACTACGAAAAGGATATTCAGGATTTCTTGGTTGCAGTCAAGGATTCTCCACCTACATCTGTCCGCCTTAAAATTTCGGCAGCCAAGATCTTTCTGCTAGAAAACAACGTTGAATTATCGCAGAGGTTCTGGAGGAGGTTGCGGGGAAGAATAAGGGGAAATAGGGCTCTGACGCTTGACAGTGTTCCAAGCAACGAGGAGCTGAGGAAGATAATGATGCACTTGCCAGTTCAGGGCAAAGCGTTGTTTCTCGTCCTTTCAAGTTCCGGAATGCGAATTGGCGAAACGCTGCAGCTTAGAATGGAAGACTTTGAAATGGAGAGCGATCCTGTCAAGGTCAACATAAGGGGAGAATACACTAAGACAGGCAACCCCCGAATAGCGTTCATCAGCAAAGAAGCAAACGAGGCCCTTAAAGAATGGTTGAATGTTAGAGAAGACTACTTGAAGGCTGCTGCAGGCAAAAGCCACTTATACGGCAAGAACGAGGCTGATCCCCGAGTTTTCCCGTTTGAGGCAACAACCGCATACATCATGTGGCACAGCGCCATCAGGAAAGCAGGATTCGGAAAACGAGATGACAGAACAAACCGTCACAAAGTCCATCCGCACGTGTTACGAAAATTCTTCAGAACCAAGCTTGGCACCGTAATTCCAGTGGATGTGGTTGAAGCCCTCATGGGCCATGAAGGATACCTCACAGAAGTCTATAGGCGTTACAGCATGGAGGACCTAGCAAAGTTTTACAAACAGGGCGAACATGCATTATTAGTGTTCACGGAAAGCGGCGAGGTCAGTAGACTGCGAGAAGAAATAGAGGAGAAGAACAAACAGTTGCAGACGCTTGTAAACGGATTGGCAACGGAAAATATGGCTCTCAAAGAGCAAGTTAAGAAACAGGAAACAAAAATAGCTAAGATAGAAACGGTTATTGAAGAGATGAAGCAAATGTTAAACCTGTAGAATCGTCCTTAAGTGAAATGCAGGGCTGTTCCTAGAAAGATTATGAATATTGTGCCAACTATTTCTAAAGCCAGAACTTTTCTATTTTTCAGCAAGCGTTTGTTGCCCCTGCATCCAATGGTTGTCTCATTTTTGTTAGTTTTATGATAAGGATTGTAGCTGCCAATGCAATAGCGACTATAACAGCGCTTGTTTCAGTCAGCATGACTACTGTTTGATTTCCACTCTGCTTTGCAGCGATGCCTATTAGCGCCCAGATGATGACTAATGCATAGGCTATGTCTTTTCTCGTGGCAACGACAAGTAGCGTGACAATTAGAGCCACTATAACAACCAGAGTTGCCCATGTCTCTGAGCTTATTCCGAAGCCATCCCAGTTTATTGAAACCAAAGTGACAGAGACGTTTGCGATTGAAGCTATTGTAATCCAACCCAAGTAGACACTGAAGGGAACATGAACTGCTAGTTTCTCACGCAACATAACCTTCGACTTGCCTATGCCTAGGCGCAGGTAGATCAAAATTAACGTTGCGAGAAGCAGGAACATTAGAACAACAGAAAAACTAAGGTACTCAAACTGCCAAAGGAAGAGCCATACGATATTAAATAGACTGCTCAGGGCAAAGAGCCAGCCGATTTTTTTCTGGTAGTCTTTTCCTTGCTGACTTGGGAATATTTGGTAGACCACGAAAACGCCCAGAAGAATGTAGATTATTCCCCAAATTGAGAACACATAGCCAGCAGGAGTTATAAGAGTTGGGTTATTATCAGAAATCTGCGCTGTATTCTTACCTCCAAGAATCGTGGTGCTACCTGCCAAACCATTGACTAGAACCATCAACACAAAAGCCAATATATTTACCCATCTCAAAGAAGTAGATTTGGTAGTCACCTTTACTTCCTCAAACGATTTATTCCTTGTATCTTTGCATCTATGCTTACCTTTTAAACATATGTGACTGTATTACCACAGTAACATTTAACAAAAAGCGCAAATGCATCATCACGCCGAGATATCACTTGGGCACCAAAGAAAGATATACGTACGTGCTAGCTAGAAAGGGTATCGTGTCAATGACGAAGCGTTAGACAATAGATTAAATCCGTTTAAAGAACCTTCGCATGACAAATAAAGTTGGTATAAAAGGGCCTATCTAGGCTTTTCGAATCTCAACTGTGCCCAGTTTGTTGTCTTTTCCTGTGAAAAGAACTTGACCATGAGCTTTGACCAATTCGGAGTATATGTTTACAGGATCTCTATGTCTGTTCAAAGTATTGGCGTTGTAGGCGCATATAGCAACTATTGGGATGTTAAGAACTCTGTGCAATGCATTTTCGTATTCTACTAGTTTCTTAGTGAGATCATACTTGAAGAAACATTCCATTTCGCCTGTGACTCTAAGTCCTTTGAATCCTTTCGTATGTGCTTCTTTGTAGAGTTTATTCCATGAATCCAATACTTTTATGATGTTGAATTTTCCATCTATTATGTAAAGATCAGTATAGGGGATAATGCTTAAGGCGCCTGCTCTTCCGTATTTTTCTACCTCAATGCCGAATCGTTTCATTGCTTCTTCTATTTGTTCTGGATTCTCTTCTGAACAGACATATACTGCAGCTTCGTTATTTTCTAATCCAGTTCTAACATAGCTGAAAAGGAAATCATGCTTTGTCTCTATGGAGTCGTAGACAAGTATTACATGATCTGTAGGTTTTAGACGATTTACTATTCTATTTATTTTTTCGGATGGAGAAAAATTCAAGGCCTTCCAGTCTACAGAATTATGAAACAGATCTTCGAAGTTACTTTGCAGGACTCCAACTAGACTGGGGTCATTGGTCCACAGATTTTTTCGTGGGAATGTTAGATCCGTTGCTCCCGAAGCGATAATGGTTTCTTTGTTGTCAACAATAGCATAGCAACTTGGAAGATTCTCAACATATTTGAGACTAAAAGAGTTTCTTGGAAAAAGATTTTCCAGAGCTGTTGGAATTATGTCCTCATCATAAGGCAATTCGGTAATTATGCGAACTTTTACTTTGTTTTTTAGGGCTTTCTTGATAGGCTCTATGTAGCTGAATGCAAGTCGTGTAACATTTTCCCTGGAATCAACGATGTCGATCTCTTTCTCAGCGTTCTTAATCAAAGATGCAATCCTCTTGACCATCGTTTCTTTTTCTGAGATCAAAACAAAATTTGGTTTTTCCTCTTCCAAAATTATTCTCTTGCTGTTCGCCTTAAAACTCTTCATGAAATCATTTTTTTTAGCAGTTAATTCTGAGATTTCTCTGTTTGCGTCTTCTTTTTTGCGTTCAATTAGAACAGAAAGTGCATCTTCCACAGGTAAAGCTCTGATCTTTAAAGGTTTCCCCAATACTCTATCAATCAACCCCGCTTTATCGAGATTAGGAAGCGTTCTGTAAACTTCTTCTCGACGAACCTTTGAAAGCTTCGAGATTTTGCTGACTGAAGCTAAACCGAGTTGAACTACGGCTAAGTAAACCTTAGCTTGATAAATGGTAAGCCCAAAATCACACAGTATCTTAGCATTATCTTCCAAGTATGACAATTTCGGGATCCATCCTCAACCAGCTTGTTACTGTATTGTCACAGTCACATATACTTAAAAATTGCGCAAATAGATATCTATTTCGGGTGGGTTCTGAAATGGAGAGCCTAAATCAAACATATATCAAATGGGAAACAGAAAGCGGATTCATTGTCTACCTCTTAGACAACGATGAAGACCAGAGCGTTCATGTTGAAGAGACGGATGAGATTGACCTCTCAGAAGTCATCCAACACGTAAACCTTGGAGGATCAGTCTTCATAACGCGAAGAAGAAAACCTAATCTGAATATCAGTTCTAGGAAAGCAAGCATTGTGAAGCCCAAAGAGATCAAGAAACTTCGGTAATTTGTCCTCACTTAAGCCTGAAGGTTACTGAAAACCACAGAAGCAAGTTCTGGGGATCAAAATGGCGACTTCAAGGAAACAACAGAAAAATCCACCCAATATGAAGACTGTTCAACGTTCTTCAAATGAACCGCATCCACTCGTCATGCTAATATTGTTGTTGCTCATCTTCACTTGGACGAAGATTAATTCAAGACGAAAGCAAAAACCGTAGAGGGACAACTCTCTTGTTAGAGACTAACGATAACCCCCTCTTGTTTCGGAGGAGCAGGATAGATATTATGGCCCATATACTTGAAAATTGCTACGAGAACACTACGAAAATGAGACTCATGCACAAGTGCAATCTTGACTTTTCACAGCTAAATCTATTTGGAGGCTGTCTAGTTGAGGCTGGATTTTTGAGGGGTTCGAGAAGAAATGGTGGAATTGAGACATTCGAGACGACAGATAAGGGGAAAGAATTCTTGAGGGACTATGAGAGTATCAAAAGAATCTTGGATAGAGCGGGAAGGGTGAAACTATGATCTTGATATGCATTGCCTGTTCTCATGGAAGATAGGTGGTCAAGGGAACTGTCAAATTGCATACCGAGAGATAACCAAACTTTTTTGTTCTTTGGCGCAGTTCATAGGCATCAATCCGATAGCGAGTCTCTATTTGTCTACTGAAACAAGCTTCAACATACCATGGAATCGATTTATAGCATCAATAAGATCATCTTACAATCAGTTTAGCTACGCCCTGAGTGAATCGACGGCCTTTAGAGAGCCGCTTTTCAGAGAAGAATGCGTCAAATCTGTTGCAAGTTTCAAGAGGATTTACGATTCACAAATAAAATCCTTGGACTTTTCACGGCGGGCTCTCCCAAAAATGATGGAGGTCTTCGCTGAGCTGTCTAAACTCGTGGATCCCGAACTATACCAGGGCGTTCTATACGCTTTTTCAGGGAAGAAACATGAAAATATTTTGGATTAGGGGAAACGAAACAATACGATTCAACCGCCCTCACACTTTCTTCGTCAAAGGAGTTCGCGGAGCCGGGAAATCAGCTTTCCTTGAACATGTGGCAGCATGCTACCTTAACGAAGGACACACACTTCTCGACCTTTTCGGTTCAAGGGATGGTGAGGGCCTTGCGTGGCTACGCAGTCCATATGCAAAAGAGAAGAACTGTCCATTGCCGTGTTTAATTCTGGGTACAAGATATGAAGCAGTTTTCCTAGAAGATTCTTCTGTTCCTCGGCTCATTGGTTTATCGATAATTTGATTATGCCTTGACTTACGTCTAGGTCTGCGAATGGAAAAGGATATGCCTTTGTTTGGAGTATTCAAGCCAAATGTCAATGCCGAAACAGATCATATAATATTTTTCTTTAACTTTGAAGAGAAAGTTCTATAAGCAACTTCTACTATTTTTCTAGGTTGGCTAATGCATGATGAGGCTAGGGAGGGTAAGTCTTTGTTTTATCATCGAAAAGATCAAAAACGGTGTTATTACCATTCGAGTTGCTTTGTCTGTTGGTTTACGTGTTGGTTCAACCTTTTACGTGTTGGTTTAAGATCAAAGACAAAAAGTTGAAATTAATATGTCTGTCTTCTAATGTGGTCGACTACCTGTCCAGTTACGATTCTCGAAAAACTCGGGTTTAACATATTTGTTATCTGTTTCGCAATACTTCTCCTCGTCTTTTCTTCTTCTTTAGTCTTTTCTAATATTGCTCTCGCTAGGGTGAGAGGATGGAATTTGTGAGGAGTTTCCAAGTTTTTCACAAGTCGCCAAGTTTCTAAAGAATTAATGCCGATCTTTTCAATGATCTTTTCGATCTTTTCAGGCACAAATCCATGCGCTGCTTCGTGCAGTTTCGCAGAGAGTCCGATATGTACTCGCGCAACATTTACAATGGCATTTTCATATATCATTTCAATGAGATCTGTAAGTTCATCGGCGTTCATATCGGCTAGAAAATATAGAGTTGAATAATACTCTGAAATCGTGTACATATGTTCCTTTATAACCGAGTGGGCGATTAACGCGATGATATCAGCAGATGGGAACATGGTTTGGGTGGGCAAGTTGTTTGGCAACATTATCTTCTTGGTTGCGGAGGAATCGATTTTGTCTTTATCAAGATATACTATCTGGCTGACTGCTATCTGACGGTACAAATCTATGCCCATATCGATATGTGGATCTTTGAATGTCATTGAATTCGGGCCGGAACCCAATTTTTTGTAGCCCGCTTGAGCTATCGCTTTCATGGATTTTCTATATTCATCATCGGATTTGAAAACCAGAATATCTATATCCACAGTTGTAGATGTGTATGGTCTGATAGTTTTGAACAGAGTGTAATTTACATTGGCTTCGGTGAGAACTCTAGAAACTCTAGAAATAGCATCATAAGTTAAGCAGCTTTTTTCGTACATGACATCGTATGTTTTCTTTAATCCGCCAAGCATGTCCCAATCTTTGAGCGCCAACAGATAAAGCAGGGGTATCCTATTCCTCAGAGAACAATAGTAGAGTTCTTGAATCTCATGGTCTTTTGGGCACTGAGTTCCTGAAACAAAAGGGGAACCTATAGCTCTTAAGAGTCCTATTGTCTGATGCACCGGGTTCCACGCTTCCTCAACTGTTCGTTAATAAAAAGCCTTTTCTTATTTAAGCATGAACGGGCCGTTGGCGAGTCATCAGATTTGCCAGCAGAACAGCCGATTCACGTCTTAAAAAGGATTTGAAAACTTGTTTTTATGAGGATAATACTCTTTCCCGCGAAATCCTTGACCGCGTATCAACACTTGTTGTGAGGTTGCACTCTTTGATTAGAAAATCTATAGAAGTCTTAGCTGATTACTTATGCCAACTGCTCTGGATCCAATATGCCTTCTCGCTTACTTGCACCACTAAACTGGCTGCCAACTCTTTGGAAGAGACTTTAGGGCTTTGCTTTTTCGGATTGTCTGGTTTAATGTCTCCTTTAGTCTCAGGTTTATCATGGTGTTGGAACTCTTCAGCCATTGCTGTGGGACATTTTTCTTCATATTCTGCGAAGTTGAGACTTGGTGATAGGGAACAAAGAATGGCAAAGACTATGAAGAAGACTGAAGGAAGACTTGAAATAGATTTATGAGTGGTCTATTGAGACTTTAATGTGTGATTGGAAAGACTTTGTAAGAGCGACTTTTGGTTGTTCTAAGTCTTCAAAATCCACTCTTAATCTCCTTCAGTCTTCTATCTCAAGACCATTTCCATATGTACCTATAATAATGTGTATGCAAAGAGAAGATTCCAAGAGAGGAAACCCAAAGACCCTAACCAAGACTCTGTCTCTTATGAGCTCTAGTGAGGCTTGGTAAGTTAGCTTTCTCACTTTGTGAGGTGGTTTCTCTCACTTGTGAAGTATCTAGGTTGCTGTAAATACCTCCCCCTAGAGAGAGGTATCTATTTCACCATGGTGAGTCTCATCTAGTGAGCTATCTTAGTGGTGATCTTCTCTCCAGTGAGGCAGGTTTTGGCGAGCCTATTTGGGTGGGAGGAGATTTTTAGCTAGCTTAGGTACGGGGAAAAGTGGGTTTCACACACAGCCTATCTATTTGATGGAACAAAGCAAAAGGCAGAAAGAACGGTGACTTTCAACAATTTGCGGATCGCCCATAGAGACGCATAGTACCCGGTAGGGCTGCAAATGTAACGTTTCGAACTTGACGTGACACTAAGTTAGACACAGTCTATCGCGTACTTACCTGTGGATTATTTTTCAGAAACGCTGGGCTTCCTCGGTAAAGTGCGACTGTGGCGAAAACCACAATGAGGAAAAATAGGGTCAGAGTAAATGATGTTGTCTGTATGCCCCAAGATGTCCAGTTAAAAACGTAACTTAGTGCAGGAATTATGACAATGCTAGATCCTATACTCAGGACAATTCTTTCAATGATATTTATGTCTTTTTCAGGAAACAAGGCCTTAATGAAGCCATAACCCGGGAGAAACAGAACAAAGATCGATCCGAGCAAATACCTCAAATAAACTATTGGAAAAGCATTTTCCGGTATAGCAAACACACATAACAGGTTTCCGCCGGCTAAAGCGATAATAACCCAGTACCAATATGCCTTCACAGAAAAAAGGTAGGCTTTAGAGAGATTATAAGAAACCGGTTGCCTTTTTCTTGAAGACATCTATTCACCCAATCCCAAAGGACACTTTATTTGACAGTTTCTTTGTTTGTTTCATCGATTAGGCGATACCAAACATCAACAATTTTGTTGTCCGGAGAAAGAACCGTTCTTTCAATTACTACTGCCTTATCTGTGATCTTAGCTAGGGCGCATGCTATAGAACTGCAGAATGGGCATCCTGTGCTTATGCAAATGTCAGTACTTCTTATTTGACTACAGAAATCTACAATTGATAAGCCCGTCATTTTGACATGAACATTGTCATCGAGTACGGTCAATTCAATGTTTTCAAGGATTTCGAGATCTTCAATTAAAATCTTAGCCAAGTTATCTTCTAGACGTTCTAAATTTGTTTTAGAGAAATCTGTTCCCATCTCTTTTTCATACAAGCACAGTAGGCCCTGCCCAGGCGGATTGATGCACATTCCGTGGGGATTGATGAATACTTTCCCGGGAACTATGTCTTTGATATCGGGCATAAAGTTGTCTTCCATAGTAGGCACAAACACTGCTAATTCCTTGGGTTTCTTCAGATATCTTGGAGGTAGGTGTATACCCTTACCTGTATATTTCATTTCAGTCAAGATCTTGTTGATAATCATAAGCGATGAAACAACCGTGGAATCTAAGAGTTCTCTCCTAACGTATTTGTTGGTTCTGATGAAAAGGAGAAGAGCACCCCAGAGGGTAAGACCTAAACCAACAAGGGTTAGAGTGGAATTAGAAAGAAAAAACGATGCCATAAGCGCAATTGCGCCAGAGCTTATGAGTGCGTATCCCGTTTTTTCATACTTGAGCTTGCGTTTGTTACATGATTGATCTTTCAGAGGTCTTGATGGATCATGAGTTTTCATCTGTCAAGTCCCTCTTATTTTATAGTCCATGTTCTCACTGTTCTGTTGTCTCTAGATCAATAAGCTGTAGACTTCTGATAAAGCGGTGAAGAAGAAGAAGATGCAGGAGAAAAGGGCGGCCAGTCTTAATCGTTTTTTTTCAATTAATATGTCGAGGTGTCCATAGCATGACGACACAATTTCGGAGATCAACGACAACAGTACTGCCACAAATCCTGAAAATAATAGTATATCGCTTAATGATAAAGAGAAGCCCATTTTCATCTTCCTTTCTTAAAGAAATGCGAAGATATAAAGTTTTCAATTCAAAATTTGTTTGTGGCCAGAGTTAAGTGCAATCCAAAAACACAAGATCTAATATCTCAGTATTTTTTGGAGCCATCTTGGATTAGCATGACAGTGGAAATGTCAGGCCACTTTCCGAAAAGATTGTACACAGAAAACGCGAGGGGGACTTCCATTGTGTGGCCTATGTCATTTTGGTTCTATCAAGTTATACGATATTTTCCCAAAGCATATTGATTGCTTTTACTACTTCTTTTCCCTCTTCCGCGGTTACCAGAGGCTCAGAATCATTTTCAATGCTTTCAACAAATCCTTTCACAAGTATTCTATGAGTCATTTTGAGTTTCACTGAGCCTGTCAACACCTTCGTAGCCAAAGACGCGCTATTCGAGAGCAATTGAGCGGCAGGTCCAATGTTCATCATGGCTCTCTTAACTGCACTGGTTTCGCCTCCAACTTTCAATTTGACTGTACTAGCTGCTGGAACATTAACTAGGAGAATTCCACGAGTTCCCACAAGTCTGACCATGAATATGGTATAAGGTGACTCGATCCTTGAAGACATGAACAGACCGCCTAAACTGTTTTCGCAGTCCAAGATTGCTTGGACTTCAGAAAAAGGCACTAGCCCTGAGATTTCTCCGGATTTCCTTGTTGCACCAAAAATCTTGTTTACTTTGCCCAAAAATGCTAGTGTCACATAAAGACCGTGTGGAATTATTTCTCCGAAGAGCCCCCCCGGTAGAGAAGAGTACCATCTTGGGAAGCTTTTCGCATGTTCCCACTTCAATAGAGATTTTATTGAGACAACAGTATCTGCCCATAATAGGTCTCCAATTTCTCCTTGTTTTACCATCTGCCGTGCTTTGCTTATCGCAGGTGTAAATAGAAAGCTATGGATTACTCCCAGTTTAAGGTTGTTGCGTTTAGCCGCTTTTATCATTTCATCAGCTTCTTTAACACTCATGCACATGGGTTTCTCAACTAATACGTGACATCCTGAGTTAAGAGCTTGAATGGTTAATTTGGCATGCACCTGCGGCGGGGTTGTTATGTGAACTGCATCCAGTTTTTCTTCTTTCAGCATCTCAGAGAAATCAGTATAAATCCTCGGAATCCCAAATTTTTTTGCTAGTTGAGATGCTCTCTCTTTTTCAAGATCACATGCACTGACAAGCTTGCATTTCTTAGTGTTCAGGATAGCGTCTGCATGTACACTTGAGACTTCTCCACAGCCTACAATTCCCACGTTCATATGTTCATTCTTCCACTATTGTAATGATAATACGAATCTATTACTGCTATGTAAGCTTTAGGAATGATTTTTACAGAATTCTCTTATCAGTTAAGAGAACATAAGCTAATGTTGGAGAGTTTGTCAACGAGTTCCCAACCGATCTTGGCACACGCTAGAGGACGTTAAGACTATGAACGGGGTATTAAGATGTATTCAGGCCATCCACAATCGTATACTTTGTTATGTGTTGTCGTTGGATATAGCTGCGTGGCGTTTTCGATGACAGCTTGCAAAGATGGGGAATAACCCCTAACCACATCATAAACTAATATCCTAGACGTTATCCAGAGCGGTGACATATTGATAATGCTGCGATTCAAACCTTGGTTAGACTCATAAATGTCAAATATGTAAATAGATTTTGCTTCTAACCTGATTCCGTAAGAAATATACGCGTGGAAATATGCTGGTTCTACAAAATAGACGAAGGTCATATCATCAACACGGTGCAAATCAAGGAACTCTTTGCTGACCAATTCTCTGGTCGTTGGATACGCAAGTGGAAGGGGACCATATTTTGTGAAGGGAATTATAGCTGCCGCCACGAATATGAAGGCTATCAATATACTGTTTATGGCTTTAGATCTTTTTGAACGAGGCGCCTCCTGAAAAACCAACGTTGCTGCAACAATGGCCCATGAAACATAGGAAAAGAAAATCGGTTTTTGGAACCATGAAAGACCGACAAAAAAAATCGGGATCAAAGTCAACAGGTTACTCCACAACCAACCGATCAGAAAAAGAGCGGTTCTCTTCTTAGCATGCCTGATTAGAAATGGCATAAGAAGTGAAGTTGCGGCCACAAATAACATCATTATGAGTCTCGAATCGATTACAAATCCATAGGAAGGTGTACGTGCTGCATCGATTCTCTCGATGCCTGCAACTTCAGTGCCACCTAAAATAGATGTAACAACCGTATTGATTACATCTCTAAGCAAATAAACAACGTCAGGATGGGTTCCCACAATGTTCCAAAGCAGCCATGCTATGCTAGAAATAGCTAGAATACTGGTGAACAATCTGTATTCCCTTGAAGAAAAAATCTTTAAAAACTTGCCAAGAAAAAATATGCAGGCTACATTGAAAATAAAATATAATGGTGTTGCCGGATGAGACAATACAAGAAAAATCATCTGTATAATCAATAACACCAAAAATCTTCGATCTGCACCTTTAAACACCAAACGGCACAATAAGGACAAGGATATTAGATAGTAGGCCAGTGAGAAACTCCAGCGGCTAAAGTGGAAAATGAATGGCCAAAGAACAGATGACAAAAAAACAGCAGCAATTGAAGCTCTATTTTCCATTTTCAGATTTCTCGCTATAGAATAAACTAATAAAACTAGAAAGATTGCGCAGAGGAACGGGTAGATCTTTAACAACGTTAATGGATTAATACCCGTAATCAACAAATAAGGAGCAAAGGTTAAACCTAACGCGGGGCTGTCTAAGAGATAATGAAAATCGCCCAAATGACCATTTTTGGCAACATAAACTGCTTGCGCTACGAAGGGATAGCTATCCAGATGCCATGGTTGAACTAGCATAAGGCTTGGCGTCCAGATCAACAACAGGCTCAATACACAAGCCGACAGGATTTTTGTGATTCTTTGTTTACCAAAAAGTGCTATAATGATTGAGGCTATAGTGGCAAGATGGTAGGTCAACGGTAAATTTTTGAAATAGAAAAAAATGTCTGGTTCCACATAATCGACACTGGGCAGTGTGAGTAAAGTTATCAAATACAAAACCACGACAACTATAGCCAACAAGTATCTTTTCAAAGGACACACCATCTTCAGGCATCAATTGTACGAATTCTTTTTCTTTTTTTGGAATGAGAGGAGATATCCTTGAGGTACAAGAAGGACCTTAGCCCAATTTACATGGTACATCTTTGAAGCCATGACAAATTCTGCGCCATCTTCATAAAACCACTTGATTATGTTCTTGTAAATCACACTAAAGTTGATTAGTGTTGCTGTAGGTTTTGTTATTTCTATCACTTTGTGTCGGACTCGCTCCGGATAATAGAAAAGCATAGGAGCCTTCGAATGCGGTTCAATGAAGTACTGAAGGTTTGGTATCTGCACGATTATTCTGTTATTGCAAACCCGCACCTGTTCTGTGGTGGCAAGTGTCGGGTTTTCTAGATGTTCAAGAAGGGAAAATGAACAAACCATGTGAAAAATGTCGGATCGAAATGGCAAATACTGAGCGCTACCAATAACGAAATGTATTTTATCATATAATCTCTTGCCTCTGGACAGAGCATTTCGATTTATGTCTAAAACCACGGCAAACGAATCGCACCCCGGCACAGTAGCATTTCAGAAAGCAAGTGGGATTGATTGCCGAATTTGCCGCCTACATCTAGGATATTTAAGTTTCTTTGAGAATCGCCCAAGGTAATATTTACGACTGCAAATTTAGCATAATTCACGTCTCTGTTTGGCATAATTGCCTCGTATGGCGTCAGCTTACTTATGAATAGCCTTAGTCCACGAAACATCGTAGATATTTCTTTTCATCTACACGGTGTCTTTGTTTTTTGTGTATTTGAAATGGTTTATGATGAGTCTATCTTTTTAACAAGATGTTCATCTCAGATGCTCTACACAAAACACGTGGTTCCAGATGTATGCAAATAAAAAAGCCTTTTATATACCTATTTTGTCGTATAGGGTTGATCAAGAGGTTTTTGATATTATGGTTCTTATTTTGCCTGTTCTTTCTTTTGGAATTTCATCAACAATTTCTACTTGCACACTAACATCTTCTCCTAGGCAACCCGCTTCAATTATATTTCTTATTTGTTCAATAGTGTTTTCTGTAAACTCTTTTCCTTTGACAACTTTTACAAAGAATTTATCTCTTTTTTCTTGAATCGTTTGGTATTGAAGTATGCCGGGGATTCCTTCTAACACATTGATGTTTCGGGGAGAGATGATTGTGCCACTAGGTAGAACCAGAAAGTCATCGTTTCTCCCTGTGACTTGTTTAAGAAGCGGAAAATTTCTGCCGCAGCTACATCTTTCATCGGTTGGTATGCCGATGTCCCCAATTCTATATCTTATCAGGGGCATTGTATAATTGTATAGGCCGGTTATTACGATTTCACCCTTTTCGCCTGAGCTGACTGCTGCTCCTCCGTTAAGGAACTCAAAAACACAAGAGTCCGTAATCATATGCAAACCCGAATGTTCATTACATTCAAAAGCCATATGACCAAACTCCTCACAGCCATAGATGTCGTTTATATTAATATCGAAGACTTTTCTAACAATCTCTCGATGTGTGGATGTGAGCGTCTCTCCCAAGGTGAAGATCAGCTTAGGTCTGATTTCAAAATCTTGTTCTTCAATGAGATACTTGGCTAGAATAGTTAGTGCGGATGGGTAAGTGCAGATAGCGTCCGGTTTTATTTTTTTGAGTATTTCTGCAATTCGTGCAATAGAATTGTATAAAGAAACTTGTCCTATTTTCATAAACAGGCGCGGATAAAAATATGGCTTAACATAAGGTCTACTTAGGGCACATATATCAACAAAAGATTCCTCGAAGCGTAGATCACATTCTTTGGGAACAAATCGTAACAATGCGGATGAATAATCTTGTTCGGCTTCACTGAAAAAAATCTTCAAAGGCCTTCCCGTGGAACCGGTCGTAGTCATTACATAGCATTGGGCCAGATTAACCCCATTTGCGATCATTTGATGATAATTCTCTTGAATATCTTTCTTACTTGTTATCGGTATTTTTTTCAAGTCTTCTACTGAATTTATGTCGTCAGGTTTGATTTTTGCAGAGTGAAAAAGATTTTGGTAGTAAGGCACGTTGGAATATGCGTGCGTGACTATCCTTCTTAATTTTTCAGCTTGGATTTGTTCTAGATCTCGTTTGTCCATCGACTGCATTTTCTTCAATCGCATGGCGTGGTGAATTACTCTTGGGGCAAATCCATGTCTAAACGTCCAACGGATTCCTGCCTTCGCTCTGTGAAATATAGCTTTTCACCTTTCTAGTATCTTTTATCCTGTGTTGTGATCTGAGTGCCAAGACATTCTGTACTAGACAAGGCACAACATAAACGGTATTTTTATCCTGTGAACAAGCGTCGAACCAAGATTCTTCTTTCTAGATTTAAGACATGTTTAGCTATTGGATGCAAAATGGGAAGTTTCTCTGTGAGTTCTGTAAGATTTTTGATGTCAGTTTCATCTATAGCCCTGATCAAAGGGACAACTATTAGAAAGATGACTAAATAAAGTAGCCCTCCAAACGCCAATCTGTAGATGACGTTGGAAATTGGAAAGAATCTGAGAAAGATGTAAACAAAAAGAAAAGTGAGGAAAGATGCAACGATTATTTTGATAGAAGACAGCCAATCAAATGCCAACCCATAATTCTTGAGGACAAGGAACAGACCTAGGATTGCTGAAAAAACATGCGCGATTAGAGCGGAGACTATTAGACCTGTAACACTGTAGAGAACTGTGAAAAGAGGTGCCAGAGGCACTATTATGGCGAGGCTAACAAGATTTATTCCCATAGTCATCTTAGTATTCCCCTGTCCATTCAAGAAGTTAGTTATGACAACTGTACCTAAAAGCGGACAAAGATAGATAATTGAGTAAAGTGCAAGATAGCCTGGAGCGAGCATGTATTGAGCACCGTAAAGGGCATAAACTAGCTCTCTAGAAAAAAGACTTAGAGCCAGAGAGACCGGAGTCACCAGGAGAGCTGTGTATTTGATAGAAAGCCCAAACATCTTCTTCAAATAGTTTTTGTCCTTCTCCATGGTCAATTTGGAGAAGGCTGGAAATAGGGCGATGGCCATAGGCTGGACTAATAAACTGACGAATGTAGAAAAGTTGATTGCGGTAGTATAATTTCCGATTTCTATATTGGAAGTGAGTAGAGATAATATGAGACCTTGATACCGATTAGAAAGGTTGAGAATGAGGGTACCTAGGTATAGCGGCATACCATAATTAGTCATCGTCCTTAAGCCGTGAATGTAACTAATGTTGTCATCGGGTTGAGAACGATTTTGTGTTAAGACTGAATGCAGAAAGAGCATGCTGATGCCTATCACGACAGCAAACAAGTAACTAAACCCAATGCCCAGAGTTGCGCCCATCGCTCCAAAACCGATGAGAATTAACGAGAGGGACACTGCAGCTTTCAGAATAGTCTGGATATTAATTAAGAGACCATATTTTCCTGACTCGTCCAGACCAACGTATGTGGATGTAACAGTGTCAAAGAGGGAACCGCCAAATACATAGACGGATCCCAAACGAATGAGGATGGATATTTGTGGCCTGTTGAGTACCATGTTTGCTACGTTGTCTGCAAATAGAAAGAGTAAGAAGGAAGCTACTAGGGACAGAAGCGTTTTGAAGGAAATCCCTATTTTGATGAGGCTTAGGCTTTTTTCATGTTTGCCTTCAAATCGAAATTTTGAGGTAAACCTGATCAGAGAAGGCGATATGCCAATATCGCAAAGAGAAATTAACAGCAGAGGAACTATTAAGCCTACATTGTATGCTCCATAATTTTCAGGCCCCAGAAATCTGCCCACTAGTATCGTTGTTACCGCCGCAATCATGAAGGAAGAAATCTGGCCTAGAAAATAATAGTAACTGTTCTTGGCAGAAGCTTTACCCACATCATTTGACTCAGTCATAACTTCAACATCCAACTTCTCTTGGTATTAGTTGACAACTGGTTGTTCATGGAAGAAGATGTTAGTATGATGTTACTAGAATTATCACTTTGTATGTCTCTTTCTAATATAAACATCTTAGCGTCATTGCGATGTATACCTGTATTTAAGATACAAGTCGCAGATACGGGATATACCTTCTCAAATTAGATAAATAACCTTTTTAGCAAGATGATTATTATGAAAATAAGGGTAGATATGACTATTACGATATTCGTGTTGCTCGTATGTTTGCTAGTATCCAATAGCAGCTTAGGAGCACATTCGGTGTCAGTAACTTCCAGGATTATGTCATCAAGTGGGACTGTGGGAACTATAACGACCATATTCGAGACAGGATTTGAAGCTGGCGACCTGTCCGATGTTCAGGTTTTGGAAGCATGGGGAGGCTTAGTCGACATTGCGACCCAACCCGTCTATCAAGGTAGTTATTCAGCCAAGTGTAGAGCTTGGCCGACGCAAAATAATGGTCAAGGCCGGGCGAGAGTAGCGCCTCTACCAAACGGAGTTGTACCCAACCTATGGGAAGGATACATAGAAGCATTATTCAATATTCAATCTTGGGACGGGTATATAGAAGTCTTGGAATTTTCTGGGCATCTCGATGATGGAACCTATGTGTTTATATGTTGGGTGTCCATCACGCAGAACACCATAAAATTGCGATATTTATGGCCTGAAGATAGGGAGGTTGTAGTGCACCACACTTTTGAAACTGGTACGTGGTACCGTATCGGCCTGGAGTTTAAAATAGACAAAGGAAACGGCTATTACCGAGTTTATCTGGACAATCAAAAAGTGATTTATGTTGAAGAGTTAGATAATACGGTAGCTGCCGTGGACACGGGAATGGGCCCCGCGGGAACGCCAACACCATCCGCAAACCGCGCTTGGGCCGGAATTATCCTCTGCTATAGTGGTGGGACATACTTTGAGCTTTATGTGGATGATCTTAAGGTGACATCGAGATATGTTAGTTCATAGAATACTTTGCATGTTATGTGGATTGAGTTGTCACGAAATTGACACTGTTCTTAAAGGCGTACAATCCCAAGAACAGAAATTGTCAGCGAGCTTATCAATTTAGGTGATAGCAAAGATTTTGATAGAAAAAGTATTAGTCCTGTGTGAATGTAGCCGTAACAGTCTTGTTTCCATCTATAGTTATGACTTCTGGGTTAGTGTTGCCAGAAAGGTCTTCACTCCAACCGCTGAAATTCCAGCCTGGGTCCGGAGTAGCAGTTAACTCAACCACGTCGCCGTAATGGTATGGTCCAGTGTTGTTCCGCGAGACAGACCCGCTACCTTCAACGTTAACTGTCAAAGTGTACTCTAGCTGTGTGAATGTAGCCGTAACAGTCTTGTTTCCATCTATAGTTATGACTTCTGGG
>CAZELO010000011.1:0-110 GCA_964513245.1 uncultured Candidatus Bathyarchaeia archaeon | reverse complement strand
GCGAGACAGACCCGCTACCTTCAACGTTAACTGTCAAAGTGTACTCTAGCTGTGTTTCGTTTCCTAGTGTGTAGAATGTTGAGGGCTGCCATTGGTTGTTGTAGCTTGTG
>CAZELO010000010.1:25067-75390 GCA_964513245.1 uncultured Candidatus Bathyarchaeia archaeon | reverse complement strand
ACACAAGACCATGCGAGAGCTGATTGCCATGGTCCAACCTGCGCACGTGATTGCATTAAGCAGAACAGGCACACCTGCAACATTTGAAGAATCTGTGTCAAGTTTTGGGACAGAGAGAAGGCTAGCGGCTATCGTAGGCGGTTTTCCCTCGGGGCACCTCGCTGAGGAGACTCGAAGCCTAGCAGATGAGGTCATAAGCGTAGACCGAGAGATGCTGGAAGCTTGGACCGTGACCTCGCGCCTAATCTACGAGTACGAGAGAGCTGCTTCTCTGCCGAAGAAACGGCTGCCGCCGAATGGAAAAGCAGTCATCTAGAATTTGTGAACAAAAAATGTAAGATGGGAGAAAGGCGGATTATTCCGTGACCCGCCTTCTTCTGAGCAGATATGCCATTGATACGGCTGCGACTGCCGCCACTGCGACTCCTGCAATGAAGTATGTTTGTGGCAGACCTAGAATCGTGGGTTCTCCGCCTGCGCCTGGCTGTTGGTCGTCTCCGGGTTGCTGGTCGTCGCCTGGTTGTTCTTCTGGCTGCATCGCGATTGGATTCCAGCCGGGCATGAAATCTTGTAGCGAGCCGAAGGAGGTTTTCTTGCTGTTTCCGAGGTAGACTACTACTTCGGGGTCCTCATAGACATACCTTCCACCCCACATCGGGAAGCCTACGCTCAGGAAGTACATTGAGCTCTGGAATGTCCATCCGCCTACGCTTGATGCAGACCCATAGCTTGTGTACGTGTCCACGAAGGTGTTCAGCGGAACCGTGTAGCTTGAAACATTGTAAGGCGCAGTCAAGTTGCCGCCCCAAATGTAGGTTTCTCCCATGTTGACATCTGCAAACCTCAGTTCGCTGACATCCAAAGAGAGCTTCGATGCCTTCACTATGTCGTTGGGGTCAAGGGCGCTGCCGTTCTCGTTCTTGATTTGCCAGCTGCCGCTCATCTCCGCAAACACATAGTAGTTCAGAGACAGGCTTAGGTTCTGCAGCACGGTGTTGCCGCTGGGCATGTCAAGTGTCCACTCGCCTACATGCTGGTCTATCTTGACGTGGGCTGCTGTGCTATTGGTTACCGTGGAGTTCTCAACGAAGAAATGTATCTTGAACGAAAGATCCTCAAGCGTCGCATCGACAGGCCGCTCAGTGAATGTACGCAGATCCGTGCCGGAGACGCTTCCTCCATACCATGCGTAGTAGCTTCTTCCGAACGGAAACATTGTTCCATTGATGCCGATGTATGAGACTCCGAACTCAAGGCTTGTGTTGGAGGGCAGACTAAGCATTCCAGTGGCGTTTAGGTCTCCCAAAGCGGCGCCAGGGGTCACAAACATCACGTTGCCCACGGCGTTTGGCATGAAGTAATGGGTTTCCTCGCCGCTGCCCATCATCGAGTCACTGTTGGTGTCGTTGTAGATGAACATGCCCGCGTACTCGTTCCTCAGCCTCACGTTGTACGACTGCCATGTTCCGTTGGTCCCTTCTTGGGAAGCCCAGTAGGTCTGTTCGAAACCGAACCACATCCATGTCCATGTGTTCTCTTGTCTCACCCAGTCCCACCCTTCTTTCTCAGCCTTTCTAAGATAGTCCTCCCAAGTCATGTTATTGGCTAGTCCCGCGATGTCCCAGTAACCGGGTTTCGGCGTGTTTTCATCTATGTTCCACAGGGTTTCCTTGATCTGGCTGATGGTTCCGTCGGAAACAAGCGTCATGTTCGGGTAGTACCAGAAGTAAGTCTCGTTCCAAGTGTTCCCGTACGTGTTAGTCGAAACCCCCATCCAAGCATTGACTGACAACTCGTCGTTAGGAACGACGGGGTTAGGGTCATACATCAGGTGGACGTTCTGTCCCAGCGTCGTTTCAGTGTTCCAGTAGTTGCCCATGTACGCGCGTTTCACATAGAACTGGTCATCAGTTGTACTAAGGTCACCATCAAGGTCCAGAGCGCCAGTTTCAGGCACAACTGCGAACCGTCTGAAGCCCCATAAGCCCCATGACGGCGTGCCCACAATTATGTTGTAGGTCAGCTTCTTTATTGACACGGCATCCCACGAGAACTCTTCGAGGTGCCAGATATACGGGTAGCCCCATGACGGTCGAGCAGCCTTAACATGGGTCAGCTCGGGATACAGCATATATCTTGTCCCATTGGTCATGGTTACGTTGTATATGCCGAGTTGCTGTTCATAGCTGTAGGCGTCAAAGTATGCGTCCCTAGGAATCGTTGTGTCCCATGGGCATGACGTCTTATCTATCATCCAGACTGGCAAAACATCATATCTTCCAGAACCCGTGTTGACCTCGTAATAGGTGTAGTAAAGCTGAACCTGTTCCATTGCACCTGCGATTGTCATGTTGTAGACCTCTCCGTTCCAAGTGAAGTTCGGCGGGATCTGTCCCATGTAAACTCCGACATCTTGGACTATGACATTTGTGATGTTGTATTCCTCTGATTTCGGTACTTCAATCATGGACCCATTGAGCAGGTAGAAGATCTGGTTTCCACTTGTGTAGTTCGTGAAGGGCCTCAGATTAGCCACGTAGTACACATCGCCGTCTACCTCCATCTCGTAGAACATGGCTCTCACCCGCCTCTGCACTGTCAGCGTGGTGCCGTTCATGAGGGTCAATGAGATGTTCTCTTGGCTGGGGTAGAAATAGCTCTCCACGTAGAGCTCAGTCAAGTGTTCCATGTCGTAGGTTCCTTGGCTCGTCAAGTCGGCCAAGAAGACCTTGAACCCTACGCGTTCGACGTTCCAGACATCGTTTCCTGCGATGTTTGTGTAGAGACAGTTCCCTCTGGTCACATTGATTGTGGATCCGCCTGTTATGATGTATCCTTGTTGTCCAAGGTCTTCGTAGTAGGTGACGGGGTACAGCGACCCATTTACGATGGCATAGTCGTCTTCAGGCACGCATCCGCCTTCTCCCTTTGTGCGTCCTAGGTCCCACCAGCCGAGCCATCTGAACTCTGAGCTGGCGCCAGTGTATGGAACTTCGACATTTTTTCCGTGAACTACGGTGTAGTACCATGTTCTCTTGAACCATCCGAGTACGCTGATTTCTTGTCCGCTGTAGTTTCCAACGTAGTATTCCACGGGATAGTCTAGGTAGTATTTCTTTCCGCCCTTCTCGAAGTACCAAGAGTACGTGGATTCTTCCTGTTTGAGGTAAATTCTGGTGCCGTTTGCAAAATCGAAGTAGTTCTGTCCCACTCTCCAGTCCCATTCGAACCAGCCCTTAGTGACATTTTCAGGCTGTGTTCCATTCAGGAGAACCAAGTAGCCCGAAAACTCGATGGGCACCTTGCCTATCTCACTTGTGCTCATCACCCACATTCCATCCTGCAACCAGATCAGCGTCCCGTTCAGGGCAATCAGGTAGCTCTTTTCGTTGAATTGGTTCCACCAAGAGTATTCCATGTATGTCAAGAAGCTCTGCCCATTGGACAGGGTCACGTTGTATATTGGGGCATTGTACGCTTCGAACACGTTGATCTTGGTGCCGTTCTCCAAGGTGTAGTAATACTTCTGCTGTCCGACTGTCTGATCCCACTCGTCGCTTAGCAACCTGTACTCGTACTCGAATCCGTTCCAGATCTTTATCTCCTTAAGCGGCAGCTTCTCGTCGCCTATTTGGATGAAAGGTTTGCTGGAGATCATGTATTTTGCGCCGCTTGCAGCTTCCACGTAGCTCTCGTAGTCGGGGTTCGGCACATAGACTTCAACTCCTCCATTCTCAACTGTGTACACGGTCGTGTAGACCCAGTCTTCTGAGAGATGTTCTCCCCAAGGCTGAGAGTAATCCGGTCCGTATGTCCAGTTGAGAAGCATGACGTTGAAGTTGAACCAGCGGTCGCTTGCCTCTTCTGTGAAGGACATGTTGACTCGGATGATGTACCGGCCATCCGCTGTTGTGGAAGCTTCGAACCCGTTGACGGTGACGTAGGTTTTGTTTACGGCAAGGTCACTGCTGTGCGAGGGTATTCCTTCTTTGATCCATTGGCCTGATGTTTGGTTCAGCATGTAGTATTGCCAGTGCCAGTCTTCGACCTTTTCTATGCGGCCTGTTGTGCAGTTCCACATCTCGTAGGTTCCGAACTCGTATACATCCTTGCTTGTTTCGTTGTAGACTGCTGTTGTGTAGGTATTCTCACGCAGGTTCACGGTTGTTATGATCTCAAGCCTGCTCCAGACTGTTTCATTTTGAGACCAACTGTTCTCGTTGTATTCTAACCTGATCTGTAAGCCGTCAACATCCGTAATTAGGCTGCCGCTGCCCTCGGTCTTAGCCTCAACTATAAACCACCTGTCTGGGTCAGCAATGTAGTCTCCGTAGACTGGTGAGCTGCCCCTGTCGTCGAAGATCCTTACGGTCACGATGGGCTTCTCGATAGATATGAATCTGGCGTTCTCGTTCATGTAATCCCAATTGGGCCAAATCTCCCGCTCCACGCTGAAGACGTGATAGTCTAGCCAGACTTCTGAGGAGAGTTTCTTGAGGAACTTACCTGTGAATTCTATAGAAATTGTGTTGTCTCCGACCTGTTTGGTGGCATTCAACAGTTCATAGACCATCAGTTCCTCGGGGACTTCCACGAGTTCGAGGATTCTTGAGGAGCTGACCCATCGGTTGCCTTGGTCATCACTCACAAGCGTATCGTTGTAGTATTCGTAGACGAAGTAAGAGTTGAAACTCTCTTCAATGTTGTCATAGACAACCATGAACTTGGGCTCAGCATACCACGTGTCATTGCGCGGGTTATAGTCGGTGCCATTCCACTCCCATCTTGTAACGTTGATTTCTTTGCGGTACATGTTTAGGTCGTTCCATCTTTCTTCCATGTATGTGCCGTAAACCCACTCACGCGTGATTATGGTTGCATTGGGATCCCATATGTAGTTCTTCAGAGCCTTGTTGTAGACCCAGCCGCCGTGATAAACCTTGTTTTCTTCATGCCAGCCGGTTACGTTTACGTATTTTGCCATGTTCCACGGAAGCGGAAGCGCGAAGCTCACGTTTGATAGACCGCTGTTCGGTAGTCCTGTGACGTCAACTTTGATGATGAAGGTCTCGTTGATCCCGACGCTTTGCACGGCTTCGTGGTCAGTGTTCAATATGTAAGCTATGTAGGTGCCTCCCATCATCGTGTCGAAGTACGTTGCAACTTCAGACCATGGTCCGCCAACCGCAACCTGCTTGTATATGCTCATTTCGTCGCTCCATTGGTTGCTTGCGCCTCGTATGTAGTTGCTTTTGTTGTCGTAGATCATTATGTCAACATTGTAGATTCCTTTAGGAGTCAGCTCGTTGAACTGTCCTGTGAGCACTATGCTATAGTATTCTGATGTCTCAACTAGATGAGTTCTGTTAAGGTCTAGAGTGAAGAACTCCCCCGTTCCGCCCATGTAAGGCTCTTGATAACCGATCGGGTTCGAGTAATTCATGATATGTGAATTCGAATGCCACTCATCATCGTAGAAGCCATCATAGAAGATGGAGAGAAAAGCCGAGATATTCTGTGCCCCCATGTTCCAGTGTATTTCGAACTTGCCGAGTTCTGACCCTTCTCCGAACAGAAGCTTCGGAATAGTCACGTTCACCATGACATCGGAGTCCATTGTTATCCATGTGTCCGGCGTCACACTGTAGAAGGCACCCTGCGAAGCATTGTAACAGAATATATCGTAATAGGCGCGCGGACCGAACTCCCAGCTTAGGTCTTGGTATGTCCAGTTCCAGCTTTGAGTGTGGTTGTAGCTGTCCCACCATACCTGAAGCTCAGGTGGCAGATCCTTTGCTGACGGGTCTATGTATATGGTGTCGCCGCTCTCGTAGTAAAGAATCTTTTTGAAGAGTGGCTGAATACGCAACGTGTGCAGAGTGCTACTCTTCCAGTTGCCAATAGTCGCTTTGAATTGGACGAAGGCAGCTCTTGCATCCTTTACTCTTTCGATGAGGTCGTCTGAATCAAAGTTGACCATGTAAGAAGCTACCCCGCTCCCTAGATCAAAGTAACTGTAGCGTTCAATCGCAGTCAAACTGCTGTTGCAGAGGTCTATTGCTATTCCGCGGATATCGGCCTCGTTGTCGATTGAGGCGTTGAAACCCATGATCTGCTGGATTGCTTCGATGCCGACGCAGACAATCAGATCAATCGTTCCAGTGGAGACTGAAGAGTTGGAGAAGAATATGTCCAGCCCTTCTTCGGTTGAGCTGACGTTGAACACATCAAGTATTCCGCCCATCGCATCGTACAACACATATATCTCAGGCTGTCCTTCAGCCGGTGGCTGTCCGCCTCTGAATATCGGTCTTATTGTCAGGTTGTACTCTACGCCTTGAGACCATCCGCCGATGCTTATTGTTAATCTGATGCAGGATGCGTTGCTGCTCTTTGCTTGTTCAGCCATTTCGTTTTCGTCGACAGGGATGTTTGCGGTGTCATTGTTGATCTGCAACGAGCGATAGTTGCTTAGAACTGTGAAGTCGCTGTCGCAGAAGTCCACGAGGACCGCACCTATCAATGCATCATTGTCTATCTCAAGGTCAAGGCCTTCCATATCGCGCATCACGGAAAGTTCAAGATAGGCGACCACGTCTATGTATTCACTCTGTTTCGATTGGTTCATGAAAGAAACTATCAGACCGCCTTCGAACAATGAAAAATTGAACAGATCCAGTTTCCCAACGTTAGAATAGTTTATCTGAATCAACGGGTTATCCTTCGGCAGCAGAGGGTCCTTTGGTTCTCCATCGGGGCTGGAGCCCTGCATTTGCGGCTTCAACATCAACTTGTTTTCCGTTGACCCTGAAATCCAGTTCTCGATTGTAACAGTTACCTTCATGCAGTAGGCGTTCGCGTTTTCGGCTTCTGAGGCGAGGGACTCACCATCAAGGGCAAGATCTGCCTCAGACGCATTTATCTCAGTTGTATTGTAGTTGCCGATGACATTGAAGCTGGAGTCGCATAGATCTAAAGCAACACTGGCTATCTCTACATTGACCGGGTCGGTCCAAAGCAGCAGACCGGTGAGACCGATTAGACCGGTGGCGTTGATATAGAGAAGTATGTCTACGGTTTCGGCTTCCTTAGAGTCGTTCTGAAAAGATATCGTTAAAAGTTCTTCAGCGAAATAGAAGCTAAAATTCTTCAAAGTCACGCCTTCACCGTACGTAATCTCAAGCACCGGGTTTTCGCCGGCAGGAGGCTGTTCTTCTGAGGGGGTAAATTCTCCCAGTTCAAGTACTTGAGATGAAACCGCGATCGCTGTGGACATCAGCATCATTGAACAAAGAAGCAGAGCAAAGAGAGACCTTGAAATAGAGGCTTTCCTACTTTTCAAATGAAGATCCGTCCTGAGCTTTAGGCACTATGATTTAGAGCTGCTTATTAGTAAAAGGCTTATGAAGCAATCATATGTATTCACATTTCTATGTTTACTTGAAGAAAAAGACCCATAATACAGCGCAAGTGTCCTTCAACAGCGCATCTCAGGCGACCATACTAACATTTCGAGCCTTCAGCCTTCTTGTCGAAACAGGTGCCGAACCGAGTTAAAGCTTCAAGGTGGCATTGGTATTGTAGATTGAAAAAGGTCCGTGTCGATGCCTTGTTTGTTCATCTGTTTTTTCCGGTAGATTGGCTATGAAAATAGATTTGTGATCAATTGTATAGATATTGTATTCAGTAGGTTTTTTAAGTCTCGCATCTATTTACTATTATGGTGACGCTGAGAAAAGTTGAAGTGCGAGGTTGAGAGCATTGGTCTTTCCATCTGAGGCAGAGCCCCGCGCCAAGAGAAGAGCGCTGAACCTTTGTCAAGACCATCTGAGGAAGGTCATAGACACAACGCGTAAGGTTACCCTGTTGATGGACGGTTTCATGAAAAACGAGAGGGACTCTGTCAAACAGCTTTATGAAGAAACCCAGAAACTCGCTGACGATGTTGACAACGCGAAGCGTATGGTTGGAAAAGAGCTTGTCGAGATAGGCGCCATACTGCTGAACCGCGAGGATTTCCTGAGATTCACGGATGTGACGAGTGAGGTCGCTGACCTCTGTAAGGGGGTGGCCTTCAGGACATTGTCGATGATGGAACGGAAATGGGATGTCCCGCAGGACTTGAAGAAGGGGATGGCTGAGCTCGCCGAAACCGTCTTTGAGGCGGTCACTAAGCTGAGGGAGACTTTCTTTACGCTGAATTATGGGTCGCCGGACCTCGCTGAGAAGGCTAAGGATGTGGAGCTCGCTGAGCGGAAGGTTGATGACCTTTACCGCGGGCTGGATATCAAGGTTCTCGAAAGCGGCGTATCTCTCCATACGGTGCTGTTGATGAGGGACATAATACAGCTGCTAGAGAGCATAGCCGACAAGGTTGAGGATGCTTCGGATGCCGCTCGCATATTGGCGTTGACTATTTAGGGGCTTAATGGTGCGTTGCCGAAAGTGATTGCCTCTGAGTTGATAGAGAATTTTCTTGTCGTGTGGAACCCTCTTGAGGGCTCCGAACTCTATAAGCTAGGGTTCTACGGCAAGCCTTTGGGTATTCCGAAGCCTAAGAGCCCAGAATTTGATGTGCCGCTTATACTTGATTTGATGGAGGGACTTTACCTTGCAGAGAGGAAGCTTATCAGGGTTACCGAGGGCGCGGGTAAGAACAGAGTCAGCCTGAGGACGCTTAGGATCCGCGCTAAGAAGGTTTTTGACGAGTTTGATATTGCCTATGCGGTTTATCGGGATCTGAGGGAGAGGGGGCTTGTGGTTACCCCTGGCGTTAAGTATGGGTGTGATTTCGCTGTGTATAAGCAGGGTCCCGGCATCGATCATGCGCCTTACATGGTTTCTGTCAAGAGCCGGAAGGACAAGATCACGGCTACGGAGATCGTTAAGGCTGGCAGGCTGGCGACGACCGTGCGGAAGCGTTTCATAATTGCCGTGCCTGACTTGGAGAAGGATTCTACGCGGTATCTTATCTTCAAGTGGTTCAAGGCGTGAACTTGCTTTTTTTGGTTTCTCGTGGTTGATTGGCGCTTTCTTCTGATATGATTGTACCAGTGATGGGTGTTTTCTAGTTTTGTTTTATATATGGAACATTCTTAGAATGATTTCGCACTTCTTAAAAGGATAGACGATGTGGAGTATTCTTCGTAGGAGTTCAAGTGCTTTGACTGTTCATTCAGAGTTTCAGGAGAAGATCGATGTTCTGGACATGATCATCAGCATACTGAAGGAGCACGAGGAGAACCTTTCAGGTCTTGTTGAACGGTTCGACGCTCTCTGCAATAACCTTGCTGCCGTTGATGAGAAGGCTTCTGAGCTGGGTCATTCTCTAAGCCGGCTGGAAGGGTTAGGCGTCAAGAACATCGTAGGAATCTCTGGCACGAACGGGCCTCTTGTGACGGTTGAGTGCAGAGACTGGTTGAACTTCCGTAGCGCCAGTCAGGGAGCCTTGCTTGTTGCTTTTGAGATTGTGAATGATTTGTTGGTGTTGTCTTCTGTCTCGGACCTTTTTGTCTTCACCTATTCGGAGAGGCTTCCCAGCATGGAGGCGTTGAGCAAGGCGTCGAAGAAGGAGGCTGAATTCCATCTGGGGGATAGAAACTTTGAGGCGTCCCTTTCCCAGTCACAGGGGGTGCTTTGTAAGATGTTCCTCAAGACAGACAAGATGAAGCATTGGCTAACATCGGAGCTGGGCGTCGCGGGAAACAAGATAATCGAGGGTAGGATACTCCGCTAGAAAGGTTCCTGAATCGTTTTTTTGTGTTTTCCCTCTTTGGCATATTTCGTCCGCTGTTTGTCCTTTTTGGGTGAATTTTTCTAGAAGTTGTCTTGTCCGTGGAAACGGGTGATGTTTTTACTGGTTATTGGGAAATATTTCACGTGTTTTCCCTTTTCTGGCAGAAACGGTCTTCTTTTTGTAATAAATTGGGAAATTATGTCCAATTTCGTTAGAGAACCTTAAAATAGTCGTATTTTGACATTAGAACCTGAGGTCCTAAAGTATGTTAAGAAGGATAAGTATGTCCCAAAGAAGAAGCAACCTCGAGATAGTCGCCGAGATCCTGAAGATCGCCAAGAAAGGCGCCAGAAAAACGAGGATAGTCTACGGTGCCAACCTGAACTTCAAGATGCTCGGAGAATACCTAGCCAAACTGGAACAAGTAGGCCTGATCGAACAAGGCGAGAACAGCGGCGGTCTAGTGAAGACCACTGAGAAAGGCAACCAGTACCTCGAGCAGTTCCACGACCTGCGGGAATTCGGCATAGAGTGATATAGACAGAAAACCTATATCTAAAACCTGTGTCAATAACCAGCTCAGACAGGGGTGCAGGCAAAGATGCACGTCAAACCGTGGATGCTTCCCTTCCTCTTGGCTCTAGGCGGCGTCATATCAGACTATGCAACGACCACCATAGGCCTAAGCATGGGCGGCTTCTATGAGACCCATGCGGCCTACAGTCCAGTCTGGGCGCTCCTTATCTTCTGGTCAGCCATAGCCCTGCTGACGTTGGCACTGCCCCGAAAGAAGCCGTGGACCCTAAGCATACATGGCATCGCCCTCGCATCATACCTAGGCGCAGTAAACAACACACTCGTAATCCTAGGACTATTCTCAGGGCTACAGATTTGATCATCCTCTTCTTTTTGTAAGAGTAGTGTTATCTATTTTTATGATATTCATATCCGTATCGCTAATTCATAACACTATTAATACTAATCGGAAGCGATTAATGTAAGGTGTCATCTTTGGAGGAAACGGACAAAGAAGAGAACTCACAAACTTCATACTATAGGAATCAGAGAAGATACAGAAGGCTATGGTGGACACTTTACATTTGTGTTCCACTTGTTTACCTTGCAGTAACCCTTCTATTGCCTTAACCCTGCGAAACAGGCATCACATTTGAGAATTGGGGATATTCATCGTAATGTTGCGAAAAGAAACCTTGGACCGTGCTGCTCCTGATGCTAAAAAGGGAGAAATGGAAAAGATTTTCCGCTCATTGGCCGATAAGGATGCCTTGGTCATCTTTGAGGCTGGCGAGAAGGGGATAACCAATTCCTCAGAGGTTATCAGAGAGCTGGGGCTAACCCAAAAGCGTTATTACACAAGACTTAGAGAGCTCATAGAAGCAGGGCTCATGGAAAAGCGTGAAGGCGCATATCAACACACTGTTTTTGGGAATCTCGTTTACGAATCGGTATTCCATCTTCTGCGGAAAGCATTGTCCGACAAAGAAGGTCATGAGCTTATGGGCAAGCTCCAGACGTCAAATCTGTCTTTTGAGGCAAAGAAGACAATCACGGAAAGCCTTATCAAAACAGGGGCACTGAGCTTTGTCTCGTCCAAAGAATTGTTCACCACTGTCAAAATGATAACCACATATGAGGGGCTTGTGGAAGAAATACTAGAAATGGTGAATACAGCCTCAGAAAGTATCTATCTTGCTTCAGGATACTCAGATGCCAGAGTTGTCGAAGCTATGCTAGGTGCAACTACACGGGGAGTAAAGCTTGCTGCGATCCTCAATGGAAGCGACCAGAAACTGATGGAAGATGTCTTTGCCTTCCGTAGCATTCTCAATCCAAAGACAGCTATAACCTACGTTAAATTCATGAGAAAGGCAGGTGAAACCCTTAGGATTAACAAGATCTCATACAGCTTCATGGTAGTAGACGGAGAGAAATTGATCTTTGAGATTCCTCATCCCAGAACGAAAGTTTTTGAAGTTGCCTTTTCTGTTGTAGACAAGAAATTAGGCGAGAAAATCTCAGGAATCTTCAGAGGGCTCTTTGAGAGCGGAGAACGTCTATCAGTGATGAAGATGCTATAGCACGCCAACGATTAAAGAAAACTGGGCCAGAAAGAACAGAGGCACTATCTTCTGCTGAACCATACGACTCAAATAGTCAAAATTGTCGAGTTTGCCAAGAAGGGTGTACAGTAAATATATCCAAATCGCAAATATGCCGCACGCAAATACCGGGAACACAAAATTGAATCCCAAGTAGAAGTATCCTGCTACCGTAGCTGCTCCAATCATGCCTATTGATGCCATCGCAATCTTGATCGATGCCTTCTGCCCGAGAACAATAGGAACAGTCCGCATCCCCGCTTCTTTGTCTGCCATCATATCACCTATGTCAACCACGGCGCCCCCAACTCCAAGCGAAAATACGAAGAACAATAGTGCTTCAAAAAGAACTGGCCCAGAGAACGTATTGACGGCAGCGCCTCCAGCTAGGCCTGCCATGGCGCCACCTATGGCTATCGTTAAGTCCTTCAAGAGGAACCGTTTCTTAAAACGTGCAGGAGGGGCAGAATAAAAATACCCGAGAACCAGATAGACCAGATACATGGAGAAAGCCAAGAAATTGATGGAGAGACCGACACCGAGGCCCACTATAGACAACAAAATTATGAGACTCAATTGTTCCTTCGGAGAGACAAGACCGTGAACGAGGGGACGACCCACATGTTTGGCATTCCCGTTTGCCGCGCTTATCTTATCGTATGGAACGTCCATCAGGTCGTTGAACAGGTAGACGCTGAGTCCAATTGCGGTTGTTGCTAAGAGGGACTGTAAGGATATCAGAATAGGAGGCAGACCCCTAACCGCTGCTACTAGCCCTACAGCAGTCGCAAACGTATAAACAGGCATTACGTAAAGTAGCCTTGATTTCAGGCTTATTGCATAAGCCTTCAAGAGCCGCCCTAAATTCATTTCAACCAGCCTTTGGACGGATTTCCCATCCATATTGAGGATATAGATCTGAGACTTTTATTGTTTATAAGGTTTGCGAAAGGAGTTTCTTACCAACGAGAATTGACTCTCAAGAATCTACACCAAAAAACGGCTATACTTTTTGATAATCATAATCAATTCGGAAATTCTGTTTGATAATCAAATCTACAGAGGCTTTGGCAGGCTTCACCATTTGACAGTGACAGTCAAAACACAGAAAAATTTGACAGACAAATCTACAAGGGTCTCCTAAGCTCAGAGGCTTTTTAGGAGGGATTGATCTGATTAATAGTCGTGGTGCTTGACGATGAAAGTGGGTCTAATAGCAGACACGCACGACAGACTGCCTCTTGTCGAAAAGGTTGTGCAAGAGCTAAACGAACGAAAGATCGACTTGGTACTGCATGCTGGCGATTACATCGCTCCGTTCGTGGTTTCCCGTTTTGAGAGCCTTAACGCGAAAATGATAGGTGTCTTCGGCAACAATGACGCTGAGCTGAGCTTGCTGCGGAAGAAATTTGCCGAGATCGGAATCGAAATTCGAGGACGATTTGCGGATGTGCGGGTGGGCAACCTGAAAATTGCTTTAATTCACGGGGAAGAAGAGAGCCTCCTAAAATCCCTCATAAACACGGGTTATTACGATGTGGTTGTGCACGGGCATACGCATCAAGCCAAGGTCAGCAAAGAAGGCGGGACTCTGGTGATAAATCCTGGAGAGGTCTGTGGTTACCTGAGCGGGCACGCTACGTTTGCCGTCTTGCAGTCAGAAACAATGGAGGTAGAAACGGTTTTCGTTCAAGCGTGACGAGGTCTGCCGAAATCCGATAATTGGGTAACCTTTAAATGAATCAAGCTTAATCGTTTCTGCCATGTCGAAGATACTGGCAGCTCTAGGAAGAAAAATCTTCGGTCTAGCGCTGATATTCAATTCTTTGATCAGTCTGACCTCTGCCACAAACATTTTGACTAGTTTCTATCTGAATAAGGGCATGTGGTGCCCCTATTCGCCCTACTTGTTGGATGGCTCACTCTTCTGGTTCGTAGTCTCTGTCGCGGTCTTGAACATCTTCTCCGCAAAAATCGTCGGCAAGGCTCATATAAAGCGGGTGCTGTTTCACCATTACTTCTATGGTTTTCTGGTTATCTTGATAGCTTTGCTGTCAATCGCCCTTATCGCGCCCGCGTACATTTTGTTTCTGTTGACGCCTTCAGCAGGCTTCACGGCTGATGGTTTTCAGAATTTTTCAATCTACACTGTGCTCTTTCTTGTCTACGGCGGCTTAACGTTGGTCATAGATGACGTGTACGATGTATCCCTGCGGGCTGGAAGACTGTTTGACAGAATGAAGATGAAAATGCGAAAACTGGACAAAACCTTCCAAACGATACATCTTTGCTCCTGTTTAATGTCAATCTATGTCGCCGCGAGCGTTTTCCTGTGGTATCTTGAAAACTGCTCTTCAATGGTAGACCTGCCCTTGCTAAATATCTCCTACATGATCCTCATACCAAGCCTATTCGTGACCTGCATCTGGGGACTAAGAGGCTTCAAGGGAGAGATGTGGTCCAAAATCCTCTCGCAACCCCAAACAAAGAAGGAATTCCAACAATAAACCGTAAACGCGCATATCCGTAATGTCAATGGGCCAAGATGTCCTATTCTTTCGCATTCGAGCTATCCTTATGACTGGCTTTCTGTTCCATCTTTTCTACAGTTGCCCGCAGACCGTTCCATCCGCCTGAAGCCTTGGACTGCACAATCGCAAAGGCTGTCTCCGAATCTATCGTGCCCCATGCTTGACCTGTTGCTTCTCTGACGAGGTAGCGGGCTGCCCTGACGACTTCACCGTTCAACCGCGAATCCGCCATATCCGCGAGATGACAGATCAAGGCTTCAACCGTCTTGGGCGACATCGGTCCTGCTTCACCGTGATGCGCCGCGACTATGTGGATCAACTCCAGCGGGAAGCCTCTTCTGGTAAGTTCGGAAACCGCCAGCGTCAAGTGTTCTACCTTCTCGCCCAGAGGCGAATTTCCGTAGGACCCGTTTTCTTTGGCTTCGTAGGCGAGCGTCTTGAACGCATCGTGCAGGAGGACCCCGCTGATGACTAGGTCGCGGTTAACCTGACCCTTGTAGACCTTCTAGCAGGATTCGCACATGGCTAAAGCGATGTTAGCCATAGAGAGCACATGCTCGATAAGCCCACCCGGGTGACTGTGATGATGGTAAATGGCTGCCGGCGCCTCTTCAAAAGGCAGCCCCGTATAGGTTTTTCTTTCAACCTGAACAGAAAGATCACTTAGAAGACAGGATACTTTCTGCCTCAGCGCCTCGTCCTCGATCTTATTCACTAGCCGTCTCAGTCTTGGGTCCAACGTTTTCTCCTCAGATTATACTTGCTTTTTCACGGATTTATTGCCTTCGATCCCTCGCTTTATGCCCTCAGCTTTCTGATGAGCTTCACGGATGGGCTCCGGTATCCTATGTTTCTGTGCACAGTGCAGGACGATGTTTATGCTGGTCTCCAGAGACACCTTGTGACCGACGCTGACATAGACCGGCTTCACGTTCTGCCTCGTGACCACGGCGCCACCGACAATTTCGTCACCGTGGACTATGGGTTTCCACCGCTGGTCTTCTGCATCCGTGACCCTGCCGCACAGCAAATTCTTGGCGACGCCGACAGTGGGCATGTCTAGAACCAAGCCGAGATGGCTGGCGAATCCGAAACGGTTGGGATGAGCGATTCCGTGACCGTCAATCAAGAGGACATCGGGTTTAGTCTTCAGATTGCTTATAGCGGACACTGCTGGAGGCACCTCTCTGAATGCCAGAAGAGTCGGTATGTACGGAAATCGGGTTGGCTGCCGCGACGTTGCGTACTCAATAGGTCTCTGGGAGTCATAGTCGAAGACAGCGACGACACCGATTGATTCGCTTGCGGTATATGCGACGTCAACGCCTGCGACATGTCTGATAGGCTTGGGCAAACAATCTGTGCGGATTACTTTTTCCGCTAGGAGCATCTGCAATCTTCGAGCCTTTTCGAGGGAGAACTTTGAAATAGGAAACAAGCCTGTTCTTCCACTGAGGTTAAGCGGCTTCTGAATTTTTCTTTTTTATTTCGGTTCCTGCTTCTATGGCTTTCTTGAGTTCATTCATTGAGTTTTCGAGCGTATCTCTTCTAATCTCTATGGTTATGTCGCCTCTGGTCGCCTCAATGACCCGTCTGGCAATGTCGCATTTCCGCCTGAGACCTGAAGCCAAATACTGGATCTCGTCAAGATTTATCAGCTCCATGTATATGTTTTCCATGGTTCCTAGGCATTTTTCAGCAGTCTTGAAATCTTTTTTCCTCAGGGAATCAAGCGCCCTCCGTCTGAGCTCGCCTACGACATCAGCTAATCCTAGGACGTAGCTCGCCACGGGAACCTTTATCTCTTCCCAGTCGACAAAACGCTTCTCTTTGACAATCTTGTGAAAAATGTGTGCCTCCGCATATTCCTGAAAGGCGGCATCGACGTCGCCCATGCAGCTCAATTCTGGATCATTCTTTGATAGCGCGTCCAACTTGGTGAAGGCTTCCCAGGCTTCGCCCAGCGTCTCTTCGGCTTTTTCAAGATTGTCTTTGTGAACTAGAAAGATCGCCTGTTTGGACAGACGGGTGACTCTACGCATGGACCTGTGGATTTCTTGTCTGAGTTCATCCTTTTTCTGCAATTCAACTTGGGCTTTTCGGAGAATGTCTTTACAACACATGGAGATCACGTTGCGCAGGAATACCTTTTCTCTACAGTTGGAGTTCTATAGGGCAACATGATATTTAAAACATATCTTCGTGTGCATCGTGTTCCGTACGGCTGTATCGGCGTCAGATTTTGCCTGTCCAGCAATAGAGGCATAGGTCTTCCTTTCTGAGACCCATGTTGTTTGGTGCTTCGATAACCGCCTTGACAAGGTTCTCGAGGGTTTGAAACTTAAGCGTCGTAAAGCCTATCATCTTTCCTATCCCCTCAACCATTGTCTGATACTGCAGGCTGCCTGGGTCCATGTAATGTTCGACGTTCCCTTCTTTTCCCTGCGTGTCTGTGATGGATTTCCATGTTGCAAGGTCGCCGCTCCTAGTCGAAAGATCAAAGATGCATGGAAACATCTGCGGAGGAGAGGCAATCCGTCCATGAACTTCCCTCGGCTTATAGGGCCAGACCTGTTCCCGCAACAGGTCGCGCAGCTGGGTGCCCCTTCTAATCGAGTCGTCAACAAGGATTATGCGTTTGTCTTTTATCAACTGGGGATTCGGTATCTGCTTGAACCTTGCGATGAGTTCTCGCTTCTCCTGCGTCGGCGGAATGTAGCTTCTACCCCAGCCGGGCGTGTATTTCACTAGGGCGCGTCTTATGGGCGGCATTGTCTCCATCGCTTTGCTGATGGTTGTCTCAAATTCGTCTGTGCTGATTTTTCCCTGTTTGAAGGCTTCTAGGGCTGCGTCGACTTTTTCCTTCATGATTTCCATTCTTCTCTTAACGTATCCCACTGAATGTGGGAAGCCTGAGTCAGCTATGCCGAGGACAAGGTCTGCTTCCACTTCGTCGTTTTCTGCTAGGAAGCCGCCGCATCTTTCTCTCACTATTTCAGCGTTTATGCCATAGTAGTCTGATGCTGGAAAGCCATAGTAGACATGGAGGAACGGGCAGAACCGCTTCTCTTCGGATGTCTTGATCCTTGTTTTTACGCCTTTTTCGTTGATTGATATGATCTCGCGGTATTCGAGAAACTTGAACGGCTCGTAGCGCAGGTTAGGGAAGGCACAGGTTTCCGATGTTACTGCCCAGTCTTCGCCTCTTTTGCCCAGTATGATGGGGAACACGTCGCCGGATGCATATATGCTTCTGTCATCCTGTGAGAGGAGAAGCAAGGAGATGGAGCCGTCAATTTTCCTGTACATGCTTTCGATGCCGTCAATTATGCTTTTGCCGCGGCTTATCAATTCGCCCACGATCTCGGTTTGGTTCAGAACTGTCTTGTTGTCGCTTACCGACGATTTTTTCAGAGTCGCCCCGCTCTCAATCAGTTCGGCAGAAAGTTCCTCTGCATTTCTGATTATGCCTACGGTGCAGAGGGCGAACGTCCCGAGCTTTGACTTGAGCTTGACGGGTTGTTCCTCCGCGCGGTCGCTTATTACGCCTATGCCCAGTGTGCCCTTGATTTTGTTGTAGTCTTTGATGAATTCGGATTTGAATTGGCTGTTGCTGATGTCGCGGAAGAGGACTTTGTCGCCGTCGAGGAAGGCTAAGCCGACTACCTCTGTTCCCAGATGAGAATGATAGTCAACCCCGAAGAACAAGTCCCTTGCGAGACTATCTTTTGAGACCACGCCGAAGAGTCCGCCCAAACCATTCACAACCTCTATGTGCGGAAGCGTAGGCAAGAAGGCATATAAACGGTTTTCGCGAGACCAGCCGATCAGGCAAGACTAGAGCTGAGCAACCTTTTCAGCTATGGCTTCAGCTGCCTCTTGGGTCGTGGCGGTTCCGCCTAAGTCATATGTTCTTGCCTTTCCCTCTTTCAGAGTCTCCTCAACAGCTCTTTCCATCATCTGCGCGGCTTGGTTCTCGCCCAAATATTCAAGCATCATCTTGGCAGCGAGAATAGCTGCAATCGGGTTCACCCTATTCTTTCCTGCATGTTTCGGTGCCGATCCGTGCACGGGCTCGAACATTCCGTATTTGTCGCCGATGTTTGCGCCGGCTGCAAGTCCAAGTCCGCCGACGATTTGGGCTGCTTCGTCCGAGAGTATGTCGCCGAAAAGGTTCGTCGTGACTATCACGTCGAATTTCTCTGGTTCCTTTATGAGCCTCATCGCCATCGCGTCAACATGGTCCTCGTCCACCTTCACTGAGGGAAACTCTTTCGCGACCGTGAACACGGCTTTCCTGAAGATGCCGTCTGTAACCCTGAGAATGTTCCTCTTGTGCACGCAGGTGACGTGTCTCTTGCGGCTTAGGGCAAGGTTGAAGGCAAGCCGGGCAATCTTTTCGGAAGCCTTCTGGGTGACAATTCTAAGCGCGATGCCTTGTCCGGAAGAAACCTCGAACTCTCTGCCCGAATAAAGACCCTCGGTGTTCTCCCGCAGAACTATGAAGTCCACATCAGGCTTCAGCGACGGAACTGCCGGCAAGGTCTTGCATGGCCTGACATTCGCGTAGAGCTCAAAAGTCTTCCGCATAGTCACCGCGGCGCTCGGTGGAGCGCCAGCCTCTTCAGGCGTTGTCATGGGTCCCTTTAGGCACGCGTCGGTTTGCCTAAGCATCTCAAGCGTCTGCTTCGGAAGGTTCGTTCCATACTTGCCTATGCAATTGTATCCTGCTTCGCCGTATGTTGTTGTCAGCCGGAAGTCCCCTCTGGCTTTCTGAACTGCCTCTAAGACTTTCACCGCTGCTTCTGTGACTTCAGGGCCTATCCCGTCTCCGGGCAGAATAGCTATCGTGTGTGTTCTTGGCATGTTGCGTTTCATCCTTTTTGCATCTTGTGACGCACGGAAGACCAGCCGTGTTTTCTTAGCGGCGGGCCTTCACGACAATTGTTTCTGATACGTAGTTGAATAGTCTTTGCCGCTTGGACCCGTAGACGATCCATCCGACAATGCAGTCTATAGGTAGAATAAAGGCTTTCCCTATACTCTCTATGCCCGTGTATACTATGTCTGGGGCTTTGCCATTTAGGTGAACAACCTTCAGGTTCATGATCATCTTGCCCAGAGACTGCCCGTAAAGCCCCTCCGTAAATGTCCAGTAGAGAAAGAGAATGACGCTGTCTAGACTCCAGAAGAAGAAGGGAATCCATGTGAGAAAACTCGTTGCTGAAAAGAAGATATCCCACGGTGCCCAGTTGGTGAACCATCGTATCAACAATAGGGGAGCTCCAATAATTATCATGTCCAATAGCCAAGCTAGAAATCTCTCTCCCCAAGATGCTAGTGTAAGCTTTGTTTCAAGTCTTGCGGCTTCCACAGGAGCGATGGCCGTTCCGCAGTTCGGGCAGTAGGTGGCTCCTTCTTGAAGTTGGGCTCCGCAATTTCTGCAGTAGGGCATTTTGACCAGTTTCTCCTTTTTTTGATGAGCGCCAAACTGCTATGTAAGCTCAGCCAGAGCCTATTTATCTGTTTCTCATGTGGATGCCTTCTTGTTGGGAGGATGTCTTCGTCGCTGTCGGCATCATACTCTTTTGATTATCAATTTTTCTGCAACATTGATAATCAATTTCTTTTGACAAGTCAGATAGCCAGCGCGTCTTTTTCGCTTTTAGTGCAAAGATTAAATAAAGCCGCATGGAAAAGATAAGATACGCTTTACAGATTTAGGGTGGCATTCAGCCTTGGACATTGAAGAACGATTGAGCCTAGTCAAGCGGAACACTGAGGAAGTCGTCACGGATGCAGAGTTGCGAGACCTGCTTGAAACAACGAGCAGGCCAAAGGCATACTGGGGCTTCGAGTGTTCAGGCTTCATGCATATCGGAATTGGTTTGATGCCCGGTTCAAAAATGAAGGATATGGTGAAAGCCGGCTTCGAATTCACGATATTTCTGGCTGACTGGCACAGCTGGATCAACAACAAGCTCGGCGGCAAAATGGAGAACATACGTGCATGCGGCGAATACTTCCAGCACTGTTTCAAAGCACTGGGGGTCGCCTCGGATAGCACACATTTCATCTGGACCTCAGATATAGCCAAGGACATCGAATACTGGAAGAAGGTCATCCGAATCGCAAAAGCCTCATCGTTGCGCAGAGTCAGAAGAGCGCTCACAATCATGGGTCGCGAGATGGACCTGTCCGATGTAGAGACGGCTTGGGTGTTTTATCCCTGCATGCAGGCAGCCGACATTTTCCACATGGAACTCGACGTAGCCTGCGGTGGCATAGATCAGCGTAAGGCTCACATGTTGGCTAGAGATTTTGCGGAGAAAGCAGGCTGGAAGAAGCCCATATGCGTGCATACGCCTCTTCTGTTGGGTCTGCAGGAGCCTGAGAAGGCGGAGTCCGCCGAAGCACATTTCGACGAGGATGCTACCTTAAGTCGCCTAATAACCTCTAAGATGTCAAAAAGCAAGCCTGAGAGCTGCATTTTCGTGCATGATGCGCCTGACGCCATAAGGGCGAAGATGAAGGCTGCCTACTGTCCGCCGAAGCAGGATGAAGCGAACCCGGTTCTGGAGCATGCACGGTTCATAGTCTTTCCAGAGATCGGGCGCCTAGAGGTTCCCCGTCCATCCAAATATGGTGGACCCGTTGTTTTTGAGAGCTATGAGTCCCTGCGTGGTGCCTACGTTAAGGGCGAGATACACCCGTTGGACCTGAAGAACGGCGTCGCAGAAGCGCTGGTGAAGATTCTTGAGCCCGTCAGAGAGCATTTTGAAAGAAACCCAGAGCCGCTGGAAAAGATGAAGGCGATAGAGGCAACCAGGTGACAGAAAGACACCTTTTAGAATGATGTGGTTGTTCGGTGGATAATGAGTTTCGCCTAAATGATTATATCGCCTTGCCTAACATAAGTATTGGACATGAAAATCTGCCTCTCCCGAATCGTGGTTCTTCTTTCACTAATGATAATAGCAGTATTGGATAAAATATCCATAAAACCGCGAAAAGGGTGATGCCCAATGAACACAGTAGATGCGGCGATGAATTTTGCCAATGTTGTCAATCTTATTGCTGTTTTACTTCTGATGAGAGCCATAATAAAAGATAGGAATGTGCTGCGGGGCTTCAGCGTTAGTGGAACCTTTTTGACCTTCGTAGCGATTCTTGGCTTCGAAATAGGGTTCTTTCTCATGGGCAATTTCATAAGTTTTGCACTGGGGTTGGTCAATCTTGTTTTTTGGTTCATGGCATTTGTATTTGTTCTCCGAAAACTTATGAATGAAACCAAGAGTAAGCGAAAATCCTGAAACTGAATTTTGGAGAACTTGACAGGAGCCTATTTGACGGCAAAGATATAAGAAGATAAGACAATTCGTCTATCAGGCGTCTCTCATGGACATATATGAGAAATCCGCCGAATATTACGACTTAATATATCAGTCTAAATTCAACTATGAGAAAGAGTGCGATCTATTAGAAAACGTCTTTTCCGAGTTCAGTCAAACAAAAGTGAAAAGAATTCTGGACATAGGCTGTGGAACAGGTTCTCACTCTCTAATTCTTTCAAGGTGTGGCTATGCGGTTACGGGAATTGACATTTCAAAGGTAATGATTGACAATGCAAAGAAGAAGGCTGAGAAGGACGGACTTCAAGCGGAATTCTTTGTGCAAGATATGCGAAGAATGCAACTTGACAAAAAGTTTGACTGCACAATTTGCATGAATGGTACTTTTTGCTACATCCAAACATACGAAGAGTTAGTTGATTTCCTTTCCGCTACAAGGCGGCATCTAAATGAAAAAGGATTATTTGTTTTCGAGTATTGGAGCATAGGCGGACTTAGACCCTATTTACCGTATAAATCATGGGAAATTGTGCAAAATGACAAGTTGACTTTGTACCGTCTGTCAGAATCAAGTTTTGACCATCAAACAAATAGCCTAACATGGGTAGTCAAGCACATCTTGACAAAGAACGACAATTTCGAAACCTTTGACGAGACGCACAATCTGAGATGCTATACCCTATCAGAGATACGACAGTATCTTAGTCTCAACGGGTTCAAACTTCTTTCTGTTTATAACTGGCAACCAATGCAGAGAACAGAATTGAAGAAACTCGGAAAAGATGTGTTCCGAATTCTAGCAGTTTCAAAGACAGACTAATAGTTGAGAAGAATGAGGGCGGTCAAAGGTTGATTGTGAGAAAGGCAACCGAAGCAGATTTGGATTCTATCGTAAAACTTGGTCGGAAGTTGAATGAATATCATGAGAAATTTGATGGATTCTACTGGTTAAAGGAAGACATTGAGGAGAAATTGAGAGAATTTTATTCGAAAAATATTAGCTCTGAAAACACATTATTGTTAGTGGCTGAAATTGATGGCGAAATTGTGGGATTTACGCTTGGAAAAATCCAGAAATATCCGCCTATTTTTCAGATTGAAGAATTTGGTTATCTGTCAGATACATTTGTGAAGGAAGAATATAGAAGAAAACGGATTGGAGAAAAGTTGACCCATGAAATGCTGGAATGGTTCAAGAGCAGGGGAATGAAGCGTGTTGAATTGTCCGTTGATGTTAGAAACAAGATTGGAGTTTCCGCATGGACCAAATTTGGATTTGAACCATTTCATTACCGAATGAAAAAGAACCTGTGACCGTATGATTTTCAGTGGAAGTTAAACTCCTTAAAGCCTAAATGCAGTTCACGTAAAGTCCATATTGAAGCCGAACAACTGGTTCGATCAACCACACTTTTAAAACAACGCAGAATTTGCAGCTTCCCCTAGAAGACAGAAGATTAATAAGATTGGGTATGTTTGCTTGTGAGAACAAACAGCCCTGTTTCGGAACCAGCATCGGAGAGTTTGTGGGGTGAGGCTAGGCAAGTGAGCATAGACATTGTTCCGTTGGCAACCGCCTTTTCTTTTGTCCTTCTAGCCGAGTTAGGTGACAAGACACAGATCTGTGCGATGACGCTTTCTGCAAGGTCTTCTACAATATCAGTCTTCGCGGGGTCCATGCTGGCATTCTTCGTCGTCGACGGATTAAGCGCCCTAGTCGGAGGGCAATTGCTCTCTTTTCTTCCATACGAGTGGATCTGCCTTGTCTCCGGACTGGTGTTCATAATTTTCGGCGGGTTCTCATTAATCCGAAGAAATGAAAAGCCCAAAATCGAGGACCAGAAAGCCACCTTTCTCAAGGCTTTCTCGCTAGTCGCCCTCATGGAACTCGGGGACAAAACGCAGCTGGCTTCAATCTTTCTGGCAGCAGAGCTAAGAAATCCCCTCATCGTAGTCGCCGGCATCATGGCGGCATTTTCAGTTGTAACCGCAATCGGCGTAATATTCGGCTGCAGGATCTTGCGGCTGCTGCCTGAAAAATACCTAAAAATCGGCGCTTCCGCATTGTTCATATTGTTTGGAATAGTCTTCATACTCAATGCGGTGACTGATGTGCCGTTTCTAGCCTAGGCATCGGCGCCTTCTACACCATCTTCTTGCCATTGTCTCTTCTCGACGTTCCATCTAATGCCCGTATCTGAAGAGACCTCGGTCTAACATGCGTGCTTCTAAAAACGGCTCATCGCGCTCGTTATGGCCATTTTTGCCATCTTTCTGGCTGGGTACAAACTCGTGAGGCAGAGTGCAGCTATCAGAACTGAAAGCAAAACAGCGATCGTTGAGGCTGCTGTAAGGGACACTATTGACTCTGGAATGAAGAACCAGAAAGCCACGACCAAGCCGATTGGAAGACCAACGGCGGCGCCAGCTGACACCAGAAGGAAAGTTTCCAGCAGAATCACCTTCATAACAGAGGCTGGTTTGGTTCCCAATGCCCGCATTATGCCAAAGTCTCGCCCTTGGGCTGAGATGGAAAGCGCCAAGTAGCCCATAAGCGACAAAACCGCATTCACAAAAGAAAGCAGAGAAAGCGAAAGCAGCAGCGACCAAAGGCGGCTTAGAAAAGCCTTCTGCATGCCCAAGGCTCCGTTCAGGTCGCGTACGACCAACCTTGTCCCGGAGACACGGTTCTCTATCTCGCTTATGACCTCGGAACGGCTTGACGGGCTGGACGCAACCTGCAAAAGGAGAAGATTGTAGCCCGCGTGGTCGCACATCTGAGACAGGCGGCTGAAAGACATGTATACAACGTTCCCACCGTTCAAGGGATCCAGACAGATGCCGGCAATACCGAATTCCAGATTCAGCAAACCGAGACTCTGCACCAGCGGCTTCTGAAAGATGCCTAGGGCTAAGGAGTCGCCCAACAAAACATCGTTAGGACTTGTCTCGTTCAGGCTTTCGCCGAAGATCAACCAATCGCTCACGAGGTTCCCTGCGTTTGCTCCTACAATAAGTGCTTCGCCGTTCCGTTCATCACCTATTACAACGTAGCCGGTGGGTTCATCGGGATTGGGAATGATCGCTTGTTTCTCATAAACCGTGGTTTCCAGAATTAGGCGGGGGTCAACCGTCACAACTCCCGAAATCGTGCTTAAATTTGAGATTACGGTGCTTGGAATCGCGTATTTTTGGTCCAGATAGTCCAGTGGTTCCGTTTGTTCACTGCCTTGGAATCTGCTGAGAAGCCCTATGTAGTTTTCGGCTAGTTCTGCCTCAGCCACAAGCACGACGTTGCTTCCGATCGCCCTTTCGACGTAGCTCTGGCTAGTCTCGTTCGCGACTACGCCGCCAACCACCGCCAACGTAGTTGAGGACACGACCAGAGCGAGACACGCCACAGACTGAAGCGTCGGTGCCCTCCTTCTACCCATGCCCCTGAGAGCCATCTTTGCCAAGAACCCGGACAGGCGAAGTTTGGGCACAGCGAGAAAAGGCTGACGTGCTGTCTTCAAGAGGTAGATTGGTGATAATGCCTTTGCCGGTTCCACGCTGGATGCTTTGATGATGCGGCGCATTCCTAAGATATAGCATACAAAGGCGAAGGAGAAGAAGACCACCCCGATGATCAGAGGGTCAAGCGGCGCAGCCGAGATCTGGTAGCCCATGATGCCGAGCAACCCGACTGAAGCGAAGTCTAGGACTATTCCAAGGACCGTGCCGACGCCGCAGCCGACAAAGACAATTATAGCCAGTTCGGTGGAGAAGTAGCTGAAGACCTTGTCGGTTAAGCATCCGATTGCCTTCATTATGCCTATGTCGCGGACGCGGTCAGAAGTAGCCAACGAGATGAGGAAATAGGCTATGACGATGCCCGTGACAGAGTTGAGCACAACAACAACCAAGATGAACGTGTAGAGAATTGACGAGAACCCGAAGGTTAACCCCTCGCCTGAGACGGAGAAGAGCTGAACGCCGAGGTTCTGCCCGAAAAGCACGAGAAAAATCGTTACGGAGACGCAGACAATAAGGCTAAGCATCGTCAGCAGCGTCTGAAACCTTCTTCTGGCAAGGTCCCTCAGCGGGAAACTCCAGCTGTCTCTGTCACTCAATTGATTCAATCCTTCCGTCCCGCATGACTAGAGTTCGGTCAGCTATGTCCGAAATGCGCCGATCATGGGTTGCCACGATGGCAGTCTTCTTTCCCCTCAGCCCCTTCAAGATGCCGATTATCTTAAGCCCCGTGTCCAAGTCCAAGTTTCCCGTAGGCTCGTCGGCAAGAAAAAGAGGCGGATCGTTAGCCAGAGCCCTCGCGAAGGCGGCACGCTGAAGTTCGCCGCCGCTCAGCTGAGAGGGAAAGTGATCAGCCCGGTCCACCAGCCCAACCGTGCCCAGCAGCTTCTTTGACCGTTTCTCTGCTTCCTCGTCAGACCAGCCGGCCAGCCGCATGGGGAACGCTATGTTCTCTATGGCGGTAAGCGTGGAGATCAGGTTGTATGACTGGAAGACGTAGCCAACGTGGGCGCATCGGAAGGCTGCCAGAAAATCCTCGTCGTAGTTGGCCAGGTTATGCCCGAAGACCAGGATTTTTCCGTCGCTGGGTTTGTCTAAGCCGCCGACGACGTTTAGAAGCGTTGTTTTTCCTGCGCCTGAGGGTCCACGGATGGCTATGAACTCGCCTTCGTCGACTTCGAGGTTTAGGTCCCTCAGTGCCACAATCGCTAAGGCGCCCACCGAGTACTCCTTGCGCAGGGACTGGGCAACAACAGCTTTTTCCTTTTTCATGGCATCAGCTCCAGCTGCAAATCGCCTAATACACCAATTGTCGCTTTTGCCGCTTAAAAGGCATACCCGATTTGCCATTCGAAAACTAATGGGCAACAGAGAAGACACATGAGTTCCAACAGTGGTCCCCCAAAAACGAAACCGTCAACATATGTAGCTGGACTTTGCCCTACACCGAGGGATACGCATTCAGCAAAAAGCCAGAAGAGCAAAGGGATTCTAGGAGATATCTGCCCAAACTGGGATTGGGGGCTCTTTGTGTTTGTGGCTGTGTGCACGCAGTTTTGCTGAGACCATCTATTTGAAGCCAAAATAGATCAAATGTGTCTTGTTGGATTTCTCATGCTTGAATCCCATTTCCAACGGCGCCCATAGATCTATATCAGAAGCTGAAGCATACGCCACGCTGTTGCCCAGTTTTGCGTTTTTTGGGTTGTCTATGGCATCGCTCTATTCACACCTAGATCTATGTTCATACTTTTTCTCAAATCAACTTCATTCCACAACAAATATCATGCTTTTCTTGTGGGTTCTATGCCGCTAAGAAAAGTTGAAATCTTGTTTTTGAACATATTCCTCATGTGGATTATCTCTGCAAACATTGAACCAGTTATTACGAGTCCTCCGAGAGTGACTTCCACTAGATCGGCTCCCCTTGAAAAACCAATGCCCAACATCGTTAAGGAAACAAAGGTCATTCCTAAGCAGAGTGCAAGAAAAAGGCTAAAGTCAATGTCGATCACGATTCTACATTCATCATGCTGGGAATAGATATGTATGTTTGCGGACTTCCACGGCCAAAACCCCGGTCTCTTAATCTTGACATACGCGGGCTTGGAAGAGCTTGCCACCTTAGCATTCTTATCGAAGGGACGCGTTTCAATATAATCGACAAGAGCGTCATAAACCTGATCTGCTGGGAGATTAACCATTACCTCCATAGGTAACATTGGATTTCTCCTCCTTCCTAACTACCAATGGTCTGCATATAAAGGTTACAAGAATATACATAACCGTTAAAGCTTTAAAGAAAAATGAGGTTGCAGTTAGATTCGTTGTTAAGCAGCTGCAAGACTGGCATGTTCTGATTTGATGGTTCTGTCATGCGCCAGTTTTTCGTGTCATGGGCATGGGCTGGTTGTTCTGGTGTAGTGCCACTCTTTTGTCGCTAGTCCTTCTTCTTCTGCAAGTTTGAGGACGGTTTCTTCTCGGCTCAATCCCTCTTTGACGAAAGCCTCTATCTTTTACTCTCTAATACACTTTTGCCATCCTCATAGAGAAGCCTATGGGGACTCGTGTAGACCGCTAATAGCTCCGCGTAAAGTTCTTCAGGTGTCTTAGGTTTTTCTTCGATAAACTCTTTCTCCTTTTTGCACGAGAATGAGAACATCTCACAGGTAGGACATCTGAAACCTTTGCGTAGCCAGTGTTTCTTATCTCTACTCTCGGTACCTTTCTTTAGCAAGACTATGGTCCCTTTAGGTACTTTTAGAAACGACCAAAAATCTGGGGGTTCAGCTATAGACCAGTCAAGCATCGCCCACGCATTTTCTAAGCCAATTATCAAGAATACATATCCTTCCTCCATTTCTTCCCCGCATTCGGGGCATTTCACGTCAGGCACCTCCATTTACTCATAATGCTTAACCAAATAAAAGGTTATTATTGCAAGGTATCTGTCTTCGGCGTAGCCAAAATGAACCTGATGACAAAAATCTAGAAATGTGTTGGTAGCGGGGGATAGATTTGAACTACCGATCTCTGGGTTATGAGCCCAGCGGGTTAAACCTGGCTACCCCACCCCGCTTCTTTGAGGCGATTCTGCGCCATGTCCGATTCCGTCAATCTGTTAGGCTACTCTCAGATAAAAGAGTTACTAAGAACGCACGTACTTCTGTACCCTTCTTCTTGCAGTTCCCTCGGCTTGAGCGCAACCATGGGAAAAACAATTAGTCTGACAGCCCACTTCTAACAATAGGACAATCCGTATCGGTCAAGGAACTCTAACTTATCGAAATAGTCAAATAAAAAGGCACAGACTATATGTGCTGTTGGGAAACAGGTGATGGTTTGTGGCGACGTACCTTGTAGGCGTTGACCTTGGAACCTCAGCATGCAAGACCGTGGTTTTCACGCTAGAAGGCCGAAAAGTCTCCGAAGCCCTGAAGGAATACCCTGTCTATCATCCCCAGCCGAGCTGGGCAGAGCAGAAGCCATCCGAATGGTGGCATGCAGCCGCGGAAACTATCAAAGAAAACATCGAAAAAGCAGGCATAAGGAGCGACGAAATCGCAGGTTTAGCCGTTGATTCGCAGAGGGAAGCCGTCGTGCCCATCAACAAGAAAGGCGAAGAACTATACAACAGCATAATCTGGCTAGATAACAGGACAGAACCCCAAGCTGAAGAGATCAAGCGGCTGATAAACCAAGAAAAGGTGCTTTCGATAACAGGCGTCGGCATAGACCCTATATTCTCTGCTGCAAAGATCCTCTGGCTGAAGGAAAATGCGCCAAAAGCCTTTGAAGATGCCACGTGCTTCTTATGCGCAAAAGACTACATCATCTTCAAACTCACAGGAGAAAAAGCAACAGACTATTCAATGGCTTCGCGGACCATGCTCTTCGACGTAAGAAGGCGGAGATGGTCGGAAGAAATATGCGCTGCCATCAGTCTGCCAGTCGAAAAGCTGCCGCCCGCAAAAGAGTCCTCCGCGGTTGTCGGCGAAGTCTCAGCCCAAGCTTCAAAGGAGACGCTTCTTCCAAAAGGGCTCCAAATAGTGAACGGCGGAGGAGACCGACCGTGCGAATGCTTGGGCGCGGGCGTCACACAACCGGGCATGGTGAACATAGGAACGGGAACAGGTTCTGTGATAGAAGTTCCCCTGCACGAACCTAACATCGACGTGACAAGTAGAATCAACTGTTGCTGCCACGTGATTCCCGACACTTGGGAATACGAGGTCATCATCGCAACCACAGGCGCCTCGCTACGCTGGTTCAGAGACGTATTTGGGCACGAGGAAAAAGCCGAAGCCAAACGTGGCATCCGTGATTCCTACGATCTTCTGACCGAAAAGGCTTCAAAGGTCAGCCCGGGCTCGGACGGGCTCTTCTTCTATCCCTACTTAACAGGTGCCTTCTCGCCCAAGTTTAATGCGAAGGCTCGAGGCATATATTTCGGCATAAGCCTCTCCCACGTCAAGGGTCACTTCATTCGGGCCATACTGGAGGGCGTTGCCTTCCAATATCTCGAATCGGCTGGGCTCTTAGGGGACTTGGGCGTTGGCGTCAAAGAAGCAAGCATGGTCGGAGGCGAAGCTAAAAGTCACCTCTGGAACCAGATCAAGGCAGATGTTTTCGGGAGACCGATACGCATACCTGAAGTTGACGATGCAGCTGCTTTGGGAGCTGCTTTGCTTGCGGGGTCTGGAACGGGGCAGTATTCGAGTCTGCGCAAAGCCGCAGAAGAAGTGGTTAAGATACGAAAGGTCTACACGCCGAACCCAGAGAATCAAGCGCTTTATGCCAGAATCTATCAGAACTACAGGGAAATCTACTCCCTCATAGAAAAGGGATACGAGATACGCTGAGCACAAGGCAAATCCGCCCTCCGATGAAGTATGATTTAAAAGTTTGATGCGGCATATGATAGGCTATGACTCAGCAGAGAATAGTTATCCTAATGGGTTCAAAAAGCGACCTTCCATTTGCACAACAGATGGGTGAATTCCTAGCGAAGGGAGGCTTCACGGTAAGATGCGAGTACGCCGTGGCATCAGCCCACAAAACCCCTAGCCTCTTGCTGGACAAGTTGAAGTGCTATGAAGAATCGAACGACAACATAGTATACATCACGGTTGCAGGGCTGTCCGACGCACTTTCAGGATTCGTAGCAGGCTTCACAAGGCGGCCCGTCATCGCGTGCCCACCTGACCTAGAAAAGCATGGGTGGCCAAAGGCATTCTCGTCTATCATAACGCCGAGAGGTATTTCAGTTCTGCTTGCGGCCAGTCCCGAGAACGCTGTGTTAGCAGCGGTTAAGATTTTGGCTCTCTCAAACCCCGCTTTGGAGAAGGAAATTGATAGATACATGAAGAGGAAGAGGGAAGAAGTCATTCAAGCCGACAGAGAGAGTACGGGTTAGGGATGCGGATGGCGAAGGTTGCAGACTTAGATTTGAATGTCAAAAACGTCGTTTTAGAAACAAACCTTGGCTTTCCCCTGCTCAAACGGGGCAAGGTCAGAGACATCTACGATCTTGGGGGAAATTTGCTCATCGTCTCAACAGACAGGATCTCAGCCTTTGACGCCGTCCTACCGAACGGCATACCCTACAAAGGTGAAGCCCTGACAAGGCTTTCCGCATACTGGTTCAACGAGACCAAAGACATTATGCCCAACCACCTCTTGAAGACGGTCGATCCCCGAACGGTTCTGGTGAAGAAGGCAGACCCGATAAAAGTGGAGTTCGTTGTGCGAGGCTACCTCTACGGCTCAGCGTGGGAACATTACAAGGCTGGAAAAACCATATGCGGGATTAGGCTTCCATCCGGACTCAGAGAGGCGGAAAAGATGCGCCAGCCGATACTGACGCCCACAACGAAGGCTGATGTCGGCCACGATGTCGAAATGACCAGAAAAGACGTGGCAAAGATGATCGGCGAAGACTTGGCAGGGCAAATCGAGGAAGCCAGCCTACGGATCTACGAGGCAGCGTCGCTGAAGGCTGAAGCGAACGGCATAATCATCGCAGACACGAAGCTTGAGTTCGGCGTCCGCGACGGCGAGCTCCTTCTCATTGATGAGTTGTTGACGCCTGATTCGTCCCGTTTCTGGCCCACGGAAAGATACGCTGTTGGGAGGAGCCAGTTCAGCTTCGACAAACAGTATGTGCGGGACTATCTGCTCTCGATCAAGTGGGACAAGCAGCCGCCGGCGCCTGTTCTGCCTGAACACGTGGTCATCGGGACATCTGAGAAATATATAGAGGCTTACGAAAGATTGACTGGAAGAAAGTTTACTGAACGCACCGAGATCGGCGATCAAAAATGAGTTCCAAATATGCCGAAGCCGGGGTAGACGTCAAAAAGAAAGGAATCGAAGTCTTCAAAACAACCATCAGCAACCTTTTTCCCGGAGCCTTCTGCGTCGTGACGGCTGATCCTGACCTGCCGGGCTACGGGCTGGTTACGCATTCAGATGAAGCAGGCAGCAAGGTAGTTCAGGCTTACCTTCACTGGCGAGAAACCGGCGACTTCGAGTGGTTCAAAGGCTCTGCTCAGGACGTTTTAGCTATGAATCTGGATGACATCGTCTGCGTCGGTGCCAAACCAATCAACTTCGTGGATTACGTGGCCTTGAACCCGTTCAGAATTCACAAAGTCAGCCTTCTCAGCACCCTGAACTCAGGATTCAAAGAATGTTTTGAGACACTAGCCCAACTTGGAATCAAGATTCTTTTTTCAGGCGGCGAAACAGGCGAATTAGCCGACCAAATCAGGACTCTGGACGTTTCAGGCACGATGAACGGGCGTGTAGAGCTTTCTAAGGCGATAACTGGCGCGGAGATCAGAGCTGGCGACGTCATAATCGGTTTGAGAAGCGGCGGAAAGACAAGATACGAAGCCGAAGAAAACAGCGGCTTAATGGACAATGGCCTGACTCTTGCAAGATCATGTCTCATGAGCCGCATCTACCAAGAGAAATACCCCGAGATCGTTGCGCCTGAGAGAAAAGGCTACTATGGAAGGTTCAAGCTTGATGACCACGTTGATGAGCTAGGCATGAGCGTAGGCGAGGCTCTACTCTCGCCGACAAGGTTCTACGCACCAGTAATCTTTGAAATCCTAGAGAGATTTGGACCTGACGTGTCAGGCTTGGTACACAACACAGGCGGCGGACAAACCAAATGCCGCACAATCGGCAGAAACATCCATTACGTCAAAGACAGCCCCATCCAGGCTGACCCGCTTTTCCACCTAATCCAAAAAGAATCCGGCGAAAGCTGGAAAGCCATGTTCGAAAACTTCAACATGGGAACAGGCTTCGAAATCATGGCTCGACCAGAAGCAGCCGAAGAAATACTGAGTGTCCCTGAAGGCTTCGGACTTGAAGCCAAGATCATCGGGAGATGCGAAAAAAGCGACGGAAACAAAAAGATAACGATCAAAAGCCCGTTCGGAAAGTTCCAGTATTAATAGGAAAGCATAGAATAAAAAGTGAGGAACTACCATTTCAGATACATGACTGATTTGATTGTTGACTCGGAAAAGTCCAAACAAGTGGCAATAATTCTCTATGAGAAATTCAATTCAGACGAAGGCATTTTCGATCATAATGTGATGCCAGAAGACTTACTTCCGACATGGTGCTCGGAGTTATCAAAATCAGGTATCAAGAGAGGTTCATACGAACATTTAATGTTCATTACCTTAGTCGTTTCGATAGACTACCAGAGAAATGCCGATCAACTGTGGGATGCAGGAAGAAAAACATTCGAAGATGAGAGGACTAGATGGCTTTTCAACCCTAACGAAGTAGTCAAGAAATCACATTCAGAAATTGTTCAAGCAATGAAAATGCATAAACTTGCTAAAAAACCCCAAAAAGACACCAGCATCTGGTTTAATGTTTCAAAATCTCTCTTCGAAGCATACGAATCAGACCCCAAAAATCTAATTGAACAGTGCAATAATGATGCGTTGATAATATTCAACAAGAAGTTTGACCTTCGATTCAAGCGATCATTTCCTTTTTTGTCTGGAGACAAGATTTTTCCACTTTGGATCAGAATGCTTCATGACAACGTGAAGATGGACTTGAGTAATCTAGACAAAGTCCCCATACCTGTAGACGTTCACATAGCAAGAGCAACTTTCACTACGGGTTGCTTAGCAGGAAAATATAAAGGAACGATATCCGACGTTAAAGATAAAATTGATGAAGCCTGGAAAAAAACACTAGAATCTATACGCCACCCCAGACTCGTTTATAGGCTTCAACTGGACGAACCATTATGGCATCTTAGCAAATACGGATGTAGATCCAGAACGAAGAACTTTTGTCCAAAAAAAGGGTCATGCCCCGTAAACAACTTTTGTGTAGGCGGATTGGTCAACGTATCAGCTTCAGGCGTCGAAATAAACACAGGGGAACCAAATGAAAAAGTGTCTCTTAATAATTTCATGTTCAAATAAGAAAAGCAAAGCCGACGGATTGCTTCCAGCCATAGAACGCTATACTGGCGCTTGGTACGAAGTCATCAAAAAATTGAGAAGAGAAAAAAGACTACCGGTAAACCTAGACATAGTAATAATATCGGCTAAATATGGATTTTTGAAGTCAAATGAACCAATTGAGTACTATGACCTTATAATGACCAAGGAACGGGCTGAAGAGCTAAATCCCAAAATCCTTAGTAGCTTCGAGTCTCTTTTGAGCAACATAGACTACGAAGCAGTTTTCATCAATTTAGGCAACGACTATATGCCGTCCATAACGGGGTTGGAATCTATCATTTCACATGACACAAAACTGTACTATGCAAAGGGGAGAGTGGGCGAAAGGAAGAAGCGGATGAAGGAGTGGATTTTGTCATTAAGAGCGTGAGCCGGCAATGCATCACTTTTTCTTTAACCTCTTCTGCAGTTCATTCAGAGCAACAGTATTCCAATCCATTCATCAGTTCGTAGCATAATAAAGGAATGTGGCGTGTAGGGAACGAACTAAGTAACAATCTTTTCAAGTTGGTTGTTCTCTGCGGCATACTTTATCTCTAGCATGGGTAGGTCCATTGGGGCTGCGATTGCTTCGCATTTGTACAGTTTGAGGAATTTTCGGTATTTCAGCGTGAGCCTCCGCATTTCTGGCGACGTCGGTCCGACGCATGGGCATCCTGGGATTCGTGGGCTGACGTCGAAGACGTAGAACGTGAGCTTTTTCTGTTCTGGGTCGTCTGAATCGTATGCGACTGCTCCCTGCAAGGCGAACAGGCCAATCATGGCGGGCGGGAACTCTTTTTCGCATATGCGCCTGAACTTTTCGGCGGCTTCGTAGACCAGCGGCTTCTGTGACTCCCGCATGGTAAGCCCGTAGTGGCCTATCTCCTCGTTCTTGACTGTGACATCTATAGACAGCTGGTCCTTAGCTGGCAGGCTGAGTATGCCGTGCAGGTTGGTCTGTTTCCTGTCGTCGAAGCCCACAAGGTCGAAGTCATCGAAAACCTCAGCCAATGCCCAGCCTTGAAAGTTAGCGTTGAACTTCTGCCCCAAAATGTACTCTTCGATCCGTGCCTTCTCTAAGCCTTCCTCGTCTATCGCCTCTTTTCTTATCAATTCCGTTGCCTTCTTACGGTATTCTTCCGCCGATGCTGCGTAGAAGAAGGCTCTCTCAAGCGGTTTCTTCTTCTGTTGCACCTTCACTATCGCTAGGCGGTCAATCTCTTCGGGGCTGCTGAATTTCTTCGGTATTCTTATGCCTGCTCTTTCCATCAGCCAGTATTGGTTTCTCTTTTCGTTTCTTTCTTCAGCCCTCAGTATCGTTCTGTTCCCGTACATGGGGACTCTGAAGCGGTCTTCGATGTTGTCGTAGCCGAGATACACCGAGAAGGACCTATTCGGAATGAAGACCGTGTTAAGCTCTCTCAGCTTCTCTTGCACCTCTTCATTAGCCATATCGGAAAACTTGTCAAGGACAATTACGTGGTCAAACAGGTGCCTGTTGTACTTGGCATAAAGTTTTTCTCTTCCCTTCTGGCATACGACAACGGTAGGCAGTCCAAAGCCTCTAGCGGAAATCCCAACCTCCTCAGCGGAGTGGGAGCCAATGACGCCGACCGTGACGGCATTTGCATCGTATGAGTCCGCAAGATCCTGCGTCTCTTCTCTCTTTATGACCATTGTTTCCAACCACCAAGAACATTGACGTAGGATCAATAAACAGTTTTTTCCAGTTCGCCCTTTCTGATGCCGTTCTTTATCTCTAGGGCTATTCGTCTGCCCATATACATGTCTTCGCCGTATTTCAGGTACGCGTAGGGCGACGTGCCTATGCCAACGTTGCTGCCTGCGACGATTCTGGCAGAAATCTCGAAAGTGACTATTTGAGGCTTGTCCGTGATGATGGTTTCTAGGCAGAAGGGTCCCATAATGCCCGGAGGCGCAATCTCCTTCGAAACTCTCGCGACATTGTCGCCCATCCTCAACACTTCAGGCAGCAACGATTCCCTCAGCGTCAGCGGAATATTGCCAACAATCGTGTAAGTCGGCGTCAAATCGATCTGCAGCTGCTCGCCTGCAGGCATTCTGCCGATCCCGTCCACCGTGGATTCGTATCGTTTGTCCATGCCCAGCAACTCGACATCGTCCTCAAGCGGCGAATGAAAATATTGGAGGTAAACGTTCACGCCCATGACATACTCTTGAAGATGCACATCACTCAGGTCCGCGCTCGTGAGCTGCCCCTTCTGCACTAGCCTCTCGGCTTTGTCTCGAAAGGACTTCGGCGAGTCCGCCAAGAAATATCCTTTTCCACCTCTGGCGCCGGGAAACTTCACGATAACTAGCCTGTCAATCTCTTCGGGGCTGCTGAATATTCTTGGCAGAGTTAGACCTGCATTTTGAAGCCATTTTCGTTGCTTTTCTCTGTCGATCTCCCAGAGTAGCAGCCTTCTGTTGCCGATCATTGGCACGTACAGGTCGTTCAAGATGCTATCCATACTGATGTATGCGTTGAACGAACCGTGCGGAACAAGGATCGTGTTCAGCCTTCTAAGCCGCTCCTGCACATCCCCGTCCAGCAGGTGACTGAAATCTTCAACCGACACTATCTCGTCTGCAAGGGGAAACTTCCTGTAGACGATCTCGCTTTCTTTTGTGCAAATGCATACGGTTCGAAAGCCCTCGTCCTTCGCGCCCTTGAAGATGTTAAGCGCTGAGTGGGAACCCAGCGTGCCGATCGCAACCTTGTCCCTATCGTACCGTTTGACTATGCTGGCAATCTCTTCTTTTTCTATCATACGTCGCTACTCCGCAACCGCTCATGGCATATTTGGGCCAAACCAGATAGTATAGAACCTTTTCCTTCTTTAACTCTTTCCATTCAGAATTTGCCTCCAAAATCGGGGTTCGGTTCTCGCATGGCTCCACGGTGTTTCCTAGCACTACTCGCCTGAAGCTTTCAGTTGCCGTAGCAGTTCCTTGAAGTATCTTCTTGTTGTCTTCTCGCCCTGCCCTATGCCTGGGCACTCTCTCGTGTAGAGAAAGGTGCGCTTCCCGTTCTCCGTGGCTCTGAATTCGAAAGGATAGAACCTGCAGACCAGCGGTCTCAACTCGTAAATTGTGCAGAAGTTTTTCTGCAGAAAGATGCATCTGCCTTCATCCACAGTTTTCTTCATCTCGTAGACGTATGGCGCACCGTTCTCGGTTCGCACCGCGAATTCCTCGATAGGCTTTGATGTTGCCTCTGCGATCCGTTCAGCCTCCGCCCTTAACAGAAGAATATGCCTTACCCTTGAGGCTGTGTCACCACAGCAGATTGCGCATCTGGTGCATCGAAAGTGAACGTTGACGGGATAGCGGAAACTCACTTTGTTCTCCAAGAGCCAATTGATTACGCGGTGAGATAATAAATCTTTACAAAGACTTACGGCTAGCCTAAAGAAATTAGCCTTTCTTTCTCCAATTATCAGTGTCTCCTGTCTTATTCGAAAGTCTTTCAAAGAACAGTTGCGAGGCCAATAGCAGAAAAAGGCTCGTCAAACCCGTGAATTGCAAGAATAGTCACGCAGTGAGGTCTTCACTTTTTGGCGTATAGCCAACAAAGTACAAAATGGCCTTTTTTCTGCTCCACTACAGGCGGCTCCTCATTCACGCATTTTTCCATTTTGTATGGGCATCTCGGGTGGAACCTGCATCCCGAAGGGGGGTTGATTAGGTTCGGAGGTTCTCCAGGCGGTACATCTCTCAAGATATTTCGGTTTTTCGGGTCTGGATCAGGAATTGCCTTCAAAAGAGCTTCAGTGTAGGGTTGAAGTGGATTGTGGATGACTTCAAGAATTTCGCCAGATTCGATGATCTTTCCGGCGTACATAATGAAAAGCCTTTCAGAGAAATACTTGGTGGTTGTCAAGTCGTGCGTTACATAGATGAAGCTGATCTTCCTCTTCTTCTGCAAGTTTCTCAGAAGGCTAAGGATCTCTATTCGAACTGATGCATCAAGCATTGAGACAGGTTCGTCTGCAACTACCAGCGACGGTTCAAGAGTTAAAGCTCTCGCTATGGCGACTCTCTGCAATTGGCCTCCGCTCAACATGTGAGGATATTTAGGCGCGAAGTCCTCGACTGGTGAAAGCCTGACTTCTCCTAGAACTTCTTGAATTCTTTTGTTTCTCTCTTCTAGATTACCGGATTTGTGTATCAATAATGGTTCTTCTAGGATTCTGTGGATTGAGAAAAACGAAGGAAGCGCCCCATATGGGTCCTGCTGAACAAGCGCGGTCTCTCTGCGGTACCACATCAGTTTCTCGGTTTTTACATGTGTAATGTCTTTGCCCTCAAACAGGATTTCTCCTTCAGTTGGTTCATAAAGTCGTAAAATAGTCTTGGCTAGTGTGGTTTTGCCGCTTCCTGATTCGCCAACAAGCGAGATCGCTTCACCTTTTCTCAGAGAGAATTCTACTCCGTCTACTGCCTTCACGCTCAAGGGATTGGAGAATATTCCTTTTTTGAGTTCAAACCATTTTTTCAGGTTCTTGACTTCGAGCAAGTTCTCGTTCATGCCGACTTCTCCTGACCAGAGCCTTCGAACAACCAGCACTTGACACAATGTCCAGATCCCAAATCAAAAACTGGGGGTTCTTCCTTTGAGCACCGGTCAAACGCGGAGGGACATCTCGGATGAAAACGGCAGCCCGGAGGCGGATTGAACAAGCTTGGAGGGGCACCTCGTATGAACTCGGGCTGTTTTTCAGTTTTTAGAGTTGGCACGCTAGCCATTAGTTTCTGCGAATAGGGATGAAAAGGTTTCTTGTAGAAGATTTCGGCGTCCGCGATTTCTTGTATCTCACCAGCGTACATTACTGCTATCTTGTCGGCGAGTTCGCTGCTGAGTCCTATATCATGGGTTATGAATACGTAGGTTAACCTGAGCTCTTTTTTCAGCTTCTTAAGCAAATTCATGATGTTTGCCTGCGTTATTAAGTCAAGAGCTGATGTTGGCTCGTCGAGAATGACTACTTTGGGATTAGTGACAAGTGCCATCGCTATAACTGTTCTCTGTTTCATCCCGCCACTGAGCTCGAAAGGATATCGCTCTACAAAAGACTCGTGGATTCCAACAAGTCTTAATGCTTCAATAGCTCTCTTGTGAGCCTCGCCCTTGGAGACACCTTTATCGATTAACAATGCTTCAGCAACTTGGTAGCCAACTTTCAAGACGGGGTTCAAAGAATTCATCGCGCCTTGAAAGACCATTGAGATCTTCTTCCATCTTATCTTCTTACGGAATTCCCGAACGTTAAGCTTCATTATGTCTTGGCCTTCAAGAAAGACCTGACCTTTGTAAGTGTCGACGTTTCTCGGAAGCAGCTTGATTATTGCCTTCGCCAAAGAACTCTTCCCACATCCAGATTCGCCGACTAAAGCCAGACTTTCTCCCTCGCGAAGGTTGAATGACACATCATCAACCGCCTTTACTGGACCCTTTCTTGTAGAATAGTAGAGGCGCAGGTTGATGCATTCAAGGATGTTTTCCGTCATTCAGGTTCCCCCGCGTTAGGTCTCTCTTAGCTTAGGGTTAACCATCTTGTCCAATGCAAAACCAATGAAAGAGAAAGCAAAGGCTGTCAAGATCAGCATGGAAGCAGGTTCCAATACCCAGTAGAAATGCCCCTTGTATAGAGCACCCGAAGTATAGCTATCTTGAATGACTTTTCCCCATGACGGAATATATGGATCTCCGAGGCCTAGAAGCGAGAGCGCGGCTTCGAGAAAGACGTATTCAGGTACAGAAGCTATCAATTTCGGCACAATTGGTGGTAGAATCTTCGGAATAATGTAGAAAAATACAATCCTCTTTGAACTTGCTCCATAAGCCTTTGCCGCTTCAATGTACGGGTATTCTTTTATCTGCATGACCAGGGCTCTAGTGCTTTTAACACCACCCCCAAAAATGCTTAACCCGATTATAACTAATAGCAGTATCCAAATGTCTAATCTGTAGAAAGTAGCTATCAAGATCAAGAATGGAAGAAATGGCAATATCATGTACCCCTCAGTAATCCGTTGCAGTATGGAATCTATCTTTCCTCCATAATAGCCGCTTATGGCTGCTATGATGAGCTGCAGAAAGCTTATGGTCAACGAGGCCGTCAATCCAAATGCGAGGGCAACAGGAGTGCCCCAAAGTAACGCGATCAACAAATCTCTCCGGTAATTATCGGTTCCAGCCAGTCCAAAGACTTTGCCATATACTATCATCTTAGCGTCAACATCTGAATCTGAGCCGTAAAGTACTCCTTCCAGAGTGAGCTTGTATCTTCCTTTTAGAGGCTTTGCGGTTGTGGTGCTGTTCATTGTTTCATCTTCGACAGCGAACAACGCTTGTTCGACTAACAGAGGAATTTGAGGTTCTCCGCCGAGTATGCTGACTACATACTCTTGAACTCGCTGAGCTACTAATGCATTGATTGAAAGTGAGACTCTTAGATCTTTGCTTCTAGGTAAAATTGTTAGTAACTCGATTTCCGTATCTCCAGGCTTACTCCAATAAACCGTTAGCGATGGTGCGCTCTGATCATATTGAGAAGATAAAAAGAGGCTTATTTCGCTTGGGAAATCATCAAATGCGTAGTCAAACGAAAAGCTTATGTAAAGCAATTTCTTGTTCGTTCCGGCCACAGGTGTTACGACTTTGATTATTCCCAGCTGGTCACTTTTCGAAGATTCCATGATTATGGTTTCGGGGAGATTCATGCCTAAGGAGTTGAACCAGTAGGGCCTGGCGTTTCGGGGAGTCTCAATCCATACTTCGTCTTCTCCTCTCCACATTTCAACGGCTCTATCATACGGTATCACGATTATGGTGTAAACAGAAATAGATACAAGAAGAATCAATAACGCGATCCCAAGTATGCCCGACTTATATGTGAAGAATTCCTTTGCAATGCTCTTCCAACCATATTCTAGGCCTCTTTTGCTCACTTAGATCATCCGCCTTGTCCCACTCTTATTCTGGGATCAATCAACCCGTAAAGTATATCCAAGATCAACACGGTAGCGCCCAGTAGATATGCGTATATTACTGTTACACCGATCACAACCCCAGTGTCAAAAAGATTGATTGCAGTGTAGAAAATAGTTCCGAGGCCAGGCCAATTGAAAACACGTTCCGTTATTATTGCTCCACCCCACGAGTTCACCAATGTGAGTGCAAGGATGGTTACTATTGATGGAAGCGACGGTCTAAGTATGTATCTATTTTCAATCTGTCTCGGCGGAACGCCTTTAGCCCTTGCCGCTTCAACATAATCTTCGGTTGAGAATATCAAGAAGAAAGTCCTGTTACTGTAGCCCCCAAGAAAGAATGCTGCTATAATCCAAGACGCAAGGGGCAATATCATATGTTTAAGCATGCTCAAGAAATATGGTATTGGATCTGTCGGTGGCGGTGCATCCACCAACCCTCCGTAGGGCAAAATATGTAATTGCGATGCAAATATTAGGATGAGAAAGATGCCGTAGAACCAACCGGGAATTACCGATGTCGGTGCGAGCCCAACAAAAAGCTTGTCAAGTTTGCCACCGTGATGTCTAGACAGATAAAGACCTACAAACATGCTGATGAAGAAATTCAGTACACTCGCTGTTGTGAAGAGCATTACAGTAACTGGAAGCCTTTCTAGAATTATGTTCTTCACAAATCTAGATCCTGTATCACTGGTTAAATATTCTGATCTTCCTAGATCAAGCGTCAAAACACTTTTTAGATGTATTATGCTTCTAATCAGGAAAGGTTGGTCAAGCCCTCGCAGCTTGACTTCAAGTTCAAACTCTTCTCTCACTAGCCTCTCTATTTCAGCAGGATCGTATCCTTGCCATTGTGGCCCCCTGTATTTTAGTGCGATCTCCATTGATAGATTGGTCTTTATTATCTCATCAACATATCCTCCCATATTGGCAACCAGTATAGCTAAGTAGAGAGAAATCACTATGACGAGAAAAACCGTTACTGCCCGTATGCCAACATATTTGGCAAAAGTCCCTATTCTCAATTTCTATCCTTCCCTTTAAATGCTCTAAAAAATGATATAAAGTTTTCCTTGCAGATTTCCTCTTTTTTCACAAAAAAAGAGGGAGGGAGGCTTATTTTTTCTTGGTGACTGCGTAGATTGCTATGACAACACCGACCACAGCTACTACAATTGCACCATAGAGTGCTGTTTGCAGGTTGTTGACAGTAGCTTGAAGTTGACTGTTTTGTGCGCCCAAAGTAGATTCGAGGTCTGCTATTGCAGCGTCAAGTATCTGTAATTGCTGTTGAAGCTCCGCTTCAAAGTAGCTGAGGACTCCTCCGAGAGACACTTCAAAAGATGTTTCGAGGGTTCCTGGTAACGCAACATCCTTGCTGAGAGCTATTGTAAGCAGGGTATAGGTTCCTTCCATCATTTTTAGGGTTGTTGATTGGTTGAGTGTGATAGTCCATTCTCCTTCAGCTCCGGCAATTGCATCTCCATCCACAAGTACTCCCCCGGCGGAGTTGATTACCAGATATTTTACGAAGTCTATTCGGTCGTTTGGATATGGCTCTCCATCTGAGGATAGTGTCAAGATGAAGGAAGCGTTGACCCCTGGAACGACGGTTCCTGACATACCGGCGACAATTTCTGGCAATTCAACTGAAGATTCGGGAATCGGAGGTGTGGTTAGCCAAGCCCACCTGTCGGCCTTGAATTGATAGTCTCTGAAGGCTTTGACGACTGCAATGTGGGCTATGAAGTCTGCTTGGTCTAGGTAGTAGGGTCCTGAAGTAACCCAGAAGTGGCCTTTGTCGTCATACCAGCTTTCGAGGTTCGAATATCTCTCCGTTGCCTCTTCAACAGATACATATTCACTTGCGAGAAGCGGTCTATAACTAGTGGCATTCGAAGCATCAAGCGCATCTTCCAGCACTGCTAGGCTTGCCCCAGCTATATAGTTCATCCATTCACCGTCAACTTTGGTGGCTTTCGCTTTTGTCCATGTGTATCCAATGTTTTGTTCTTCAACATTCATTCCGATAGCTACCATGTGCCATGGATAGTCGGGCCATCCATTGTAACCGTATGTTCCAATGTAAGGAAGGGCCCTTGTGCTTTCTCCGTTAGATAGCACGTCTTCTGCTTCAAGGGCGGTATAATTTGTGTAGTATTCGAAAACCAGTGGGCTTTCGCTTACCAGCCTTTGTCCGAGGAAGTTCGCTCTGAAGGTTTGATAGGCAGAAACGTAGCTTTCATCGTATACTGTGCTCTCGGGATTCGCTCTTTCGAATCTTAGAGGCCAAAATGCTAGCCAGTCTGCAAGGCTCATCACTGAACCATCATGATACGTGACATTCCCTATTACATCGCCGTAGTTGATGGTTATCTTGACTTTTGCATAAGTTCCTGCAGGTGCCATTATCACTTCTTTTGATGTCACGTTCCAGTCATACCACGCGTCTGTGGGCACTTCAACGCTTTCAACAAATTGAAGATCCAGCCATTCACTACTGTTAACCATCAGACCCTCATAAGTATCGTCAACCATCATGGTGGCATTCACGAAACGATTAGGTACTGCCAGCCCAGTGTACGGGTTGAACATCTCCTCGTAATCGCTTGTGCAACTGATTACAATCTGGTCATATGCATAGTTAGTCAGTCCTATTGGGTTCCAAGGATCGTTCAAGATCTCCCTGTCAGACGCTTTCACTGTTCCTCCAATCTGGTCCTCCCACCTGATGGTTCTGGCCCAGAAATCGTTGGAGAATCCTGCTAGAAGATCAGTGGCAACTTGAATGTCCTCGTTCATGGGGAATGGCGGCATAGTGTTGACTACAAATATACGATTAGAGTCTTCCATACATAGTACCAAAGCTCTACTCCACAATTCGTTTCTTTCTTCCCAGCTTTGCCAGTCTCCTCTATTCAATCTATCCGCAATGTCATAGAATTCAGGGTCGTTCTCTAGATACTCCCACAATGTATAGCCATATGTACACATCAAGCTAAGATTTGTGTAGTAGAAAGCAAAGTCGTCACCAGCATCTCTATCTATTGCGGTTGCGATCCATCCACCAGTATAAATGTGGAACTGTCCTGTGGAGGGGATAGTTTGAGCCCATATGGGGGACAGCTCAGCGCTTTTGCCATAACGTCTATCTGTACTAAATCCAAGTTTCTCTAGTTGATTGGCCACATAATCCCCGATCTGTCTCCTCTGAATGTCGTCATTCCTGATAAGTAACTTTATCTCTATCCAAGTATCGTTGTCGTACCATTTTCCACCGATAAATTTGGCACCCATTTTTTCAAGTTCAGTTGTGAAGATTTCTTGTGCCTTCTCGAAATCGTATGAGTATTTTGCTTCAAGCAGCTTTATTGTGGGTGCAAGTCTGCCGTAGTCGGGAATGCCGTTGCTAGTGGGTACCCATTTCGGTATAGCCAACCCTTTGCTTATTTCGTCAACTATGTAGTTTCTGTCAATGAGGTAGTTCAAGGCTTCCCTAATCTTAGGGTTGCTGAATGGATTGATCTCACCTGTATCAAACACTGCTGGGTTTAAGGTTAAATCATAGTATAGTCCCAGCACAGTACTGTATTTCAGGTTCGCCGCAGCCTGAATTGCCGGTAGAAGATCTGGGTCAGCGATATCTATAAGGTGTACGTCTATGTCATTGTTCTTGAGCATATCCACGACTTTCGATTCTTCTGGTTCACCTTGCATAATTATCTCGTCTACCCAAGGTCCATAGGGAACTTCTTCTGCGAAGGTTATTTCTGGAATCATCATCGCCAAAAGAAAGAACATCAGCATTGTTGTCGCTATTCTTTTTTCTTTCATTATTAATCCCAACATCTAGTTGTGGCGAAGTCGAATATAAGATTTTTCACTATGTAAGATTTTAAACGTTACACTCGCATAATTGTGTGGGGAACGTGTTTATTCTCTCTTACGTATGAAGATACTATGAAATAGTCTGACTAAGCGTTAGTGAATTTTTATTCTGTCTCGCGTATTAGGTAGCCTTCTCTATCGATCTCCCCATGTCTGATTCTTGTCGTGGAGATGGCGATGCGGTTCTCAGCTGGAACCATATTGATCGCGACTATTCTCAGCGGCGGCAAACCATTCTGTTCTCGTACCGCGTTTATGGCGCGTGCAGCCGGTTCCGTTTCTAGGCTTACAACTATGGCTTCAAGATCCTTGCTATCGATTGCTGGTCCGTAGGCATCGGGAAGTGGAACAATCTCAGCTTTGTTCAGCAGATCCGTCTTCTGAAGAAAAGAGATTAGCTCTTTCTTTCTTTCCACATAGGGCGCGATTTCGTGGTTCTTTCTGAGTTTTCTTGCAAACTCATCTGTGCATAGGCCAATCTGTACGTTTTCGCCGACTTCGAATGCCTTCAGTAGCAGGGCGCGATGTCCTTTGTGAAGTTCGTCGAAGGTCCCGCCGACGCCCACAACCCTAAAGGTCTTCTTCAAGATTCAGCCGCCTGCATTTCCTTTCGTTCTGGTCTTCGCGAAGGAAGGCATTTCTAGAATATCTTGATGTGCCTCTTTTATAGCTTACTTTTAGACAGTATGGACATGTATGAACATTCAATAGGCAATTCTTATATGCCGACCAACGTGTAAAAAAGGCTTGGCACATGGCGATGGTATCTATGGCATCTCACAGCAAAGAAGAAAACACAAAAACAGGAAATAGGTCACAAGCCCTAACGCTTGCGCTTATATCAGTCAGCGCCGCCCTCTACGCTGTAGCGGTCGCGGCTACCTCATTTGTCCCCACACCTTGGGGAATAGGCAATTTCAGACCCGGCGTCGTGATACCCGCCTTCTTCGCAGTTGTTTTCGGACCATTTGTGGGCGGGATGGGCGCCGCCCTAGGGTGCTTCATAGGTGATCTGGCATTAACCATCTTTGGCTTGAGCAACCCGTTGCTTAGTATTGTAGCGGGGGTTCCAGGCAACTTTGTGGGTTTCTACCTCTTGGGCTGGCTGGCTTCGAAAAGGCGTTCCGTGCAATTCTTCATTCTCAGCAGCTTTGCGGCATTGGTCGTTGGAAACCTGATAGCAGCGCTAGGTGTTCTTGGATATTTCTGGCTCATAACCTTCGATTGGGCACTGTCGCCTGTGGAGTTCAAAATCGCTATCACAGTTGGGCTAATGCTCTTTTGGGTCTTAACCATGGTAATCTTCGTAGTCCCATTGGTGCCAGTTCTGGTGCTCTATATAGCGCCTTCGCTGAGAAAGTCAGGAATCAGCGGAATCTCGAACTTGAAGTGGGGAAAACCCATGGGCATAGCTAAATCCTCCAGCATCGTAGCCCTGATTCTTGCCGGGATCTACGTGTTGATACCTTACATTCCGTACGGCGAACTCGTATTCTCAAGTGCAGGGCTCCCGCAATGGCTGCTTCTGCTGGCATCCGCCATAGTCTTCCTATCAGGCCTAGTCCTCGCATATATTGCGAAAATGTTTGAAAATACTCTTTCATAACGAAGGAGAAACACATCTTGATCGTGGGCATTGATATCGGTGCAAGTACCACCAAAGGAGTTGTCTTGGAACATTCAAGAGTTGTTCACACGCACTCAGTTCAGACTTCAGACGCAACGACAGCATCTTCCAAAGTCTTAAAACACTTGGTCGCGAAAGCTCAGTCCACCCAAGGAGGCGTAATTGAGGGGGTTGCTGTTTCAGGCGGCGGATCTCGAAAGATCGGTGAGACACTTTCCAGTTTCCCAGTCACAAGGGTTGATGAGATAAAAGCCATCGGACTCGGCGGACTGCTCTTAGCCGAGAAGCAAGAAGCCCTTATTCTGAGCGTCGGCACGGGAACCGCTATGGTTGCCGCCTACGATGAAGGAAGAAGAATAGTTCATGCAGGAGGTACCGGCGTCGGAGGGGGCACGATTCTCGGGCTTTCAAAAATAATGCTCGGCATTGACGACTTCAAGGTTCTCGAAAGAATGGTCTCCCAAGGTGACACGAATAAGGTGGACTTGACCGTATCAGATATTGTCGGCGGACCAATTGGTATCGTCCCCGGCGAGGCAACGGCTTCGAATTTTGGACGGCTGAACAACGAAGCCTCCAAAGAAGATTTAGCAGCAGGCATATTCAGCATGACCGCACAGGTCGTGGGCGTTCTCGCAGTTATGGCAGCTCGGGCATACGGTTTCGAGAAAAGTACCGTCTTCGTCGGCAGACCCATGAAGAGCAAGACGTTTTCCGAGATCGTGCGAGGTACCACACTGCTTTTCGGAGTGCAAGCATGCATACCTGAAAATTGCGAGTACTGTACAGCTGTCGGTACGGCCAGATCGCTGTATTCTATTCTTTGAGGCTTTATTCGTACCGTAGGTTCTCGGTCATTTTTGGGCTGGTTGCGTAGATTCCCAGTGCCAGTCCGCTTGGAAGTATGGTTGCTAATATGAAGAGGCAGGAAGTCAACAACACGCCTGTTGAGAGGTACAACGGCGCAGAGAAGGTCATTGTGCGAGAAAGGAATTCTTGGAAAAGCATTAGAACAACAGGCGTGAAGAGGGTGCAAAGAAGCGCGGCAAATAGCCCCAGAATCAGGAGCTTAGTGGCTATGAGCATAATGCAGTTGCGTCTGCGCATTCCCAGAGCTCGCAGTACCGTTATCACGCTTCTCTCTTCATTGATGTCTTGTCCTGCTATGCTGAATATGAGGAAGAGCGAGGTCGCCCACGTGAAGACTATCATTACAGTAGCAATTGACTGAAACGTGCTGGTCAACACGTTTGCCGCTATCTCCATCACGCCCGATTTCTTGACATGCCAGAAGTAGCTCGACAGGCGACGCCTCATATCGCGTATCAACTGGTTCAAGTCCACGTCCTCTTTGGCCTTAACCACCACTGCGTTCACCTTTCCAGTGTAGTTGTCCAACGTCTGTGCAGTGCTTAGGGAGACGAGCGGCACGTTGAAGACAAGGTCGCGTCTTATGCCGACCACTGTCACACTTATGCTGGTCATCTCGTTTGAGATTACGAAGACTTCGCCGACTTTTGTATTCAGGGTCTTCACGAGGCCCTCGGTCAGAACGATCCCATCTTCATTCTCCTCGAACCATCTGCCTTGAACGAGCTGATATCTGAAGTAGGACGCGTTCGCAGGTGCTCCTATGAGGAAAACGGTGTTGCCTTTCGCTTTGGCCTGCGTGTAATACGCGTATTGGATGAAAGATGTGCTCTGTTTGAAAGTCTCAAGGTCTTTCTCTAGCAACGCGGAGTCGAAACGTTTGCTTAAGCATATGAAGAAGTCAAAGTTCAACGCTTGATCTGTCTGGTTCAATATGGTTTGTTGCGCCTCAGACGCTGCCATCAATGTGGAGTTTATGGCGACACTTATCACGATGACAAGCACAACCGCAGCCTCGCGGCTCTTTCTTCTAGATATGCCTCTAAGCGCGTAGCGGAGAGCCAAAGGACCTCGCTTGAACCTGATCTTAGAGCCTCCATCTGTTGACGGTATTCCCGGAAAACTTTTGACCGCTTGAGCTGCGAAGATTCCGGATGCCGAATTTGCTGACGGAAGAACCAATGCCAACGAGAGGACTGCGCCGAGGCTCCCATAAAGGGCTAACGTAACCTTGTGCGTTTGTATGATCTCGGCAATGGCGAGCGGTGCGTATAACATGCCCTCGAAGTTTAGGCTCGTAGTGGAGAATCCTCCTATCAGTGCGCTGGCTACGATCACGCCTAGAAATGCTCCGAGGCTGCTTCCGATGAGCCCTAGGAATATGCTTCTCAGCGCATAGGTCGTCAGAATTTTGCTTTTCGTTGTTCCCAACGCTTTCAGCGTGCCTATTTCCCTGATTTCCTGTGTGACCATAAGGCTGAGCGAACTGTACATCAGCGTAAGGCTTACCGCAAACAGTGAAAAACCGATCAAAGAGAAAAGCCTCACCAAGTAGTTGTAGTAAGTCTGGGTCTCCGCGAACGGCACGACCCTCCCTTCAATCGATTTAAGAACTGGACCGTAAGCCTCAAATTTCGAGGCCAAGTCGTTCATGGATTTCACGGGGTCATAGCCATCCTTCACTTTCACTAGAACACTGTTTACAATGCCTTCAGTCTCCAGCAACCGCTGAAGGACCCCGAGCGGGACGATGGCATAAGCCGTAGAGCTGATGGCCCACCTTGGCATCCAAACGGCTCTGCATGTTCCGACGACTTTGAGGGTGACGTTTCCCGTAGGCGTGCTGACGAGTATGTCGTTGTCCAGCATGTTCTCGCCGTAGTCATGTTCGACAACCAAGGCATTTTCGTCTGCCGCAAAGTATCTGCCGCTGACAAGGGTGACCTTGTTGAGCTCCGCCGTTTCATCAACGCCAATGAGCAATATTTCGGTGCTTTGTGGCCAGCCTTTAACTCTGTAGGCAGTGCTTCGGAAGACCAGCCTTACCTCGTATTCTTGGATGCTTTCGTCGTCCATGCATGTTTGGTTGACGAGCCACATGGGCATAGGTTTGATGCTGAGCGAATAATCTGCCATGTTTGCTTCTTCAACCGAGGCATCGATCATTGAGGGGATACTGTTGAGGGCAATGGTGGTTCCGGTCATCAGCATGACTCCGATAATCATCATTAAGATGATGAAGAAGGATCTCCAAGGCTTCTTTGTCAGTCCCCTCAGAGCATACCTCAGGTACGGCTGCACCGCTGTTCCCTCATATAGCTCAAACTATAGCGCACCAGACTTACATCATATATCATCAAATCTACGCTTCATAAGCCTTTTATTCCTTTTTCCATGCCCGCGTAGAATTCTCAGTTCTACTTGCGCCCTTTTTGCCTTGTGGCCCATAGGAAACGGTTTGATCCTGCACTTTGGCTTACGCAAAGTTTAAAGGGAAATGTGTGAATTTGCTTATCACAAACTTGAAATAGGAAGATGAACTGTTGACTCTCGATACGCTTTTGGAAAAAAAGGTTCAGGTTCTCGTGAAACTCAGGAAATACAAGCTTCGGGGGAGAGAGGAAGATAAGGACGGTGCCCTCTTCATCGTTGAAAATGCAGATGGAAAGAAGATCCTCGTATGGGCCATACAGGGGCTGGAAACTGTAGGCGTCCGGTATGTTACCCAGTTAGCTAAGAACATAAAGACTAGAGAGCTTGATGGAGGCATAGTAGTCTCCACCGGTAGATACACGCAATCTTCTAAGTCAATGGCACACAAGAGCAAGATAGAATTGTTGCCTGCAATCTTTCCGTCCTTCAATATTTTCGATCACTATCTCGTCCCCAAACATGAGGTTCTCACTCCCGAAGAGAAGGCAGCCGTTCTGGAGGAGTACCGTGTGAAGGCTTATTATCTCCCACGTATAAGGGTGTCCGATCCCGTTATCAAGGTGATAGGCGCCATACCGGGAGACTTGGTCAAGATAACGAGGAAAAGCCCAACAGCCGGCGAACATGTCACCTACCGCTATGTTGTCGACGGCTGACTCTTAACCCTAACGCGGCGATGCTTTAGGCTTCTCCCTTATCTCGCAGAGTATCACAAGAGCTTCTCCTAAGGGTATGTTC
>CAZELO010000010.1:0-25057 GCA_964513245.1 uncultured Candidatus Bathyarchaeia archaeon | reverse complement strand
AAATCTGCGGCTAATTCTCTTGCGGTGATGTCCGGATGGTTGTTCAACAACCGCTCTGTCACATAGGCTTTGTGATGTGGATACATGACATTGGCGTGAACGGTCTCCACAAGAATCAGCCAAAGCGGATCATTAACGTATTCCTCAAGCCCGTCACCCATAGCCTACACCGAAAATATGTAATCCCTTCAGGGAAATAAAACTCTCCCTCGCCGATATTCGGGAGTTCTCTGTTCCAAGGCGTAATTGGCGGATTTTTGGTCGTGAGTTCCCTATTTGTGCTTGTCTTTCGTTGTCCCCCTTGAGGGCGTATATTTTGCACATCGCAAAGCCAATTATAGAGTCCCGTGACCGAGACGGTTCAGTTTTTCTGGGTTGACCGGTCTTTACTGTTAGATTACTTCTTGCTCGAACAGAGGAAAAGTTTAAGAAAACAGTCAACCTTAAAGTGGGTGAGGGGTAACTTTTGAAAGTCTCCGAAGCCATGGTGAAAGACATAGTCACCGTTGATGAAAGTGTATCCGTTGCAGAGGCGTCCGCTAAGATGCGAGAAAAAAGCCATGGATGCGCCATAATTCTGCGGAAAGACTTGCCCTTTGGAATAATAACTGAGCGCGATGTCACATGGAAAGTAGCCGGAAACGGACTGGACCCTAAGGGCGTGAAAGTTTCAGAAGTCATGTCTACACCCCTGATAACTATTGACCTAGATGTTGATCTGGCTGAAGCAGCGAAGCTAATGGAGCAACACCACATCAGAAGGTTAGCTGTGGTCAGAAAGGGGACTCTGCAAGGGATTTTGACCGCGGCCGGTGTGGCCCGCAATCTTGAGGGATACGTGGACATGGAAGTCAAAAAGATCCTGCGGTACTGCTTCTTCACGGGAATCCACTGATAGCCAACCTTGCAGTTAACTGCTACGAAAGCGATCGTTCTTCCAAACATCAGCTGTGTCGCTGTAGCCTCTCTTCTCCCAGTAGCCGAGCTCCTTAGCCTTCGTGAAGGTTATGCGTTCAACCCACATGGCGCTCTTGTAAGCATACTTGTCTGGGACGACCAGCCTAAGCGGACCGCCAAAAGGAACTTCCAGCGGTTTGCCGTTGAGCCTGTAGGCTAGAAGGACATTGTCTTGGAGTAGGTCTTCTAGGCTGAGGGATGTTGTGTATCCATCCGCGCATCTGAAGGTGACGTTTTTTGCGTCTTCCTTGGGTTCCACGGTCTGGGCTAGTGTGCCGAATTTGACTCCTTCCCATCTGCAGTTCTTGACGCTCCAGCCTTCAACACAGTGAAAGTTGCTTGTAGACTCGGCGACGGGAAGCATAATGAAGTCTTGCCATCTTAGCTCAAGCGGTTTGTTTACTTCACCGTCGATGGTTAATGTCCATTTTTCCAGATCGATCTTTGGGTTTTCAGGTGTAATGCCTGGGTGGTCTATGTTCCACCGCAGTAGGGCTTTGATTTCGCGTTGGCCGGGAGGCAACTCTGGTTTTTTCATGCTTTGTGCGCCTTTCTGCGTATTCAATGTATCTAGATGTGACGTATGCATAAATACTTTGGTTGCTCGGCGCCTGCAAATGTTTTATTAGAGCCGTCGCGGTAGAAATCATGTATGCCATTGGACGAATATTGGAAGAAACGGGACTTCGAGAAGACTGGTGAACCGCAAGGAGAGGTTCGAGAACAGATGGGAAATGTCTACGTGATCCAGAAACATCAAGCAACCCATCTACATTGGGACCTAAGGCTTGAAAAAGACGGCGTATTAAAAAGCTGGGCTGTGCCGAAGGAGCCGCCATCCGAGAAAGGCACGAAGCGACTTGCCGTTCAGGTTGAGGACCACCCGCTTGACTACGCGAACTTTGAAGGCGCAATTCCCGAAGGCGAATACGGTGCAGGAACCGTGGAGATCTGGGACAGAGGAACATACACAGCCGAAAAATGGGAAGACGAGACAATAATCGTCCAGATAGACGGCCAGAGACTCACGGGAAGATACTGCCTGATCAAACTGAAAAGGCAAGAAAACAATTGGCTGTTCTTCAAGTGTTGACGCCGAAGAAAAGTTATCAAATGTCGTTACAGAAAAATCGGATAACCTAGGCAACACTGGCTTCTGGTGAAAACCATCTCTCAGATGTGACTGTTAGGATAGTCCGAAGGAGCTGAAGAGGAAAGTTATTCCAAAATATGCCAGAGCAGCTCCGAAGATGGTCATGACAGCTCTGTACCACTTGAGCCCGGCTACGTTCATTCCGATCTTTGCGAAATGGGCGACGGACACAAGCCAGACATAATCTATCCATACGTGGCAGGCGTACATGAACAGGATGCCGTAAAAAGACGCGAACTCTATGGCGAGGAGAATCAGCTGGGCCCCAACTGTCAACCACCAAACAATGAAGAAAGGGTTCAACCCTGTGAAGGCAAGTCCTATGAGCAGAAGGTTCCGTGTAGTCGGCTCTCGGTGCTTGGCACCGTCTGGCTTAGGCCACAAAGATTCACGAATCTGCATGAGCCCAAAAGATATGAGCGCTACTCCTCCCGCGACTCCGACAATAATCTTGACAGCGGGCTCGTTTGCCACTGCGAGGAGACCTGATGCCAACAAGATGACTAAGGCGAACTCGACCATTGTGTGGGCTACTGAGAATATCAGCCCGCTTTTTGCGCCAGATTTGGCTCCATGAGAAACCGTGACGAAGAACAAGGGTCCTGGAGCTAAGGCGCCTGAAGCTGTCACGAGTACAACCGTAGCGATAAAACTCACTGCATCCATGGAACAAAGAGACTGCTGTCTGAATATTAACTTTCTCCTAGGCCTTTCGAGTAGGAAAAGTCTAAGCCTACGTCTAAACGTGGCAGGTAAAAAACTGGAGATTCGGAAAAAAGGGAAATAAAGCCCCGCAGAGGTTACGGGTTCTTTCGGCTATTTGGTGTTGCTACAGTTTGTAGTGTTTCGGGTTGAATCCTGTCTTCTTTGGGACAATTACCTCGAGTACGCCGTTCTTGTAGTTCGAGGTTGCGGCTTCTTTGTCGATGTTTTCTGTCGGCAGATCAATCAGTTTGTAGAACCTCTTAGTCTTGATCTCAACTTTGCCATCCTTGAAATCCAGTTGTATGTTGTCCTTCTCTTCGCCGGGCAACTCCACGTATATCTTCAGGGCTTTCTCTTCTTCTATGATGTCGGTGAGGGGTTCGCGAGCTTCCTTGAGCGCGGCATCGGGAATATGGAAAGGCGCTTTAGGCAGCGGTCTTCTCCGTAAAGGCTCAATCGGCTTGAAGGGGTCCAGCGGTCCCATCTGCTGGTCTGTCGAGAAGAATCCCTGTATAATATATCCTTTCACGCCGGGTCTGTCGATCTGTTTCACGTCCCAGTTACCTTTGAGCTGTCCGCTCTGTATTGCCTTCTCGATCTCTTCCACTCGTTTTTGGATCTTCTCCATGAAGTTTTTGTTGAAGATTTCTAGGTCGCCGAAGTCGCTAAGATCAAAAAATGGGTCCATTCCGTAGGTTCACCTCCTTAAATCTCCTCTAGGTCTTCCAAGGTTTCCATCAAACGTCTCAAGGCGAGGCTGAACATGACGAAGGCAGATTGTCCCAGTTCGGAGCATTGGTAGCGTCCCCTCTCGGTCTTCTTCAGTAACCCGCCTTCGCTGAGTTTTCTAGCGTTCTCCCAGACAATCTTCGGGTTCAAGTCCAAGTCATGCATGAAATCAGCGAAGCTCATTGTTCGGTTTTCTTCCTCCACAAGCCGCGTCATCATCCTTAGACGGGTCTCGTGTGATAGGGCGTCGAATATCTTGGAGACTCTCTGGAAATCTTCTTCAAGGGCTTCCATTTCGTTTTCTAGCTGTTGTCTTGGCCAGTCGGTGAGGGATAGGGGTACCTCGAATATTATTTTGCCGTCCTGTGTGAGCTGGAGTTTTAGCGTCATTTTGCCTCGCCCAAATATTACCGAAAGGTAATTACCCAAAAGTAATATATAAATCTTTTTCCCGCACATGAACATTCAATTCGGAAGAACCGCATCCACAAAACAACGGGTGAACAAGGTTCCAAGATTAAAGCAGATAATAATGTAGAAGCTCCTTCGGGAGAGAAATAATAACAAAAAAAATTCTGGGGGTAAGCCCCCACAACTACGATATTGAAACGGAACGATTTCTGTTCCGTGATGCACCGTGCTATCAGCCGATTTGATGAGTCGAGATTTTTGGTATCTAAGAAAAATGACACTTCTATGCGATTGTTGATTGAGCGATGCCAGCTTGAACGGTTTGTTCTCGCCGGGCCAAATGATTAGTCCATTGGTTTAGTGTGTGTCTGTTTCAGCTTTGTTGCCTTGCTTAGTACCTTCTATATGATCTTCGAGGCGGCCTTCTCTTGGCCCAGCACTCTCGGCAGTATACTGGCCTACTCGGGTCAGGCTTGAAGGGAACTTCACATTCCTGGCCACAGTCAGCGCAGACTGCCTTGTGCATCTCGCGCGCTGCCATACTATCTCTTCACTCCTTTTTTTCGTTTGTTGGCAAGAACAAGACCCTCTTTATAAGGCTCCTGTCTCCTGCTTGACCCATGTATTTCAAGATGCGCCCTAATAAATCTGTCGATACAATAAGGTTACTGCGCACGGGTCACCTTACATCTGAGATAGATAGATATGTGGGTGTTGTCCGTTTATTTGCCTTCCTGAGGCCTTGAAATTTTTCTGCATCTGAAGATAACGGTGCCGCCGCTGGTGTAGGGTTCATAGGGGTCGACACATTGGATGTAAGCATGTTCCTTGTCTTGAGGCTTCGTTAAGCCCAGTTTCGCTGGGTCCACGCCGTGGTCAAGGGCTACTACATAGTGAAGCAGCGTTGAGAGGGCATGCACACAACAGGCATCCGTCTTTTCCAGAAGTATCTTGGGACCATCGATGACTATTTTGTCGCCCACTCTGTGAACGGGGCAGTCCCCCCTTATCTCAACAACCTGAATTTCCAGCATACTATCACCATGCTTAAGCAAGTGGCTCCCACGATTTATCATTTGCTTTGCCGGAGTCTGGTGTCGCAAGCATAAAGAGGAATGAGAATAGACCTCTTCACCTCATAATGAAAAGCTTGTGGTTGTCATGAATTTTTTCTTTTTGTCTTACACCAGATTCCAACTGTTGTTTCGTGCAAAGTTCATGGTCTCACGTCGGTTCTTCAAACTCTTGCAGATAATGTCAATGCCGTGAGATGTCTCTGAGCGGGATCGCTGGGAATCTGCGAACACTTTTAAATATGTATTGCATAGGTTGCGCATGCACTTTCGGAAGATTCTGCTGGTGAAGCCTTCGGGTAGAAGCGGGTTAAGCTTCCTGATGGACCAGATACCCCTCGGCTTGGAGTATATCGCTGCGTACATTGAGGGTTCTGTTGACGCGGTTGACGTTGTTGATATGGAGATGGAGCAAAGGACTTTTCCGCAGCTGCTCGATCTGTACACGCCTGACTTGGTCGGCATTACCATGTCTGCGACGGAACACAACGAAGGTCTGCGCCTAGCAGAGATCGCCAAGAAAAGGGGCATCACGACGATTGTGGGCGGATATCACCCGACTAGTGTCCCCGATCTTATGCTTTCTCACCCGCAGATAGACATGGTCGTCCGCGGCGAAGGGGAACTCACGTTCAGGGAGCTCCTGCAAAAGGGAAGCCCGGAGGAGGTGCTCGGGGTCTCCTACAAGGATGATGGCAGAATAGTCCGCAATGATGACAGACCCCTCATCAAAGATCTTGACAGCCTTCCGTTTCCAGCTAGGCATCTGCGGCAATATTCATACAAGGCGAACGACCGAAAGACCGATTACGACGTTTTGTTGACTTCTCGAGGATGTTATGGACGTTGCACCTTCTGTTGTGAGCCTTCCATGAACCATGGGCGCCTCAGATGTCGCTCCCCGGAGAACGTTATGAAAGAAATCCTTGAGATATCTAGATATCATGAGGGAAGAAAGGTCAGCGTGATAATTGCTGATCCTGACTTCGTAGGCATTCCGTCAAGGGTTGAACGGCTGTGTGATCTGCTTCGGCCACATGGGCTGAACATGGATTTCTGCGCCTTGGTTAGAACCGATACCATGGCAAAGCACCCCAAGATCGTCAAGAAGATGTGCAAGGTGGGAATCCGGTACTTCGAGATGGGCATAGAGAGCCCCAACGGCAGAGATCTGGAGTCAACCAGAAAGGGCATCACCACCAAAATACACAAGGAAGCTGTGCGGAACATACGCGAAAACGGCGGAGGCGCAGGTGGAACCTTCGTAATAGGTCTCCCTGACCAGACGGAAGAGGAGATCAAGTACTTTCCTGTGTATGCCCGCGAAATAGGGATGACGGGGGCTGCGTTCGGTATTGTGACGCCGTTTCCGGGCACGGAGTTCTTTAAAGGGCTTGACGAGAAAGGGTTGATCTTCGAGACCAACTGGGACCGTTTCGATGAGATGCACTCTGTCTATAAGACAAATTACCTGTCGAAGGACAAGATTGAGGAGCTGGCAACCTACTGCATGGCCAAGTTCTGGAACATCGACACGTTCATTGACAGGGAAAGCGTAATCCAGAGGAGGACGAAACGAAAGAAGCCCTTGATAGAATTTGCCCTCGAGAGGACAACCGACATGCGGTTCCTAGGCAATGCTGGAGAAAGCCTGAAAAAGGGCGAATTCGGTCGTAATGCGAAGATTTTTCTGGAAGCCTATGCCGACCCCAGAATTGAAGCCTACACTAGGAAAGTGGGCGTGCACAACATTTTGGAAATGACCCGGTTCCTCCGAATTCTGGGACCCCAGACTGTGCAATGCACTTTGAACCTCGAAGAGGAATCGGCTATAAGCTTCGTAGCCAAGACCACCAAAGGCATGGTTGAGTACATACGGATCATGAGGGGACGCCAAGACCATTCGACGATAGACTTCAATCTAGACTTGAAATGGGTCAACAACGGCGGCCAGCCCTCCAAAAGAAGCGTTCTGAAGATGATCATGTCAAACAACTGGACGGTCAAACGATTGTGGAACACTTTCAGACTTCTGTCCGCGGTGGGAACAGAAGCCCTCGTGTGGAAGCTCTTGCATTCAAAAGAATCAGACACTCAGACAAGTACCATGGCTTGATCGCTAAGGTTCAGCTGAGAAGCACGCTTCGAGAGATACTGTTGATAATTTCTTTTTCGTTGACGAGCGAAAAAATGCCCGCTGAAGAACATACGCCCTAGTTCTGCAGGGAGGCTCCTCATTTGACAGTCAATTTTTCTGCCGTTTTGACTGTCACAGTCAATGCATCGCTTGCGAGAGGGACTCTTATGTCACAAAATAGTACGGGTTCAGCTTAACGTAATCTTTATAATGAATCCGTGCCTTTCTTGTGTTTTGGTGGGCAAGAATGGGTGGCATGGAGAATCTTGCTGTTAAGGCTCTTGAAGCGGGAAACGGAATAGTCCGATTGACTCCAGCGTGGGTTCCGAGGGCTTTCCTGTCTCCAGGCGGAAGGCTGAAGCTGGCTCCTGAGGATTTGTATGTTCTTGGTGCTGAGCGGGGCGGCATCGACGAGCGTTGGCTCGCATCCACGACACAGGCGGACAACCCCGGCGCGCCCGCGGACGAGGGCTTGAGCTACATCATCGTTAAAGAGGGCGCCGAGACCCAGAAAGTCCTGCTGAAAGACGCCATTGACGAGGCAGGAGAAGCCTATCTCGGCGAAGAAGCCATACGTAAGCATGGCGGCTGGGCAGTGCTTACCAAGTTTTTCGACAACTCAGTGCCCATTCCGCTTCATCTGCACCAGATGGAGAAAGATGCCCGCGCGGTTGGCAGGCTGCCGAAGCCTGAGGCGTACTACTTTCCGGTGCAGCTGAATGTCCTTGAAGGGAGTTTTCCGTATACCTTCTTCGGTTTGAACACGGGCACAACGCGGGAAGACGTCAAGAGATGCCTCAAGATGTGGGATAAAGGTGACAACGGCATCCTCTACTATTCGCAGGCCCAGAAACTCAAACCGGGCACGGGCTGGCTGATCCCGGCTGGAATCCTGCATGCACCCGGCACATGCGTCACGTATGAGGTGCAGAAGAATTCTGATGTGGGCGCTCTGTTCCAGTCTCTGCTCTGGGGGAGGCCTGTTTCATGGGACTTGCTCGTGAAGGATGTTCCCAAGGAAAGGCATAGGGACTTGGACTATATTGCCGATATGATTGATTGGGATGCAAATCTCGACCCGGACTTCAAGAAGCACCACTATGTCGAACCGAAACCTGTGGAAGACCCCGCCGAGACACGGAAAGAAGGCTACGAGGAAAAATGGATAACATACGGCACAGAGGAATTCAGCGCAAAGGATCTCACAGTCTTCCCGGGTCAAACGGTCAAGATATGCGATGCTGCGGCATACGGGCTCATCGTCATACAGGGGCATGGCACAATGGGCAAGTTTAAGGTTGAATCCCCTACAATCATCAGGTATCACGAAGTCCCCAACGACGAGCTCTTCGTCTCAGTAGGCGCTGCGAAAGACGGCGTATCTGTGATGAACGAAAGCAACAGCGAAAACCTCGTTATCCTGAAGCACTTCGGACCCGGAAATCCTGCCTCGCCGAAGACCATCAACTAACGATTGACAGATCATCATCCGTTGCACAGCATGGCGCCTGAACAGAAAACCTTTTGAACAACGTATGAACCTAGATTATTCAAAATTCAAAGTCACTCTTGAATTTATAGAGCAGGTGAAGTGAATGTTGGAAATCTCGGAAAGAACTCGCAGTTTGGGAACAGAGAACGCCTTTGTCGTCTTAAAAGAAGTGAACGAGCTGGTCAGCAAGGGCAGAGACATAGTGAACTTCTGCATAGGCCAGCCGGACTTCGACACGCCTGAAAACATAAAAGAGGCAGCCATAAAAGCCATAAAAGAAGGCAAAACAGGCTACACGGCCTCGCCGGGCATTCCAGAGCTGAGAGAGGCGGCTGCAGACTACCTATCGAAAAGCCGTCGAATCAAGGTGAAGCCTGAGTCCGTCGTCGTGGCTTGCGGCGCAAAACCCTTCATCAGCTATGTGGTCCTCTCAGTCACCGACTACGGGAAGGGTCATGAGGTTCTGTATCCAAATCCGGGCTATCCCATCTACGAGTCTCAGATAAAGGCTAATGGGGCGGTTCCAGTTCCGCTTCCGCTTCTTGAAGGTAAGGATTACAGCTTCGACATAGATTATCTTAAGCGAAAGGTCAACGAGAAAACGAGGTTGCTCATACTGAACTCGCCCCAGAACCCGACGGGTGGAGTGCTAAGCCGCGAATCGTTAGAGCAGATAGCGGACATAGTGAGCAAATACGATAATCTCTGGGTCTTCTCGGACGAGGTATACTGCAGAATAATCTACGGCAAAGAGTTCGCAAGCATAGCCTCGGTTCCAGGCATGCAGGAACGAACCGTAATCGTCGACGGCGCCTCAAAAACCTACGCGATGACAGGCTGGCGAATCGGCTTCGCAGCAAACGGAAAACTGGCTGAACACATCTCCCGCTGGGTCACCAACACCGACTCATGCGCTGGGCACATGAACCAGTATGCAGCTGTGGCGGCTTTGAAGGGACCGCAGGACGAGCCGGAGAAGATGAGGCAGATCTACCAGAAACGGCGAGACATCATAGTGAACGGGCTGAACTCCATCGAAGGCATAAGGTGCTTGAACCCAGGCGGCGCCTTCTACGTCTGGCCCAACGTCACAGAGGCATGCAAGATGGTCGGCGCCGGGGACTCTGAAGACTTCAGGAAACGGTTGCTCAATGAAGCAGGTGTCGCGGTACTTTCAGACATCCATTTTGGGCACAGGAATAAAGGCGAAGGAGAACACATCAGGCTGTCCTATGCTACATCGGAGAAAAACATCAAAGAAGGCATCAGAAGAATCCAAGAATACGTAGCCAAAAACAAGGCGCCCTAGAACCGACAACGTCTTACATCGTCCTGATTTCGCTTTAGACGTAGGCCTATTTGTGCATCACAAAATAAAACATCTGATTTTTGATCTTTTCACATCTTTCTGAATGACGACTTGTCAAAAGCCTTAAGGAATCACGCATCATCAGCTTGACCCAAGCGTAAATATTTATAAGTGTCGTCACTGACGAAAAAATGGAAAGCGAGTTGATGCCATGGTGCATGAACCACAGAAGACTGCGCGGTGGCGCAAACGCAGAATAATCGTCAACAATGACGGGGACGATATCTGGGAAGCGCGAAGTCAAGCAGATATTGATCTGGGATTACTAGAACGGAAAACTGAGTTGATTGATGATTTTCTTCGTGCTAGAACCTCGCCGCTGGTAGGGTCTCAGGTGGACACCATCTTCTACGCCACCTGTACGGCTGGACTTTCTTTCTCTCATAACACCAGCGTAGGTTATTTTGTGAACCAGGGACCCCCGAAGGAACTCGTTGAATTATATGGAAAAGATAACCTTCAGATTCAGATAGACTTCTGCCGCAAGAACGGCTTCGAAATATTTTGGTCCCTAAGAATGAACGATGTACATGACAGTTACCCCATTGGATCCAGAAGATGGACAAGCGAGGGCTGGCATTTCGCCACCTTCAAGAAAGACCATCCAGAATTTCTCATGGGCAAGCCAGACGACTGGGAGAAATATCCAGGCAGTTCGCCGAGGAAATTTTGGTCATCCCTCGACTTCAGTCACCCAGAGGTGCGAAATCACATATTCAGAATAATTCAAGAAGTCTGCCAGCGATACGATGTGGACGGCATAGAATTAGACTTCCTTCGGCATCCGCCGTTCTTCCCTCCCACATGGGACGTGCTGCCTGTTGAGCAGAAGCACCTTGACATGATGACCGATCTGATACAACGCCTGAAGAACATGACCAGAGAAGTCAGCTCAAAACGGGGTCGCCCACTTCTAATCGCAACGTGCATTCCATTCACTGTAGATTTATCAAGATTCATCGGATTGGATGTAGAAAGATGGCTGAAAGAAAACCTCATTGACATCTTGATACCGGGTCGTTACGGAGGCTACTTGGACAAATGGCCATCAATGACCATGCCATTTAAGGGAATGGTCGAATTAGGCCACAAATACGATGTACCCGTATACCCATGCATCAGCGACGGGTTCTGGGCACCTTGGGCTTGGCTAGACCTGAACTTGGACATACCGTGGCGCGGGTACGAGTCTTGGATTGAAGCTAAACGTAAAGGAAAAATCAAATCAGCGATGACACCCATTCGATCATGGAGCGGAGCGGTCGAAGCAATACGCGGAGCAGCAATGAACATTTGGAACTCGGGCGCCAACGGAATCTACGCCTTCAACTTTTTCAACCCAAACCATCAGATGTGGTGGGAAATAGGAGACCCTGCCACGCTTGCAGAGATGGACAAAATCTACGGCGTGAATTACCCAGACAGCGAAACCGCGTTAGAATTGAAGGAAGGAGAAGCTGTAAGCGTAGATTTTCCAGTAGGCGAGGACCTCCGGTCGGAAACCCTTTCTGGGTTGAAACTTCGTCTACACATGACGCAACTCACGAGCAAAGACGACATCGCAGTGGAGATTAACGGAACCACTTTGAACGACCTCAAGCCCACAGGCACTCTTCAGCAGGTTCCCGGAGAACATTGGCTTGAATGCCATCTGAACCCTGCGCAGGTTAATCGGGGCGACAACAAGATCGAACTATTCTTAACCAAACGGGACGAATCCGCATCAACACCGATTATCCTAGACGGACTGCAGCTTCTCGTTCGCCACAAGAAATAGATGCGCAGGCTCTAGCAGGTTTGAGAACTCTTAGGCTCCTGCTCTGTAGGTTCTTCTTTCTGCGGTGCCTCTGGTTTGGGCTTCAGATTTGCGATGCGTGTGATGCCTATGCTTGCTGCCCATCCGGCTATAACTATTACTGTGGCTGGGAAGAAATCGAAAGAGATGAAGTTGTATGTGATGAGTTCGAAGATGAACATGGCAACGCCGATCGCTGCGGCGCTCAAGATGCCCGCTTTGCGTCCATGCTTCATAGCCGTTTGAATGGACAGCAGCCCCGCGAAAAAGATGTCTCCCAAGCCGAGGCCCATCCATCCGCCAGCTGGATAAGTTGGAAGAATGACGGCGATTGGAAGCTTCAGCTCGATCATCTTGGTTGCAGCGTCCTGCATCAGGCCGGTCCCGGAGACCTGAATAATGTCCATTACAGTCAAAAGAACGGCAAAGACCAGCGTCGTCTTCCAAGAAAAGAGGGTTCCCATATAGATCGTTACGATGACGGCGAAGACCGCGGCAAAGAGATTGAGAATCAGCGTGTTCCAGTAGAAGAAGTAGAGCGTCACGAAGAGCAGCGGCGGCAAGAGAGCCAAGTACCACTTCTTTAGGGTTATGTACACGAACATAAACAGCATGTACGAGTAAGCCGCCACGAAAAATGTGCCGACCGCTTGGCCCGGCACGAAAGCTATGATTGTGACCATGAGCCCCATCATGATAACCATGATGATGGTGTCGCGCGTGCTGAGCTTCGTATCTTCGAATGCGGTATCCATCTTCTTTCCGAGCCTCTGAAACAGGAACATCGATGCCATGACGATAGCGAAGACAACGGTCGGCATTAGCACATCAAACTCCATGTCAACAACACACCTTTGCCCAATCCGCTCTCATGACTCAAGAACCCTGAGATGCACGCCCTTCCCTGACCTTCAGATGGCACATAGGATCGTCTAAGACCTTGGGTATCCAAGCCAACAGGTCCGTGGCAACCATATGGTAGCCCTTCTCAGCCCTGACAAAGTCCCCTGCGGCGCCGTTAACGAAGGCTCCTGCAACAGCTGCCTCGAAGGGGTCAGCACCTTGAGCTAGAAAGGCGGCTACGATGCCTGAGAGGACGTCGCCTGTGCCTCCAACGGTCATGCCGGGGTTCCCCGTAAAGTTGAATTTCACTCTCAGCCCGTCTGAGATTATGTCCACATGGGACTTGAGCAAGACCACTGTGTTGAGGCTTAGAGCCGTGCTTCGCACAGGGTCCGCCCTGTTCTCCGGGCTTTCCGGCAGGCTTTGCCCAGTAAGTATTTGATACTCTCCCGTGTGCGGCGTCAAAACAGCGGGCATTGCCAGCCTGTGTTTTGATTGGGCGAAGGCTTTCAGCCCGTCAGCGTCCAGCAAAGTGGGAATGTGGTTCTTCTCTGCCAGTTTTATGATCTCGTTGACTGCTTCCACGGATTCTTTGTGTATGCCTAAACCCGGCCCTATGGCGACAGCTGTTGCCTTCGCAAGGTTGCTCCTGACAGCAGACAAGTTCTCCATATTTAGGCGGTCGCCCTCAAGTTTCAGCGTGATTAGATCAGGCGACATAGACGAGATGGCATAAGCCGTTTCAGAAGGCGCCGCCACGTAAGCCAGATCCACGCCAGCACATAGAGCCGCAAGAGCGGTAAGAGCCGGCGCGCCAGAATATGTTTCGCTTCCGCCGATCACCAGCAGCCTACCAGAGTCTCCCTTGTGCGATTCTGCGGGTCTAGGCTTCACGGTCACCGCTACGTCTCCGGGTCCAGCAAATCGCTCCATCTCTTCTGGGAGACCTATGCCTTTGACAATGAGTTCGCCCACGTGCTTCTTCGCCTTGAGCAGACCGGGCTTGGCCTTATGAAAGGTCACCGTCAAATCGGTCTTGACTGCCTCTCCCAAAGCGTGTCCAGAATCAGGGTCTATTCCGCTGGGAACGTCGATGGCGACCTTGAATGCTTCCGCCTCGTTTATTCTGCGTATCAGCTGCAGGAAAGGCGGTCTGGGAGCACCTTTAAGCCCCGTTCCGATGAGCGCGTCTACCAGTACTTCTGTCTTGATGTCTGGGATGAGCGAAGAGTCCGGTACTTCGTAGATGACAACGGAGCTCCTCAGCGATTCCAGCGGGCGCCAGTTCTTTTTCGCTTCTTTGTCACTCATCTGTGCAGCCTTGCCGGCTAGAATCATTTCTACCTTGAAGCCCATGTTCACAAGGTGCCTTGCGGCGACGAATCCGTCTCCGCCCTTTCCGCCTGAGCCGCAGACTATTGTGACCTTTGCTTTCTGCGGTTTGAAGCGTGCGGCAATCTCGGCGGCGACGTTTCTTCCCGCGTTTTCCATGAGCAGAAGTCTAGGTATGCCGAAGTATTCTGCGTTGGTTTCGAGTGCCCGCATTTCGCGCGTCGTGAGTATTTCGTTTTTGGTCAAATATCTCACCATGCCCTATACGGAAGCCTTCCTTAAGCCCTAGATATGAGAGAATAATTGGGGGAACCGTATATATGCCGATCGTTTTGTGAGAAAGCTTTTTAGGCGTTGAACGCAGATGAATAGTCGAGAGGGATTGTGCGTATGCCTATAGCCTTTGTGCTGATAAATGCGGAGATTGGTTCTGAAAGTGAAGTGCTCGCCGAACTGAAAAAGGTTGAAGGAATCAACGATGCCTACAGCGTCTACGGCGTGTACGACATCATAGCGAAGGTCGAATCGGAAACCATGGAACGGCTCAAAGACATAATCACTTGGCGCATCAGAAGACTTAACAAGGTCAGATCGACGCTGACAATGATCGTCATACAAGAAATGGCGAAAGAAAAAAAGTGAAACCCGCCGCCACTCAACCCCATTAAACAGGCAAGTAGAGAAGGTCATGCGCGGACGATCCGTCTTATGTGATTTTTGTGTCTTGGATAGAAGAAAAGAGAACGGAAAGGCAGCCGTCAGCTTAACTCTGAGTCATCATATGGGAATCAAGCTAATGCCTTCTCGTCATCCGGCCAAGTAATATCTCAAGAACGCGAAGAAAATAAACCTTCCCATTCACTTCTCCACATTGCCATCAACAGCATGACCCTAGATTTTGGGTTCAATCTGAGACTTCCATAAATCATAAAAACTATGGACCAGATAGTAGACGGGAAGGGGTGTTCGCAACGTCTTCAAAACATTATCATGGAACATCTAACTTGAAAGAAGCAATCATTGAAGCACTTACCTTTCTAGGCGGATGCGGAACAATATCCGAAGTGCGTAAGTATATTATTTCAAAATATGGGAATAGACGGAAGGATATTGGCACAACGATGGCTGATCTGTGTCCAGAAAGCAAATCATCAACATATTCACTAAGTGATAGAATACTGAAACGTGTTGGGAGAGGTAAGTATTGTTTAAGGGAAATAGAATCCACATATGTATCAACAACCGCAGAGTTGCCTAATTATGAAAAATATCCTCCTGAAGGAAACCGATTATCATCTTTCAGTTTCAGAAGAGCCGAGGATATCCTCAAGCAAAAAAGCCAACTTTCAACAATCATTGAGGCAGCTTCACTAACAGACCTCTCATCCCAAGATGACCACAATGTAATTCAAAAATTTTTACGTAACGCCCATTGGGATACCGAGATCTCAAAGTTTCCGGTGAGTTCATATAGGCTTGATGCTTTCAAGGATGGGACAGGAATCGAAATAGAACGATCATTAATTGATGCGATTCACAGGTCGTTCTTCCGATGCATGTGGTCATATTCAAAGAATTTAGTGGACGTGCTCGTACTAATCGTCCCAACTTATAAGGAACCCAGATTTACAAAGGTAAAAAGAGACATTAAAGCATTTGAGGAAATAATCCCCTTCCCAGTGTATCTATTGGGCGTAGGAAAATAGAGGTTTCTTCTATCTGCCTTTATGAGTCTGGAAGCCCAGAATAACTGGAAAGAAAGTATGCCTGGAATCTTATTCATGAAATCGGAAGGCATTTCCACATATTAGGGCAAAGCGTGATTCTGCTTACTGCTTTTTTCTTTGGTTCCAAACTAGTTTGACCGCGTAGGCGATTATGCCTCCGATGAAGCACCATACGCAAAAGATGTACACGTCAAGCCCGGCAAGCAAGCTCGCGTTCAAGAAGGGGTTGAAATCGAACGGGTAGAACGGTCTAATGTCCGGGTGCATCAGCGAATCCAGAAGCAAGTGAAGGTAGACTCCTGACAGAGAAGCCAAAAGAATGCTTCTGAACGATGCTTTCTGCTCAAGCCTGAAGGACACCAACAACGGCGAAAACCACCGCCTGATCTTGCTCATGACCGCGGCGAGGGCTAAGGCGACAAGGGTTCCGCCTATGAATGAATGGAAGAAGCCGTGGAGCGGATAGTTCAACCGCCAATACATAACGATCATCGGCTCAAAGTCCACGGCGACATTAGCCAGCAGAAACGTGGGAAAATCCAAATAACCGAAGAAGACAAGCCCCAACAATAAGGCTGGACCAAGATGGAAAGGCGTCAAAGGCATAAAACAACATACCAAACCAGAATTAATAAGCTTATCAAACGAAGACACATGTCTCAAGACAGATTAACAAGAAACCTTGCCGTGCGCCGGACGGGAAGGGGTTTGGCGGGAGGAGAACAAACCGTCTCCTCCTTCAGATGCGCCACAATTGGCTTTGAGACCCCTTTGCTCAGTTCATGCTTTTCAGGTTCTCTTTTCGACATAGATGTAGCCAAAAGTACATATTAACATTTATGAAACTAAGATATGTAAAATTAGACCCAGTCTTATCTCACTCATTTCCATTTAAAGACCGATCTGACCCTCGATCTCAGCCGCTTCTTCAGCCCTAGGCGGTCTCGGATAATTGTATAGTGGACCGCCAGGCCGCTCATTGTAATACGGTCTATTGCAGCCCGGGCAACCGGACGTTCTGAAGGGCTCTCCAGTCCTAATGATTCCCCGCAATTCTTCAGAAGGAAGCCCAAAATCCACCAGACGACCATCCCTGAACTCCATATCCTCGAAGCGCCGCAAGCCACGCGTTATCAGGAAACGAGCAACCTGTACCCGCCGATAGTAGCTGAGCGGCGGAGGCGGCCTGCTTGCCATGTGGGTGCCGGCTATGGGCGTGAAGGCGAAAAGCGCCGGATAGACGCCGAGGTCAACGCATCTCTGGATCATCTCGATCATTTCTTCTTCAGTCTCTCCCAAGCCTGCTATGAGATGCGTGGTGACAGAGCCTCGACCGAAAATCTCGATTGCCTCTCCAAGCGCTGCAAAGTGCCGCTTCCACCTATAAGGCCCGCTGATTGAAGCTCCCTTGATGCTTTCGAAGAGCTTTTCTGTGGCAGCGTCTAACGCTATGCTTATGCGGTTGACACCCGACTCAGCAAGCCGCATCATGTCTTTTGCGCTGAGCGGCTGGCAAGAAACTGATATCGGAATATCTGAAAGCGCCCTGATTCCGCTGGACAGATGGACTATATCATTTCGCACCGATGGATAATTCAGAGCCTGGATGCATGCACGCCTGATCTTGCCTTTGTCGAAGGCTTCCGCGATTTTTGGAAGAACAGTGGGCGTTTGGAAGACGGGCCAAGTGACCCTTGAAAGCATGTCGGACTTCGCGTCGCTTTTCCTAGACTGGGGACAGAAGGCGCAGTTGGCTGAGCATTTGCCGCGCCTGTACGTGAGCATGTAGACAGTTGTAGGCTCTGCGTCCAGAATGCCTGTAGCCAAGCCTAGGACAACCGCTGAGCCGATCGAGATTCTTACCTTTGCTGGCACGCCTTCTTTCATGTGTTCAGTTCCTTCCGAATTCTGGGGCGCATGTTACCTAAAGACCATGATCATGCCTAATAAATTCTTTCAGCCGAAACGTATCTCGCACGATAACCATTATAGGAACATCGGACTATTCTTACAGAGTAACCTTTGCGGAGAAGCCGAAGTTGGAGAAAGAAGCCGAAGCCGTCAAGGACTATCACCTGCAAAAGCAAACTACTATCAGCGAGCTAGTTGAGCAGATGCATGAGGCTTGGGGCTTCACAGCCGAAAAAGTCGCTACCGGCGCCGACATCCTGAAAAGGATGGTTGCCGACAATCAATGCGTGAAGTTCCTCTCCTTTCCAGCATGCATAGTGGCAACTGGGACAAGGGGTATACTGAAAGAAATGGTTAAGAGACGACTAGTTGATGTCGTCGTGACCACTTGCGGAACTCTAGACCACGATGTGGCGCGGAGCTGGAAGAACTATTACCGTGGCTCATTCAACCTTGACGATGGCAAACTGCACAAGAGAGGCATAAACCGTCTTGGAAACGTGCTGGTTCCGAATGAGAGCTATGGCATCATAATCGAGGAGAAGATGCAGGGGCTTCTCTCTTCGCTCTGGAATGAAGGTACCAGAGAAATATCGACCAGAGACCTGTGCTGGGAGATTGGAAAGAGAATCTGCGGCGAAGACTCGGTACTCCACTGGGCAGCCAAGAACAAGGTGCCGGTCTACGTGCCGGGCATAACGGATGGCGCCGTCGGCTACCAGCTCTGGCTTTTCTCACAGGAGCATAAACTGAAGATTGACCTTCTCAAAGACGAGCAGGAACTAAACGACACGATTTTCGAGGCTAAAAGGACAGGTGCCCTGATAATCGGCGGAGGAATCTCGAAGCATCATGTCATCTGGTGGAACCAGTTCAAGGGCGGACTTGACTACGCCGTATACCTGACAACGGCGGTCGAGTGGGACGGAAGCCTCTCAGGCGCCCAAGTCCGCGAAGCCATCTCGTGGGGAAAAGTGAAGCCCACAGCCAAACACGTAACAATCGAAGGCGACGCCACGGTCATCCTGCCATTGATCGTATCTCCCCTGCTGGCTCAGTAGCAAACTTGAAATATGGAAGGAGAAAAAAAATTTGACCAACAACAAACAGCCGTCCGAGGGAAAGCCTTTGTCTAACTCGCTTAGGGAATGCCCGATCTGCGGTTCAAGAATGGATGGCGGCTCCGTGATAGTGGGCGGACAAAAAAGTGGAACCAGCGGCGGTAGTGAAGTCTTCTGGATAGATCATGTGACGGGTTCACTTGAGTTTGCAGTCATGGTGCAGAGATTTCCAATCACGATTGCAAGCGCCTACAGATGCCAGAACTGCAAAGTAATACTGCTTGGCTATGAAAAAGACGAACAGACCGAAGATGAAAGAGCCAAGAAAGACAAGGAGTTCCACGAGTACCTGCTGTCAATATACAAGCATTTCTATGGCGGCGGAGAACACGCGTTGGAAGAGAAGCTGGAAGCCTTCATGAAGCAGGGCTTAAGCACAGAAGAAATCATGCGTAAGATTATCCAGAAAGAAAAACCCAACGAAAAAGGCGGACCCATCTGAAATACTAATGCTGCTCGGTTTTTGTGGCTAAACACTTTTTAGCCCGGGCACCAAAAGGCAATATTGTTACAGAAAGGCACTAAGCAAACACGGAGGCTTCACCAGCATATCCACCAAAAGCCTGCAAGACAAAATGATTCTATCTCGTGAGGTCAGCTGGAAGAATTTTGGCAGAAGAATCCATTTCTATGCGCCGGGCTTTGCTTATTATCGGAACAAGTATTTCCGGTCCTCATTCGATGATTTTCCCTCAATATCGGTCACAAGCAGTTTCTGCGCACTGAACTGCGAACACTGCGGGACAAAAATCCTCGAAACCATGATCCCAGCCCAGACACCAGAACACCTAGTCAAAGTATGCCGCGACCTGAAGGAAAAAGGCGCAAAGGGCTGCTTGATAAGCGGCGGCTGTCTCCCAAACGGTTCAGTGCCCCTCAGCCGATTTATAGACGCCATCGCCGAAGTAAGGCGCAAACTTGGGCTGGCCGTCGTGGTTCATTCGGGCATCATCAACCTTGAAGACGCGAAAAAACTGAGAGATGCGGGCGTCAATGCGGTGTCGATTGACATAATCGGCTCAGACGAAACCATAAAGGAAATCTACCACCTCAACGCCTCAACAGAGAACTACGAAGAATCCCTAAAAGCACTCAGCACCTCGGGAATACCCTTCACGCCGCATGTGCTCGTAGGACTTCACCACGGCAACCTAAAAGGCGAGATGAAAGCATTAGAAATGATCGCCAAGCATAAACCTTCAGCCCTGATATTGATCGCCTTCTTCCCAGTAAGGGGCACAAGAATGGAAGCCATCAAGCCGCCAGCCCCAGAAGCCATAATAGAAGTCTTGGTACAAGCAAGGCTAATGATGCCTGATGCGCCCGTGGTCCTCGGCTGCGCCAGACCGAAAGGCAGGCACCGGGTCAAGACAGACATGTTGGCGGTTGAGGCAGGGGTAAACGCCATAGCCTTCCCGAGTCTAGAAGCCATAAAGACATCTGAAAAACTCGGCTTGGAAATTTCCTTCTCGCCTGTCTGCTGTTCGCTGATCTATGAAGACATCAGGAGACCTGCTTCCAGCGGCAGTTAAAGGGGCTACCTGCAACAGAAACTGAGAACTGAAGGGCGGCATCTCAGCCAGAATTAGAAGCGTTCCTCTTGCTTTTTCCCTTGTACTCTTGGGCCACGATCATTGTTGACGTGAGGATTACGCTTGACATGTTTCTGATCTTGTCAAGCAGCTCGTTAAGTTGCTCCAGGTCCTCAACGCTGGCCCTGGCAATCAAATCGTACTCGCCGTATATTATGTTCGCGTCCAGCACATTGTCCAAATCAGCTATCTTCTTGCAGACATCCTTCTCAGTACCGGAGTTCACCTTGAAAAGTATACAGGCTTTGATCTGCATCCATTCACCCCAGACAGATAATTGCTATGAGACCCTTGCATTTAATCGTTTTCCCAAAGAAAAGATAAACATGCCCTCTTCTCAGCTTTCTAGATAAACACAAAGAAGGCATCTACGTATCGTGGAACCGATCCCGCCGATGCAGAATATTAGGTTGCTGATTACTTCTATTTTCCGAACATAATCTTGATCAACGGTCTGAAGTAAGGTCTAAGATTAGATGCTTGATTGTCAGAGAGAAAGGCACGGGAAAACTCGAGAAGGTCATCTTTTGAGACAACATGAAGCCTCCCATATGCGAACAAAGAAACAAAAGCGATGGTAGGCACGCCGAGGAGCCAGTGAACATTCAACATGTAGAGGGGCCCAACTACCAGCGCAGGTATCACTATAGCCTTTGCGTATTGTGGCCAGTTCAACCGGTATCCAAGTCTGTGTGCAGAGGGAATTACCGCAATCATAGAGACGAAGATGCCTAAGGCATACGCCGCGGCGGCTCCCCTAGCTTCGAACGGCGGAACCAACAACGCGTAAAGAACGAGTGTGCTTAGGTTAGAGGCTAAACCCATTAGGAATACATGTGTATATTTGCCTATGGCATAGACGTAGCTTATGTACCCCGCGGTTATGGGGGACAGCAGTGCCCCTAGGGCGAGAATAGACAGGGTCATTGATGCCTCAACATAGCTAGATCTAAGGAGAGACAAAAGAACATACGGATATAAGGCCAATCCCAGCGCGATTGGGGCGACCATAACCAAGGCAAGGCTCGTTGCACGGGAAATGGTCCGCTTCCTTCCGTCTTCCATGCCGCTTAGCACTGGAAACATCAAGCCCATGATGCTGGTGGATAGGCTGTAAACTGCTGAGGACATGGCAAAAGCCACGTAGTACAAGCCTGTCTCGGTTTCTCCAGCCAAACCATAAACGCTCAACACACCTGCCGCTTGCCCGATTATCGTCAAGATGCTAGGCGCCCAAGATGCAAAGCCTGCTTTGAGCAAGTCCCTCAAGTGAGAAAGGTGTATCCCAAATCTGACCTTGAAACCCTTGATAATCTTCATAGATTGGAACAGAAGTAAGGCATCCATTGCCATGGCGGAGATTATGAAACCCAGCATCACGCCGAAAAAACCGAACCCGAAGTAAAGTAGCAAGATTCCTACGAGTAGCCTCGATACCGAAGATAATATCTGAGCAAGAGCTGTTGTTTCAGTCTTCAATACAGCGTTAAACAGAGAAACAAACATTGGTGACAAAGAACCTAAAAAGACCAGAACAGCCGCAAAAGAAAGCTGCGAGGGATCCAGATTGAGGATGGTGAAATGCATAAAGGACATGGCGAGGAGGGACAGACCGATCAGCGTGCTTGTGAAGAGGACGAAGAGAATGGAGGAAAAGAAGTATCTCAAAAGCTGCTGATAATCGCTTCTTCCTTTGCTTAAACCCACGAAACGTTGGAGACCGGCTGGCAGACCGAAGGAAAAAATGTTCACAATGAGAGTCTGCATGGAAACAATGGCTGCAGCCGAGCCGACAACTGCTGGCTGGACAAAGCTTGAGGCGATAAACCAATAGACAAAACCTAGAAAGCTGGACAGCAGACCGCCAATGTAGAGCCAAAAGCTGCCTCTGATGACCCGGCTTAGACTCAAGACTGACACTCCTACTTAGTGACCCTGACAGTTTTCAGTTCAATAATCTACATCTACCTCAAATAATAACCTTCTGTTAAGATCAGGCGAAGCAACCGTGTAAGTCGAGAAGAGATTCACTGTTCGAAAGCTTGGGCGACAATAAATGCATGAGGACACGGTAGTGCGAAGAGGGCAACGATGTTGCACGGATTCATTCAAGAAAGGCTATGTGACCACCGGACCTGCACGGCACCGGAAGCGAAGACCACTTCAATCAGGCATGGGACATGCAGAAGAACATCTTCCTGCGAAATGGCAGCTCGATCCATGGGGCTGACACAGACGGCTACCAGACCAGCTACGTATTCCACATCGAGAATCCAGTCCGCTTCGAGAAAGAGGTCAAAGTAACCATTGAACATGGACACGGCAACCACCTATGCAACGAGGTCAGCAGCGTAGCATACTGGTACGCTGAAAAACCGACGAGAGTGCAGGACCCGCCGCCGATGGAGAAACGGTTACCCATCATCAGAGACGTGATCAACAACAGGTGGATTAAAGACGAAAAACGGCAGATAACGACCAGAAAGATCTAGCCTAACGAAGAAATGCTCGAAATGAAGAGAAGATGGAAAGAAAGCCGCCCCCAAAAAGCCACATCGCATCTTTTTCTTAAAAATGTGTTCAACCTAGACAGTTATTAATGCTTCAGTATTTAGACATGCGTGAGCCGTATGAAAGATTTATGTATGTTCTTCTTTTCTGCAAATAGTTGCACCATTCCATGTTTATGTGGATGACCATCCTTTCCATGACCCGAATCTATTATTGTCTCTTCTTTATAGGCTTCTATCTTGAAGTCTTTGAATATTTCTTTTAATTCGTTATGTGAGAAGAAGTAGAGGTATGACGAGAGTTTTTTTGAATAGAAGGTATTCTCTTCAATCTGCTCACACCTCTCTTTAGCGACGCTATAACTAGGGTCATCAATTGTGAAATCCTCGATGCATACATAACCCCCTAGAACCGTGCTATCAATAATCTTGAAGAGCATCTCATGTACTTCTGACTTCTTCAGGAAATGCAATGTAGCACTTGCGATGACAACACTGTAAGTATTTGGTTTAAATTCAAAATCTCGAATGTCCATCACTAAACCTTCGACAGTTAGTCCTCTCTCTTTGGCTAAACCCACAAATTTTCTTATTGCCTCTTGTGATACATCAATTCCAGTAACTTGAAACCCTTTATGAGCAAGATAAAGTGCATTCCTTCCTTCGCCACAACCTATATCTAAAGCGTTCCCAACTGGAATCTCTCTGATATTTTCAACTAGGATTGAATCAGGAGACAAACCCCAAAGACATTCTTCCTCAGCATACTTTTTGTCAAACATCTGGTTGTCACCATTTTTTCACGATTTCAACATATTACTGTAAATAATCTGGTTTGTAGGATTAAAAATACTTTCTTGGTCTTCCAAAATTCGCTTAGGCTAAACTAATTACCCAATTGACAACCGCATCCGAAGCCCGTTTTTCTTCTTCTTTTTTGGCTTCCAGAACTTTGGATTGTGCCTTTCCACAAGACATTTTAATTTAAAATATCATATCTTGCGTTGGAATCAGATAGAATGTTCTAAGGATGTTTGACTATGGCTGCTGATAATATCAAGGATGATTGGTGGGAGGAGTATTTCTCTAAAGGAGGAAATTATCTTGTGGCTGATGGTGTCAAATGGAATGTAAACGTCGATTTCATAGAGAAGGCACTTGATCTTCCTAAGGGGAGCCGAATTCTTGACTTGGCTTGCGGGTATGGAAGAATCTCCATAGAACTCGCCTCAAAGGGATACAAAGTTGTAGGTCTAGATTTCTCCAATTATTTTTTGGAAATGGGGCGTTCAGAAGCGATTAGAAGGAAAGTTGAGGTTGAATTTGTTCAAGGCGACATGAGGAACATACCATACCGTGACGAGTTTGACGGCGTCGTATGTTGGAGCAATAGTTTCGGTTTCTTCTCCGATGAAGAGAATGAGAAAGTTCTCCATTTGATAGGATGTTCCCTTAAAAGAAACGGAAAACTGGTGCTGGACCTTCACAATAGGGATGCTGTCGTCAGAAACCGCCTTGGAAAAAGATGGTTCAAGAAGGATAATTTCTTCATTTTGTCAGACTGGACGTTTGACGCTGAACTTAGTAGGTCCAACATACAAGAGATCATAATAGATGAAAGTACCGGAAGTGTAAAGAAGCAAGTCATGTCGATGAGGGAGTACACCTTGCACGAAATGAAACGTATGCTAAAAGATGCAGGTCTAGAGTTCCTGCAAGTCTATGGAGACACACCAAAAGGATTTACACCTGAGGGATTCAGCATAGATAGCTCCCTTTTGGTCTTAGCACAAAAAGCATGAAACCCTGTGTGACCGCTCGAAGAAACTAGAATTCTCATGAGCCATCCCTCAGACTTACCCTTCGTGATCTTATTCCAAATATTAGTTTGTGTTTTTCGTTTTTTGGTTTCTAAATCTTCCCTCAGTTCACCGCAAATTCACCATTTAGGCAAATCTTATCCGTCGAATAGTTTCAGCTGCACGTACCGCCAAAATGGAGTTATGAGACAGCTCTTTTCGGACCAATTGCATGGCAAGAGATATAAACGGCGATGGTGCTAAACATTCTAGGTTTACCCAACTTCATTTGGTCAAGAGAAGACTTGCTGAGAAGGATGGATTTGTCATGCCCAAGACTAAACGTGTCTGGATCTACAGGGACTACTTGAAATGCAGTGGATGTCGGAGATGCAAGATAG
>CAZELO010000009.1:0-79248 GCA_964513245.1 uncultured Candidatus Bathyarchaeia archaeon | reverse complement strand
CGGCTCTCAAACATCCTGTGAGACGTAGGATTCTGCGTATGCTGTCAGAGAAGCCTATGCTCTTCACGGAGATACAGAATACGCTGAAGATAAGCAACGCGCATCTCAGCTATCACCTGCAAGCTATGCAGGAGCTCCTCAACCAGACAGGATACGGGAAGTATTCGCTTTCAACATTCGGAGACGCAACCACCGCATTGATGCACGGCGTCGAAGAGACCGAGGAAACCCGGCCGAGAAAGAAGAGCAAGCTGCGTACTCTCTGGTCCTCCCTCCCACTCATCATTCTCTCGTCCATGCTAATTCTGGCTTCGTCATACATTCTTTACTGTCCCATTTCATACAATGTTATTGACGAGAAAAAACACATCAGTAGAAGGAACGTGGAGGCGTAGCTTTTATGTGAAAAATGACTCAAAGATGTCTTTTTCTTATAAATTCTACAATTTTTCAGCACTATTCTATGTATATATTGCCAGGTCCGATGTGAATCTGACTTACGAGGAAGCTCGCGTTCGGTCTCCGCAGAGAAGCGGAATTGTGTGGGGCCCATTCTACTTCCTACCGGGTGAGAATCCAGGAGGAGGTCCTCCAGGCTCTCTCTTTATCTCGTCTGCAGGAGAATACTCTGTAGTGATCCTGGCTCCGGCAGGATCCGTAAGTCTAGACATGCAAATAGATCTAACTGATCCCTCGTACAACGAGATGTATCGGGCTTTGTTGCTCATTAACCTCTGCTTCCTCGTGCTGTACTCGAAGCATTTCTGGTCAATTAGCGATTGGCTTACAAGAAAACGGCTAGCGCTGGGTCGAAGGAAATGGCTAGAGCTGAATGGAAAAGAAATGGCTGGAGATGCTCTCTCCGTCACCGTGATCGTGCTTGCCTTTTTGTTCTCGTGGATGCTAGCTCTTGCGGCGGCAACGCTCATACTGTTTTTCAGGTTGCTTGCGCCCTATTCAAGAGGCACTGACCCAGTCTACGAGCTTCACCTAAACCGAGACCTCGACAATCAGAACCTTTCATCATAAGTACACTTCATAGTGAAAAAGAGTCTGGAAAACTTACAATCCCACAGGTTTCTCTATGCCGAGGCTCAAACGGAGCCCGGCTTGAGCCAGTCGTCCAAAAAAAGAAGGCGTCTACCTGAAAAATTTTATCTCAAGTTTCTGGCGGCTAGATAAGGGCAGCCTGAGCTTCCTAGGAATTTTTGGGTGAACTGACAGGATTGGCGAAGAATCATATCTGAGGAATGATTGATGGCTCCAGAATATCTTGAAATCGCGAAGTTGCAGGAGATACTGTTTATATGAGTGGTTTGCAGCTATGAGAATGGGCTTGGCGGTGGTAATGGAGTATACCATAGAGACTACGGGCCTTGTTAAGCGGTATCCAACCAGCGCAAGACGAGAGAGAGGACATTTCTTTTTTCGCAGGGGTGGGCGCATTGACTCTTTCAGCAGTATACTCAGCGTCCTTAAAGGCGTGAAGGGTCCTTTCATAGAAGCGCTTCGGGGAGTGGACCTAAAGATCAAGAAAGGCGAGGTCTTCGGCGTGTTGGGTCCCAACGGCGCAGGGAAGACAACGTTGATCAAGATTCTTTGCACGTTGGTCATCCACGACGAAGGCGAAGCATACGTCCACGGCTTCGATGTCAAGAAAGAACCCGACAAAGTGCTCAAGAACCTCCAAGCAGTCCTGCCGGAAAGCAGAGGGTTCACCTGGAGGCTGACGGGAAGGCAGAACCTAGAATTTTACGCATTGCTTTACGGCTTGAAAGAAAACGAGGCAACGGAAAGGATCGACTTCCTCTTGAAGTTCACCGGCTTGGATGAACGGGCGGACGACGGTTACCAACGCTACTCCAGTGGAATGCAGCGGAAGCTGCTGCTCTGCAGGGCTCTGCTTCGGAATACGCCTACGCTGCTCTTCGATGAGCCGACGGTCGGCTTGGACCCTGGCTCGGCAACAGAATTTCGCAGTCTACTGCGTGACAGGCTGGCTCGGGAACAGGGAAAGACGATTTTTCTCAGCACGCACAATCTTTACGAGGCGCAGGGTATGTGCGACCGCATAGCCATCCTCGATCACGGAAAGATAACTGCATGCGACACGCCGGACAACATTCGGTATAGGATGCTGGAGGAGAAAGTTTTCAACATGACATTCATTGACGCCACCTTCAACGGCGAGCATACAAAGATGATGAATGAATTGGAGGAGATGCATGGTGTCCACGGCGTTACGCCGGAGATCGATCCTGAAGAAAATTTCCATGGGATATCAATCCGAGTGGACAAGAACATGGACCTCTGCGACGTTCTAGACGTTATCATGAAGAGGGGGCTAAGGATAAGAATGATAAACACGAAGGAACCAACTTTGGAGGAGGCGTTCATGGCCATTACGAGGCGCCGTGGCGAACAGCCGGGCGAGCCTAGGGATTTTGGACGGGGGGCATAAAAACATGGAGATTCCTGTGGAATTAAAGCAGATTGTTGCCTTCACGAAGCGGGATTTCCATAGTTGGGCGACCTACAAGACCGCGGCGACCACTCAGTTCATCAACATTTTCATAGGTGTGGTCTCGTGGGGAGTGGGCGCCACGTACGTGAATAAAGCCGTCACGCAGATGTATGGTCCTACCGACTACATCTCCTTTCTGCTGGTGGGAATAGCAATAGGCAACCTCGTGATGCCTCTTGTGCGGGGGGTGGAGAGGCAGCTGAACCCGTGGACGCTTGAGACAATCTTGATGACTGGCATAAGCACCCCCGTGTTCGTCATAGGCAACATCATGTGGACATACATCTTCTCGACACTAACGTTCATCCCATACCTTCTCGTCGGAATCTACGTCTTCAACGCAAAACTGAACGCAAACATTCTAGCCGTAATCGTGGCATTTCTGATCTCAGCCGCCATACTGATGGGACTAGCCATGATCTCCACGGGCTTAAGGATCGTGACGAAATCCACAGACCCCATCACGTGGGCGATAGACATACTCCAGAACCTCTTCGCAGGAGTCTCCTTTCCCGTCGTGTACCTAGACACGATCTTCTTTCCCGGCGTCTCGGTGGTCTCGTGGTTTCTTCCTCAGACGTGGGTCTACCATCTCTGCCGGTTGTCCATGCTGACTAATCCTTCGCTGCTGGACCCGACCGTGCTGATCGAGTTCGCGAAAGGCTCCATCTTCGCCATCATACTGCTTCCAATCGGCTACAAGATCTTTCAGTGGGGAGTAGCCAGATCCAAACGAGAAGGCACCCTAGGCTGGTACTAATGTCATTGTTAGGCTTACAGTATTACTGTGCGTTTTTTACGAGCGTTGGGTCCCACGTTCCTCTCCTAGTATTTGGTCATGGGCTACGTTATAGGATAAAATTTTTGGATTAGAGCCGTCAGGCGCAGCAAGGTTCTATTTGGTAAGCCCTCATTTTCTTTACGCTAGAAAGAATTCTTTTTAGACCTATGCTTTGGTCCTTTATTGCAGATTCATAAGAGATTTAGTCTCAAGAGGAATAAAGAAGTCTGGGGATTGACCGTGTCGAGTATAGTGGATCAAGCTCTTGCCTACTATAAAGAAAAACGGGAAAAAGCCGCTGTAACACAACCGCAAGCACCTGCCGAGGAAACAGAGAAATTTGAGCCGTCAACCAGTTATTCTCACGTCTTTTCAGAGACAATAGGTCAAAAAAGAAGACCAAGTATGAACATCAATCTTGAAGACCCAAGGTTTTTCGTTTCCAAAAGAACCCGAGAAAACGAGAAAGAGGATATTAGAAACCGTCCATTCCATAGGAAGAAAAGAGGCTGAAACCTTTCAGTTGGAGCTGAACCGCGAGTCCTCACGCTGATTAGTTCTTCAGATATAGATAGAGCCCTGCTTTTTCATACAATATTAGCCGAAGTTTATCAAGCACTCTTTATCCCTTAGTCAGTTATTGTTTCGGAACTTATTATATAAGCCATAAAGGTCATTATTAGAAATTAAGGATAACGATAAGGGAGGTGAAAAGGAAAGTGAAAGTTTCTGAACTTAAAAACTATTTAGAAACAAAGTTGAACCAAATAACGGAGATTATGAATGATAAGAAATTGAGTGAAGCCCAAAAGGAAGAATGGGTTGAAACGATAGCGAAGGAGATAGCCACAAAAACAAACGAATACATTCAAAGAAAAAAATACTTACACACATTTTGAAGTTTAGCCGAACTCTATCAGACTTTCTCTATCTAGTACTTGTCTATGAATCGTTTCAGTTCTGACAGGCCTAGGTCATACATCACCCTTTTTCGGACAAGTACCTAGGTTTTTTGTTTGAGCTTCTCGCCGTTTCTGAACACTTCGACGACTGGTGCTAGAGCCTTCCCGATTCCGGTAACAGCCCCAAGTCGTCCTCCTTTTGGCTTAACCTTTACCTCGTAAATGATTTCTGCGTCACCTTCTTTGATCGAGAATCTATGAGGGCCGCTGAACGTGTACGGTTCCTTATGGGAGATCATTAAACCATCATATAGAACAGTTACTTCTCCGTCGGAGCCAAGTTTAACCTCAATAGTGTGAGTTCCACTTTCAAAGAACGGCATTTCCTCTCTCTCCAGTACACATAGCAGAGAATTCTTTAAAAATCTTGAGAACTCTAGATCCATGCCCTCTCTTATTTTGAGCCGTAGAATACGACATTTTCCTTAAGATAAGCTGGTTCAAGGATCTCCGAAAACACAAACAACAAGTTGCCGAGCAGTAAGCAATGAGAGATGGCTGTATATGTTCTAGATTCCACGTTTTTTGACGGAGACAATCCTTTTTTTGCCTTCTCCGAGATTATTCGTCTTCTTGGTGCATGGCAACATCTATGAACGCTAGGACATTTTCGAAGGGTGTGTTATGCATGATTTGGATGCCTGGGCAGAGTATGAAGCCTCCTCCTTTTCCTAGGCTTCTGCAGAGGCTTCTGACGTTTCGTCCTATCTCCTCCGGGGTTTTTGTGAGGAGGGCGCCTTGGGCTCCTGTTCCGCTGAAGATTGTGATCGCGTCGCCGTATCTCTTCTTTATTTCCATGATGTCTATGCATTCGGATTGAAGGGGCTGAATCACATCAACGCCGAGCTCAACTATCTCAGGGATCAGGTCTGTTATGTCGCCGTCGGAATGGAGAAAGAAATCGAAGCCTACTTCGTGGACTTTTTGGATGATGGCTCGGAGATGAGGCTTTATGAACCTCCGCCAATGCCGGGGAGACATCAGCAGACCATTTTGGGCGCCGTAGTCATCGCTCAGCCAAAGCCCATCGATCTTGAGGCTGGAAAGCCTCTCAATGACGCCCAGATTATACTCCGTAATCCCGCGAAAGAGTTCATCTACGAAGTTGGGGTTCCGGTAGAAGTCCACGAGGAGCTGAGGCATCCCTCGCATGAAGTGGGCTCGCTCAAACAGGTCCCCCAACTTCACGAGGATGTACACATCTTTGTGGAGTTCAATCTGCCTCTCTATCCTTTTCACGGTTTTGGGAGGACAGGGCTCGGGGAACCTGTACCCCCTCATGCTTGGCTTCTTCAGCGGGTGGTCTTTTGCCTGCCCCCTGGTATTCCCGACTCCGACCCATCGTACGCCGAAGATGTCCGTGTAGGAGCCGTCAACCAAGCCTTCGGGGATTATGGGAACAACCGGTGTGTAGAATATGTAGTCGCCGAGAGTCCTTCGAAGGTCATCCGTGTGAAAGTGTTTCCTCAGTTTATCCTCTAGATAGGCGTCAAAAGTCAAGAAATATGGAACTGGAAACACATCGCGGTGGGCTATAGCCTCTTTGACAGCCTCTTTCTTGTTTATCATCAACCCTCAACTATCAAGAGAACCGTTTATAAAAATTATCACCCGAAAAAACCAGAAGCATTCTCAGCACCAGACACCTCTAAACGTGACAACCTTTTTTGCCGATTCAATATCCGTTGAAGAGATAGATTTGAACTCCCACTGCTGGAGACATCCTCTGTAACTCCTCTATTTTTGTTTTCTGTTGCCTTCATGCACTGGTTGATCCATGTTTCGTCATGAACGGTACTTCAGAGGTTCGATGATTGATATAATGTGCTCGTTCACGTAACTCAAATTGATTCATGGTATCTACAGTGCATCAAAGAAATCCGGTCTTGTAAAGGTACTCCAAAAGCTGAATAGAACCTTTAGCTGCCCCCTTTCTCAGATTGTCGGAGAGAGCTCGGAGTCTTATCCACCCGTCCTCCACCTCAACGGGTCCTATGACTATCGACATACCTCCACCAAGACCAACATCGAATCTTGTTTGAGGTTGCCTGTCCAAAAGAACAAATGGTCTTTTCAGGACTTGACGGAAGGTCACCGTAAAGTCTTCTGCATCTCTCACTGAACTCCTTGTAGATTGATACGATCTCGTCCTTTGTGCATGTTTTGCTTGGTTTGATCCGAATATGCACAAGATGACCCCCTCAAGGCGGGCACTCGGTTGCGCATACAATCCAGTTTAAAGTCCGCAGGTACGATTCTTCCGTCATCATAGTTTCCTAGCATCCTCAACATTTCTTGTTTAACCTTAGTCTCTTCCTCCACCGAGTCTATTTCACCTATAGGCCGAACATTGCCTTCGTAAGTCACTTCAGGATTGTCAAGAGGGACCTCAGACAGGAACGGCTTTGGTAGTCCCTTTTCAGCTGATCTCTGCTTCTCCCATATACCTATGGCTCTTGCTCCAGAACCAGAAACGGATTGATAGGAATCCACATGAACTTCTTCTAAGCCCACTCTTTCATCTTCTAATAAAGGCTTCAAGGCAAAAGAAATTGGAACTGCAGTGCAGTTGCATTGTGGGAATGGGCATCCCTTTGAGTGAAATTCTCTTCTGTAGTCTTCTGCCAACTTTATGTGTTCTGAATTGATCTCGGTTATCACTAAAGGAATTCTTTCATGCATTCTTAACGCGGAAGAGGTTGTGATGACTGTTAGATGCTTCGCGAATTCCAGCGCATGCATCAGTTCATATTCTTTTGCCACATTTTCAGGTACTGCTAGAAACGCGACATCTATGTCTTGAGGAACCTTATTCATGTCTGTGGGTTCTACGATCATTTCACAAATGTCTTCAGGAAGAAAATGGATGTCTAAGGAACAAGCATCTCTATACTTTTTACCAGCGCTTCTTTCAGAGGCATAAAGACGAGAGATTTCTAGGAAGGGATGACTGACTAATGCCTCCAATGCCTCCCGTCCAACATTGCCTGTGGCACCGAAGATTCCGATTCGTATCTTTTTCATTGGCTGATCACGCTTTTTGTTTATTGCTGAGAGATAGGTATTTATGTTTTTCGTTATCAATATACGAATTTCGCAATAGAGGGATTTGTTCTAACAAGAACCTATGGCAAATGTGTAAAAAATGCCAGAAACATGAGCAGCTGAGATCTGGGCTATCAAAATCTATTACACACGCAAGACACAACAACAAACAACCCAATGAGCCGAAATAGATTTGAATTAGACAGCGGAAACTACGCTGGGAAAAAGCCGGATACGAACAAAAGCCTATATACGCGAGAGGGCAGAAATCAGAAACAGGAAACTATTTCGAAGGCGGAGGAGGAACCGTGATAGATTTCACGTGTGTGGACATCAAGTTCAAAGACCATGTGATCAAGGCTGAACTGTGCGAGGCTGAAGCGAAACAGCCGCCCGGCGCCGTTTTGATCCACGGCTGGACAGCGCCAAAGAACTACTGTAGACGCTTGGCGGCTAGACTGGCGTTGGCTGGTTTCACGTGCATCATGCCTGAGATGCGGGGGCACGGAGAGACCGGCGGAGTCATCGGCAAAGATGCTTACAAGGATGCAATCGCGGCAGCGGAGTGGCTGCTGAACAGCGGGAAGATCGATCCCGAAAGATTGGGAATAGCCGGCGTGTCAATGGGCGGAATCACTTCTCTGGAAACCGCCTGCAAGTTCAAGAAGATTGGGGCGGTAGCCGTCGTCTGTCCCGACATCGGCGTGAGGACTCTGGCTCAGCAGCCCTTCATTCGAGGTCTCTTCGAGAGATACGCAAAAGTGATGAGAGGCGAGCCGGACACGTTGCAGGACGATTGGCACGACGCGTTTCTCACGAAGAGAGAGATAATCGAACGAATCGTTCCTGAACGCTTCAATGAACTTGCGGTCCAAGGTAAGTTAACCCTCGATGAAGCGCTGGCATACTTCGACGACGTAGACCCTTTCAATCATCCAGAAGAACTTACGCAGCCCACGTTGATCTTAGCCAACGAGAAGGACGAGTGGCCGCCTCTTGAAACCCTAACCAAATTCTACAACTCTCTTCAAGGCGCGAAGAAGATGATAATATTCAAGGACAACCCCCACACCTACGAGGACGAGTTCATGGGACCCCTGATACTCGCGTGGTTCAGGATGCACCTGTAAGAGAACCCATATTTCCACGCGTCATTTCATTTTGCCGTATTTCCAGAAGGCGTCTAAAGCAGCCTTGATGTTCTCGAAAGTGAAGCCTATGTCAATCTCTGCGAAGAAGATGAGCCCTCCTTCGCGGTGACCGAACAGCTGCGCCATTCTTTTAACAGCCGCGTCTACCTCTTGAGGCGAAGGCGGAGGCTGATGAGCCATCAATCGCTGCCTGTCCAGATGACCGTAGAGACAGATATGGTGTTGCAAGAGTTTCTCAGCAAGTTTTTCGTTATCGTTCACCCCCAACTGCGGCCAGATGGCATTGATGCCGAGTTCTCCAAAATCGTCGATCAGGGGCAGAATGTGACCGCAGGAATGGAATATGATGTCCTTGCCCGCCTTCTTTATGGGCTCCATGAGGCGTTCGTAACGTGGCTTGAAGAAGCGCCGCCACGTCTTAAGGCTCAACATGAGATTATGCTGGGTGCCATAATCATCGGCAAACGAGATTCCGTCAGGATCAAACTTGAGAAGATGCTTCACTATGCCCAGCTGATAGTCAGTAAGCATGTCCGCTATATAGTTGATCTCGGCAGTGTCACGCTCGATATCTATGAGGACACGCTCCAATCGGCGGAGACTCTGCAGCCCTCCCCGATCAACCCCTCCATCCCAGATGCTTATCGTGCCCATCTGAAGGTAATAACGCTCTTTGTGCAGGCGAGCCGCCCTGAGCCCTTTCTCGAATTCCTCTCCGCTATCGCTAGGAAGCGGCGGGGCTTCATAATTCTTAAGATTAGTGAGATCATCCAGCGGATGATAGATACGCATGGGCCAGATGCCCCACAGCCGTTCCTCCCACGTTACTCCCCAGCTGTCGGTCCAGATGTGGGAGTATTTACCGTCTTTGTCGATGAATGCTGGGTCCGGGTAGGGAACGGGGTCGCTTGTGGGATCACGGGAATCCCCTGGATATTTTTTCCAGAGTTCACGTAGCTTCTCTCCATGCTCGGCGTAACCAGCCTTCGAATAAGAGTGCATTATCGGGATTCGATCTGGCTGTTGAAAACGGATCGCTCTAGCCATTCTTTCACGCGAATTCATGATTCTATCATGAAGAAACATACGCCTTAAAGTTTTTGGTTCCACCATTTCGAATCCCCCAAAATCCTCGTGAACCACCGGCCCTAGGTCAATTCAGCATCCTCGCAGATCTCGGGCGGACCATCCGGTTATGATACCATAAATGGGAAGTCTATTCTGGAAACTCGATTTACCAAAAAGAAAGCGAAGGCGCACGGAATATCACTAAACGCGGTAGAGATGCAGACAAAACTCTGCTACAACTAGCATAAAGAATTCAAAGCATCTGTAAACTCGGCGAGAAAGATAGAGGCGTTAGTTTATCCGCCCTTTAGCCACCATTCAGGTTCAGTTGGTTTTATGACTCCCTGTTCAATGGCTATCGCGTAAAGTGATCCAAAACTAAGTCCAAGAGTCCCTTCATAGCCAGTGGGCAGACCCTCCCAAGAACAAAGTCCATGACCAGTGCCGTCGCCACCGTTGAACACATCGGCAGCATAGCCTTCATCCAACTCTTGCGCCAGCTTTCTGGCTCGATCTTTCAGACCACAAATAGAAAGCGCTCGAAGATAGTAGGTTGCCACAAAACTGTTCAAACTGCCATCAATGTATACCTCAAAAGACGGTTGCGTCTCACCAAAGATCTTCAAGAGCAGATGGTCCTCTGGCCGTATTGGCAGCAAATTACTTGGAATACCCAGCCGCGCCGACACCGGATAAACCTTATCACGCAGTTCTTCAAGCCCTGTCATCGCAGTTCGCGATTCTTCGGCGCCAAGGAGACCAAAAGAGACGGCAACCCCGTTAACCAAAGTGAATGCATAGTCGTGAAGCTTTCCATCCCGGCTTCGCCAGCCAGCCACCCATCTAGTTTCCGTGTTCAAAAGATAATCAGCATACGACGCACGGACGCCTTTTGCTAGTTCGCGGCACTGTTCAGCCAAGTCGTCATGTCCCAGTTCAGCCATCAACACCGTAGCGTTCCGAAGCGCGCGGTATGTCCAAGCGTTGACGTACGCATCAATGTGTCCAAATCCTATGACATCCATTAGGTTTGAACTCCAACGGTATGAACCCGAGTTACCCGAAAGATCCCTGCAAACAACTAAGCCTTCTTCTCCAATATCGCGTGACATGCGGTTTACCGCTTGAATAAGTCCGGGTTCGACCGATTTCAACCAATTTCTATCCGGGTCGACTTGGTGTATCTTTCCAGCTGCTGAGACGAGAGAGGGATCACTGTCGTGAAAAAGATTCCGGAAGTATCCATATCCGCCGCCATCCATAAGCGCGCGACCCACAGTATAACGAGCAAGGTCAACCGGGTTGGGTCCTGCCTTCGGGCGTTTAGTGGAAACAGCGATCTCGGTCGCGCAAGCCTGCGTATTGTGACAATTTACTGAAGCCGAATGGTTGGAGAAACCACCGTACTCCGGCCGAAAACAAGAAAAGATAGTGCCCCAATGCTTCCGAACCCCTTTTCCAGTTTTCAGCGACCCTTTGAACCGTTTAGGCTCGAAGGCTGTAATGGTAAGCTGGAATCTCGCGCGGCGCGTTCCTGATGGCAGAACCAAGCATCTGTCCGCTTCAGGTTTTCGGGCCAATACAAAACCACACGTCACCGCACTCAGAGTTCTGAAGCTCTCCACTTGAAAATAGGACTGAGTCCGGTCGCCTTCGATCTTTTGGCAAGAGAGGCAGCCTACTCCGTCGCTGGCTAAGAGAGCAGGCAGCTTCACGTCGCCGTTTCTTCCTGATCTGAGAATAGGCATTCCAGCTACGCCGGTGATTCCTGCGGTTAGGTCGAAGGCGAGGCGCCATGCTTCTGCCTCAAGTACGGGCATATCTTTCTCGCATTTTTGGGTCAGCTCGATCATTATGCGTTTCGGCTCAACAGTGAACACGGCGTCAATAGTCAAGCCGTCAAAGCCTCTCAAGTTCCTGTAAGAAACTTTGTTTCCCACGATGGAGACTTTGCCAGTCCATATCTGTGCGGCGCTGTCCATAGTCAGCGTACGCGCCAGAGGTCCGCTTAAGCCACCTAGGAAATCGATAATTTTCGGACCTTCCTTATGTCTTCTCGATGCGAGAAGCCGGTTGCATCCTGCTTGGCCCCAGCCGTTTGCGTCCCATCCCAAATGCATAAGCAACGGGCGACGAAGCGAGAAGCCGATTGACAGATACTTGCCCTCAAACAGGATCATCTGCGGCAAGTCGCGGACACACATGCCCCTCGGCGCTTCCGGCTCGATCCTTCCCGTTTCAAGGATCGGGTTGTAAGGAGCCTGAGCTATATTCTCGCTTTCTGCTTCGCCGTAAGCCCGCAACGGCTCCAAGATTCCAAAGGGTACGCTGAAGCGGTTTCCATTCATCTCGCCGTGGTTCGGCCAGACAGGATGTTCCCGGTCGCATTCAACGCGGAGATGATCTGTCCTTAAGCCGTCCATGTCTATGACATAAGGCGGATCTTTGAGAACCCGCTCAAAATGGGCACTCATCTCGTCGATGGTCATTTTCTGGGATAACCCTTCTCCGATTATGCGGGGGTCAGGTGGGAACTCGACCTCTTTGACCTTTCTCCATTGATGCGTCTGAGGTTCAAGCACGCTTATCGTCAAATGCGCAGGATGCGTGGGCACGTCTGGAACTATGCGTCCATAGACCGAATGGCTCAGCTCAAGGCGGTCCAGGCGAACATGCCGCATGAAACGAAGATAACGTACCGCGGTTTGCCCCACTATCGAGACGCCCAGCTCCGGATGCAAAACTGGTTTTAAGCCACCATGCGTGACTGAGAAATTCTTCAAAAGTTCAGTCATACTATCTTCCCCAGAATGTCAATGAACTCTTAGACCTTGCGTTACCTAGTCTTCGTTTGGACTAATATTTCCTTCTCTTTTTTCCGTCCGCTTTGCAGCGGCATGTCTGCCTAGTTGGCAAAGACGAAAGAGTACAGCTTCGCATTCTTCATGCGGAACCGTAGCTTCACAGTTTTTCCTTGCAGGGAAGCGACGTCTGGGCTGCCCTTCCAAGTGACCGTGTGGCGTACGCTGTCGCCTGTGAAGGCGTCGCAGTCGTCTCTCCTAAAACCTTTCACCGGTCTCCCTTTCTCGTCAAGTATCTCCACTGTCACCGAGCCATTCTGGGTTTGAGCGTTTATCACCAGTTTGTTTCCTTCGAAGACAAGCGGCTTGGTGGTTAAGATGCCTTCGTTCTGACCCGCGTCTACGGAGACAAAGCCGTCCAAACGCAATATGGCTAAGCCTATGCCTTGAACCAAGTATGAAGCTACCTCATAAAGGGGTGGAGCAGTTTTCTCGGTCCAGACCAAGATGTTGTGGCCTCCCACGCCGCAGTAGTATATCCATATTTCGTCTCCTACGACAATGGGGATGTTGACGGTGGACTTCCAGCCTCTGTCCCAGTCGCCTCTCTTCCCATTCGGTATTATGGGTTGCCGATCGCCCGCGCGTTCCCAGTGAATCAAATCTCGGCTTGAAACAAGCTGCACTTCATCCGGTCCGGTTTGGTTGAGCTGCCCGATACGTTTCAGCTCAGCGTTGGCGTAGAAGACGTCTAGAAAGCCGAGGTACAAGCTTTCGTATGGGAAGACGCATAGATGATAGAATTCTGCCCGGTGGTCGTCCGGGTGGTCTATGTCGATTAAGCCGTCTTCCAAGGCTTCTCGTATCCGTGTTTCACTGATCTCGTCGTCTCTTTCGTCTGGCGCCAAGACTAAAACAGGCTTTGTCCACTTGATGAAGTCGTTGCTGTGCGAAAATGCTACAGACCGCCGGGGAAACTTTCCAACCCAAACGCCGATCTTTGGAAAGGCTATGTACTTTGGCGGAATCGCGTCCTTATAGAGTACCCTTTCTGGGAAAACGCCGTGCGATGTTGCGCTGATTGGGCATTCATCGCTTACGCCCGTGAGTAACGGGTTTCCAGAGTGCGGAGTCCAGTGTAAACCGTCTTTGGAGAAAATGGCGCCCCATCCGCTTTTATCCCTGTGAAAGGTCTTGTAACGTCTTTCGTCGGATTCATATCCATACATTTCAGGATTATAGACCACGAAGCACGGGCCATCAGGAATAGCATTGTTCTCTTTGGAGCCCTCATACTCGTACAGTCCGAGGTTAGGTTTCTCCCATTTTAAACCGTCCTTAGACGTGGCGTAGAGGCTGCCAGTGGGTCCTCCATAATACCACATCCTGAAAAGTTTCTGCGTCTTGTCATAGAGCACAGTTCCATAGAGCTGTATGCTGCCTTCCCATGGGCGATCAGATACCACCAAAGGATTGGCTGGATGCTTCTTAGCAGGGTTAAGCGTCGTCGAGACGCCCTTCATGCCCTCAATTATATAATCATCAACGAACAACTGCTTTCGGTAACCTATCTCCTTAGCCTTAGCCTCCACTTCAAATCACCCTCCAGTCTTGTTGTGCGGTTCACACAAACTTAAACATTATGGTCGTCCTGAAGAATCGCGATTGGCAGCTATGAGAAACAAATGTTCAGGCTTCTTCGATTAGGTTCATTGCCTAGAGAATATTTGATCTCGTTTTTCCGTTTTTCAGTGACTTTGTATTAGGCGCCAGATGTGGTGGGACGACGGAGTGGATCGCCTAGGATGCCTAGATTGCATCTTAAAGCGTAATATTCTTCCTGCGTCCTTTTATTGAAATTGAGACAAACATGTGAATCTCAACGGAAAATTGGTGCTATTTAAAGGAACACATATCCAGATAATGCGGCGTCATATTTCCGTGTGTTAGCAGGGTTAATTTGTCTGCAATGCGGCAGTCTGCTTGTTAGAGGTAGATGCAAGATGGTAACACGAGAATACGAGATATACCAGTTCATCAAGAAGAACGGTGACAAAGCGAGAATAAGCGAAGTGTGCGCCGCCCTCGGTCGCGACAGGAAAATGAAACAAGAAGTAAAAGACACGATTTCATTGATGCGACACTACGGCTTAGTCACCATTAACGACGACTCCGTTGCAATAGCAGAATAAAAAAAGTAATGATACCCCATGCACATGCACAATCCCCCTTTTTGAAGAAGCATATGTGCTTCAATCTCTGGAAAGTTGAGCTCACAACAGATGCTTTAGACGGGTGTGGACTGCTTGACGAGCAAAATCTAATCCGCCTGTGGAATGGATAAAATCCGCCCTGCCTTCCATACATAGCGGAACGATCAGAGACTCAACAGAGACTGCCAGCAAAATATTGACTGAAAGGAGAAGTGCATTTTTGCTCTTAGCCATGTACCCTTAGATTGCTCCAAATAGATGTAGAACAAAGGCGTAAGCGGCGGCGTTGCTGATGATGGTGAATACGGCTGTCTCTAAACGTTCTCTTGTTTCTCTCTTCATTCTTTTTTCACCAATTAAATAATATAACGGCGTTATATATAAACATGTCCCACCCCATAACTTAGAACATTGAGACTATTTCCAAACATTCAATAATCAGAACTATGTCTGACAGCGCATCAGAATTCATGATGATTAGGGCCGATTGTTCAACAGCAACCTTTCATATAATCAGGTAAGGATTACACAAAATTTGGGAGTTTGCCTTGCCGAGGGCTTCTAGTTCACCGTGCTTTAGACAGAGAGTTGCCTGAGAGCCATCTAGGGGTCTTGTTCGGTTTCAAATCTTCTGAATGTCTTCAGGACTCCTCTGAACTCCTCTAACGAAATGTTTCTTTCTCTGTCTATCTTGAGTAACTCGTAAACAGCAAATACGAGCTCTTCAATTACTCGATCTCGGCTCCCGTATCCAGTGGTCATTGCATAGTGTTCCACCAGATCTGCGGCTTTTTTGCTGATGCATATCTCCAATTTGACCGTGTTTTCTTCAACCATGTTCTCACCTCTTGAACCTTTCTGCAATTTAGAAAAAAAGAGAGGTTATGGCTTGTTTTTTCATTCGTCCTTCTTTGATGTCGAGAGAATGTCTTTGGTTATTTCGCTCATTGTCTTGAGCAAGCCTTTGACGTCAAAGCCTGCTTTTTCCATCGCATTGATCATTGCGCCCACGTCAGCTCCGAGGTCAGCACCGACCGGAATTCCAAGTATGTCTTTTTCGCCGCTTGTGATCAGGTTGACGTTGGCCTTCTGTAAGGCTTCGCTGAGGCTCTTGTACTTGCCCAGTTGGACATCTCTGATCGCGGTTATTAGTTCCAAGAGAATGCCAGATTCGTTGAACTTCTTCAAGGCGTCTGCCAGAGCGTCTTTGCCTGTTGCTTCCGATAGTAGTCGTTTCTTTGTGATGTCGGCTTCTGCGGTTCCTTTGAGGTTTATGATGTCTGCGTCAGCTTTGCCTTTTATTCTCGTGGATTCGGCTTCGCCTTCTGATCTCTTGATTGTGGATTCTTTATCCACTTCGGCGTCGCCCACTACTTTGGCTTTCCTCGCTTGGACCGCCTGAACATTTGCCTTCTGCTCCAACTCCGATATGTTCGTGTTCTTTTCTTGTTCTTTCTTCCCGATTGCCTCGTCTTTTTCGATTTGCCTTGACCTGAATATCTCTTCATTCTGGGCCTTGACTAGTTCAGTTTCCTTCTGAGCGTTTGACTCTGCAACCGTGGCTTCTCTTTCTTTGTCAGCAACCTTCTTTCTTGTCTCGGTCTCGATCTCCTTAGCGCGGCGTTTCTCGAGGTTTTCTATGACTTTGTATCCCTCTGAATCGTGGAAATCAACGATCTCCAGGTCAATGAGTTCCAAGCCCCATCCTTTCAGCTGCGCGTCAATCTCCTTTTCAACTGTTTCGCCGAACGTTTGTCTTTCGCCCATCAAAGTAACGATGTCATACTTCATCGTGGTAGTTCGACTCACCGCTTCAATCAGAGACTTCACGTCAGCTTCTACCTGCCTGAAGCCTTCAATGGTCTGCTCGGCCTCTACCTTTCCAAGTCTTTCAGACGCAAGGATCGGGTCTTGCACGTTAACCCAGCATACGACGTCGCACGTGAATTTTGCCAAGTCTTTGTCTCGGAAAGAGATGTTGTCGATCTTTAGCTGTATGTTCTCCAGCGGAAGAATGCTGCGTTCCTGAATTATTGGAATGTGGAAATAAGCGCTTTTCATTCCTTCCCTTGAGCTGAAGATTTTCCTTCCTCTGCTTCTAGTCACTACAACGTGTGCCTGATGAGGCTGAACCACAGTATACGTTAGCTTAAGCAACACCAAGAAAGCAACGACGACTGCAGATGTTATTCCAGCCATTTCCAACGTTCCCAATTCTATTTCCAGCATTCTTTTTCACCTCCTACGGCTTTGACGAGAAGAACGTGTTATTTCTATTTGGGTATTATCCCAGATTTTTAAGAAAATAACCCGAAAAACTGTTAAATATGAGATTTTTTCTCATGTATAACGATCTGAAATGGATGAAAAGGACGAGGCATTGATAAGGGTGCTTGAGAGGAAAGCAGGTTTATCCAGCAGGACCCTTTCGAGCATGACAGGACTCCCCATCTCTACCGTGCATAGAAGAATCCAGAAACTAGAGCGATCAGGCGTAATCTTGGGATACAAAGCCTTAATCGATCACGAGAAAACAACCAGACCGATAGGCGTCCTGCTGCTAGTCAACCTAGCAGAAACAACTCCCGGAAAAGGCCACATCCCAAAAAAAGACACCCTCAACAATTTGAGAACTTTCGAAGAGAACGAGGAGATTATCGAGGTCCAAGGATTTGGTTTTGATTTGGTGATACGGGCAAGGACGCAGAGCCTGAAGAAGATGTCGGCGTTTATCGAGGAACTGAGATCAATAGAAGGCGTAGAAGAACTATCATCAGCCATAATCACAGATGAGACAACCATGCCCCCACCAACCTATCTAAGAAAATCTGCTCCCTGACGCCCAAGACGACGGTTAGAGCAAAACAAGCGATAACAGGCACGGTTCATTCACAAGATCCAGCGAAGTTTTCTGCAAACCATCAGATACGCGGCAGGGTTGCCAATTTCGATGAACACCCTTGAACTAACCTCTTCCGTTTCTACGAATCGCTATAACCGCGATTAGCGGTGTGACGGCATTCTAGTTCTTTTCTTTTTTCGTTTTCTTCTGTTTTTGTGTGTACTCTTCTCTAAGTTTGTCGGCTATTTTTCCGTCTTCAATTGTCAGCGGACCTCGGAAGCCACATTCTTTGCATTCCCAACCGACCATAATTGGGGGAATCCACTGGCCCAAAACACGTTGTTTGAGCCGCATTTGGGACAGAACTTCTTTGGGCGCTTCGGTGTTTGGGGCAAGATGATCTCCTTTACAGGCAATCATTGCCAATGCCTAGACAAAAGTTTTTCTATAATCAATATATTGCGCATGCACGGGTTTTCCGATGGTGCTGATTGGCGGGACTTTTCTTAGGCTCTTCTCGACGGTCCGTGTTCATTCTATTTTGATCAGGTTCATCGCATCTACAAAGTACTTGAGAACGTTTTTTCCTTTTTCAGTGATCTTGTAGATGGTGCTGTTTCCTTTCTTGTGGCTGGCAATTAAACCCTGATCCTGCATGGACTGGAGAATCTCCGTGAGGGGCTTCCAGGACAGATTCGTCTTGTACATAATCCTCGTAGGCTTCTCAGTACCCTTGTTCACAGCCTTTAATACTTCCAAGTATATCTCTAGCTTACCTCGTCTATAGCTCATGCTACCTCTCATGAAAGAGCTACAAAAAGACATTAAAGCCTAGTGAACAACGGGTTCAAACCCCAAATCGATATTCGCAATACCGAGATAACGTTATTCTCTATAGATCCATTGATCGGCAACTGTAGCCCCCTCGGCTAAATGTCTCAACGGCAGTTCTTGCTCCGTTTATTTCAAAAAACTGAGCAGCCTCCAGATACGCCTGCACAACACCTGAAAACATCATGCTCTTCCGCAAACGAAAATAGTTGCATAGCGGTCCGGGAGAAGTAAAAAGTGGGCCGGGAGAGATTTGGACTCTCGACCTTTCGGTTATCAGCCGAACGCTCTAGCCATGCTGAGCTACCGGCCCGGCAGATTATTCTTTGGGTCTTCGGTATAAAAGAGTTTTTCTGGAATCGCGAAGCTCTTGGCGCTTCTCAACCGTCAAGTTCGTGTCGATTTTTATGGCGTTTGGGATCGGCGTTCAAGATTCCAGTTTCTGTGTAGTGATGTTTAATGCTTTTAGGATCATTTTGCATCCTTCGAAGGTTATCTTGTCTCCGAGGACAACGGTTTCTCTTGCGGGTTCGATGAAGAATCCTTTGTAGATTCCCGCTGGGTTCAGCAGATAGAAGACTTGGATAACGAAGAGGAGCAGATTCAAGTCTTTGCTTGAGATTGCCCGCTCTAGGGTTCTGCTTTGTGCTTCGGTTAGATGGACTCTCTGGCGTATGGCTTCCATTATGCCGTTCTTCTCTTCGTCCATTGCGTCCAATATGTCTTTGAGGGTGATTCGTTCTTCCTTGAGGTAATCTTTTAGGGCTTTTCGGAGTTCGATGTAGTCATTGGAGGGCATGCCGCATTCACATCTGAATGTTGTCTTCGACAGGCGTCTTCCGCTTGCAATGTTAAGACGCTAATATTCTTATAAGCATCAACCATTAAATATATAACCCGTCAATAACACTAAGGGTTGGAGGCAGTCATTTGTCCGACCTGAATGAGCATCGTGTACGCTGCGCGAGTTGTGGCAGAAATGTTCCAGCGATGAAATACTGCATATACTGCGGGGCAAGATTGTCTCAAGCGGTTCCGCCTACAATAAGTCCTCGTCCAACCCAGACTGCTCCCCCGCCATCTCTCCCACCCAAAGTTCCACCTCCACAACCGCCTTCAGTTAAGATTACTGCGCCCGCTGTCATCGGGGGACCAGAAGCTGAGAGCGCGTCTCTCATGTCAAATATTAGCACGTCCTATGAGCGGAAAGCAGCCCTGCTTGACATGTTTCGGACGGGCGGTGTAACCGAAGGAATCTTTTTGAAACTTTATAATGAGTACAGCGGCAAGCTGAGCGACCTTCTGAACGCCCGCATCCGCAGGATCGACGAGCACAGAAGCCGGTTGGACGAAGCAAACAGGCGGTTGGCTCAAGTGAATGCCAACCTTGAAGAGCTCGGGGTGCGCCACAAGATAGGAGAGATTGACCTAGGCGTCTTCGCCCAGAAAGCGGACAGGTTGAAGATGGAACAGCAGGGACTCATGAATTCTGTGAAGACTTTCAGAATGAACCTTGATCGCCTCGGAAAGATGCTGTCGGAAAAGAAGCCCAGCGAGATCCGAGACTTAGAAACAAAGATGAGGACGAACTACGAAGCCCTTCAAAAGCTTCTAGGAGAAGGAAAAATCTCGGCGCAGACTCTGAACGCGATCAAATCAGATGTTGAAGAGACCCTTGCCTTCTTTAACTCCCAAATTGTAGCCCTGAAAGAAAAAGAGAAAAGCCTCACGGAACAACTCGAGGTCCTTCAAACCCGATACAAGCTCAGCGAAATCTCCATAGAAGAATACGAAAAAAGAAAAAGCGAACTGCAGGCTGAAATAGACAAGGTATGGGCGTAGAAAGCCAAAACATCAACACCCTTCTGATCTGGGCTTCAACTATACCGTGCATTCTGGAACCCATCATTCATGTGGGAGGTCGTCCGTAACCGAGGGAGGAGGAACTATGCAGTTCGAGGCTTTGGCTCGGCTTTGCGAAGAACTCGCAGCAACAACTAGGCGCATTTTGATGGCAGAACTTGTCGCGGACTTTTTGTTGCATCTAGAAAGGGATGAGGTCGAACCTGCTGTCTCAATGATGCTTGGGAGGCCATTTCCAAAATGGGACTCACGGACTCTGGATGTGAGCTGGGCAACCTTAAGCGCGGTGATCAAGAATCTAACCAAGATTGACTGGAAAGAGTTCTCATCTGCCTTCCGAGCTACAGGCGACGTGGGGGACGCAACAAGGACAGTCTTTGAGAAGAACAAAGTCCGCAGACAGACAACGCTTGTCGAGAAGCCCCTGTCAATCCTTGAGGTAAGGCGGGTTCTAGAGGCTGTGGCTGAATCTACAGGTCACGGTTCAAAAGAACGAAAGGAACGGCTGATCGAGACACTGCTCGGAAAGGCTTCACCGCTCGAAACTAAGTATATCGTCAAGATAATCATCGGCGAGATGAGAACCGGGTTCCACGAAGGGCTCATGGAAAACGCCATCTCAAAAGCCTTCTCAATACCGCTCGGAGCAGTCCAAAAAGCAACAATGCTGACGGGAGACGTAGGCGAAGTAGCACAAATATGCAAAGCACAAGGCATGCAGGGGTTACTGCAGCTAGGCTTCAAGGTCTTCAGACCCATCCAGCCCATGCTGGCACAGATGGCTGAGAACCCCGAGGAGGCTTTGAAGGAACACGGGGAAAGAACGGCTTTTGAGTATAAGCTGGACGGCGCACGCATCCAGATCCACAAGGCTGATGGCGACGTTAAGATATTCAGCCGTCGTCTAAGCGATGTCACGGAGAGTCTGCCTGAAGTTGTGGATCTAGTTGGAAGGGAAGTTAAGGCTCAAAACGCCATCCTAGAAGGCGAGGTTATCGCCATCGGGGCGGACGGCAACCCGCTGCCGTTTCAACATCTTATGCGCAGGTTTAGAAGAGTCTACGAGATAGAGAAGGCAGCCGAACGGATGCCCGTTCAGCTTCACCTTTTCGACGCCGTCTATGTGGACGGCCAAAACCTGATCGACCTCCCATACGTGAAGAGGCGAGAGCTTCTGGGGCAGGTGGCTGGAACCATACCCTTGACTAAGCAGATTGTCACTGGCGACCCGGAGGAGGCTGAGGGGTTCTTGAAAGAAGCCGTTGACAGTGGTCATGAGGGATTGATGGCTAAGAGGCTGGACGGTCCTTACGCGCCTGGGATACGGGGCAAGCATTGGCTTAAGATCAAGACTACTTTGGAGCCCTTGGACCTTGTAATCGTGGCTGCTGAGTACGGGTACGGAAAAAGGCACAAGTGGCTTTCGGACTACTACTTGGGTGCAAGAGTTGATGCTCAGACAAGTGGCTTTCTAATTATTGGCAAGACGTTTAAAGGGTTAACTGATGCGGAGCTAGAGGATATGACTGAAAGGCTTAAGGAGACGGCTGTAAGAGAAGAAGGAAACAGAGTCATTGTGCTGCCCAGAATAGTCGTTGAGGTTGCGTATAACGAGATCCAGAAGAGCCCCAAGTACAAGAGCGAATTGGCCTTAAGATTCGCCCGTATAACAAGAATCCGCGATGACAAAACACCAGAAGATACCGATACCATAGACAAAGTCTGGGACATATACGAAAGACAATTTGAAAGGAAAGCCAAATATTCTTAAAGAAAGGAAGGCGGGTTCTACGCGGAACACCCCAACCTGATGCTTCTACAATTGATTGTGAAGAAAAGAATACAGACTTGACCTTTAGCAAGCAATCCTAGGGCAGGTGAAGGCAGATAACGAAGAACCCAGTTAGGCATTCCATTTCTTATTTGAGCCCAGTTTTGAGCCGCCAGAGGATTTCTGTTAGTCGGCGTTGTCAGAAGTAGAAGCATTTACCGAAATGTCAGAAAGGTTTCCTCCTAAGAAGTATCATGTTGTCGTTCAAGTCTTTGACTTCTTCAAGAGGTTTATCTAAATGCCAAGTGTTGCAGTTTCCCTTCCACCATCCGAGGAACTCGAATTTTCCATTCAATCTAACGAGTGCCTTGAATTCTTGTGGGAAGATGAACTTTAGATCTTTTTCATGGATAAGCTTCTTTCTTTTCCCGTTATCATCGATTTCTAGCGTCATCTTTTCTGTGTAGATCTGGTTAAGTATGTCTTTGAAATGGCTTTCGTAGGTAGTTGTCACTGTTATTCCATTTCTCTTCATCGTCCAGCTTTGCATTGTACTCTTTGTCCAATCTAGACCTTGATTCTGAATGAAATAGAGACCGCCTTCGTTTAAGGAGGCCGCCACAGAATCCAAGTGACTTAAGAATCTCTCATTTGACTCGACATTCAAGGAACCCATCATGATAAATGCGAAATCCACTTTCTTTCTCAATCTAAAATCTGTCATATCTGTTCTTACAGTCTCTATCTTCTTTCCTTCCCTTCTTGCCTCGTTTTTCAGGTATCTCAGCATTTGAGGACTCGAATCCAAACCGATTGTTTCATATCCTCTTCTAACTATCTCCCTCAATTGAAGACTCGAACCGCAAGCTATATCCAAAAATCTCTTGACTTCTATTTTACTGAACTTTTTGATTAGTATCTCAAAGAAATCCGCCTGCTCTTTCGGATTTACGAAACTAAAAGCTATCTCATAGTATAGGGGTTCTTCGTATACTGACATGTGCTTTGCCCTCAAGATTTATTTCACATCAACCGATAGTTAACATTTTTCGCTATCGCTCGAAGACTTAGCAGAATCTCCCAAGCTAGCTAGTCTGTCAATTGGCGTTATCGAAAGTTTGTAAGTGTCGAGTATGTTTTTATTCAAAACCTTTTCTTCTCAGGTATGTGTCTACGTCCTCGTTTGATTCTCTCGACCTTCTGCCAGAACAGGACTTTTCCTGCCCCTAAGAACTGCTGCGTTTTTGGCTGCTAGATGTTCTGGGGTGATTTCTTCGTATCAAAGGGCATTTCCTTTTTTTGAGCGAGCGACGGAAAAGAACCGTGAGCGAACAGTTCTGTTCATGGTTTTTGCAGACCCTTGTCAAATTTTTTCTTGTACATTCTCCAGCTGAGGCACAGAGTTTTCGGGTGAGAGCCTTTGGCTTCGTCTATGGTGCCGACCGAGGTGTTGTGGGGCGCTTCTATGACCATCTTAGGATTTGCATATGCCTCTTGGGATATTGATGCCATGATCTCGGTGAACCTGTCCAGTTCCTCCACGGTCTCGGTTTCCGTGGGTTCTATCATCAACGCTTCCTTGACAATCGGTGGAAAATATACCGTGGGTGCATGAACACCGTAATCTAGCAGCCTTTTTGCAACGTTCCCCGCGGATACGCCTGTCTCAGACTTGAGGCGGCTGCAGCTGAGGACGAACTCATGCTTCCTAGATCTGCTCTTTTCGTAGGGTATATCGAAGCCCTTGATCGTTGACAGTCTATGCGCCAGATAGTTAGCATTCAAAACGGCTATCTCTGCGGCTTTCTTCAACCCTTCCGCTCCCATTGAGAGTATGTATGCGTAGGCTCTTATGAGAACCTCGAAGTTTCCATAGAAGGCTCTGACCTTTCCGATAGTATGCGGAATACTGTAATCTAGGTAGTAGCGCTCTCCGTCAAATTCGATGAGCGGGACCGGCAAAAACTCTTTCAGTTGATCTTTCACTCCCACTGGACCAGCTCCGGGTCCGCCGCCGCCGTGGGGGGTCGAGAAGGTCTTGTGCAGGTTGATGTGCACTATGTCGAAGCCCATGTCTCCCGGTCTTGTCCTTCCCATTATGGCGTTCAGGTTGGCACCGTCATAGTAGAGAAGACCGCCTGCCCTGTGAACTATCTTCTCGATTTCAAGTATCTTTCCTTCGAATATCCCTAAGGTGTTGGGGTTGGTCAACATGAACCCAGCGGTTCTCGGTGACACAGCTTTCTTTAGGGCTTCAATGTCTACGCAGCCGTCTTCGCCCGTAGGCACAATGACGGCTTTGAACCCAGCCATAGCCGCGCTTGAGGGATTCGTTCCGTGAGCCGAGTCAGGCACTATAATCTCGTCTCTGGTTGCCAATTCGCCGTTATGCTTGTGGTAGGCTCGGATGATCAATGTGCCTGTCAATTCGCCTTGTGCTCCAGCAGCAGGCTGAAGCGAGACCCTGCTGGTTCCCGTAATTTCAGCAAGCCACGATGCGAGGTTGTGCATGATCTCCAGCGTTCCCTGTGTGGTCTCTTCAGGCTGATACGGATGTGTCCAATGCACCTTGTCCGATGCCGCGATGGCATCGTTTACCTTAGGATTATACTTCATGGTGCAGCTTCCCAAAGGGTACAAACCGTTTTCTATGCCAAAGTTCATCTGAGACAGTCTGGTAAAATGTCTAACAACCTCGACCTCTGAGAGGCTGGGCAGGTCAGGTTCTGCCTCTCGTTTCAGATGCCCGGGCAGAGAGCTTTGCGTAGCGAGTTTCGATCCCGAGCTTGTTTCTGGTGCGGGGAAGCTATAGCCGTGTCTTCCGTGGCTTCCGGTTTCGAAGAGTGTCGGCTCGGGCCACTTTGCTTGTCGAAATTCTTTCATGTGCTATTCCTCCATGACTTCTCTGATTTCCTTTCGCAGTTTCTCGATTTCTTCTTGGGAATGCATCTCGGTAACGCAGTAGAGGGCTGTTTCTCCTAGTTCGGGAAACTCGCGGCGGAGTGGCTTGCCGCCTAAGATTGCTCGTTCAGATAGTCCGCGGTTCACTTCTTGAACAGATTTTGATGTGCCATCAAAATTCACTGTAAATTCCTTGAAGTGAGATGCCGTAAACACGGGGACACGTAAGCCTGGGATGCCGGAAAGATTTTTGATGGCAGAGGCAGCCTTGGATAGAATCACTTCGCCCAGGTCTTTGAATCCGTCTCTGCCTAGAAGAGCCATGTAGACAGCTGCTCTCAAGGCGCATAGGGCTTCATTGCTGCATATGTTGGATGTTGCCTTGTGACGGCGGATATGCTGCTCCCGAGTTTGAAGAACCATACAGAAAGCCCTCTCGCCGCCATCTTGGGTCGTGGTCATTCCTATGATCCTGCCAGGCATCTGCCGCATAAGACGATCTTCATCCTTGCAGGCAAAGATGCCGAGGAGAGGTCCTCCCCAATTCATATAATTCCCCAAAGGTTGCCCTTCACCTATGGCGATGTCTGCTCCGTAATTGCCAGGCGTCTTCAGAATGCCTAGGGAGGAAGGGTCAACTCCCGTGACGAATAATCCTTCGGCGTCATGAACAATTTCAGATATGGCTTTCATTGAATCCATGAGAAACCCCAAGTGCGAGGGGTTTTCAACATAGACGCCGGCTGTGTCTTTTGAGACTTTTTCCTTCAGGTCTTCCAGATCGACTTGGCCGTCCACTGGGCTTTGTTTGATTTCTGTGATTTTGATTTCAGCGGGTTCGGCGTATGCTCTTAAAACCGCCATCCTTTCAGGGCTGATGTAGCGGGGAACCAAGAACCCGTTGCGTCGTGTAACGCGTGCCGTCATGCGTGCCGCCTCGCCCAAAGAAGACGCCCAGTCATACATCGAGCAGTTGGCAACTTCCATGTCCAAAAGTTCGCAGATCATGCTTTGATACTCGAAAAGCGCCTGAAGGAGTCCTTGGCTGATCTCTGGTTGATAGGGAGTATAGCATGTCAAGAATTCGCTTCTCGAAGCGACAGCGTCTACTGCTGCAGGTACAAAATGCGGCCAGACACCGGCTCCGAGGAAAGACGTTATCTCCTTGGTTGTGCAGTTTTTTCGGAGGATCTTTTCTATCTCCCGCCTGACCTCGATCTCAGAATGGGGTTTGGGCAGGGAAAGGGGGTTTTTCAAGCGGATTTCTTCGGGTACATCCGAGAATAGTTCTTCGATGCTCTTGATGCCGATTTCTTTCTTTAGCTTCCCTTGGATTTCTTCCGCTTCGTTGGGGATGTATTGGTGGGTCATCCTCAGCAGTCCTCTCCCCGTTCTTTGAGCGAATCTGGAAGCATGCATTCCGTTTCTGTCATGGTTGTTCCTCCGTAGTCTATTTCATATTTTCATTTGTCAGATTTAAAGGCATGGTGAATTATCGAGAGATGCAGGAAAAATGAATAGATGCTTGCCTTTTTGTGGGACGCTGTAACTTTGGCTTTACCTTTGTTTTGTTCTTCGGACCGGGAAAAACGTTCTTCTAAGCGGTGCCGCGTATGTTGGCTTTATCGTCCCAGAAGTCTTCCGAGGATTTTTCCGCTTGACACGGTGGTTCTGCCTTGATGTTCTACGTGGTCCATGGCGACTGCGTAGCCTAGCGCCAGCAACGGATCGAAGTCTTGTCTTACCATTTCGACGCAGTATTCGTCGCTGATGGTTACCCAGTTGAGATGTACCTTGGCTATGACGCTTTTGTCAGGCGCGATCATGTCATATGTGTGGCGGACGACGTTGCCCTTTATTCGGGCTATTTCGCGACCGTCGGGGTCTTCCATCCACCATTCGCTTCCGAAGAACTTCAGAATCTTCTTTTTGATTCTGGCTTTAAGTTGCCCGTCTTTGTCCTTTATTTCGTACTCGTTGTGAATGCTGATGACCTTTCCGTCGACCACGCCTAGGTGGACGCCGTTGTTGTCTTCTAGCCAGAATTTGGGTCCCAGACTGACGAACTCCTGCTTTATGTAGCCTAGTTGTTCCTCGGATCTGTCTTTGATGACGTAGGTGTTTCTAACTGAGAGGAACCTTTGGTCAACAATGAACTCTCTGTGGTCCAACATTGTCATATCGGTCACACGTAACCTGAAGGGCACAGACATTAGTTATCCCTTATCGACCATAGGTACGAACCCCAAAGTCACTTTCCTCCCTCCACAACTCTCAATCGTGGCATCAAAAAGGAAAAGACAACGACTGAGAATACGCTCTCAGACATAGGTTCAAGCCTTAAACAAGAGAACTATATGAACCTGACTTCGGCGTTAATGTTCATTCTGCAGCTAGGAAGACGAATAGGCGCTCTGCTGGGTTCTCTAATCCAAAGCATGTAGTAATGCCGTGTTCCCTAGAACTCAGCGTTGAACCACATTCCCAAGCGACACTCAGCTGATGTTCATGCCGAAGTCAGCTAGATTTAGGAGCCATGCGGTGACAGGAGTGTTTTGAGAATGTTGAGGTAGCGAGTGTAGTTTTTGAGGGGGACATCTGGGGACACTATGTCGTCAGTGCTCGGTATGTATCCTCCTTTTTTGACCAGAGAAGCCTTGTACTCGACCTCCTTCTCGATGATTTCTCCGCCTTCAACGATGGCTTGGAGCGACATGTTCCCTATGTAGCGGAGTTTCTTGCCGTACGCTTTGTTCAGCTGCAAGACGTCCATTCCAGCCTGCGTCTCAACAGGGGTCAGGCAGTTGTATCCCGCCTCAAGAAAGACGGGTATAAGATGCTCTATGTTTCCGCTGCAGTCCACCATGAGAGTGGCTATCCCGTTCTTCTTGAAGAAGGCGAGCACTTCTTTTTCATAGGGCAGAATGAATTCGCTGTACATTCTGGGCGAGATGAGCGCTCCGTCTCTGCCAGCAATGTCCTCGGTGAGGCATACGAAATCGATTTTTGCGTTTTCAACAACTTGCCTCATGGCTTCGATGAGGAATTCTGCCCAGAAACTGAACATCTCGTGGACGAGCTTCGGGTCTTTATGAAAGGCGACAAGCGTTTCTTTTGTTCCCATCCAGTGGTTCTGCGCCTGCCTGAAGAAGCCTGGTGCCCAAAGTCCGATGGGGTGTTCCGCCTCTTCATAGTAGTCCAGCAGTTCGTCGGACCATGCCTTCGGGTATCTCATCATGTCTGTTGGTTTATATCGTTTCTTTATTCTTTCGAAATCTGTTCGGTTCTTGACTGGGTAGTCTAAGCCGATGTAGATCATGTTCGGTCTGTCGCGTGAGACTTTGACGGTGACGCCGTCTTCCCTGTTCACGATCCTGTATCTCTCGTCTTCGCTGATGGTTTTTGAGACGAATCTGGGGATGGATCCCGAATCTATCTGGACGAGTTCCCACGTGTCCAGCTCGAAGAAATCGGTTACACTCATGTCCAGCAGTCCCTCGCGGTGCCAGCGGTTAATGGTCTCCGTTTCGAATCCCCAGAACTCCCAGAGGGGCACCCGATCGAAACTCTCGTAGTTCATGCAGGCTGAGAAGCGTTCCCTGTTGTTCATGGAATGTCACACCACGTTTGGATGACCGACGATAGGCAATGCAGTGAAGATAGGGCATCGGTACTTATAAATCAAGAAACGTTTAGGTCGCCCCGCCAATCATACGGAAAATGTTATCTCTCGGTCTTGACTCAACTATTGCCCGGGTGGACGGAATGGGCGGAACCGTACGGGTCACGGTGTGGAACGAATTTCAGCATGAGAAGACGAGTCCGAAGGTTGCGGCGGTCTATCCCGAGGGCATACATGGCGCCATAGCGAAGCACCTGCGTGGTCAGGCTGGTTTCGAGGTTCGGACGGCTACTCTTGACGAGCCTGAGCATGGGTTGACTGACGGGGTTCTCGGGGTCACTGATGTGCTTGTTTGGTGGGGGCATGCGGCGCATGCGAAGGTGAGCGACCTTGTCGTTGACAAGATTTACAGCAGGATAGTGAACGAGGGCATGGGGCTGATTGCGCTTCATTCGGCTCATTTCTCGAAGATTTTCAAGCGGCTTATGGGCGCCACGTGCAACCTGAAGTGGCGGGAAGCCGGCGAGAAGGAACGTTTGTGGGTTGTGTCTCCGGGGCACCAGATTGTCGGGGGCATCGGCGACTACTTCGAACTTGAGCACGAAGAAATGTACGGCGAACACTTCGACATACCTCAGCCCGACGAGCTCGTGCTCATAGGCTGGTTCAAAGGCGGAGAAGTCTTCCGCAGCGGCTGCTGCTTCTACAGGGGCTCAGGCAAAATCTTCTACTTCCAGCCGGGACACGAGACCTACCCGACCTATTACGACCCAAACGTCCTCAGAATAATCACGAACGCCGCACACTGGGCAGCACCAACCAAAAGACAGATGCCAATAAGGGGACACGCAAAAGAACTCGAAAAACTCCCCTAACCGCTCTTTCTTTGATGCCTCAGAGAACGCTGGGGCAACCGCTGTACTGATGAGCAAAAGCGGGCGCTGAGATGAGAGGACCCTTGTAGATTTGACTGTCAAATTTTCCTGTGTTTTGACAGTGACTGTCGAACGGCAGAGAGCCTGCCAGAGTGCCTTTGTAGATTTGTCTGACAAAATTTTTTCTGTTTTGTCAGTCACTGACAAATGGGAGCCTACCGGCAGACTTTGTAGATTTGATTAACAACCAGAATTCCGAATTGATAATGATTATCAAAAGCAACTTACCGGTGCAGATCCTATTTTGCGCAACATTCGTTCTTCCGCTTTGTCCAACAAAGGACGGCCTCTCCGTTGCTTCGCGTCTTAGGATTTGAATCTAATGGTGACTGTGCGATGATCTGCTTCCAACTGATGTGTCTTGTTCTTGAAGGATCTCTTCGATTGCTTTCCTAACATCGTCTGCTAGAGGAAGACTAAGAAACTCAGGCGGCGTATCTTCCATTTCTCATTCTTTCCTGTATTTCATGAGGGTTTCATGATATTTTTTCATCCATTCGTCCTTCTCGGCTACTGATGAACGTAGGTCCTGCAATAGCTTTAGTCGTTCACGCAGATCGTGAGTTGCTAATACATTTTCAACGTGTTCCGCGATTTCTGGCGAAAGATGTTTCCTTGAAGCTGACAGAATTCTTTTGGACCCTGGATGTTGATGGGGTTCTATTTTCTTGTCCACGGAGAACATAAGTTGAAGAAAAGTTTTGACAGCGTCAACGGATACTATTTCCGCCGAAGCCGTATCGCCCTCTTCAAGAAAACTTTCTAGGCTCCACAGCAGATTCTCGAATTCTCCATATCTCTTCTTTTTCCAATGCTTGAAGTATTCTTCGGAAGGGGGAAGTATCTCACTGACTATCTTTTTGACCATACCCCGCTTATCATAGACGGTGACGCCATATTGGAACAACGAAAGTGCCAGCGTGGGATGCTTCTGCGCATCAGCCAATTCATTCTTTATCACTGTTGGCGTCATAAACATGGGATGAACAATCTTTCCCTCAAACTTATCCTCATCGAAAGGAAGAGTCTTGTCGTTGAAGATCTCCCACTCATCCCACAAACCTCCTATTGGTTTGTCTCCCATGCCTTTCTTCCATTCCCCCATCATCGGGGGCAATGCCGCATCTGAAAGTACGAAGAGGATTTCAAAGTCGTACTCTTCGCCGATCTTCATATGAGGACTCAGCAAGACGGCGCCTTCTATGAGCGGATGATCTTGATACTTCTCAGCATATCTTGAAGAAACATTGATCATCTGCTCCAAGTTATCAAGGCTTCTGGACTGATTAACGCTCAATCTAATCTCGCCTCCCTTTCTTTTCACGAATTCAAGGAGTGCCATCCTCATCAGTTCCTTTCTGGCTCCTTCCTCCCTCAGAATCTCTTCAATCGTCCTCTTCACATCATCCGGAAGAGGAAACTCGAACACATCAAGAAACTTGTCTTCCATATCTACTCTCCCCAATTCTTGGGACCTTATGTGAAACGCAATAATCTTACTTGCGCATGAATTTCCAATAATTTTTCACCCTGAAACCTAGGCTCATTTCAAGGTTCGTGGGTTCAGGCGGCCATTCGACATCCCATACGGTGGCTACTTCCATCTCCTTCTCCCGAAGGGAACGCAGAGCGTAACACTCGAACGCTTTTTCAATGCCTTTTCCCCGGTGCTCAGAAAGCACAATCGGTCCCCAGATTTCAGCCCTCTTCGCATTGAAGTGCGCGTTGAACTTGTGGTCAGGTCTGGTGCAGATAATGGCGATGATTTTTCCATTCAACTCTGCTACGTGGTTCCAGTCTTCTTTCCAAGTTTTTGTGAATCCGGGCTTAAAGATGCTAGTGCCGACATGGTTTGGATCATAAAAGGTCTGTGTAATCGTTTTCTCTTCTCCCTTAGCCATTCCTCTCAGGGTAACTCCCTCTGGCAGTGGCGGAATCGCAGGGACATTGTGCAGACTCCTCACGAGGTGGTAAAATCCGCCATAGACTTCGTAGCCTCTCTTTTCAAACTTTGCGATACGACTGTCGGAGCTAAGCCAAACGGTAACTTTGCGGTTTTTTGCCTCTTCTTCGACTCTTGAGATGAGTATATCTTCGATTTTTGTTCTGTTAGGCCCCGGTTTGACGCAGAACATGTCTATCCTGACGCCCCAATCCGCACTGCATGCTATGAAGCCTTCGATTGTCTGACTTTTCGCCACAAAGACAACAGGTCGAGCTCTAACCGCCGAACGGAATGTTTCTTCGCTGTAGGGAATGAATTCGTAGAAAAAGTCGGCATAGTCCACATAGTTTTCATTCACTATCTCGACCAAAGCAGAAATGTCACCTTCCTCATACCCTCCGACTTGTAGCCCCGTGCTTTCTCCCGGCATTTTCACCAATCTGATTTCGCCTCCCTTTCCTTTAAGCAACTTGAGGATCGCTGTCCTCGTCAATTCTTCGTTTACCTTTCCGTCCACAAGGATCTCTTCGATCGCTTTTTTAACTTCGTCCGGGATAGGAAAATCTAGACTCTCGGAGAAGTTGTCCATCATGATTATTCTCCCTCCGTGATGGTTTTCTCGACATCTTCAACTATTTCTTTCAGAAGCTTATGGGTTCGTTTCTGTATCTCCTCGGAAAGCTCCCTTCTGTCAACATCATATTGTTGGAGCAAACCCCTTTCCTTAAGCCGTTTGAGAACATAATCGGTCAGATGCTCTAATAGGGCTCCGTCTGTTTGTGATCGGAGCTGAAGGGTTTGGATGCCTTTTTCTGAGATGCGATAGACCGTGTATCGTCCGATGGCTTCTTTGCTGACGTAGCCCTCATCGGCTAAGGCTTGAAGCGTGTTGCTGAGGGTTGTGCGGGAAACCTTCACCTCGTTAAGTAGACCAGTGAAAGTCAACCTTCCGCCTGCAAGGACTCTCAAGAGATCGAAGGCATATGTTCTGCCCAAAAGAGGAACTTCCATGACGGTTTACCTCAAGTCCACTATTAGTTCAGATTAAGTCCAATATAAGTTTTACTGTCTCAACGAAGACGCCACCCTTCAAGTCTACAGAAAACACAATGAAACAGCGAAACGAGACCACAGACCCAGAACAGTTGTTAGGTTTATAGGCTTGTGATCGAGATATATTCTGTCAGGTTTGGATCAATGTCTCTGCGTGGCTCGCCGATCTTCACGGATAGGAACAAGCTTTCGCCGTACTATATCCCGAAGTGTCTACGCCACAGAGACGACCAGATGCAGCGGCTCCACGCCATCTATGGCGAAACGGTCAAAAATGTCGAGAATGCCTATCCCCGATACACGCAGATAATCGGCAACACGGGAACCGGCAAAACCTGCACAACGCTGAAGTTCGGCGAAGCCATCACCGCGTACGCAGAGAAGGAAGGCGTCAACCTGCAGCACGTCTACGTCAACTGCAAGGTCGACGGCACAACCCGCTTCGTCCTCTTCGGAAACCTCGTCAGAAAGGTGACGACGCAGATCTCGACGCGGAGCCTGAGCCCGGAAGAGATGATCAGGCAGCTCATCGAGTACCTGCGGGTTGACGGCAGGCGCCTCATAATCACCTTCGACGAGATAGACTACTTCGTCCAGACGAACCCCCGCGAACACATAATCTACGACCTGACACGCATCCCCGAAATGCATCCCGGCGAACCACCGCCAGTGATCGGCGAAATATTCATCGCAAGGTCGCTGAAGTGGCACAGCATGCTGGAACCCAGCGAGAAATCCACCCTCGGAATGGGCATAATCGAGTTCCCAAGATACACAGCCCGCCAAATCCGAGACATACTCGAAGAGCGGATTGCAGAGGCTTTCTGCCCCAATGCGGTGAACGAAGAGACTTTGGGGCTCATAAGCGACATAACGGCTAACCCGCCTGTGAACGGCGACCTACGCGTCGGGCTGGAACTGCTGTACTATGCGGGCACGCTAGCCGAGAACACAGGCTCAAAAAGTGTTCTGCCCGACCACGTTAGAAAGGTCTACAGCGAGACGAACCCAACCGTCACATCAGAGGACATCACAAACCTGGACGAAACAAACAGGCTCATCCTTCTAGCCTTCGTGCAAAGCCTGCAAGCGAACAGGTCAGCCTACATCGGCTTGAGAGACGCGAAGCTAAGCTACGAAGTCCTCTGCGAAGAGCACGGCGCAAAGCCCACAGAAAAATTCGAGGAACACCTGCAGGACCTCATCCACAGAGGCATAGTCGAAATGAAGTCTCTAACCGAACTCGGCATCACAGGAGCCTCGCTTACGGACCTCGAAAAATTCCTGAACAACCTCACACAACAACTAAGGCAGGACCACCGATGAAAAGCAAAGAACATGACATCTGGGAAACCCTAGAAAAAGGATTCGGCGGCGGAAGCAAATTCAGAATCCTGGCGCACCTGATCCTGCATCCCGACGAGGCATTCACGAGATACGCCTTGGTGAAAGCCACGGGGCTCAGAACGCCAACGGTGGAAGAGCACCTTAAAGTGCTTGTTGAGCTAGGCTGGATCAAACAGTATCCGTTCACGCCGAGGACCTATCAGATCAACCTTGAGAACGAGGTTGCCAAAGAAGTCTCCAAGATGTTTCAAAGACTGAAATACCTTGAAGGCAAACCCTAAACCAATCTTGACCGTGCATCAATTCTTTCTTCGCACCCCCTCCCCCCACACTTTCACAGAGGCCTTAAATATCCAAAACACAGATGTGGGCAGCGAAGGGAGCTGAACCGATGAAGAAAAAGAAGAGCAATCTGAGACCTAGAACTAGAATATCCAATTCTGTTGCATTCGAAAAAGAGAAATGCATGAACCCCTGGGACCACGAATGTGGACGCACCGATATCGCACTTTACATAATGCACAAGGGTAGAAGGCTCCCGATCTGCCGACGATGTTGGAACGGCATATCAGCCAAAAACATCGAATGGAGGGGAATCTAAATGTTGAACGACCTAGAATCCCTAGACGGCGTAGGCTCCACAACAGCATCAAAACTCAGAACTGCGGGATACACAACCATAGAAGCCTTTGCAATGGCACCCCCACGCGAAATCATGGAGAAAACAGGCATCGGCTTCAACACGATACTGAAGACACAAGAAGCCGCGAGGAAAATGATATCCGCCGAGTTCAAAACCGCCCAAGACTTCTACGAGAAAAGGAAGGCAATGAAAAAATGCACAACGGGAAGCAGGAAACTGGACGAAGCCCTAGGCGGCGGAGTCGAAACACAAGCCATAACCGAACTAATAGGCGAATTCGGCTCAGGCAAAACCCAGATATGTTTCACACTTTCTGTCATGGCTCAGCTCCCGCATGAGAAAGGGGGCTTAAATGGCAAAGTTGCCTTCATCGACACCGAAGGCACATTCATGCCCGAACGAGTATACCAAATTGCCTCAGAGATGGGGCTGGACCCCCGAAGCATCGCCGACGGCATCTTCGTGGCGAGGGCATACAACAGCAGCCACCAATGCCTCCTGATCGATAAACTCTTTTCCCTCTGCCCAGAAAATAACGTGAAACTCGTCATAGTCGACAGCATGATCAGCCACTTCAGAGGAGAATACATCGGACGGGAGAACCTTTCAGAACGGCAGCAAAACCTGAATCAGTATCTGCACAAGCTCATTAGGCTTGCTGAAGCCTGCAACCTATCCGTCGTCCTGACAAACCAAGTTCAGGCCAATCCGACAGCTTTCTTCGGAGACCCAAACAAGCCTGCGGGTGGAAACATCATGGCCCATGCATGCACGCACAGAGTCTTTCTCCGCAAAGGAAGCAAAAGATCTAGAATCGCAAGAGTGATCGACAGCCCATATCTACCCGAAACGCCTACCCGCTTCATGATAACCGAGAAAGGCGTGGAAGACACCGAGGGAGAAGACGCAGACGGCGAAAGCTAACCCGCCTTGACGGTATTGTAGCCTGAGGCTCGTCTCAACCTGTTCATGACCGCTAGGCCTAAGCCCTTCGATGTTATTCCCTCCGCGACTATTATGTCAACCCTGTCTTCGTCGAATTCTCTGAGCAGCCTAAAAAGGTTCTTCGCGGCTGTGGATGGGTCATCTCCGCTTCCCAAGGACCTGACTACATCTGCTTTGTAGTCGGCTTTGCTTTCGTCGGTGGCTAGGATGCCGACCTTCTTTCCCATCTTCATGTGGCTGTCTGCAATTTCCTGCACCTTCCGTGCAGCATCATCGGGCTTCCCTTCGATCAGGAACATCTTGGCGTTCGGCGCGTAATGCTTGTGCTTTGTGCCTGGCGAACGGGCTTGGGTGAATCTAACTTTTCTTTCAGCTGTTGCAGCTGGATGAAGCACAACTCGGCTTAGGGTTCTGCGGAGCTCCTCGTATGGTGTGCCGCCTGGTCTCAATATCTGTGGGGGGTCTGATGTCAAGTCTAGGATTGTTGATTCTACGCCGACAATTGTTGGTCCAGCGTCCAGAATCATGTCTATCCTTCCAAAAAGATCCTGCTTCACATGCTCTGCAGTTGTTGGACTTGGCTTTCCAGCAAGGTTCGCACTTGGCGCAGCGATGGGCACGCCGGACTCTGCAACGAGGGCGAGGGCTACTTGGTGGCTTGGCATCCTTATTGCCACGGTGTCTAAGCCTCCCATCGTTATTTTGGGAACGACCTTGGAAGCCTTCAGCACCAACGTCAGCGGTCCAGGCCAGAAACTGTCAATGAGCGCTTTCATGCATGTTGGGGGTGCCTCTGTCAGTCTGTAGATTTCTTCTTTGTTGGCTATGTGCACTATGATCGGGTTGTCAAGCGGTCGTTTCTTGGCAGCATAGATATCCGCGACTGCCTTCGGGTTAAGGGCGTCTGCCCCGAGGCCGTAAACGGTTTCTGTTGGGAAGGCTACTAAGCCGCCCTTTCGGATAACTTCGGCAGCCAGCCTAATCTTGTCCGCCTCTGGCTCTTCGGGGCTCACTTTCAGTATGGCTGTCTGTTTCGTCTTTCCGACATTTTTTAGCTCGGTCATTTCCGTGCCTTTCCCAACGCCTAATGAAGTACTTTCAGGTTCAGTTTCTGCAACGCTCACTTCACCATGAACTGTCTCCCGATAGAAAAAAGCTTCGCTAGGGGACCATTCATGCCTAGCGAACGCCGAAGGCTGAGCTGGCTGTCTACCTCCAGCGCAGAACCTTTCTGTTGTAGAAGATCTCGGGCATTACGAGGAGCCCTGCGAATGAGAATGGCAGGACCATTGCCCAGTCGATCGGAGACATCGGTGCCGTCTCGAACAGCGCGATGCCGAATAGGGTTCCGGTGTAGGGTATCATTGCGGTTATGGCTCCGGAGAAGACCACAGCCAGCAACAGATATTTGTTGTTTGTGAATCCCACTCTGAAGGCGTTCTTTTTCTCTGAGCGGCAGTTCCACACCACGATGAGTTCCTGCATCGTAGCCTGAATGAATGCCAGAGTCCTCGCTTCTTCAAGGGGTTCGTGCCATACGTAATATGCCACGTAGAACAGGACCGCTGTTCCCACGAACTGCGTTACGAAAGTGGCGAGTATGGACGCGAATCTGCCGTGAAGCAGCCCCTCCTCGGGGTTCCTCGGCGACCGTTCCATAACGTCCTTTTCAGGCGGGTCCTGGCTGAGCGCTATTGCAGGTGCGCCGTCGGTTACTAGGTTTATCCACAGGATCATGCCTGCGGTGAGGGGGAGCTCTAAGCCGAGCAGGGCGAATGTCCCGATGACGAGCAGCTCATCGAAGTTGCATCTTAAGAGGAAAAAGGAAAACTTTCTGATGTTGTCGTAGATTGTGCGTCCGCCCTCTACGGCGTTCACTATCGTAGCGAAGTTGTCGTCCGCCAACACCATGTCTGCGGCTTCCTTGGTCACATCGGTGCCTGTGATGCCCATGGCTACGCCGATGTCTGACTGCTTAAGCGCCGGTGCGTCGTTTACGCCGTCGCCGGTCATGGCAACGATGTGTCCCTTCTTCTTTAGCGCCTTCACTATGCGAAGCTTATGTTCAGGTGAGACGCGGGCATAGACCGATACGTCTTCCACGACTTTGTCGAACTCTTCATCGTTCATTTTGTCCAGTTCTTCGCCTGTAAATGCCAGTCCGCTGTGTATCATGCCGATCTCCTTAGCCACGGCGACGGCTGTGAGCTTGTGGTCTCCTGTGATCATGACGGTCTTTATGCCGGCTTTTTGGCATCGGCGGTTTGCTTCTTTGGCTTCTTCCCGCGGCGGGTCGATCATGCCTGCCAAGCCTATGAAGACAAGTTGGCTTTCCAAGGTTGCATTGGCGCCCTTCTTGCTGAAGCTTTCGGGGTCCACGCCGGCAATTTCCTTGTATGCCATTCCAAGCACTCGGAGCGCCTCGTTCGCCATGTCCTCGTTGGCTTTCAGTATTGCCTCTCTTTCTTTTTCAGTCAGCCTCTTCTCTTTTCCATCCTTGAGGATGTGCATGCAGTTCCGCAGAACAACTTCGGGCGCTCCTTTCGTGAAGACCAGAAATTTGCCATCGGAGCCTTTGTGCACGGTGGTCATGCACTTCCTTTCTGAAGTGAACGGGGCCTCATGGACCCGTGGATACTGCTTCTCCAGTTCTTCCTCGTTGAGCCCGGCTTTCGCTGCGGCAACCATCAACGCGCCTTCGGTGGTGTCTCCGATTATGGTTTTTCCGTCGTAGCTGGCGTTGGTGCACAACATTGAACCCGTGAGCATTAGGGATAGGTTCTTGTCTTTTTTGGCGTCTATTTCCTTGTCTCCAAGTTTGAAGTCGCCTTTTGCTTCATAGCCAACCCCTGTGACTTGGACGGTTTTGCCGTTCACGTAAATCTTGCGGACCGTCATCTCGCCTTTGGTCAACGTGCCTGTCTTGTCAGAACAGATTATGGTTGTCGCGCCGAGAGTTTCAGCTGAAGACAACTTTCTGATGATCGCGTTTCGTTTGGCCAGCTCACGCGCGCCCAGAGCAAGTGAGACTGTGACAACAGCTGGCAACCCTTCAGGCACGGCGGAGACCGCTAGGGCAACGGCGGTTAGAAAACTTTCAACGAAATCCCCTGGTCTTGCAGGGTCAATAAGCTCTAAAACGAAGACTACGATGCAGACGGCGATCACTATCAGCCCTATCTTTTTGGCGAATTTTTCTAGCTTCTGTTCAAGCGGCGTCTGCTCCTCTTCTACAGCCTGCACCATCTGTGCGATCTTGCCGAATTCTGTGTTCATGCCAGTGGACGCCACTAAGGCTCTGCCTCGCCCATAAGTGACGTGGGTTGCCATGAAGAGCATGTTCTTTCTGTCGCCTATGGGAGCCTTTTCGCCCACAGGGTCCGTTGTCTTATCTATCGGCGTGGATTCCCCGGTCAGAACCGCTTCGTCCGTCTTCAGGTCCACAACCTCTATGAGCCGCGCATCCGCTGCAATGCGGTCTCCTGATTCTAGCAGCAAGACCTCGCCGGGCACCACTTCTTTGGCGGGTATATAGAGTTCTTTTCCATCTCGGATTACATGGGCTTTCGGCGCCGTTAGCTTCTTCATGGCTTCCATGGCTTTTTCTGAGCGGTATTCTTGGATGAAGCCCACAACGGCGTTGAGGATCACGATGGCAGCTATGGCTGCGGCGTCTGTTGGGGTTTCGCCTTTTGAGAAATCAACCCAGTACGCGATTCCAGTGGCGGCTATCAACATAATAACGAATATGTCCTTGAACTGATCGATCAATATATCGAGGGCAGTGACCTTCTTCGCCTCTTTCAGTTCATTCGGTCCGTACTCTTCAAGCCTCTTCTGGGCTTCTTCACCTGTCAAGCCTTTGGGGCTGGTTTCTAGGGCTTGGAAAACATCTTCGACATCCTTAGCGTACAACGCTTCTGCCATCACAGCTCGGCTCCGAAATGGTTTTTATGCTTTTACGTGGATTCCCACTTAAAGGTTTTTTGTCTGTCTTCAGCCTAGGACCCGTTTTCACCCATTAAGATTTGCCTAGATCCTCAAAGTTCAACTTGAAACAGAAATAGTCTTGCAAAAGGCTAGCGAGTTCTTTTACCTTCACTCGGATTTGGCTCCAAGAGTCTCGGTCACGCAGGGTCACGGTTTCATCCTCAAGCGTCTGATAGTCCACGGTCACGCAGAGGGGAGTACCTATCTCGTCAAAACGGGCATACCGCCGCCCAATGGAACCCGCCTCATCAATCTCAGCCAGAAAACCCTCGCGAATCAGCAATGCATGGAGTCCCCGAGCCTTCTCTGGCAAGCCGTCCTTGCTGACGAGGGGAAGAACGGCTAGCTGCACGGGTGCGATGTCGCGGGGCAGTCTGAGAACCGTTCTGTCGTCTTTGGTCGCGTATGAGTGCTCAAGAGCGACGTAGGCGAGACGGTCCGAGCCAAAAGAGGGCTCAATCACATGCGGTATGAAGCGCCGTCCGGTCTCCTCCTTTTCTTTTTTGATGATTTCAACATGCTCCGGCAGGACCTTGAATTCGCCTAATATGTGGAATCCTTGCTTCTCAAATGATGCCTCAATCGTTTCAGGATCAGCTTTAGAAAGCAGATTCATGACCTGTGATGCCTTTTCTTTGAAGACTGGACCTATCTTGGCGGTTACGGGTTTGATGACAATTTCCGTTCTTATCGTCTTTTTCTCGTCTGCTTTGAAGACCCGCATGTCGACGCCACTTTCTTTCATGTGACCAGCAAGATCATAATCAGTTCGGTTGTTGAATCCTGAAACCTCAGTCCATCCCCACCTGTCGCAGTAAATCTCTTGGTCAAAGCCTTCGGAAGAGTAGTGCGCCCGCTCCCATCTATGCTTCTCTATGAAACGTTGCTGGTCTTCCGGAACGCCGAGACTTGCCAAGAACCGTTTGCCCAGCGCCATGAAGAAAGCCGTCCACTCAGTCTTTATGTAGCCCTTAGCCAATGCCTCGGATACAGTGACCGTAGCAGGCTCCTCCGAGTCCCGTAGCCTTTCCTCAGCGAGGACCAGCCTCAAAGACTCGTCTGCTACGTCTGCTAGAAGATGGCACCTTGGGTTCTCAGGGTCAAAGAAAAACTCTAAATCGATTATTGTGAACTCCCTAAGCCTAATCGGACCTTGCCTCGGCGAGATCTCGTTTCTCAAAGAGTGACCGATCGTTGCAAAACCAATCGGAAGCCTCTCCCGCGCCTGCTCATACAGCCGCTTGAACTCGGCAAAGATGCCCTGTGCCGCTTCGGGGCGCCCATAGCCGACGGCATCTGAGTACGGTCCGATCGCTGTCTTGAACATGGTCAGAAAGTACTTCGGCTCGCCGAAGGCGCCGCCGCACTCTGGGCATTTAATGTCGTGCTTCTTTATTGCTTTGGAGACTTCCTCGGGACTCATTCTGTCAGTGTCTTGCGGACTGAGTTTGGCGTTCTCTTGAAGCAGATGATCGGCTCTGAAATTCTTGTTGCATTTGGCGCATTCGACCATGAGTTCTTTGAAATGTTCAATGTGGCCCGAAGCCTTGAACACGACTTCAGGAGTAATTATCGGCGACTCCAACTCGTAGAAGCCCAATTGGCGGAGGAAGATCTCCCTAAACTTGTCCTCGATCTTCCGTTTCATGACCGCGCCTAATGGTCCCCAATTGATGAAGCCGCCGACTCCGCCGTAAATTTCGTACGACGGCCAGAAGAAGCCACGGCGACGTGCCAAGGCGCTAACGGCATCATACTTGTCTGCGGATTTCAAGGGAAAAGCCTCCGATCACCTGTCACTTTTAACTAAGCAACGAACAATCTCTGATATTAACATTACCACGCATGAAAACTTTTGCCTGAGCAAACTTGGGAAAAATCTATCCAAGAAAAACATCTCGCACTCATACAGCTGAAATCCTAAAATCTCGGAAGCGCCGTGTTGCCTTTACTTTAACATCTTGCTCATGTACGGTCCATCGTACGTGTAGCCGAACCGCCTGTAATAGCGCTTCGTTCCCAATGCACTGGTCACAAGCATCTTCTCAGCACCCCGTTCTATGCTGGACTCTTCCGCTTTTTCGAGGAGCAGCGCCCCGAGCCCCTTGTGCTGATAAGCGTCTCTAAGATGTTTGCCAACTGGGACAAGAGGGCCAAGGACACGTAGTTCCCTGATCAGAACCGCATTCGCACCTGAGATTTCTGGTCTGTACGCCTTCTCGGACGGCAGCCTTAGCCTCACGTAGCCAACAAGCACATCGTTTGCTAGGTCCTCGGCTGAAATGAAGAGCTCCGTGCCCTCAGAAGCCTCATACGCCGTTGTTCGAATCTGCACGTTCTCAGGGTCAGGCTTCACGCCATCTTTCAGCCATCTGTGACCAGCCTCGCGGCACCTTATGCAGCGGCACCTCATGCCCTGCTCCTTGAGTCTGTCTAGGGCCAGTTCGCGAAGGTTGCTCCGCTTGACGCCGTCTGTGATCAGGTATGCGGGTATGTCTCGTTGGACACGCATGATGCGGATCCATTCTGGGACGATTTTCTTGATTTCAGCGACAAGCGAAGCGGCTTCATCAGTCGTATAGGGCTTATAGTTGCCCTCTTTCCACCACTGGTAGAGTTTTGTTCCCTCAATTACCAGACACGGATAAATTTTCAGCATGTCAGGCTTGAAGAGCGGATCTGCAAATATGCGTTTGAAGGCTTCGAGGTCGCGTTCTAAGCTGGAGCCGGGCAGACCGGGCATCATGTGATAGACGACTTTGAGCCCGCAGTCCTTAAGAATCCGCGTTGCCTCGACCACGTCTTTCAGGGTGTGACCTCGGTTCACCCGTTCGTAAATGTCATCGTATATGTTCTGGACGCCTATCTCTACGCGCGTCACGCCCATCGACAACATGCGATCCACATTTGCTTCTTTCGCCCAATCAGGCCTCGTCTCGACAGTGATGCCTACGTTCCTGATCAGGCTGGTTTCAGCAAGGCTCTTTGCTTCTTCAAGACAACTGGACGGACGGCCGGTCATTGCATCCAAACACCTTTGGATGAAGTGGGCTTGGTAGTCCGAGGGCATGGCTGGAAACGTCCCGCCCATAACGATCAGCTCGACCTTGTCAACCACGTGCCCAATCGCCTCTAACTGTTCAATCCGGTGCCGAACTTGGCGGTATGGATCAAAATTATTCTGCAGTCCCCGCATAGAAGCCGGCTCGTGCCCCGTGTAACTTTGGGGTGCACCTTTGGACGGTCCGCCGGGACAATAGGCGCACGGTTCCTTATGGGGGCATGGCCAGGGCTTAGCCATAACGGCTATTACGGCGATACCTGAAGCTATGCGGACTAATTTCCGTTTTAGGACTTTCAGCATCTTGCCTTGTTCTTCTGGCTTGAGGCATCGGATGAGCTCAGAGTTTGATGGAACCGCGCTTAGCCTGTATTTTCCAGCAATTTTTATCTTGGCAAGGCTGACGTCTCGCAGTGTTGGGCTCGGGATCTGCATGAGGCGGTCTATGATCTCTCTGTTGGCTTTGTCGGTCTCTGGGTTCATCCGTCCATCGTGGAATGTGACGGGACGGGGAGATAAAAACGCTTTCCAACGCATAAAAAAGGCATGTTGCCTTATCTAGCTATGTGTCCATCCAGATACTTTCTGTGCGAGCCGAAGGTTTTCCTGAGATCCTTGCTTAGACTGTCCTGAATCGTTTGAAGGGCTTTGTACCTTGCAACATTGGGCTGTCTCGGAGAAGTCAAAGTTTCCCCGTCAACTTCCACGTAGCGGTCAGTTACGTCTCGAATGCTTGTTTTCTCGCCAACTTGGTTGCGGTATGTCCAGAGTGCCTGCAACGCCGCCCCGTAAGCTGCGCCCTCATCTATCTTCAGACAGACAACCTCCACACCGAAAACATCGGCTGCTATTTGCCGCCAAGCCCTGTTTTTCGAACCTCCGCCTGTCAACCTTATCTGGGCGGGCTCTATGCCCAAAGCCCTCATTCTGTTCAATCCATAGTTCATGCCCATCGTCGCGCCCTCCATCGCCGAGCGGACAAGATGAGCCTTGCTGAAGGTCCGACTGTTCAACCCGTAGAAAACACCTGTCCCATCGGGAACATTGGGCGTCCTCTCCCCTTCGAAGTAAGGTAGAAGTATCAAACCGTCCGAGCCTACGGGCGCCTCATTAACGGCTTCTGTCAACTCGTCATGTGACAGACCGAAGAGACCTCTAACAAGCTCAGTTGCTACCGTGACATTCATCGTGCAAAGCAACGGCAACCAAGCGTTGGTAGAGTCACAGAAGGCAGCTATTTCGCCTTCAGGGTCGACAACAGGGACGCCCGAGTATGCATATATTGTGCCAGAGGTTCCGAGGCTTGCGGTGACTATGCCCCTCCGCGTGTTTCCCGTGCCTATGGCGCCCATCATGTTGTCGCCTCCGCCTGCGCTGACAAGAACATCTTCGTTGAACCCGAAGGCTCCGCCAATCTCCTTTCTGATTCTGCCAGCAGGTTCGTCTGAGCTCTGCAGTGGCGGAAGCTTTTCATCTAGGCGTGGGTCAATGGCTTCTAAGATTTCTTTGCTCCACGTTCGGGTTCGGATGTTCATAAGGGCGGTTCCTGAAGCGTCGCCGTACTCCATCACCTTCCTGCCCGTCAGATAGAAATTCAAATAATCATGCGGCAGGAGAACTGTCCTGAGCCTCTTGTAGTTGTCTGGCTCGCGGTTCCTCAGCCAAAGAATCTTCGACGCCGTGAAACCCGGAGGAATCGTGAGCCCCAGAAGTTTTATGACTACCTTTTTGCCGCCGAGTTTCCGGGTCAAGTGTTCGCATTCTTTGAAGGTGCTGGTGTCGTTCCACAGTTTAACGGGGCGAATGACGTTCCCGTTCTCGTCTAAGGGAACCAACCCGTGTTGCTGTCCGGATACGCCGATGGCTTTCACGTCTTTCGGATCGATCTTTGCCTTTTCCAGCACTCTTTTCATGGTTTCGTGCAGGGCTTCGATCCAGACTGTCGGGTCCTGTTCCTTGTAACCGGGTGGCAGACCCTCTATTAGCCCGTAGTTTTTTGTTGCCTTTCCAACTACTTGGCCCGTGTTGCCGTTCACGACTATTGTTTTTGTGCTCTGCGTGCCGTTGTCGATCCCGACGAAATAATCCGCCCTAACCATGTCTTAGGCCTCTTCTCCAAGCACTAAAATGTTATTTGTGGCTTTTACATTTTTGTATTGGATGAACATGTCGATCTCGCTTTCGATCCTTGAGTATGAACCTGACCTTGCAACGCATTCGGATGACCTTTCCAGATCCGAGTCTCTGCCCAAGATAGTCAGGATTGTTGAAACAGGGAAGATTCACCGCGTCCATGTCGATGTCATGAGGCCGCCGTTGATACCCAACACGACCAAGTTCTCAACACAACTGATGAAGCAATTATATGTGAAGCTGTCCGATAAGGTGCTCATGGGGTTTCACCTCATGGTTAACGAGCCGTTTCCGATAGTTGAAGAGATCAACGGCTTCGTGCCAGAGAAAGACAGAGCCAAAACCATAATCATCATACAGAGAGAATCCTTCACCTCTGAACGCGAGACAATCGAGGCGTTGGGCCTCTTGAAGAAATACGGCTATGAAGCTGGAATATGCCTCGATCTTCCAACCCCCACCCGTGCGCTCACAAAAAAGATAGTGGAAGCCGCAGACACGCTGCTGATAATGTCCGTGCCGATGGGGCAGGGCGGCCAAAAATACGGCGACGAAGCCACTCGGAGGATTGCGGACTTCTCTCGGCGGTTCCCGCTAAAACTGATAGAGGTTGACGGCGGGATAGACCCAAGAACGATCATTACGGCTGCCAAGGCTGGAGCAGGGGAGGCTGTTGTCGGCTCGTTCATAACTAGGAACAATCTGGTGGAAGCCATACAGGCGTTTGAGCAAAGCTTGAGAAGTCTGGAGAAGACGTAAACCCGAAGTTCCAGTTCAGTCAATGAAGAAGGAATCTCATCTTTTCAGCTATCTAGGTCAGCCTTCTTTAGAAATGGGCTGAAAAAGTGGGCTTCTGGTGATGCTGCCTGATTACCTGAATGACTTCAAGAAGCCCTCGAGTCGTTCTAGCCTCAGGTTCGTGGCGTTTAGAGCCTTTTGCAGGTCGCTCAGCTGTCCCTTCAAGACCATGATCTCTGTCTGGAGACTTTCGATCTGGTCTGTGACTTTTTTTAGGTCTTCAAGGGATGCGACTTCGTATCCTTCCACGGTTCCTCGGATGATCACTTTGTGTGAACGGTAAGGAGGGATTTCTTTCTTCTCCGCCATCACAATCACCACAATTGATTCATTCTGAATTCCTTTATCTGCTACTTAATCTCTTGTTGAGAATAAATAGTTTTTGTTGCTATGCGGCTCTATCTCTGGATCCGCTCAGATTACCGCAGAAATGCTTACTTTGGCAGAGCCAATGTCCTTCGCTTTTTGATTCCGAATCTCTTCAAAGAAACGATGGAGACCCTCACGAGGCTCGCCTTAGGCTCATCTTGTAGGTCTTGGGAGCACCATTGCGGTCTTTGGCGGGAATCAGGTTTTTTTGTCTTCTTCCGAAACCAGCTCGTAGCCGACGATTTCCCCGTCTGTGTTCATTTCCAGTTTGAACGGTTGCCACGTGCTTTTGAACAATCCGCTTTCGGTTTCCATTTCCCCTTCAATCGTCCACAATTCTCGTTCCCTGTCCTTCGAAACCTTCTTAAAGTTGACCTTCTTTACCGTCGGATACTTGTCCATCAACCATCTTCCGAATTCTCTCTCAGCATCCGTATAATCATTGATCTTGGGCATAGCCATCTCCCTAAACATCACCCATTCTCTTGATTTAAAGATTACTCAACCTGCCTTACCTTTTGGCTCCAGAACCATAAAAGAGCGGACAAGCCATCTCTGCAAAGCGTAAACGCAAGAAAATAGCCCTGTTTGTCAGCAGCGCAAACAGGGAGAAAAAACGATGCATACGCCGATTGAGACTGAATTTTGGCTTTTTAGGTATGAACCATTTCCTGCATCGCTTCAACGATTCTTGGGTTTGCGAGGCTGTAGAAAACCCATTTGCCCTCTTTTCTGTCAGCAATTATTCCCGCGTTTTTCAGCAGCCCCAGATGGTGAGACGCCGTGGGCTGTGTAAGGTCCAAAGCCACCATTATCTCGCATACGCACATCTCTCTGACTTCGAGGAGCCTCAAGATCTTGACGCGGGTCTCGTCAGCCAAAGCCTTGAAAAACCTGCTCTGCATTCTAGCGGACTTCTGATCTGCGGTTTGCTCAGCCATCTGCCTCAAATCCTCCGCATACTTGGAGGTGTCAGCTGCGGTGCATATTCCCGACTTGCACAAAGCATTAAGGCGCTTGCCCAACCTTGTCTTGGACATCGTAACCATGAGGTAAAAGCGAAAAACTGTATTTAAATATGTTTAACGATGATTTAATTGCGCTTTTTCTCATTAACCATTTATTTCCCGCGACTTCATTCGTATCTCCTTGTTCGATAAATTTTCTACTCGACAAAGAGGAACAATGAAAAGTGAAATCGGACGAAATGACATTCCCTGTTGACATTCTCGTAAGAGTAAAAAACTAGTCAGACTATGAGGAAGTGTGAAGAACAAGCCTTAAATAGAAAATAAAACTATGTCAAAATCGAATTGCTCGCGAGGAGAGCGGCTATAGTGGAGAAGGAAACGACCAATACTGGTTTTGGTCTCCTTTCTTTGGCTTTTTTGTTCTTTGGCGACGTACTACTGTTTCGTCAAATCGTAACCTTAAACCCGGTTAATCCGTCTTCGATAGCTCTTGTTGTTTGCTTCATCATTTTCGGGCTAGGCTCGGGTATAATTGCAGGAACGATAGTCACTCAAGGAGAATTAAAAGTTTTAAAAAGAAAAGGAGAATTCACAATAGGGAACCGTGCGATTATATATGCAGGTACAGCTGGGATTCTGGCTTTTCTACTTTTTCATTTTCTCTTTCGTGCGCTAAGTCCAGCTTTTGTATATGGCGAAGTCTCTTTCCTCTTCGCGGGGCTATTCGCTTATTTTCTTTTAAGATTGATTCTTATTGTCCGATGGGAAACGGAAAACAAGAGGGTTGTCATGATTCAGCAAGGCACCTTCTCTCGCTCAACCAGACTGTACATCTATCCCTAAAGAACCAATGAAAATGAAGTACAATAGGCTGTCGAAAGATTCGTAACACTCAAATATGGGACTTTCGTCTGTCGAAAGAATTAAGTGCCATGTTTTCTAGTTAGATATTCCAGTTACCAGGTTTTCTAGAATGAGAAAATTCCCATTATCTATATGAATATGCTTAATAGTAACTTAATTCAGTTTTTTCCCTAAGGTAATAAGAGTTGCCCAGGCAGTGTCAGGATTTTTTCTAAGGTCTTTGATATAACTGAGCAGGCTTTCCGTGTCTAGATAAAAGACTTCCCCATTCCATATATCTCCTTGTCCCACGACAAATAGATGCAATCTTAGTGCATTGATGCCCCCGATACCAAATTCTCCTAAGTAAGTTGAAAGTGAAAACGGCATCGCAAGACCATAATGCAGTTGAGAACCTACCTGGTGCATCTCGGAAACCAATTGTCCAATCATAACGTGTATTTCATGTGATCTGAGATACTCATCTGACTTGCACTCAACCAAATACTTTTCATCTGCCTTCTCCGCTAATATATCTACTCTGTAGCCATGAATGGAAACCTCTTTTTGAACACGATAGTTTTGTTTCTCAAAGAACCTTTTGACATAAAAAATGACCTCTTCCTCTTTCATTGTATGCTTCCTCTTATGATCAACATCATCGGCTTTCATTGCATATCTAAAGTTAATTTCATTATCGCTAAATATTTTTCTTGTTGCCGAGCATTTGGCGATGTGTAATCTAGTGATTCTTAGGCAGAGGGCTTGTAGGGTGGAAGATTGATTCAGGACTCTTCCTAGTCTTTTGATACAATTTAGGGGCATTGGATGGCTTGTGTATATTGGGCTTACTTGGTGGGCAGTGGATAGTTATATATTTGTTGGGTTTGATAGTTTAGGTTTGTGCGGTGGTGTGTGTGTCTAAGCAGACTTTGAAGGTTTCGAAGATCAGAGATGGCACGGTCATAGACCACATTACGAGAGGACATGCCCTAGACGTTGTGAAGCTTCTCGGCATAGACGGACACCAAGGCGGCGTTGTCACGATCGCCATGAACGTTCCCAGCGGAAAGATCGCGGTCAAAGACGTGATCAAGGTAGAGGGCAGAGAACTCGCCTCGCAGGAGGTTGACAAGATAGCCCTCATATCGCCCCATGCCACGATAAACATTATCCGCAGCTTCAAGGTAACGGAGAAACAGAGGGTCAAGCTGCCATCGATAATACACGGCACGGTCAAGTGTGCAAATCCCCCGTGCATATCCAACAGCGAGAGGGAACCCGTCAAACCCATATTCTACGTCGAGAATGAAGAGCCGTTGAGGCTCAGGTGCCACTACTGCGGACACATCATGGAGAAAGAGGACATACTCAAACAATTCTGAAAGAAAAAAGTTCAAACGCCCAATCTTTCTTGACCGGGCGTCTAGACATCGTAAAAATGGCAGTTCTGCTGAAGACAGTTAAAGGGCTGAGGCAAAGGTTATCACATTCGAAGCCGCCTTTGAATAGCGAGGACACGAAGATGCTGATAGCTGGAATTGACGACGCCGGGCGAGGACCCGTCATAGGTCCGCTTGTCATAGCCGGCGTGCTCGTCGACGAAGATTCTCTTTCTGAACTTGCAAGCCTAGGCGTGAAGGACTCTAAGCTCCTTTCACCGAGAAGAAGAGAGCATCTCAGAGAAGAGATCCTCGAAATCGTCAAAAAACACAGCATTGTGCATCTGTCCCCCGCAGAAATCGACAGGGTGGTCGAGACAGGCACGAAGCTTAACCGGCTGAACAGGCTTGAAGCGCGAGCCATGGCGGAGGTCATACGGAACTTGAAGCCTGACATCGCCTACGTTGATGCTTCAGACGTGTTGGCGGAACGTTTCGGGCAACACATCGCCCAAGAGGTTCCCTTTGAGGTCAAGATAGTGTCAGAGCACAAGGCAGACAAGACATACCCCGTGGTGTCTGCCGCATCGATCCTAGCCAAGGTTGAACGCGACAGCGTGATCGCCGAACTGAGACAAAGATATGGAGACTTCGGGTCAGGCTACGTTTCGGATCCGAAGACAGTTAACTTCCTGAAGGAGTGGATGGACACGCATAGGGTTTACCCCGAGTTTGTTCGAAGGTCTTGGAAGCCAGCGAAGAGGTTTGAAGGAAAAACTGAAAGCCATCAAAAAAGGCTTGTTTGATCCGCTATCCTTTTTTGGACCGGCTGTGATGTTTTGAGGCGTCAAAAATGGCTCCGTTGATCGATGATTTCAATCTGTTGGTTTCGAGCCCGCGAAGATTAGAAAACAAGGCGTGCGCAGAAATCTGGTTCCTTCTCGGAGAACTCGGAGACCGCGACGCCACAGTGGAAAAGACAGAAATTCTGGGTCTAGTTGTTGCGAAAACAGTTCTGGACCCCTTCGAGGCAGTCGAGGGATTGAGGCGAATCCTAGAAGAACGCCCGGAAGAGTTCCGCTATACGCTTAAGGTGGCACCGATCGAGGTAGTGGTCCGAACGAACCTCGCGGAAATAAACACAGCAAGCATGAACCTGTCTCAGAAAATATTGGAGGGCGAAATCTTCCGCGTAACTGTTGAGAAGAGGCACACTGAACTTTCGATGAAAGCCATAATCGACGCGGTGGCTGGAAACATAGAGCGGAAGGTGAACCTAGACAAACCTGACAAAATTGTCTTAGTGGAGGTCTTAGGCGGCTTAACAGGCATCTCGGTCATCAAGCCCGGAGACATACTTTCAGTCGTGAAGGAAAGACTCATCTAGCGCTGCGTGACCAGCAGGGCGCCCCGTTCAACCAGCAACATGGACAGAGCCTCTTTCTCTGACTGCCTCAGCGTTGACTCAATCTCGAGATCCGTTATGCCGAATGCAGCCTTTATTCTGGCAGCCTTTTCATCCGTCAACTCGATGACATCCAAGCAGGCTTCGCCTCCCAACAATTTCGAGATACGCTCTAGTGTCTTGAGGTCTTTCGACCTGTCCTCAGCGATTACGAGGACGATGACTTCGGAGGAACCATGCTTGAGTCCCAGAAGCTCCACAGCTCTCTTGATCTGGTGCTGTCCCGAAGCGAACAGAAGCGCCTCAACAGCAAGGTTCTTGGATATGTTCTGCTTCGCTTCGAATGCTTTCAGAGCGTTCAACGTGGCAAAGTACAGGTGGTCGAAACCAGCAATCATCCCTGCGTCAAAAAACTGCACATCGCAATCGCTCGACGCTTCTCTGGCAATCTTTAGCAGTGCGTCCACGTTCTCGATTTTGGCTTTCCTGAAGCCTTGAATCATGACGTATCTCCCGAGCATCTGTGCCTCTTTCATCAAGTTGTCTCTCCCGCCGATTGCCTGACGCGTTTAGCTGAAAACATATGCGTACTAGAAAAAGATATAGGTTGAGGTTTGAAAACAAGGTTTCAAGTTGGTGCTAGGTTTAGGTCTATGCTAGTTCTTCTAAGGCTCTCAGCCGCTTGATTATATTTGGATGTGTCGATAAGACTTCTTGGAATAGGGCTCCCGAAGTGACCTGGCGGTTCATTTGCTCAATAACGAGTTGTCGGTCGTTCTTTCCGATGCCTGCACGGGCAAGCATTCTCGCATCTTTTCCTGCTCTGTCGGGGTCGGATATGAACAGGGTTTTGAGCGAACTTACGTTGCTTGTAGGGCGATTGGACCTCCGCATGCCCTCCGTTGCATAGACTATTTTGACCAATCCCTCTTGCAGTTTGTGGGCGCCGTCGTCCACAACTGCGGCGCTGTGTCTATCAGCAAAGTACTCTCTCAGGCGGCTCAGGTAAAGCGTGAACAGAGTCAGCACGACGTACACGACCATGCCTAACATCCCGATCAGTGCCATGAGGCTGCCGTTTCCGCGGTCATCCCGTCTACTGTAGGCGCCGGACCACATTAACGAGTAACCTAGATAGTAGAACAGAGCTGGCAGAATTGAGACAAACATCATCACTTGGACATCGCGATGCTTCAGGTGACCCAGTTCATGCCCGATCACAGCCTCAACTTCCTCGGAATCCAATGTGTTCAGAAGCCCGGTTGTCACAGCGACACGGTTTCCTGTAAGCGGCGAGCCGTAGGCGAAGGCATTCGGCAGAGGGATTCTAGCTATCCTCACTTCCGGCGTCTTTATTCCACTTTTTTGGCTCAGGCGTTCTACCATACTTGTGAGCTCCGGCTCCTCTGACCTAGAAACTTTGCGGACACGGTACATTGTATCTACCAAGTAAGGCGCGAAGAGCCACTGGGCAACGTTGAAGGCGACTATCAGCACGCCTAGTGTGACTAGGCTGAATGATTCCATCAGGACAAGTACGATTGTTAAGAAAAGAGTCGATATACCTATTATGGCCGCTAATGTGCCGAGCATCGACATCTTCAGTTTAAGCATGCTCATACTTCTCCACCGAGATTTTACTAAAGCCGAAAGAGGCTATTTAACCTTTACTGTGAAGGGTTCTGTTACCTCTTCGGTTGATATGTAATGCTGTTACTTTTCGGTTGATAAGGTGATTCTATGAAAAATGTTTTATATGGGGAAGAATACAATAGGTACCTAATAGACCATAAATTGCTCAGATTGGTGAAGAAAGATATGACATTTATCTTGGGTGCGAAGTGTGTTGATGGGGTAGTTTTAGTAGGGGATACGAAAATTACCGTTGATGAAGGTACTAATGAGTATGGAAAAAAATTGTTCAGACCTTTTACTTCTGTGGTTATGGGTGCATCTGGAGCAAGTGGCTTGTTCAGTTCATTTCAAAACAGAATGACAGTTTCAGTTAGGGATCAAGAAGCTAAAAAAATTAATTTAAATGACCATGAAAAACTAAAAACAATAGCTGAGAATGTAATAAGAGAAATGCACAAGATTTACGAACAAGATAGGCATTTTTTAGTAGGTTATCTTAATGTCTTGATGGCTATAAGAGTTAATATAATACCTGAATTGGTGAACTTCACTGGTCTCGGTCTTCCTGAACCAGTAAACAAGATTAAAGTAATAGGGCACGGCCGACCTTACGGTGCTTTGTTCATCAAAAAAATGTGGAATGAAAAGATGACTATGGAGCAAACAGCAAAATTGGCTCTATTCATTATAAAGTTAATTCAAGATACAGATATTGACACTAGTGTAGGTTATCGTACCGACTTTTTGCCTCAAGTGTATTATCTTCCAAATGTGATGTTTCCAGATAGTTGGAATACTCTTAAAACAGAAGAAGAACGTAAGAAAATGGTTAATGACATGCACAATATCAAGTATCCAATAACAGAATTGCCTGTTGAAGATGTTAATCGGTTTATTAATGAAGTTGGCTCAAAGGTTTCTGATTTTGATAGATTGTTCATAGAGGGGCAATTCAGAATCTAATCTTTTGGCTTTAGTATTATTCTTCCATCTTTAACTGTTGCTTCCAGTTCAGTACCTTCTTTCCATCCAACCTCTTCGATCTGTTTGGGTGGAATGGTTACAACGTATTTGGGATACTCTCTGTCATCCACTCTTCTTGAAAGTTGTTTTTGAAGTTTCATTTAGGCACCTACTACGATATTGGGAATGCTTCCTTATAAATTTTAGGTACCGAAAGGTTTATATTGTTAGGTACCTAACTATATAATAGGTACCTAAAATGGCAACACAGATAACCGCCAACATCCGTGAACAGAAAGGTCTTGAAATAGCGAAGCTGAACCACATCGAAAGAACAGACAATCGTTGCTACAAGGTTAAATCACAATCAAACGGCGGAGAATATGAAGTCATCAATTCTGAGGTTGGATGGCTGTGTTCTTGCCCAGATCATATTTATCGTGGCGTGAAGTGTAAGCATATTTGGGCTGTTGAGTTCTCCGAAAGGTTGAGAAGAGAAGTTGAGTCAAGGAAGATAGAGCCGATAACGGATGTTTGTAGATGTGTGTTCTGTGATTCAGATAACATAAAGAAGTTCGGGATTAGAAGAAACAAAAGTGGAGACATTCAACGTTTCATATGTGATAATTGCGGAAAGACATTCAGCGTGAATATTGGCTTTGAGAAGATGAAGCATAACCCGCAAGCAGTAACGACAGCCATGCAACTGTATTTCAGCGGAGAATCATTAAGGAACACTCAGAAATCGCTTAGACTGTTAGGAGTAAAAATCTCTCACAAGACGGTTTACATGTGGATTAAGAAGTACATCCGACTGATGGAAGAATATGTGATGAAACTGAAAATCGATGTTTCAGACACTTGGAGAGCCGACGAATTATGGGTTAAAATCAACGGAGACATGAAGTACGTCTTCGCCCTAATGGATGACGAAACACGATATTGGATAGCTCAAGAAGTCGCAGAATCCAAATACAAGCATGACGCAAGAAAACTCTTCAAAATGGGCAAAGAACTCATGGGCAAAAGCCCTAAAACAATAATCACAGATGGATTACCCGCCTATCATGACGCATACAAGAAAGAGTTTTGGACGTTGAAAGCTCCGAGAACACAACACATCGCACACATCCACATCAGAGGAGACAAAAACAACAACAAAATGGAAAGACTAAACGGAGAAATCAGAGACAGAGAAAAAGTTATGAGAGGATTGAAGACGAAAGATACACCAATTCTAAAAGGTTATCAAATATACCATAATTTTGTAAGACCGCATGAAGCCTTGAAGGGAAAGACGCCTTCCGAAGCCTGCGGAGTTGAAATTAAAGGAGAAAACAAATGGATAACGCTAATTCAGAATGCCAAAAAAGGCAGTTAGGCAATCCGAAGAGTAAATGGTTCGGTAAGTATTGATGGTTTATCTGAAAAACTCTTCTTCAAATGAAGTGAGGCATTAATGATTGTGACACCAATCACTAATGTTTGTCTTATTCTAACAATATAGTCACCGAATCTTCTTCCAAAATCTGCTTTCTGAAGAGGGCTATTATGGTAATTGATATACAGGACATCTGCTTCCTCATCGTAATCTATAGTTATTTCAGAGTCTGGTTTTATCGCATGAAAAACATTTGTAGCCACATCTATTATTTCACTCATATTGGCCACACTCTATTATAGCCTTCTACTTCTACATAAGGGTTTTGTACCATGTATGCCGTTTTCACCCATCCCAATCTTCCACTTACCTTGTAAACTAACATTATAAAGCTTCCTCTCCGTTGAGAATAGCAGTAGCTAAATCTATCTCTTTTGAAGGCATGGGTTGCTTCAGGTCTCTCTAATGCTCTTATCACATCCTCCAATGAATTATTCATCTCTACATGACCACGACAAATATGATCATACCAAGTGGTCTTTTTGAGGAATACCTTGATTCCACGAGGCGTATATCTCCATAGAGCAGCCTTTGTTTTTGGCCAAATCATAGCTAGTTAATGCTATGCTCCTTTTTATTTATCTTATGGTTCTTTGTTATGTTTTATGAACTCGGAATATGTAGCTAGAAATTGTATTTATCAACCGAAAAGTAACAGCATTACATATCAACCGAAGAGGTAACAGAACCCCTATGAAGCATCTTGCAGCCTATTTTTTCGTCTTTCTCGGTCTCTAGGCTCAAAAAATTCAAAATTTCCTCAAAAATCAGGCGCATCTTGCTGGAGATACAGCCATCGGCAACCAGTTTATCCGACCTGTCATAGGTATCCGAGTTGACTGGAAAAATGGACTATCGTGAAGCCCATAATACCAACCAGTTGCACGAGCGCTGTAGAGCAGGCTCCCCTTTCTACTCTGGCTTTGACCGTGAAATTCCTGCAGTTCCGATGCCTACGTTTTGGCAATCTGATATAGTGCACCCTTCTTTTCAACTCTGAAACTGACGCCTAAAATCTCAGATGCAAGCCAAATATTTGCTTCAACGTGATCCGTAACCTGCCGCGCCAAATAAACAGATCCGCCTCGGGCAAGTGCCACATACGGCACCAGCAGATCTGCAAGGTGAACGTCCGCCGTAGCCATGGCATCGATCTCAGCGAGAAGATTTCTCGTAGCCTCTTGTGCCACAGCCTCACTCGGCTTGCCGATTTCGCCAATCGCGTCTCCGCCAAGCAGCGCACCTGTGTCCGTTTCAGCCCAGAGGACGAGGGAGCTTCCCTTCTGAAGGGGATTGGAGAAGTCGTTGACTATTCTGATGCTGGGTTCGAAGCCTCTTTGTCTCAAAAGCCTTTCAGCTTCTCGCGCCTGACGTTCAGCCACCCTTCTGTCCGCCAAAAAGGTACATGTGGAGATTCCGCCCACATTTGTGACCTTGCCGAACTCCTTCAACACGAGCGGCTTAAGCCCCCTGCACGGTTGAACCCTCAATGTGGCTTCGCCCATGCCCTTCGGGTAATACCCGTACTTGTGGACGGTTATCGAGGCATCCAACCCCATGCGGTTCAGCATCGGCAGAAGGACATGGGCAAGATAATTCGTCGTCGGCGAATGTCGGACGTCGGTTCCACCCCGCGTTATGTGCAGGATCACAGGCTGCTCCGCAAAGGCGCATATGGGCAGAACAGTCATGACCAGCATCGGTATGCTGCCGGCTGTCCCGATTTCCGCGTGCATCTCGCCGCCCTTTATCTGGCTGGGCGTAAACCAAAGCTCCTGCGAGCCTAGTGTTGCGCCTTTTATCTCTGCGTCGCAAAGTTTTGCGGCTGTAAGCACGGCTTCTAGGTGTTGCGGCTTGAGCCCGGACTGGTCACGTTTCTTTCGAATGTTGCATATGTGCAGTGGACTACCCACTATCGCGGATAGGGCGACTGCCATGCGCAGAATGGTTCCGCTTCCGCTCTTCTGGCTTCCATCTATTTCGAGCATCTATCCTTCCTCTATTTCGATACATTTGGGCTCCATTTTGCTGGTCTGTTTCTAGCGTGTTGTCGGTTAAGACCTCGTAATAGTAAGCCACGATGCTAGATTTTAGCTATACGATACTATGGCAACATGTTGTTCGAGTAAAAGAACGGGATGAGTAGATAAGCATCATTGATGTTAGATAGTAATTGTCCTAGAGGGTTATGCATGGGTACAATCAATGTATCGCTTCCGAACGAGATGATAGTAAAGCTCGATGGAATGGCTAAAGAGAAGCAATACGCCAGTCGTTCAGAGATTGTGCGAGAGGCCCTAAGAACCTTGTTCAGTGAAGCTGAGTGGTCGTCGAGGTTGACAGGAACAGCATTGGCCGTGGTTACCATAACCTTTAACATTGATAGAAGAGGCATGTTTGAAGAGATTAGCCGACTGCAACACAAGTATGAGGATATTATTTCAACCACCTTGCACAATCATATGCGTGGGTCCTGCCTTGAAGTTATCCTCACAAGAGGAGACATCGCAAGGATAAAAGAGTTTGCTGAGAGGCTTAGGGTCATAAGAGGCATCGAAGTTGTCAGGGTCACCGTTGCTTAGGCTTTGACAAATCCTAGGCACAACATTGGCAATCTTTGCCAGCAACCTTATTATCGGATCAAATGAACGTCTGGCATGTTCAGCCGTCTTCAGGGGTTCGCATCAGTTTGCAGGATTCGGAGATCAAAGAGGTTCCCGATGGAAATCGAACCTTGGAACTTTCTCTTATCTTAGCGGTTGGTCTGATGATCTTGGTTAGTTGGTCTGAGGCTCTGCGTCCTTTCGTTTCCCTTGACATAGTCGGACTCGTAGTAGCCCTTTTCGGTGGTTTGCCACTCTTCAAGAGGGCGTATCTTGACCTTAAAGCCAAATCGATAACGGCTGAAGTGGCAATGACCATGGGTATGATCGCCGCGCTGTCCATAGGCGAGTTTCTGTCAGCTGCTGTCATAGCCTTTTTTATGCTGATAGCCGAGTTTTTAGACAAGTTTATCATCAGTAAGGGCAGATCCGCCATCCGTGGGTTGATAGAGATATCGCCCAAGAAAGCAGTTGTTAAGCGGAATGCCGTCGAGGTGGAGATAGGCACAAGTGAGGTGAAGCAGGACGATGTTGTTATCGTCAAATCCGGAGAGAGAATACCAGTAGACGGTATCGTGGTTGCTGGACACGCCTCTGTCAACCAAGCCACGATCACTGGAGAATCCATGCCTATGGAGAAAGAGGTTGGCGACGAAGTGTTTACTGGCACTATTAATGAGCTTGGCCTGATTGAGGTGAGAACAACCAAGATAGGCAAGGATACCACATTGGCTCGGATCATTGAGCTAGTCGAGGAGGCTGAACGGTCTAAGGCGCCGATTCAAAAGGCGGCTGATCGCTTTGCAACCTACTTCGTACCCCTCGTTCTAGTCGTTGCCTTCCTCACCTTCATGATCACCAGAAACATCAATTCTTCCATCGCAGTGGCCGTGGTAGCCTGTCCATGTGCAGTGGCGTTGGCGACACCCCTTGCCATAGTGGCAAGTGTGGGAAGGGCGGCGAGAAAGGGGATTATCGTAAAAGGCGGGATCTATTTGGAGGAGTTGGGACGCGTAGACACGGTTGTAATGGACAAGACTGGAACCCTCACCATAGGGAAGCCTAGAGTAACGGATGTCAAGGGCTTCGATGCGCATAATGAGAGGGAGATACTCACTTTAGCGGCCATCGCCGAGAAACACTCTGGGCATCCCTTAGCCGGAGCCATTCTTGAAACTGCAAAAGATCATCAGATCGAGATACCTGAACACGAGGAATGCCATGTCATACGTGGAAAGGGCGTTGTTGTAACTTGTAACAATCAGACTCTGACTATAGGCAACAGGGAGCTGCTTAGAGACAGGGATGTCGACATTCCTGCGGATGTGGAGGATTACATGCTTCATGAGGAAGAAGAGGGGAAGACCGCGATGCTGGTTGCCCACGACAACAACGTTTGTGGTGTCATCTCCGTATCAGACACCTTAAGAGAGGATGCCATCCGTGCCCTGAAAGAGTTGAAGGATAGAGGTGTAAGGTTGATCATGCTCACTGGCGACAACCCTCGTACTGCCCAGGCCATAGCGAAGAAGGCAGGCATAAACGAAGTCTTTGCCGAGATGCTTCCCGAAGGAAAGGTTGACGTGGTGAGGAAACTCGTGGAGAGCGGAAAGAAAGTGGTGATGGTGGGGGATGGCATAAACGATGCGCCGGCATTGGCTCAGGCCTCCGTGGGCATCGCTATGGGAGCAGCAGGGACAGACGCGGCTATAGAGACGGCGGACATCGCCCTGATGACCGACGATCTAACGAAAATCCCGGAAGCCATCAAGATTGGAGATCAGACCTTCAAGGTGATCAGGCAAAACATTGCAGCAAGCATTGTCTTCAACATTGTTGGGGTGACACTGGCGTACATGGGCGTCCTGAGTCCCACGATGGCCGCCGCAGCCCATGCGCTTCCTGACTTCATCCTATTCCTAAACTCCTCTCGATTGATTCACAGATAATCGTGAAACCTTTATCTAAGCTAACTCGGATCGGATGGACAGTGTGCCAAGGTAGATCAAGTAAAGCTGCAACTAAAGCAAGGTTTTTCAATCTCTCCCCCCTGTAGCGACAATGATGCTGTAGGTTTCCGATTTTTGGCATCTGACCAAATTGCATCATAACAATAAAACAAATTAGGGGGCAAAGTAACAGATCAGGTAGGAGAAGGGATCAGTCAATGGCGGAAGAGAAATCTAGCGTTGAAGAAGTTCTGAAACGCATCAGCGATCTCCTCGATATCTTGAAGGTTCTATCCGAGGACCTTGCAGAAATTTCGAAAACACTGAGAGCCACGGTTGCTGCTTCCGCTCCAGTGTCTCAGGGGGCTCCATCTTTCGAGAGAGCAGGCGCCCCTGCTGCTATGCGGACGGTTGAAGATGTCCAGCGGGTTTTTCCTTCCGACTTGGCGGGTATGCTTTATTTTGAGGTGACTGAGGAAAACGTGCTCGTAAAGCCGAGGCAGTTCCTCGGTTCAGAAGTCTTCGCAAAAGTAGCCTCCATCGTTAGAGAGCAGCTCGGAGGCGAATACGTCAGCCAAGGCAGAGAATCCCACTTCAAAGTTCCTAGGAAAACCTGACGAACCTAAATCTCGCACAAGTGACAACGTGCGCAGATCTATATGTAGAATTGGTCTTCTGGGCTTCTTCTGGCTTGTTCCTCTGCTGCTTGTCTGGCTTCTCGCATGAGTGTGCCTTTGTCTGCTCCCTGCAGCGTTGCCTTCACGTCGTATTTGATGAAGTCTTCGACGAATCCCTTGAGCTTCTTGTTCATCTCGTCAAGCTCTTCTCTGCTGAAAGAAGACATTATGTCAGGGTTGTTCACCCAGTTCATCCAGCCTAGAAGGCTCCTGTGCATGGCGTAAATCGAGAATCTCATTGACTGCACTAGGTCTAAGCGATCCTTTTCTTTTTTGTTCCCCAGCTTCCGCATCTGGTCAAGTATCTTCTCGGAAGTTTCGACCCATCCTTCACCCAATCCTATACCTCCAATGTCTTCGAAGGACATGCCCCTCGCCCACAAATAACTCGCCATTATGAGCACATAAAGCCTAATATCTTTTTTGGTTCAGTACAAAATGCCGAAACCTTCTTCTCCCTTGGGCTCCTCCCAGAAAACCTCAACATCTCTAACAACGGCGCCAGACGGTCCCCTGCGGCAGAAGTCAACCATGGCTTCTACATCTTTCTTTTCGCCTTCAAAGACCGCCTCAACTCTTCCATCAGACAGGTTCCGCGCCCACCCAGCAACGTTGTGATCCCGCGCTTTTCTCCTAGTCTCGAACCTGAAGAAGACTCCCTGAACATGCCCGCTGATAAATACGTGTGCCTTGACTTTCAAGCGTCCACGCTCGCTGCCGAGTCTTGCCTTTCAGTCTGCTGATTGTGCCCGATTGGGTCTCTGTCTTCTATTTCGCTGACGTGTAGCGGTGGCTAGGGTACTCTTCTGAATTTTATTGTTTGGTCGGCAAGCTCAATGTCGTAGAGCTGGTTCACATCAAAAGTTACGCCGAGCTCCTCGTACTCTCGCTCGGTCAGGAAGAGAATCATCTTCGGGAAACTAAGCTGCGTCTGAATGTTCAGCATGGGGACTTGTTGTTGCATCGCCTTGAAGACATCTTGGACCATGCGGGCTTCCTCGGTCGGCGGTCGAAGCGCAAAACGGGGCACCATGCTCTCTTCGACTAGTTCGACGCGTTTGCCCAAGTTTCCCTCTGGGTCTTTGATCGACTCTATGCGTTGAACCCTTACCCTTATCATCGCTTTTCCTCTCTGCTATCAAAGTATCATATCAGGGGCTGCCCAAATAAAGGTGTTCCCGTGTTCAGCCGGTTTCCGAGGACTCACTCCATTTCTACGGTGGCGGGTGGCTTAGGCGTCACATCATAGCAGACCCAAGAAACGTTGCCGCATTCTTCAAGGATACAAGCAGATGTTGCCTTCAAGGTTGACCACGGAATGTCCGTTACCTTTGCCGTGAGAAAGTCTCTTGTGCTCACCGCCCTCATGGAGACAACGTACGGCTCTTTCTTCGCGGAGTCAGAGACCACGTATAGAACCCTCGTCACCGACGGATTCTCAAGGACAATCGCCTTTTGGAGTTCAACCAGTTTGCCTACGGGCTCTTCAAGAGGGGCACCATCAGCCTTGCGACAACTCAAAACAACAATGTCACCGTATCTGCGCGTCTTCTCCACCATGCCCGTCGCCTTGTCTCGGAGAACTCTGGCTGAGACATCCCCGCAGTTGAGCCCCAAAATCTTTGCCGCTGTCTCCTCGGCTTTCTTGGCAGCTGGATGATCCTCTGCCTCCACGTTGTCTACGATGACCGCGAAGTATTGGCTCGGCTTATGCCCCGCAAAGTTCTTCTCCGTTATCGTTGTTGCCCGCTTAAGCGATGCCAGTTTATCCGGTCTTATCTCGCCGACGACTCTGACAGAGAGTCCTGGTCCCGGGAACGGTTGGCGTTCTGAGATTTCGGGTGGAATTTTGAGGTGTCTGGCGACTTCTCTGACCTGCCACTTTAGGAGGCTCACGAGGGGTTCAACGACTTTGAAGCCGTAGACTTCGCGTGTGCTTATGCCCATCTGTTCGAGGACGTTGTGCTGGGTCTTTATGCCTCCCTTTGTCTCTATAATGTCTGCGAGTATCGTGCCTTGAACCATGTATGTGCTTTTCTCCCTCTTGGCGATCTCGCCAAGCGTTCTGTAAAAGGTTTCTCTGAAGGCTTTGCGCTTCTCTTCAGCGTCTTGGAGCCCCTTCAACGCGTCAAGGAAACGTTTTTGCACGTGCTCTATCTTGACTGGGAGGTTTAGGGGCGGCTGCGAAAGGGCGTGAGCAACTCTTTCAGGTTCGCCTTCCCTCATGAAAGCGTCATCCAGCATCACGCAGAGCAGGTTTTCTCCCAAAGCAAGATGGGTCAGCACGGCGCAGGTTGAACTGTCTACTCCGCCGGACAGGGCGATCAGGACCTTCTCGTTTCCGACGGTTTTCTTTATCTCCTTGATTTGTGTCTCAGTAAAGGTTTTCGGGTCAAACTCTTCTGTCACAAAGCAACTCTCCTTGCAGACTTCAACTATGAGTGGGCTTTCTTGAACTTAAGCTTTATACGGAGTAGATAAGAATATTATGGTGAGTTGATACGGTCAAGGTGTGATGCGATGAAACTCGTAACGGTTCTCCTTCCCGAAGCCTATCTCGAGGGTCTCGACGAACTCGTGAGGGCAAACATGTACCCCAGCCGAAGCGCAGCCATACGAGCCGCAGTCAGAGACCTGCTGAAGAGAGAAATCTGGACCCGATAAGAATAATACCCTTTTTATTCTCGGCTAGCTCCCTAAATGTCAGAGTAGCTAGCCCATGATGAAGCCCGTTGCTGACGAAAACAAAAGATGACTTGCGGACGGACGCCAGAGGCCGGCTGCTCTACAATCGCTTCTGCGACCTAGACGCGATATCCCTCATTCTCTTCGCGGCGTCAGCAGGCTCATCCGTCTCTATGATGGAACGACCCACGATCAAGTAGCGCGCGCCGGACGCAGCTGCGGCTTCCACGCTGCCTCCTTGGGCGCCGACGCCAGGAGCATAGATGGGCACTTCTTCTTTCAGGATCGCGTACACCTCTTTTATCTTATCCGGGTACGTTGCTCCGACAACTGCGCCGTCAGCCTGCCATGACAAGGCTTTTTCGGCGAATATCTGGTATTGCTGTTTAGGCTGCTTGGCATGTGAGTCGTAAACTGGTTGTCCGTAGCCTTCCCACGCGGCTTTGTGGCTCATGTAGACGAGAAGTATGACGCCTCGCCCCGTGCGTTTCGCAACACTGAAGACTGGCTGGAGCCCCTCCTCCCAGCCCACGAAGGGATTGGCAGTAACAGCGTCGAAGCCTGCTTCAAAATAGTTTTTGGCTATGACGCGGTTGGTGTTGCCTATGTCATTGATCTTGCAGTCCATGACCACGGGAAGACCTGAGGCATGCGCCCTCTCTACGAGCGCTTTCACGCCGTCAAACAGGCCGAGAGGCAAGACAAGATGGCGGTTCATCTTCAGAGCACAGATAAAGGGCTGTGTCTCCTCCAAGATTTTGAAGCTCTTGTTGAGGAGCTCCACGTTTCGTTCGGAAACGATGTCCAAGGCTAAGACTATGTTCGAGCCTTTCCTTCTCTCCGACTCCCTCATCTGCTCCTTGAACGACAAGATCAGCACTCACCCTTATGTTAGATTTCTAACCGTTTAGATTATTTCTTGGTTGCGACTAATAGGTATTTGTTGGGGATAAGGTTAAGGCTTTCTTCAGGTCTATCGTAGAACTCTTCCAGATGGTCTACGCGAAATCCTGCGTTAATCGCCGCGTTTATGACATCGCTTATCTTCCAAGTGAACTCGATTGCGGGCGGCATGTTATCCCCTGACTGGTGGACCTCGGGGCTTTGATCTAGATAGCTTTTTCTGAAAGCCACGAATCCATCTTTTAGCTTTGCATGCCAGTCTTTAGCAACGAACGAAATCGGATGAAAGTCTTGAACAACCAGTCTCCCGCCTCTTTTCAACACACGATGAGCGTTCCTCATCCACGCATCAAGGTTTGCGATCCAAATGAAGATGCCACATTCGGCAACCGCCAGATCAAAATAGGAAGCGGGAACATTCTGAGGAAGATTCTGGCAATCAGTCCTAATCAGCTTCACGTTGGTCCCGCAGAATTTGGCTGATTCTCTTGCCAATTGGATGTGCTCGCTGGATAGGTCAACTCCGGTAACTTCGGCTTCCTTCAATGCGCATGCCAGCATCACGTGGGCATCGCCGAACTGAAGTACGATTATGCGCTTTCCTTTGAGGTTCCTCAGATAAGGGAACATCTTCGGTTCTACTCGTTCCAAATAGGAATCTGGATCTTGAACAATATCTGGCAATTTAGCCTTCTTATCCGCCCAGTTCTTAGCGGCAACTGCATCCCAATGGATCTTGTTGATCCGAATGTAATCTTTAAAATCTACAGGCTGCACACCAATATCTCCTATTCTCTTAAGGCTACATGTTTATCATTGTCTTTTTGCCTTCATAAAAAGAACACACACCGCCTATGAATGACAAATCACCGTTATCGTAAATAAGGGCGCTTGTCTCAGGTATTGCATATATTTTCCTTTGCTTTGAAAGCTTTTTCAGTTCTCCGTCTTTTGAAGAGTCGTAATGAACGTCGACGCTGAAATCTACTAACCCAAAGCCCGAGATTATAACGGTCTCTGGATGAGCCCTACCCTTTGTAAGTATACAATCTTTGCAAAGTGCCAGAGCGCCAGCACTATTTCCGATAATAACCTTGCCATATTTTCGTAGCAAAACATCAACCTTTGCATTTCTTATTCTTTCAACCAAGACTCTCGTATCTCCGCCGGGCAGGTAGATCAGATCAGACGTGTCTATTTTTCGCTCAATCTCTTTTCGCGAATCCGAAAGCTCTGCAAATTTGACTTTGCCTGCACCAAGTTCCTTGAAATAATCAACCATCATTGTTCTGTATTTGTCCGATCTTTCAACCGATTTTGCCGTCCAAGGAAAAATAAGAACGAGCGGATCTTCACCGGCGTCAATGAAGGCTCTCCTGTTGATTTCTCTTGAATTTCTTTTGACTAAGTCCTCTCCACCAAGAAAATAGAGTTTTGTCATAACCAGTATAACGTAAAATATATTTCTTAAATATTTTCAGATAGAACCCAAAAATCGGTTTTCTACCAGCTTCTCGTCAGAAACCTTACAGGCTTTCATTTCTCTGCGTGTTTTTCACGCCAAAACTTAATGAACTCTATTGTTATGTCACCAAAACTTCTGCATTCATCTTCCAATCACCCATGTACTCGCATGAGTTCTTTTCTTGTGTTCTCATGAGGCGGAATGAGTTCCGTTTTTGAAGCGATGTTGTTGGAGAACATGTAAAGATTCATAAACCACAAGCCGAAAATGAGGGAGAGATTAAGAGACAGCTCGTGACGAGGAGTGAAGAAAAGTGTGTCGCCTCTTCGGTATGCTTTCGGTTGAAGACGCAGATGCGGCGAAGTTTCTTCTTGGAGACCGGTGCTCGGTCTTTGCTCAGAGCAAGGCAAGCCCGGAAAGGCTGCAGGGCGACGGTTGGGGAATAGGGTTCTACGTGAATGGTGCGCCCCGTCTAGTGAAAAGCGAGAAACCCATTTACGCGGAGTATGAGAGGTTCGCATCGGCTGTTAGTGACACGCATTCAAACATAGTCTTGGCTCATGTTAGGCGGGCAAGCAATCCTAGGGGTCTGCCCAGAGAGCGGCTGCTCTCTGTTGAGAATTCGCAGCCCTTCTGCTATGGGAACTACGTGTTTGCCCACAACGGGACGATAACCATCCCGGACGAGGTTGCTGAGAGCCTCGGCGAATGGAAGCAGCACATACGGGGCTTGAACGACAGCGAGCTCTACTTCTGGCACCTGATCAAAAATATGGCGGAAGGAGCCAGCTTCCCGCAAGCCGTCAAGAATTTCCAGGCGACGCTTTCTGAACTCTGGCAGAAGAACCGCACAAGGCATCCGGACAAGACGCGGCCTTACGTGGGTTTGAACTTTGTCCTCGGCGACGGCGAAAGGTTCTATGCCTACTGCAGGTACGACAAGGAGGACGAGTCGGCAAGGTCCTTCTGCTTCGAAGACCAGAGATGCTGGCAGATGGCTTATCTCGTCAGCGAAAAAAGCTTGGTTGTTGCCTCAGAGAAGACGAACCTGACAGACGATTGGCAGCTGATGCAAAACGGGCAAGCCTTGACCGCAGAGATCGCCGATGGAAAGGTAAAGGTAGCCCAGCAGAGCATTTGAGGGGGGAACGGCGCCTCAGCGCATTGAAAATTGAACTAAGAAGTGCCTAGGAACCGTTTTTAGGCTCGGGTTACGGGTTTCGTTTTCTGTCTGCGGGTCGTCTCTTTTTGGTGGTTAAAACCCTAATCTTGGGTTTGGGCTATTCTTATTAATGGTTTGTGCTAGAATATAGCGTGGGTGTTTGAGTTTGAGCTATGAGCTGTGGACTGAGAAGTATCGACCGCACTCTTTGAAGGACATTGTCAATCAGGAAGAGATTGTTAATCGGCTTAAAAGCTTCGCCAAAGTGAAGAATGTGCCCCACTGCATCTTTGCGGGTCCGCCTGGAACGGGCAAGACCACGGCGGCGCTCTGTTTGGCGCGTGACTTGTACGGCGAGGTCTACCGTGAACACTTGATGGAGCTGAATGCCAGCGACGAGAGGGGCATAAACGTGGTGCGGGAGACGATTAAGACTTTTGCGCGGACGCGGTCGATCGGCGAGGTCTCCTTCAAGATTCTCATCTTGGACGAGGCTGACAACATGACCTCCGATGCCCAGCAGGCTCTGCGGCGCACGATGGAGCGTTACACTGAGACCGCCCGTTTCATACTGATAGCCAATTACAGCGGCAAGATTATTGAGCCGATCCAGTCGCGTTGTGCGCCTTTCCGCTTCACCTATCTACAGCGTGAGGACGTGGTCAAGCGTATCCGCTATATCTGCGAGAAGGAAGGCGTCAAGGCTTTGGACGACGGCGTAGAAGCCATCTTGGGCATCGGCGAGGGCGACTTGCGGCGGACCGTGAATGTTCTGCAGACCGCTGCTTCTGTGGGTAAGCCGATTGATGCTGAGACGGTTTACTCGGTTGTGGGTCGGGCGAACCCGTACAATGTGCGGGAGATGATGGCTCTAGCTTTGAAGGGCGACTTCATCGGCGCGAGGGACAAACTCCGCGAGATGATTCTCAAATACGGCTTGGCGGGAAGCGACATAACGCGTCAGGTCCACAGCGAAATCTTCAGGCTGGGCATACCTGAAAAATGGAAGATCAAGATTGCAGACGTGCTTGGCGAGATCGATTTCAGGCTTGTTCAAGGCTCGGATGAGGAGATCCAGCTCAGCGCGTTGTTGGCTAGGCTGGCTGAGGCGGGCGCTGACATGAAGCGGGGCTTGTAGGCTTGTATGTGCCTTGGACCTTCAAGTATAAGCCGAAGACGCTGTCCGAAGTAGTCGGCAACGAAGAAGCAAAAAAGAAGCTCACAAACTGGGTCCGCTCATGGGCAAAAAAGCGTCCCGCAAAGAGGGCTCTCTTCATTTACGGTCCGCCGGGCGTGGGCAAAACCGCGTCTGTTGAAGCCTTAGCCAGCGACCTTGATATGGAGCTGGTTCAGAGCAACGCGAGCGACCAGCGGACGGCTGATGCGGTGAAACGTTTCGGCGGCAGGGCGTCCATGTACGCGACGCTTTTCGGCAAGAACCGGCTGATATTGTTCGACGAGCTGGACGGCATAGCGGGTTCAGCTGACCGCGGCGGCTTGGCGGCAATCACCGAGATTGTTAAGGGCACGGCTGTACCGATCGTGCTTGTTGCGAACAGTGCTTATGATCCACGTTTTTCAACGCTGCGGAGCCACTGCACGCTGCTGATGTTTAAGAAGCTAGGTCGGCTTGAGGTTACGCGTTATCTGGGGCAGCTGTGCACGCGTGAGGGCATCGAAGCCGAAGCGGAGGCGCTTAAGCTGGTTGCTGCACGTTCAGGCGGCGACGTACGTTCAGCCGTGAATGATCTGCAGGCTTTGGCTCAGGGCAGGAAGCAGCTCGCGTACGCGGATGTGGCTTGGCTGGCTGACAGGGACCGCAAAGACGTCATCTTCAACGTTTTGCGGGCTATATTCTACTCGCATGACAGCTTGGACGCCAAGCGGGCTGTCGACATGGCTGATGTGGACCCTGACATGCTCTTTCAATGGGTCTACGAGAACCTTCCACACCAGATAAAGAATCCGCAGGAGCTTGCCACAACCATGGATGCTTTGGCTCTGGCTGACATCTACAGGCGAAGGGTCCGTGCAACGCAGAATTGGTCGTTGCTTCGCTATTTTTTTGATTTTATGTCTGCTGGCGTGGCGGCTTCGTGGAGCAGACGGGCTTCGGGCTGGGTTCCCTTCAGGTTTCCCACGCGGCTCAGCGCCTTGTCGCGTTCGCGGGCAGATAGGGCTATGGCTTCAGCTATCGGCATGAAGATCAAGAAGCGTTGCCACATCTCCTCCAGCCGCGCCGTAAAAGAGGTGCTGCCGTACCTGCGCGTAATCTTCGAAAACAACGCGGAGATAGCAGAAGGCATAGCAAAATGGCTAGACCTAGACCAAGAAATGACAACACACATAAAAAGCAAATAGAAGGCACTCATGTTTTCGGCGTTTGTCTCCTGCTCTTCGGGACATAATTGCATACGCCGTCTGGGAAGACATCATAAAGCTTGGCATCACAGTGTGGGCAGAACATAACAAGTTCGCCTTTAAACTCATGTTCCTTGTATGTTCCAGATATGGGTTCAAAGACCCAAGTTCTGTAATCGTTCTCAAAAACTTCAGCAAGCCGATTCCTACAGTAGGGGCATCTGGGAGGAATCTTATTCCTCATGGCTTAATCGCCTCAACCGAGTCCGGAGACTACTCACTATCTAATAAACTTTTTGCGGAATGACTTGTGACAGAGGGCTGGGCAAAAAGATACCGGGGGGTTAGACTTTTGCTGCCTTTATTCTCTTCTTGAATTCTCGGATTTCAGTGTCCGATTTTATCTTACCCCTTTTTATTAATGATTCACATTCTTTCCTTGATTCCCCATTTGGGAAATCCATCAGTTCTCGATATTTCGACCAGTTGATCCCTTCAGACACTTTATCGATGGAAGGGTAATACGTTCTGAATTTTGTAAGGTAATTCAATTGAGATTTTGAAATTCCGACATCTCTAGGCAATGCCTCAGAAAGATTCGCAAAAACATAACCCTCGTTTTCAATACGTTTAGCAAATGAGTAAATTGAATCCGCCAATTTCCATTGATTTTTGGAATCCGCCATAGATTTGCGATTACTCCATATCTCTTTTAACAGTCTTCTGCAATCTTCGACAAGTTTCGTGTATTCATTCTGGATACGAACAAGTTTTTGACTTTGTGAAGCATCTGCAATAGCATCCTGAAATGAAATAATTGCTTTGAAATGACTTGTACCGTCTGGGTCTCTTATTTTTTGGATCTCTAGCGGTGTCTTCATAGTTTAACCCTTAATCCAGCGATTATACCAGCAAGAGAAGAGTTTAGCTGAGGTTTCCCTAGGAGACTCCACTCCTGCTTCTTCGATCAATATGGAAAAAACTACGCGGAGCATATGATAAACCCTAACGTGCTCAGCTCGGGACTGTATGCACAACGCCTCGGATACTTTCCATGCAGGGTGTTCCCTGTTGAGTATGATTGTTTGTTTTCCGGGGTCTATCCACCCCTCTAATGGATCCCCGGGTTTGTCGTCATAACCGACTCTAATTCCGCCTTTCACCCTTCGTTTAACTCGTTCTATTGGCGATATTCCATCCTCATCTTCTATTGTCCCCGTTCCCTCCTCGTCTCCTGCCGTATCAACGCCCTTTCCTTTCCTCAAGCCGCCTATTGTCCCCGTTGTCGTCTGTTTTCCTTCTGTCTCGCTTCCCAAGAGTTCGCCGCTTTTGCTTCTTATCGCTACCTCTCTCTGCACGATATTCTGGAATATAGTATTTGCCAAATCAGCAAGTTCAGGCATTTTCAATACTTCATTCACAGTTTTCTCTAGATCCCTAGCCACTCTATCTAAATCAGTGGGCGCTGCGGGAGGCTGAGGCCTTGCTCCGATCTCATCCAACCAATCCGAGAATACCCGTCCAGCTTTACCATGGAATTTTTTCCATATCATTGATGTCCGTTCGAAATCGGATTTTGATGTCCTCAAGATGTCTATTAGATGGTCTGCTAGAATTAAGCCGTGGAGATTTTCACTTCCTAGTGGGTATTGCCTGAACCACCAATTCATAACCGTTTTACCATGAACTACAATAAATGGCCCTTGGAATTCTTCATCAATAGCGTTGGTGGATTTTATGAAAAATCCTCTGATGCGATGTCCTCCGTATTTGAACTCGAAATTCTTCCTCTTTTCCACTCTTTTTTCAGGCACTTGCCATGGTTTTGCCTTCTTTCCGTTTATTGTAACATTTTTTAGGCGATAGTAGCCCAATAGTGTAGCATTATAGTACTGTTGTAGAGTTTTCTCTAAAAACTGCGGGTTGCGTTTACTAATGTCTTCTTTGTCTTTTAGTTTTACCTCCACACATGTGCCTGTTGGATACCTCAATTTGTTAGGCGTCACAATAGGTTCCCACTCTAAAGATTCTCCATGAAAAGCCCAGTATGTTGCTCTATCTAAACCCTTGAATTTCGTTTCGGTTATTATGTGCCATGCTCTATCTAGGAATATCTTCGCGCCGACCCCTGCAAATCCTATGCCTTCTCCTCGACGTTTTGTGAGAGACGCGATATTGTGATATTCCTTGAATTCAAAAGCAGTCATCCCTTTCCCATTATCCGTTATTTCGTAAACATCGTCATCAACTTTAATATCTACCTGTGTCGCTCTTGCGTCCAACGCATTGGCGAAGGTTTCCACGATCAATGCAGTAAGTGGATCATACGGAAATTGATCTCTAAAATCTTTTATCAGCTTCTTCCAATCGCTGATCGTGGAAGGCCGTCTTGCCCCGATAGCCCATTCTTCGGACATTACCTGAGCCTTCAATAAGTTCTACATAACACAGAATTTACATCATATTCTATTTAAGTTTATGTTTAAATCTTTGATTGTTTGGTAGTTGCATGTTCCTTTTGGGAATGTGTCTGAGAGTTTGGTTTGGCAGTTTGGGCAGCGGATTTCGATGTCTGTTAGGTTGCCTTTGTATGTTCCCGTTTTCTCGTCAAAGGTGTATGTCCAGTACTCGTTCTCGTAAACATCTTCCAAAGGCTTGTTGCAGTTTGGACAATTCGGCACAAATATCTTGGTTTCCATCTTCGAACCCTCCCTAGCTTTCGCCTTTCAGAACAATGTTCTCCAATGCGATTTCTGCTTGCTCGGTCTAAAAGCTTATGCATTTCAGAGCATTTTGGTTAGTTCGCTGTAGGTTTCTGGACGGCGCATTTTGAGTGTGGACCACGTGTTTGCTCGTGCCTTGGCTTGGGTTTCAGGGTCAAGTTCAGCGCTGATCCACAAATCGTCCAAAACAGGCTCTGACTTGCGTATGAGCTTACCGTCAGGGGCTATGATGCAGGCGCCTCCGTGGTGTGTGCTGTGACCGTTGAAGTCAACTTGATTGCCGTAGACGGCGAAGACACAATTGTCCGCAGCGAAGACCCCGTATTTCCTAGGCAGCCCTCTAAGGTTCCTTTTCAAGCTGCTTATCTTCTTCCTCTGTGAAAGGTCTCTTCCCCATCCCAGACGGCTCGCGTGAGGCAGCAAGATCACATCCGCATCCTTCAACGCCAATACTCGCCAAGCCTCGAAGAAGACTGAATCGTAACAGATGAGGGTGCCGACGCGGCAGAAACCAATGTCGAAAACCTCGAAGGTTCTTCCCATCCGGAAGCTGAAGTACTCGTCTTTCGACGCGTGAACCTTGCGCTGGACGCCCACAAGACCTCTTGGACTCATGATCGCATGAGAGTTGTAGTAAGTGCCGTGGGCTATCTCGCAGAAGCCGTAGGCTACGTGAATGCTGAGTTTCTTTGCCAGTTCCCACATAGCTTCGTGGATGGTTCCGTGAGCCGCCTCCTCCGCTAGGGAAACGACACTTTCATCTCCGTAGTGAGCTGTTATCGACAACTCTGGAAACATCACAAGTCGGCACCCATCTGCCGCCGCCTCAGTTACTATCCGCCGGTGAACTTCCAAGTTATGCTTCAGATCACCCTTAAGGGCATTCATCTGAACAGCCGCTACCTTAAACTTCTCCATTTCAGCTAACCCATCCCAGCATGATTCATTGATCAAAAAGTGCTTCTCTGGCTATTTCTGTTTTTACGTTCCAAAAACCACAACTGAGGCAACTCGGCACTGCAAACCTCTTTTTCCCCATCCTTAAGCCTCCCTCAGCTTTCCGCTTTGTGACACAAAACGGAATCGGCAATGTGACACAAATCTCTAGAGGATTCCCAAGAAAGAGAAGACATCAAAACCTGAGAACCCATGCCTATTCGCGTGTGTGCTTTATTATGTGCTGCGCCTCGGGCATTATGAGTTCTTGGAGTGCAAGTGTGACGCTTTGCGGTGAGCCCGGCAGGCAGAAGACGGCTTTGCCCTTTGCTGTGCCCGCTACAGCCCGCGTCATCACGGCTGCTGACCCGATCTTCTGGAAGCTGATGGCTCTGAAGAGTTCGCCGAAGCCTGGCAGATGCTTCTCAAGAAGCGGCTGGATTGCCTCTATGGTTACGTCGCGGGGGCTTATGCCTGTCCCGCCGGAGGTGACTATGGCATCGATTTTTCGCGATTTCAGAGCTCTCATGAGTTCGTGCTGGATCTGAGCCTTGTCGTCGTCAACGAGCCTTCGCAGCGTTACTCTGTGTCCGCCGGTCTTCAGCAGCTGCGCAGCTAAGTCGCCAGAAGGATCATTGATGCGCCCGGTCTCCGTGAATTCTTTGAAGCGTGACGTGCTGATGGTTATCACGGCGAAGTTCAGGCTTCGGGGCGCCTCAGCCTTATGCCTCTCAGCCGTCTCACTCATCTGGCTTCGCCTTCACCTTGCGTACCACGCGTATGCCGTCTATGGCTGTGTCTGGATACTGCCCAACCGCGTCTTTCTCGTACCGCTTCGTCATGTCCCAAACCGTCAGCAGGGCAGCTGCAACCGCAACAAGGGCTTCCATTTCGACTCCCGTCTGCGCCAGAGCCTTAACGGTGGCTTCAGCCTCAACAGCCGCGTCGCCAACGATTCGCAGGTCGACGGCAACATCGGTCAGAGGAATCGGGTGGCAAAGCGGAACAAGTTCGCTCGTCTTCTTCGCAGCCAAGACGCCTGCAATCTTCGCGGCATACAGCGGATCACCCTTCTCGATTTTGCCAGCCTTGATCAGCGACACGGTCTCGCGTTTGAGCTTAATCTTTCCCCGGGCCGTTGCCTCTCTATAGACGCTGGGTTTAGCCGTCACATCAACCATAGCCATAGGCGGAACACCGCAAAAGCCGCTATTCGCTCTTTTCCTCGTCGGAGACTAGGCTGGGACTTGGAGCCAGCGCTTCTTTCGGCTCAGGCTCAGCTATTGATGGTTTGAAGGTGGTCATCTCTGTTTGCAGGGCGTCCAGCTGCCTCTTCAGCTCTGTCATGGTTAGCTCAAGCTCTGCCAGACGTGTCTTGACATCCTCGATTCGCCTGCCCAGAGTCACGAAGCGGACGTAGACTGTCTCAGGCACAGACACAGTTGACAGATAGTCCTTCGCGCCGTAAACCTCCCTCAGCCTAAGCACAGCCATGATGGCATCGGAAGGCGCGAGCTTCACTTCCTTTGCCAAGACCAGAAAGTCCACGCCCTCAGAAACGGCTTTCCTCAAGTGTTCAAGGGCGGTTCTGGAGTTAGCCGAAGAATCATCAGAGCTCTTGAAGAGGCTTTCCCTGAACTCTTTCAGCGGCTGCGCCACCGCATTGAACCGCATCTCGATAGTCGGAGCTATCTCAGGCTTAAGCAGAAGCATGGTCTCCTTGAGCTGCACTGCCAGAGTTGAAAGTGAGGTTATGTCGGCGCCTGCCCTGTCCCAGATTTCGGACGGCAGAAGCTTCTCAAAGATTGCATTGTTTGCCACATTGACCGTGACCTTTTCCAGCAACTCCTCAAACTCGCCAATGTTCACGATAAAATTTTCAATCTCCATCCCTTTGGCACCTACGCAGACAACAGAAAAGAATACCGCAAAATAGGCTAATTAAGCTTGCCATCAGCGCTTGAGAGGCATGTGCTTCAGGCTGCAGCAGCATATAGTACGTGGCTTCGTCATGGTATTTTCCGTCCTTGAATATCCGTTTCTTCCTTATGCGTTCCAGCTTGAACCCAGACTTCTTTGCCAGACACCTCATGCCAGCGTTCTTCGAAAGGGTCTCGATCTCCAGCCGGCTGACCCCCTCTTTCTTCGCGTGAACGACTGCAGTTTTCATGAGCCTTGTTGCAACCCCTTTTCCCCAGCAGTCCGCTGTTCTCTTATGTGACCGTCTGCTGCTGACCGCAATTTTGTCGTTGGCGGGAATTGTGCTTCTCTACTTTGGACAAAGAAAACTCAGCAGAATCGAATAACTAGAAAAGTTGCACGCAAGGGGTTCTAATGCCTATTTTAATGCGTTGCGATTTTTTATTCTTTTGAATTTCTGTATATTATGGCGCATTTCTTCTGAAAGATTAACCACTTTTTGCTCTAGAGTATGAATATTGAAAACCCCAGTTCTTGTAGTATGAACATGCTGTAGATTCCAATGAGGACGCAGCTTACCTTTCTGTCTAAGATTTTTCTCGTATTTAGGATGTACCAGACTGTGAGTGTAGAAACCAAGACAAAAAACATTAGGCTGCCAGCTGCTGTAACGTTTACTTCAGAGAAAGATATCAAAGATGAAGTTCCCAATATGAGGGTTATATTTGTGATACAGCTGCCGAGGAGGTTTCCAAGACCCATGTTCAGAAACCCTTTTTTGAAGGCTTGGATCGTAGTTGCAAGTTCGGGCAATGATGTTCCTAATCCTACAATTGTCGCGCCTATGACGGAAGGCGGTACTTCAAAAGCCCTTGCGATGTTGACTCCGCTGTCAACAGTAAACTTGGAAATCGCTATAACAAGAGACATTGTAATAAGGAATTTCAAGCTCAAGACTGTAGTTTCCTTTCGGTTTACCTTCTGGAAACCAGTTGTCTTTGGAGCACTCTTAGAGACTGTTACGCTGAAATAAGCAAATAGAATCAGCAAGACAAAAGCCAACACAAGACTGAGACTGCCTCTTTGGACAACGAATAATGGAATAACGGAAGATATGAAGAGAAACTGAATCAGCTCCTTCTGAGATTCCTGATTAACAGCAATTGTGGTCCTACTTAGTAATATGGCTAATCCCATGATTATTGTCAGGTTGGCTATGTTAGACCCGAGAACATTGCCTAGTGATAGACCGCCTTCCCCAATTGATGACGCGATGATTGAGACGGAAAGCTCTGGAAGAGAAGTAGACACGGACAGCAGAATAAATCCTGCAGCCATCTCTGACATGCCAAGAACTTCCGACAACGCCTCAACATACCGTACCGTCCTATCGCTTATTAGCCCTAACAATGCAAGGGAACCTAAAAGTACCACAATATCAAGTATGAACATGAATCTATTGCCCCCAAGCTAAAGTTTGTTGTTAAGTCTTAGGCAGTCTCTAATTCGCATGCACATCAATCGATCATCACCAGAACCTATCGATCTACTTGAATGGTGTAGCAGCTGCCAAAGCCAGCGAGTGGGTTCCTTGAACACGCAAGTAACCAAATGTATTGCTCTTTTTAAATCTTGCGTACCTTGTCAAAAGGAACGGGGAGCAACATTTCAAGCCAAAATTTTTTCGCTCACCCGCTAGATGGTATTGTTGATCCCAAACATAATTGACTCTTCCAAAAATTATAAGAATATCTGAACATACGAAACGATAGAGGGACATAAGTCGTGACGAATTCACTTATTAGAGATAGAACTAGAAAAGTTGGTCTCCCCCCTGGAACTCCTGTATATGTTGGGAAGAAAAGGGTCGAGAAGACTAGGATTGTGCTCATCAACTATGACGAACAAAACTACCAAGAAAAAGAAGTCAAGACTGTTGAAGATCTCATTTCACATCGGACCAAACACAAAGCTGCATGGATTAATTTGGATGGTGTTCATGAATTTGAGGTTCTGCAGAAGATCTCTGAATATCTAGGTTTGCATCCTCTGGTGCTTGAGGACATAATGAACACTGATCAACGTCCAAAAATCGAGGATTTCGGAAACTACATCTACCTCGTCTTGAAAATGCTTTACTACAATGAAAAAAATGAGGATGTAATCATCGAACAGCTAAGCCTAGTGTTAGGTTCTGACTTTCTAGTTTCCTTTCAAGAAAGGAGCGGAGACGTTTTTGACCCAATTAGAGACAGAATCAGGAACAACAGAGGTCTTGTCAGAAAAATGGGCGTAGACTATCTTGCCTATGCCTTGATTGACTCGATAGTAGACAACTACTTCACAATCCTGGAGAGACTGGGAGAAAAGATAGAGGATCTCGAGGACGAATTAATTTCGAATCCAACAACAGAAACCCTGCAGAAAATCCACAGGCTAAAAAGACACATGGTTTTCTTGCGGAAGTCAGTTTGGCCTCTAAGAGAGGCCATTAGCAAGCTTGAAAGGGAAAGGTCACCACTGATTAAGGAAAATACTGTTATTTATCTTAGAGATGTCTACGATCACACAATTCAAGTTATTGATGCTATTGAGACATTTCGAGACATTCTTTCAGGAATGCTTGATATATACCTTTCCAGCATAAGCAACAGAATGAATGAAGTGATGAAAGTCTTGACTATCATAGCAACAATTTTCATTCCTCTGACGCTTGTAGCAGGTATCTATGGAATGAACTTCAAGTTCATGCCTGAACTTGAATCCCAATGGGGATACCCCGCGGTCTTGCTTTGCATGTTCATTATAGGCATCATAATGCTAGTCTATTTCAAGAAAAAGAAATGGTTATAGGAGGTGATGTCTAGCTAGGGGAGGCATAACTCAGAAGGACTTTCAAGTTATCCACTATGAAGTGTTTCATAAGATTACAGCAGCATATAGTACGTGGCTTCGTCATGGTATTTGCCGTCCTTGAATATCCGTTTCTTCCTTATGCGTTCCAGCTTGAACCCGGCTTTCTTTGCTAGGCACCTCATGCCAGCGTTCTTCGAAAGGGTCTCGATCTCCAGCCGGCTGACCCCATCTTTCTTCGCGTGAACGATTGCAGTTTTCATGAGCCTTGTTGCAACCCCTTTTCCCCAGTAGTCCGGGTGAACGCTGATGCCTACGCTGGCGACGTGTCTCATGTATCTTCCAAGCCTCCACAATGCTAGGAACCCGACTACTTTTCCGCCACGTTTCGCCAAGAGGACGTCTACCTTTCCGCTTTTGGGAAGCCTCTTGAAGAATCTTCTGTATGAGTGGATTGCCCTTCTCGGGTTTGAATCCACGTAGATCGTGAGCCACTCTTTGACCTTCGGGTGCAACTCTATCTCGACGATGTCTCTTATCTCGTCAGCCGTAGGCCGCTGTTCCTTGGCGTCGACTATTTCAAGTCTCAACCTGTCCCTCCAGACGAAGATAGAGATAACGGGTCTGCTTAAAAAGCCTCACGTTGGAAGATGAAGCCGCCAAAGCGCGGGTAGTTTTCGGCGAAAATGGGCAAATATATATAATCGCATGGGTCTTTTTGCTTTCACTGTTTGGTGCGAGCCCAGATGGTTGCAACGAAGTATAAAGCCACATGGAAGACTGTTCTTTTCCCAGTTTTGGGACTTGTGGTATTCTTTGTGTATGTATACGTTTTTCGGGTCGACATTCAGCAGATCATAGAAATCGTTCAAGGCATCAATCCATACCTTTACTTGTTGGCCGCCATCGCCGTCATACTTGAGACGTTATTTTCCACTTTTGCCTGGCATCTGCTGCTCCGATTTCTGTCGGTGAAAATATCGATAACCAAATCGTTCCTTTTCACGTGGATCGGCATATTCATGGATATACTGATCCCAGCAGAGTCAATAAGCGGAGAAATCTCAAAGGTCTACTTGGTAGCGAAGGAACAGGATGGAGCCGCCGGAAAAGCAACTGCATCCGTCCTTGTCCATAGGTTAATCAGCCTAGCTATAAACGCTGTAGTACTTGTCGCAGGCGCAACCCTTGTTTTGGCAGAAGGACAGCTTTTAGGAATCATGCTTAACTTGATATTTTTCCTTATCATTTTGACTTTCGTTTTTGTCTCGTTGCTTCTGCTCTTGTGCATTAAAGAGGAACGTACCCTGCAACTGTTGGATGCCATAATAAGGCTTGCTGAGCGCATAACTAGAGGTCGCTGGAAACTATCCAAGGTCCGAAAAGAAGCTGTTGAAGCCGCCAAGACCTTTCACAGCGCGATGGTGGAATTCAGTCGTGCCCCCAAGACGCTGTTGCTTTCTTCATCATTGTCCGTTGTTTCATGGATTCTGGCATTGGCTGTTTTTTATCTCTCGTTTTTGTCCATAGGATACACCGATATCGGCTGGGGGGCGATACTGGTCATATACTCGATTTTCAACGCTTTGAAGTCCATACCCATAGGCATTCCTTTCGAAGTTGGACTGCCCGAAATAACGCTTACAACCCTATTCATCTTGGTCGGTGTGCCACCGCAACAAAGCGCGACAGTAACGATCTTGGTGAGAATCCTGACATTGTGGCTTAGATTTCTCGTAGGCTTCTTGGCACAGCAAATGCTTGGAATTAGCGCCGTGACAACACCGAACACAGATCGCCAATCTATCTCGGGAAAAGAATGACTCCAAAGGGAAAGAAACATTATTGAGGATTCATAGAGAGATCTAGACACAGGCAGGCGACATGTTGACAGGGAATATCCAGCGAGAGGATGGCTGATGAATAAGTATTTGGCGGTCAAGAGAGTAGAATTTCTTGTCACATACTTGTGTAGCGGAAAATGTGTACATTGTTATGCCGTCAAACATCGAAAAGGATCTCCCCGGCATATAGATGAACTCCTTGCTGTCGACATTGTCAGGAAAATCAGCAAGAAATACGACATCGAATCTATTATGACCTTCGGCGGAGAACCCCTTCTATTTCCGAAAATCGTTTGCTCTATCCATAAAGAAGCCACAAAATGGGGAATACGCAGCAGAGAAGTGATAACGAATGGGTACTGGTCGAATGACATCAAAAAGACTAAAAGGATAGCCAGAGACCTCGCAGAATGCGGAGTAAACGACATCCACGTTTCTGTTGATGCTTTCCATCAAGAACACATCCCTCTGAGCATCGTCAAAAAAACGGTTGAGTCATGTCTCGAAGAAGGCATTGAAGACTTGGCATGGAATCCTTGCTGGGTCATCTCTGAACAGGATGATAACACGTATAACCAGAAAACAAGATCTATTCTGAAAGAACTTGAGTCCTTGCCTGTGAGAGTGTCAACGGGCAACATAATGGAACCGAGCGGCGCGGCTATCACAAACTTGAAAGAATTCCTGCCCCAAAAAGAAAAGATACCCTCAGGCAAATGCGGTGGCATGCCTTACACTGGTCCTCTCGATCACGTGACATCTATATCTGTTGAGCCGGATGGAAAAATCGCTGTCTGTAACGAATTTCACATCGGAGATTCCTCGAAAGCCGATATCCTAGATATTCTGGAGAACTACGATCCGCTTGAGATTCCAGAGATGAAAGCCATAATCGAACACGGAATAAGAGGACTGATGGACTGGGCAGAAAAG
>CAZELO010000008.1:0-100225 GCA_964513245.1 uncultured Candidatus Bathyarchaeia archaeon | reverse complement strand
GGATGTGGATATGAGACGGAGAAAAAAGGGAACGGGCTGTTCTTCGAGGTCATAGACATTGAAAACTTCATGCCGTTGGGCGAGTTTAGGACTCGGATTGAAAACCTCATTCGGACTGTCAAGTCCTCTAAATTGAGACCTGGGTTCAATGAGATATTGATTCCCGGTGAGCCAGAATCCAGAACAGAGCAGAAGAGGCTGAGGAAGGGGATTTCTGTGCCGGAGAAAACATGGGAAGACATCGTGAGCATAATGAAGGAGTTAAATCTGAGCATGTCCCCGCCGACAGCAGTGAATGGCTGCTGACATCGCTGTAGTCTTCTTTGAGTCATGAAAAGCCAGACAGAAACCCGGCGATATTCATCAAGTTCAAATCTATATTCGCTTCGAGGGAAGCCAATATTTCAATTTAACGTTTCTCTAGAATACCGCTTAACACGATGTGGATAATATTTCGCGATATACTCGCATGTTCAAAAAGGTTTTAACCGTTCTATACAATTCTTCGGAACAGGTGGAGCGAGTCTGGATTTCTCAGATGCGATCAGTAGCCTTGAATTCGAACTCGAAACGGTCGAGAAAAGAAGGGACATGTTACTTAGCCTACTCCATAAAGGAAGGATATCTCAGACCACGTATGACCTGATGGAAAAAAGAAATGAACGTTTGGCAGCGTTGTTCTCGGACTTAAAAGAGATGCGCAGGGAAGAGGCTCTCTGGGGCACCAGTGACTCGGAAGAATCAAGGATTTTGGAACTGCTTCTTATAGATCTCAAAGTTCGACACCTTCTAGGCGAAATCGGGAATGAAGAGTGGAGTCAGAAAAGCCAAATAATTGACTTGGGGCTGAGCCCGTTCAAAGAACCAAAGTCTTCAGATATCGAAAGTATCCTCAAACCCGCTCCGCCTGACTTAACAACAGCAGAGACCACATCTGACGAGGAAACTGAGACCCTTCTAATAGAAGAACCCAAGCCAGATGTCTCAAAGACGCCGGCTGACAAAGTAAAGGTTCCAAAGCTGAAAAAAGCATCAAGAGAAAAGCGTGCTAAAAGCAGAGCTGAGAAGAGAACCAGCGAAGAACCGCCACAGATGATCAACAGCACTAATCCAGATGGGCACTGTATGAACCCTTGGAACAAGGAATGCAGGAACACCGACATAAAGCTAAGCATATATTATAACGGCAAACTCACGCCGATCTGCCACAAATGCTGGGAAGAGATCTCGAAAAAAGACATCGAATGGTCAGGACTATAGGGTCATATCGGCTACTCGATGTTGAACTATACATTTTTTAACTATTTCCTTTACGACATGGTCCATGTGATCTATTGTTCTTGGCCAGGTTCACTTTGTTTCCTTGTCTAGATAGCAATAACCAGCGTCCACTTTTCTCTGCATGCGCTCAGCCCATTTATCGATGCCCATGGTCTTGATTGTTCGCATCTCCTCCATGTTTGGTACGTACCGCTTCAGCTTTTCACATGTGTCCATTTCGCTGCACTCAGCGCACGAGGCATAGGCTTTCTGTCTGCAGCATTCGCGAACTTGGCAGCTTGGGTCTCCGCCGCCGGATACGCAGCCGGGACAGTCACCAAAAAGTTTGACGTAGCCATCTAGGACCTTTTCGAATTCCGGGTGGCATTTGAACGCGGGTTCCCATTTCGCCAGTTCTGGAGCCATCTTGTCAAAGCCATAGGCGCCTATGACTCTCCGCAGATTCTCTGCTGCTTGCTTTATCCTTCCTTGGTGTATTCCGCAGGCGCCGCAGTATAGACCGCAATAGCCGACCAATTTAGATGGATTCTCGACCAATGTCAAATGTCTCCTCGGATAACCATCTGCGGCAAGCTCATAATAATCTTTGCCGTTGCTTCCACGGAAAAGCGCCTGTGGCAGTGATGCTGTCAAGCCTTGACTCTTCTATGCACAATCCTTTTTTCAACGATGTAGTCTTGAACCCTTTTTTCGATTTCGGCGATAAGGTTGAAGGGTTCAGAGTGCCACAGCGGGATAGGAAGCCCCAACTGCATCAAGCGTAGTCATCTGCTTATTTGCCTAGTACCAGCCACGCTGAAACTTCGGCTTTCCCAGTCGGGATAAACTTCAGTCTGGCCCTGTCGAAGCCGTAGTCTGTTTTATGCTTCCACATTTTGTTTCCTACGACATTGTCTTCGCACAGCACGCCCCACTGGTTAAGCCCAGAAGGGTCTACCTCGACATATGCTGTTCCGCCTTGGGTGCTGAGGAGATAGAAAGATTTTTCGCTGAAACCCATGCAAGGCACCTCAGACGTTACGTTTCCAGCGGAATCGACGCTCCTGTTTTCCCATAATGGATAGCTGAGGCTTTTTTGGGCTAAGGGATTTAGAAGGTCTGGGTCTATGTGTGCGGCGCAGATTCTATGTGGCGCTGAGGAGCTCGCGCCTACAACTTCAACGTAGTAAAGGATCATTTCTTCCAAAAGTAACATGGGATGCACCGTGCTCATGTCCTGTTTAACGTTAGGTTCCGTGAGTGGAACGATTGGGTTCTCGGGACACCGCGCCCACACCCTGCAGTCTGGGGAGTAAGCTGCTCCTAGGTTGTATCTGTGTGGAAAGTTCCCCAGTCCTTCATAAAACATCACGTAGAAATCTCCCACGGCAAAGATTTGGTGTACCTCTATGCCCGCATCCCAGAGCTCGCACTCCGGCTCAGCGAACCAACCTCGCTGTCTCAAAACGGGATTGTGCGGGTATTTGTGCCAAGTTATTCCATCCGTAGAGGTTGCCATGCCTAGCTGCATCGAGTTGGGGGCGTAGCCGCCGTAAATCATCTTGTATTCTTTGGTGCCTTTTACGATAGAGGGGAATGCAGCACCGTTAGAGTCAAAGCTGCCAGATGAGCTGACATCCAAGATGGGGTTTTTCTCATACTTGGTCCAAGACTTTAGGTCCTTTGACTTGGCTAATCCTATTCTTGCCTTTCCTTCAGCTCCAAAGCCAGTGTAGAATAGCCAGTATTCGCCGTCCATTTTCAGCAGTGTGCCGCATTCAAGACCGTTTTGATCCCAAGTTCCCTTTGATGGTTTCATAACAGGGTTCCGGTCATATTTTGTCCAATGCAGCCCGTCTTCACTTTCAGCTAGACCAAAAATTCTCGGACCTGTACCGTCCGACCATCCTTGGTAAAGCATATAGTATCTATCCTCTTCTTTCCAGACTATCGGAGCTGCCGTGCTTTTACTGTCCCACTCTCCGGGAGTAGGGGGCAAAACTATACCAATCTTTTCAGCCTTTCTAGTCAAGCTAGAGACACCTGACAGATTTTTGGAATTCATCTTCGCTCTTCTCCCTTATATTACTGATGGCGAGCACAGCATTGCGCATGGGAAAACCGTGGACTTATCCATTGGATCTAGATTTCTATAGTTATAGTTGAAGGAACTTTGCAGACACCTTTGAAGGCGTTAAGCCTGTATCTAAAGTTCTGGAGATACATAACAACAAGTCCCCCATCCTACTCGATAGAGAACCATTGTATCCCAAAAGCCAGAACGAAACAGTCAAGCCGTCATCTTTATATCTTAGTGGCATCAAGCATAATTCCACTTGGTAGGGTTGCAGGATGAGAGGTGGACGCCAAATTCGCCGCTGATTCTCATGGGCGTTTCAGATTTGAATCCAGAAACCCGCAAATCTTGAGATTTATAAGATACAAGGTAATAGGTTTGGAGAAGCGATGAGCCATGTTTAAAGAGGTTACGCCGACCGTTGACTTTCCGAAGCTCGAACACGAAGTACTGAAGTTCTGGAAAGAAACAGACGCCTTCAAAAAACGCGTCGAACTGAGCAATGGAAGACAGCGTTGGTCCTTCATGGACGGTCCGATCACCGCTAATAATCCCATGGGCGTCCACCATGCTTGGGGCCGCACCTACAAGGACCTTTTCCAACGTTTTAGGGCTATGCAGGGATATGACCTCAGATACCAGAACGGCTTCGACTGTCAAGGGCTCTGGATCGAGGTGGAGGTGGAGAGGGAACTTGCCTTCAAGTCCAAACGAGACATCGAGACATATGGCATAGCCAAGTTCGTGAAGGGATGCAAACAGAGAGCCCTCCGCTACGCCGCCATACAAGTCAAGCAATCCATTCGATTGGGCTGCTGGATGGACTGGGACAACCCGGCAACACTACGCCTCTTGGCCGACAGCCTAGAAAACCCAGAGCAGGCAATAACGGTTCAAGGCGCAAATAGCCCGATTACGGATACAGCAGAGAGACTTGTCGGAAGGTTAGGTTCTCCGGAGTTGGGCGGCTCATACTTCACGTTGTCCGATGAGAACAATTACACGATATGGGCTGCTTTGAAAAAATGCTATGAACGCGGCTGGATACGTAAGGGCCGAGACGTGATGCCTTGGTGCCCAAGATGCTCCACAGCCCTTTCACAGCATGAGATAGTCACAGAAGGATATCGGGAGCTGACCCACCCCGGCCTTACGGTTAGGTTCCCGCTGAGAGGCAGAGAAAAAGAATCATTGCTAGTCTGGACGACCACGGCTTGGACCTTAACATCGAACGTTGCTGCGGCGGTGCATCCGGAACTAGTTTACGTGAAGGTCAAGTCTAACGGTGAGTTCTTCTATTTGGGCAAGGCCGCGCTTGAGAGAACCTTGCCGAAAGGCAGTTACGAGGTAGTCGAAGAGCTCAGCGGCAGCGACATGGAAGGCTGGGCCTACGATGGACCTTATGACGAGCTGCCCGCCCCGAACAAAAACGAAGCTGCAACCGCGCATCAGGTTATCCCGTGGAAAGAAGTGACTGAAGAGGAGGGCACGGGCATTGTGCACATCGCGCCTGGCTGCGGAAAAGAAGACCTTGAGTTGGGAGCCGCCTATGGCTTGCCTGCGGTGGCGCCGCTTAACGAGTTCGGGGTCTTCGTAGATGGCTTCGGAAAGTTCACAGGCGTCCATGTCTACGATTCTGCGTCGCCCGTTATCGAGGACCTCAGACAGAAGGGTCTGCTCCTTAAAGTTGAGAATTACAGGCACCGTTACCCGGTCTGTTGGCGTTGCGAAAGCGAGCTGGTCTTCCGCCTCGTCGACGAGTGGTTCATCTCGATGGGAGAAAAACTCGGCAAGCCGCTTGAAGAGGTCACCGAAGCAGAAAAAGAGTCGAATCTGCGCTATCAGATAATCGATGTTGCCAAACAGGTCAGATGGATTCCCGAGTTTGGTCTCCAGCAGGAGCTTGACTGGCTCCAGAACATGGAGAATTGGATGATTTCCAAGAAGCGGTACTGGGGTTTGGCTTTACCCATATGGGTCTGCGGACAATGCGGAAACTTCGAGGTCATAGGCAGCGAAGAAGAACTTGAGACAAAAGCCGTTGAGGGCTGGGAGACCTTCGAGGGACACACGCCTCACAGACCATGGATAGACGCCGTCAAAACAAGATGCGCCAAATGCGGCGGCATTGCTTCGCGCGTGTCTGATGTGGGCAACCCGTGGCTGGACGCTGGCATAGTCTCCTATTCGACGCTGGGCTACCGCCACAACCGCAAGTACTGGGAAGAATGGTTCCCCGCCGAATTGATCTGCGAATCTTTGCCAGGGCAGTTCCGCAACTGGTTCTACGCGATGCTGGCGATGAGCACGATCATGGAACGGAAGACTCCTTTCAAAACCTGCTTCGGCTATGGACTTGTTCTAGGCGAGGATGGCCGCGAGATGCACAAGTCTTGGGGCAACGCCATATGGTTCGACGAGGCCGTTGAGACGATGGGCGCCGATGTCATGCGCTGGATGTACTGCACGAGCCGTCCTGAGAGCGACATGATGTTTGGGTACAGGAAAGCTGACGAGACAAAGAAACGTTTTCTGATTCCGTTATGGAATGTCTACAGCTTCTTCGTAACCTATGCCAACTTGGACAAGTGGACGCCAAACGGTGCCGCGCCACAGGGTTCACTCTCGCTTTTGGACCGATGGATACTGTCAAAACTCAACGTGCTCGTTCAAGATGTGACGCGGTATCTGGGGGATTATGACCCCTATGATGCGGCAGCAGCCATCGAGCGGTTCGTGGATGAGTTATCAACATGGTACGTTAGGCGTTCAAGGCGAAGGTTCTGGAAGAGCGAAAAGGACGAAGACAAGAACGCCGCCTACAAGACGCTGTACGACTGCTTGACAACCCTGATCAAGCTGCTCGCACCCTTCATACCCTTCACTGCCGAGGAGATCTATCAGAACCTTGTCCGCAACGTGGACCCTGAAGCTCATCAAAACTTGCATCACAATGACTGGCCCACGGCGTATGAGGCCGTGATCGACAAAGAACTAATGGCGAACATGGACCTAACCATAAAAGTCTGCAGCCTCGGACGGGCGGCGCGAAGCAGCTCAGGGATTAAGCTGCGTCAACCACTCTCGGAAGTCGTGATCGTATCTGAGGAGCCTGCTCTAGAGCGGATCAAGCAGTTGGGGGACATCATTGTAGATGAACTTAACGTCAAAGCCCTGTCTTTGTCAACCAGCAGAGACGAGCTTATTGAATACGTCGTGAAGCCTCTGCCAAGCGTGCTGGGCAGAAAATACGGAATGATGTACCCGAAGGTACAGGAAACCGTTAAAGGCATGGATCAAAAGATGCTGGCTTCAGCCCTCGGAAAAGGCCAAGGCGTAGACCTCAAGGTTGGCGTGCAAGGGATACGGCTTTTGCCAGAAGAGGTGGAGGTCGAGACCAAGGCTAAGGAGGGTTATGCGTTGTCCGAAGGGGACGGCATTCTTGTCGGCGTGAAGACACTCATGACGGGCGACTTGGAGGATGAGGGGCTTGCCCGCGACATCGTCCGCCGCATACAGAACCAGCGTAAGGAGGCGAACTTCAACATATCCGACGTGATCGAAACCTATTACGAGGCTGGTGCTAAGCTGGCAAGGGTCTTTGAAGCCTTCAAAGATTACATAGCCAACGAAACCCTCTCAGGCTCAATGCATAAGACTGAGCCACCGCAAGGAGCACATGTATCCTCGTACAAGATAGCTGGCGAAGACCTGAAAATCGGGCTTGTACGAATCAAGAAAGAATAAGAAAAGCGTTGCACATTCGGTTGCCTCAAAGCAGTTCTTTCGTTAGAATGTAATGGCTTTATATGCTCTTCATCAATAGTTCTAGTGCAGGTAGACAGTAAGCCTTGGTCACAATTATTTGGGATTTGACGAAGCCTTTGCCTGAGACGCCAGTGAACGAGAAGGTTGTTGTCAAGCCTGTTTCCCGCGATGAGTTGAAAGAGGTAGGCAGAATTATGATTGTCACTTGGGGCGGATTCATCAAAAGTCCCGAGTCCGCTGAAAGACGCTTGGGTCCGTATCTTCAGGCTGGGTTGGAGCAGCCTTTCATCGCCTATTTGGCAGAGAAACCTGTGGGCTGTGTTAGTCCGCGGCTAGAAGTGGAGTCTAAGGTCGGGGTTCTGGACGGCGGGGTCCATGTGCTCCCTGAATACCGAAGGCAACACATTGGAACCACACTTCTGCTTACAGCCCTAAAATGGCTGAGAGACAAAGGAATGAAAAGAGCCAAAGTGACTCCCTTCAATCCCGAGGGAGAAGAGGCGACCCGTAGAGCCATAGCCTTCTACACAGCGAATGAGGGAACAAGCGGTGAAACCCCAGCATAACCGCATGCGTTGCCTTAAAATAGCCAATGTAATGATATTGTTTTTTCTGATGTGGGAGTTGTCATAATGGAAAAACATTGGTCAGAAAAAATTTCGGGGGACGAAGCAGAATTTTATCTGAGATGGATGCTGGTCGGAGAAAGATATGCCCAGAAAGAGACAGATGCGATTGTAAAGCTGTTCTCCGAGATGAATGTGAAACCTGAGATGAAGATTTTGGATTTTTGCTGCGGCTACGGCAGACATACGGTTCGTTTGGCAGAAAAAGGATTCAGAGTCACAGCGTTGGATCTTTCTGAAGCGAATATCAGATACGCAAAGAAATTTGCGGAGGAAAGAAATGTTTCATCTCTTGTTGACTTTTTGGTTGGTGACACTCTAAAAATACGGGATGCTCTGGGGCCTCACAGAGGGGAATTTGATGGGATAATCGGTATATTGCCAGCCATAGGTTACTATGATGAGAAGACAGATGAAAACGTTCTTGCACAATTGGCTCAGATTGCCAGATCAGAAGGAGTTTTGATCTTGAATGTTGCCAATCGGGACTATCATATGGAACGCTTCAAATTTTCAAAGGAGAGAGTCGTTGGTTCGCCGAGCTACGAAGTGCATCATGAGTACAACTTCAACTATGAGAAATCAAGGATGGCAGACACTTGGAAGATTTACGAAATTGTTGACCAAGACTTAAGACACCTATCAACTGTCACCGTGGACAGAAGGCTGTATTCTCTCCATGAACTAATAGAGCTTTACAGGAGAAGCAGTTGGACATACGTGAAATCCTTCGGCAGCTATCAACTTGAGCCTCTGAACGCAGAAAAACCAATGATCATTGCCATTGGGAAAAAGGGTTAAAGTTCCTTCGTCATTATCACTTGATCTATGTACTTTCCGTTTCTGTAGAGTCCTTTTGGGATTCTGCCGGTCTCTTTGAAGCCTGTTTTCTCGTACACGTGCCTAGCGCGGCTGTTGTGTTCAAACATTTTCAAGACTAACACTTTAAGTCCTGCTTTCCTAGATTCCTCAGCCAGCGTTCTCAACATTTCAGTTCCAATGCCCAATTCACGATAGCCAGATCGAATGCTTATGCCGACCACGCCTACATGGCTGTCAGCTCCTTTCTGCGGGTTTGCCTCGGAGTTGGCGGCAATCCTTCCGTCAACCTCGGCGACCACATCGATAATCCTGCCTTTCTCCATTTCTGCAAGTCTTCGCCCTAGCCAATCTGCCTCTTCATCCCTCCTTATCATCCTTCTTTCGGGAAGAACATCAAGGTTCTCTTCTGCCAATGAGTTAATGTAGTCGAGAAGACCATCCAAGTCTTCCCACATCGGGGTTCTCAGAATGACGTTTCGCCCGTCTCTAGTGACGAAACTCTTGAGGATCTGACCTGATTTCATGGGGTTCACCTATTGCGCTTTTTTTCCGATGGTTACTATGTTGCTTTTGATATATACGCCATGTCCCGCAAGGCTCTTCTCTGGATTTTTCAAGGTTTCTGTATGATATTTGCTCCAAATCTCAAGAAGGGATTCTATTTTGTTTTTCTTCCATCCGCTTCTTTTCAAGTTAGCCGCGTATCTTTCCTTATGTTTATCCAATAGAGCCAACCATTCTCTTGCGTCTTGTATGACATCTTCCTTTGTTCGTCGCCAGTCTCCCTCATAGTAGCTCGTAGCCAAAGCATGTACCTCGATTCGACTGAGACCTAATTCAGCAAAGATTTCAGGGTAAATGTAGTGACTATGGGGGTACTCGTCTGGATAATTGATCAGCTCTTTTCTCTTGATCCATGCGCCATCAACATTGGCAGAATGTCCTTCAACTATCAGTTTAGCCTGAGGGTCTGAGCTAGATCCCCCTAGAAAGACTGGTTCTATGGAACAGACAGTGCCTCTAGGTCTAGCCGCTCTAATCATTCCCTTTACAGCCATCTTGATGTCTGGTACGTTACAGAGTAGGACATGGCATATGACTAAATCAGCAGAATCATCAGGCAAAGGTGGGTCTTCGACAAAACCTTTCGTAAAGGCTACTTTTGCCCCAAGGTGTTCCTTTGCGTGTTTGAGTAGTACATCATCGGGTTCAACGCAGATGATTGACGGGTTATTTGCCATCTTGATCAATTGCTCCGTGAAATATCCGCTGCCTGAGCCCATCTCTACTATTCTTAGGTTTGGTCTTTCAAGGTTCAACCATTTCCGCAGAAGATATCGCGTATCCTCGTCAAAATCGTATTTCCTGAGGACAAACATCTCTTCAGGAGCCTGAATGTAATGCCAATGAGAACCGTTATGCCCTTTTCGTGACAACTTTTCGACATCCTCAAGGATATATACTCAGCCAAATATCATATACCAAACAAGAAAGAGATAATCTTTTAGAATGGTCGTCATTCCAGATTTCATAAAGGTGGAAAAAGGGCTATGGTTGAGAAGGTCTCTCTGCCTTTGCAGGCTCCTGAGGACTTGTCTGGTGAGGAAGCGAGGAACTGGTATAGGCAGAGGAATTTTGTTGTGTGTCCGTTGGTCCTCGTTACAACTGTGGATTCGGAGGGCACCGTGAATGCTTCTGTGAAGACGAATTTTATGACTGTGGGCTCCATGAGAGGCTATGCTTTCAGCTGCCCTCCCCAGCATCACACCCATCAGAACATTATGGAGACCGGGGAATTTGTGATAAATGTTCCCACAGAAGACATTATCCGCGAGGTTCTGAAAGCCGCCATGATAACGGGAAAAGCGTGTCCCCGTGGCCGAAACGAGATAGAGGAGGCTGGGCTGACGCCTATTCCGTCAGAAAAGGTGAAGCCTCCGAGAGTAAAGGAATGCGCCGCCCACTACGAATGCGTCTTAGATTGGCATAGGGACCACCTCATAGTAGGCAGGGTTGTTGCTGTATCGGTTGACAAAAGCGTCATGGATGGGACAGACAGCAGAAAAATGGTTGTGGTTGGCGGGGGAAGACGCCCCGACAGCTATGGCATTGTCTGTGAAACGAAGAAGTGGCCAAAAGTCCTCTGAATCTTCAAAAAGAGACGCGTGTTCTAGTCGCATTCTAGGTAGACTCATTTGTCTGACAATTTTTCGTGTGTTTTGTCAGTGACAGTCAAATGGGAAGCCTACCGGCAGACTTTGTAGATTTGATTAACAAATAGAATTCCGTATTGATTATGATTAACAAAAGAGCAACTTATGGTTTTGTCCGATAATGGGGCTACAACCAAGACGGCTCTGATTTGTGGCACAAAAGAGGCGAGTCACAAAGGCACCGTCATGCATGTCCAGATGGATTGACCCGCCCATGTATGCTCTCCCTTCACAAGGATTTCTCAACAGAGTCTGAAGACTATGGAATTTTCAGCCTTTTTGCTTAATTCCTATGTCTCCCGCCTGCCGTGCCATTCATTCCAGAGTCCCAGAAGCCACTTCATATTTGCCTTGTATGCCTTTTACTGCTCTCGCGTCGGCTCGGCGGTAGTATTGGCCGAAGAGTGATGACAGCCTCTGGGCTTCTTCTGGGTGCCTGTCGATCAGGTTGACTTTTTCCTTTGGATCTTCAGCCAGATTGTACAATTCGTCAGGTTCAGCTTCTGGCCTCTGTATGTAGCTCCATTTCTGGTCTCTCACGCAACGGTCTATGCCCTCGTGGAAGCCTGCTATGATGGCGTCTCTGTGTCTGTCGGCTTCGCCTCTCAGGACCGGTGTGAATCTCTTGCCATGCATCGAGCGAGCGTTGCCCTGCAGACCTATTACGTCTAGGATCGTGGGCAACAGGTCTGAGAACTGGACAATCGCGTTGGTCCGTCTGGCTCCTTCGCCGCCGGGCATGTGCACCAGAAATGGAACCTTCAGAAGTTCGCTGTAGAGTCTGTCTGCTCCCTTCAGGAATTTTCCGTGATCAGCCAGTGGGTGTCCATGGTCCGCCAGCAGAACTATCACGGAATCGTCATAATATCCGAGTTTCTCCAGATCGTCGAAGAGTATGCCGAAGCAATGATCGACGAACGAGGCTTCGCCGGCGTACAGCCCCCTTATGTGCCTTATCTCGTCGTCGGTCGCCCAGTTACTTGCCTTGTCTCCCATCGGCATGATGAGCCTTTTTCCCACGTAGTCTTTGTCTGTGTATGTGTCGAACTTTTTAGGCGGGTCCCACGGCTCGTGCGGGTCGAAGGAGTCGATCCACAGGAAGACTTTCTTGTGAAGCCTGTTCTTTCTAAGCCATTCAACCGACTCCCTAACGACTTGAGCGGCAAACCAGTCCTCTGCGCTTCGAGATTCGTCTGTGTTTGCTAGGAACTGGCTGATCCTTTTCCGCCATAACTCGGGATAATTGGCGTTCACGTAGTCTTCAATTCGGCGACAGGACGGATGTGAAGTGTACGGATCATATTCCTGACCGCGTATCCAGCGGTAGGCATGGAAACTTCTGTGAAAATTCATGCCCGGCGCCCTGTAATGATAGTTGTCGGATACCAAGCCGCAGATGTACCCTTCTCGGCTGAGGATGTCAGCGATTGTCCTGTCTCTAGGCGTCAGCGGCTCCCAAGGTCTGAAGGGAAGCGTGTCTTGACCCGTCATCAGCTCGCATCTGACGGGGATCGTGGGTAACCCGGATGGATAGGCGTTCTTGAAGGCTACGCTTTGCTCGGCGAATCTGTCGATGTTCGGGGTCTTGCACGGCTCAATGTCTTCGAAGACAGCGTTGCCCTTGTTGTAGAAGCTTATGTGGTCTTGACGGAAACTGTCAAGCATAATAACAATCAAATTCATCCTAATCTCCTCTGGCTTCAAAGTTGCCTATGATTAGTCTCAGTTGGAACTCTTAAAGGTTAACTATAAATCTTCACTGATCCTTATGGAGACGCCGTGTCTCTAACGCATCGCATAGGATGATGCCTAACCGAATGCCGAAAGCGACTTTGAAGGGTATATTCTTGATCCGTTACCAACTTGAGGCATGCACGCCGGCTCAGACCGGAGCCAGTAGACTGCTAGACTCTGCGGGATTCACAGGCAAAAAAGTGTCACCCTGAAAAAAATTTCACGGTTACAAAAATTTTAAATGTGGTTAACGGTCAGAATTATTTGGGAAGGGGAATTTTTTTATGGTTCTTTCGTTATTTAAGAACTTAAATTGAATCATATTCAAAAATAGAAGAATCTATTTGTTTTGCAGCTGGGTTTGTTCTCATTATCTCTCGGATTTTTGTTAATCTTCGATCTCCTATATGAAAAGTTTTGATGATTGCAATCCCGAAGAGCCACCGGAACAGGCTAAGACACATGTCACATCAGAAACTTGGCTTCACAGTGCCGTTGCCTTTAAGTATTAGCCCGTCAATTGATATTGAAGTCTGGAGGTGTCCGCGCTCGGAAAAATTCTGGTCACCGCAGCTTGGCCCTACATTCAGCACATATTTCATCTAGGGAACCTTCTGCCAATACTGTCAGCCGACGTTATTGCCAGATATCACAGGCTCAGAGGAGACAACATTCTTTTCGTCAGCGGCTCAGATGAACACGGAACACCCATAGAAGTAGAAGCCATCCGACAAGGAGTCTCACCAAAGGAGCTGACCGACCGAAACCACAGACTGGTGTCTTCCATTCTGGAGAGATGGGAGATCTCCTTCGACAACTACACTCGAACAGAAAACCCGGTTCACAAAGACTTCGTGAGAAATTTCTTTCTCAAGATAGAAGCAAACGGATACATCTTCACGCAAGAGGACGAGATGCCTTACTGCCAAAAATGCAAACGTTACCTGCCTGACAGGTTCATCGAAGGAAAATGCCCATACTGCAGCTACGACAAAGCGCGGGGAGACCAATGCGAACAATGCGGAAGACTTCTGGACCCAACCAAGCTCGTTGATGCGTACTGCGCTATCTGCGGCAACGAACCCATCATACGTAAGGTCACCGACTGGTATTTCGACTTGCCGAAATTCACCAAACAACTTACAGAATACATAGAGAACAACAGGCAGCTTCCAGATAACGCGAGGAACTTCAGCCTCAGTTTTCTTAAAGAGGGCTTGAAGCCTAGACCCATCACCCGCGAAAACAAGTGGGGCATCCCTGTGCCCTTCAAAGGCGCGGAGGACAAGACACTATATGTCTGGGTTGACGCCGTGCTGGGTTATATTTCTGCCACGTTAGAGTATTTCGCGAAATCTGGGGACCGCGAAAAATGGAGAGAGTACTGGTTCGACAAAGACGTGAAGACCCTTTATTTCATAGGAAAGGACAACATACCGTTCCACACGCTGATCCTTCCTGCACTGTTACTAGCCACGCGAGAAGGCTACAATCTGCCGTGGAACGTCAGCACAAACGAGTTCCTAATGTTCGAGGGACAGAAATTTTCTAAGAGCCAAGGCGTCGGAATCTGGATTGACGAAGCCCTCGAAATGTTCCCAGCGGACTATTGGAGATACACGCTGGCATCGACGCGTCCAGAGGCTAAAGACGCCAACTTCACGTGGGAAACGTTCGCCGAGAAAGTAAACTCGGACCTGAACGACACGCTGGGAAACCTCGTCCACCGAACGCTGACATTCATAAACAGCAACTTCAACGGCGCGGTGCCTGCACCCAACGATATCGACGAGCTCGACATAAAGATTCTTGACTCGATACAGGAGACCCTGAAGAAAGTAGAAGAAGCCCTAGAAGGCTTCCAGATCCAAAACGCTACGAGAGAAGTCGTGGAACTAGGCCGCATCGGCAACAAATACTTCAACGACAAAAAGCCATGGAAAAGCATCAAAACAGACCCACAAGAGGCAGCAAACACGCTATACGTCAGCGCTCAGCTGGTTAAGGCACTTGCCTACCTGCTGGAACCCTTCATTCCCCACACCGCTGAGAAACTACGCAGATTGCTCAACCTGTCTAAAGCAGCTCAGTGGAAGGACGCCGCAGAGCAGCTGCCGCCGGGGCACAAGATAAAAGAGGCAGAACCCCTCTTCTACAAGATCAAAGAATCGGGAAAGGAGTTGCAGGAGATGCTTGAAAAAACCAGATCGGCATCTGAGAAGATCCCCTTCAAAAAATTCTCAAAATTGGATATACGCGTCGGGAAGATAGTCAAAGTCGAAAGGATTCCGCAGGCGGAGAAGCTTCTCAAACTAACAATTGATATCGGCGACAACCAGCTGAAGACCGCTGTGGCTGGTATAGCGAAAAACTATTCGGCGGGGCAACTTGAAGGACGGCAGATTGCAGTGGTGACGAATCTGGAGCCGAGGAAGCTGTTCGGCGTGGAATCTCAGGTCATGATCATGGCCGCGTCAGACGAATCAACCGTCGCGTTTCTCGAGCCTGAAAAGGCGGTCAAGACAGGAAGCAAGATAAGCTAGTAGAACAAAATGGACAAAGTTTCGCCGCCCAAGTTCGATCTGCATGTTCACACATGCTATTCTCACGACTGCGCGACGACCCTTGACGATGTGGTCCGCTATGCCAAAAAACAAGGACTCAGCGGCGTCGCCATCACAGACCACGACACGGTTGAAGGGGCACTGCGACTGCTGGAAACAGAGACCGACATAGTTGTAATCCCGGGAATCGAAGTCTCCACAAACCGTGGGCATATCCTCGGAATCAACGTCAAATCGCACATACCCAAAGGACTCAGCGTAGAAGAAACCGTCAAAAACATACACGAGTCGGGCGGAATAGCCATCGCAGCACACCCATCAGCATTCTACAAGGGCGGCATCGGACTCGGAAAGGAGATCGCATCATACGGTATGGATGCGGTGGAAGTCGTAAACTCCTCGTCTTTTCCCTTCTTCCTCATGACCTACCTGAACAGAAGATTCGCCTCAAATGTCGGGTTGCCGCAGACAGGAGGAAGCGACTCGCACCTAGCCGAAACCATAGGCTTGGCCTACACGACCATAGAGAAAGCTGAGGCTGACATGAACGCGGAGAATGTTGTCAAAGCTATAAAAAAAGGTGCGACTGAACCCTTCGGAAGATCGACGCCCTTCACGTTAAGGTTCAAAAAAATAAAAAAAGGTAGAGAAAAAAATCTGGGCTATTTAGATTCGTAGAGCTGATATAGCCCCAGATCTACGTTGAGTGCTTTTTCAGGTTCCTTGTTTGGTTCCAAGTCAGCGACGTCTGGTGCGGTGGACCCGAATCCGCTCAGAAGATACGGTGATTTGACGCCGGTCATCACGAGCGTGACTTTCAGGGTTCCTGTTTGCTTCGGGTTGATTCTGGCTCCCCATATGACTAGGGCGTCTTCGCCCATCATCTGTGTCAGGATTTCGCCTACTCTGCTTGCCTCTTCGATGGTCAGCTGTTCGTCACTTGAGACGTGTATCAAGGCTCCCTTGGCTCCCGCGTAGTCAACGTCCAGCAACGGCATTCTCAGTGCCCTTTGCACGGCTTCTTCCGCTCTGTTTGGCGCGTCTGATTCGCCGACACCTGCCACGGCCACGCCGCCTCTCCTGATTATGGTTCTGAAATCCGCGAAGTCGAGGTTTATCAGGCTTGGAACGGATATTGTCTCGGTTATGCCCTTGATCATGTTTGCCAGGATTTGGTCTCCGACTTTGAAGGCTTCGTTCAGCGGCAACTGGGGCACGAGACGCATAAGCTTGTTGTTGTCTATCACGATGACTGTGTCGCACTCTCTGCGCATATCGTTGAGTCCCTTGATGGCGTAAGCCATACGCCCCTTCTCGATCTTGAAGGGCATGGTTACAACGCCGAGGACAATTGCGCCCTTTTTGCGAGCCATTCTTGCCACAATGGGAGCAGCGCCAGTGCCGGTTCCGCCGCCCATGCCTGCTGTTACGAAGGCTATGTCTATGTCTGTTAGAATCTTGTCAACGTGCTCAGCTGATTCCTCGATGGCTGCCTTGCCGACTTCGGGTTCTCCGCCTGAGCCTAGTCCGCGGGTGATCTTCTCGCCTATGAGGACCTTTTCCTTCGCGTACGTGGCGTTCAAGTGTTGAGCATCAGTGTTTATGGCTATGCATTCTGCTCCGATAACGCCTGACTCCATCAGCCTCGTCACGGTGTTGTTGCCGGCTCCTCCGACTCCTAGGACTGCGATGCGGCAGTACCCTGGCTGTCTAAGTCCTTCCTGTGTGGTCTCGTCTAAGACGCATTGAAGCGCCTTATCGGCTGGACTCGCCACCTTGTTCCCTCCTCCAAAGCTCCAGTGATACGAGGTCGCGGATGGCCACTCGGATGGCCTCTGCCCTGTGCGGATAGTACCGCCTGGTCACCAATTCATCTAGGGCTTCCAGATACGGTTCTGGGAGATATATTGTGATGAGTTTCATCTTCTTCCCGCCTTTCAGAATAGATAGCCATGGGATTTAACATAAATGTCTGTATGTTAATATACAAATATGATTCAATTATGTCGGTTACTTCTCTTTATAAATCTTTTCATTCCTATCGTTGTCGCCTATCGTATTTATGCAAAAAAAGCAAATGCGAATTCACGGGTTTGATCTATCTGATGTTTCTTGTTGATTACAATGATTAGTCAAACTTATTATTATGTATTCTCAAGATTTCCCAGATCAGATGTTTCCCAAGAAAAATGCCGCATCAACGAGGTCTCCGCCGCCTAGGAACGGTCTCTCTGAGGCTTCCGAGACAGGCAAAGCCGTCTATGCGAAGAATTACGGTTGCGCAGCGAACTTGTTTGATTTCGAGGTCATGCTTGGGTTGTTGATCGGCGCCGGGCATCACATGGTTAATCGTCCTGACAGCGCTGACATAATTCTGGTCAATACTTGCGGTGTCAAGAAACCAACAGAAGACCGAGTGATCCAAAAGCTGCGTCGGCTCAATCGCCTCTGCAAGCCCCTCATAGTCGCTGGTTGCCTTCCAAAGATTAACCCTGAGGCGATTTCTAAGGCAGCCCCAGATCTATCCGCGATGCTTGACCCCCAAAGCGTTGACAAGATACTCTTGGCTGTCGAAGCCGCAGTGAAGGGCGAAAAGAACAGAGTCTTCTTCTCTCAGATGCCACCCGTCAAATTGGGGCTACCTAAAACACGGCTCAACAGAACAATCGAGATCGTGCCCATCTCCGAGGGTTGCAACGGCGCTTGCACCTTCTGCTGCGTAAGGCTCGCGAGAGGCGCCTTATTCTCATATCCCGAGGAAGCCATCGTTAGGAGAGTCGCTCAGGCGGTTGAGGGGGGCGCAAAGGAGATTTGGATAACCTCTCAGGACAATGGTGCTTATGGGCTGGATGCCCGAACGAACCTCGCTGAGCTGCTCAAGGAATGCTGCAGAGTCAAGGGGAAATTCCTGATCCGTGTTGGAATGATGAACCCTGATTATCTGTCGCGGATTCTGCCAGACCTCATTGACGCCTACAGAAACGAGAAGGTTTTCAAGTTTCTGCACCTGCCGATTCAAAGCGGGGACGATGAAACGTTGCGGCGGATGAACCGACGGTACACGGTTGAGGAGTTCAAGGAAATAGTTAACACGTTCAGACAGGCCGTTCCCGATCTATCGTTGGCAACCGACGTGATCTGCGGCTTTCCAAGCGAGACCCGAGAAGCCTTCGAGAGGACGCTCTCCTTTGTCGAAGAAGTCAAGCCGGACACCGTGAACATTTCAAAGTTCTTCCCCAGACCCAACACTCCAGCTGAGAAGATGAGGCAGCATGATGCGGGAGGGGTAAAGGCTCGCAGCACCGAGCTCACAAGAATCGTCAGAAGAATAACGTTTGAACAGAATGAGCGCTGGCTCGGCTGGAAAGGCGAAATACTCATTGACGAGAAGGGAAGAGGCGCCTCGTGGATCGGAAGGAACTTCGCCTATAAGCCGATCGTGATAAAAGGCAACGAAGACTTGTTGGGAAAATTCGTTCAGGCTAAGGTTGTAAAGGCGTTTTCAACCTATTTGGTGGCAGAGCTAGCCTGCGAGCCTACTCGTTGATCATCTTGTTTATCTTTTCTTCCATGATGTGCCCGCGGCAATAGACAAGGGCTTTCTTCACGCCTTCAACGTTCTCGGCTACCCTCTTTACCTCCATTACGAGCTTGACAGCCATGGGGCAGAAGGGACTTGTCGGTATGAAGTCGATTTTGACTATGCCTTCTTCGGTCTCTTTGATGCCTTTAATCATCTTCATCTCGCCAAATGTTTCCCCTGTCTCGAAGTCCACTATCTTCTCAACCGCGGTCAAGACTTTTTTTTCTAAATCCGACATCCTTGATTTCTCCGACATTCCGATGCATTTCGCTCCGAATTGTTCTTCATAATACACCAGTTCCCCCTAATAAAATTGTAGGTTCAGACATCTCAACGAAAGCTTTCGAAGCCACGGAACCATCAGCGTCGTGCCAAGGAATGCCTCCGCGTGAACGAAACAGAGATTCTGGCACTGCACGTTTGGAGCGGGGCTCAGCCTTTTTGATCACGGCGTCAACAGCCTTCAGCCATATATTTTTAAGCATCACCATACGTAAGCCTCTTATTTGTAGTCTTCAATCCGAAATTCATCCGAGAAGAATTGGGGTCGGTGGGATCATGTCGGCGGACTTTGAGGTTATAGACAAAAAGCCCGGGCATCATAAAGTATGCCTATCCGAAGGCGGGAAAAAGGCTAGATGGCTCACGATCATAGATTTAAAGATGCATCAAGGCGCGGGCAAGATCACAGCCGGCGGCATCGCACCGCGTCGAGATATGGCGATCCCTGAGACCCTCTTCCCGAAAGCCGTTCCTTGCATGTGGCGACCAGACAGGTGGTAACAATTTGAAGATCGGCATCCTGACGCGAGACGAGGAATCTTGGTGCACATTTCAGCTGCGAGAAGCCTTCACCAAACATGGTGTCGTCCCCGTCTGCTTCCGTTTTCCAGATCTCACTGCCCGAGTGGGGGCTATGCCTGAAGTTTCGATGAACGGAGCCGATGTTCTCAGAGACCTCTCAGCCATAACCGTGCGTCCGATTGGGCGGGGCTCGCTTGAAGAGACAATATTCCGGCTGGACCTTCTCCATAGGCTTGAACGCAGGGGAATGTACATACTCAACTCTCCCAATGCCATCGAACGTTCGGTTGACAAATACTACGCGTTAACCCTCATCGAGGAAGCAGGACTGGCTGTTCCCCGCACAGTTGTGGCTGAAAGTGCCAACAGCGCATTGAAGGCATTCGATGAACTGGGCGGCGATGTCGTTGTCAAACCCATATTCGGCTCACGCGGGATGGGCTCCACAAGGCTCTCAGACCCAGACATCGCAGAGAGGATCTTCAGAACCCTTGACTTCCAGCACCATGTTCTGTATCTGCAGGAGTTTGTTGCCCACGGAAACTTCGACCTCCGCATCTTTGTGCTTGGCGGTCACATTCTGGCATCCATGCGGCGGGTAGCCGATTCTTGGAAGACAAACGTGAGCCTCGGCGCCAGACCTGAGCACTACAAACCGCCCAAAAACATTGAGAAATTGGCTTTGGATGCTACTGAAGCAATAGGCTGCGAGATGACGGGTATAGACATTCTGGAGGGCGATGATGGACCGCTGATAATTGAGCTTAACAGCCAACCGGGCTGGAAGGGTCTGCAGTCCGTGACCAAAGTGAACATCGCGGATGCGATTGCCAACCATATTCTTGATCGCATAAAGAGGACGTAAGGACAGCCAGATGAAGACAGCCATAATTATTGCGGACGGACATTCCGATAAGTTCGGTCAAGATAAAGGGCTCGTGCCACTGGCGGGAAAGCCTCTGATCCTGCATGTTTTTGAAAGAGCCCAGCCGCTTGTTGATGAAACAATAGTCGTAGTCAGATCTGCAAAGCAGAAAGAAGCCTATCTGCCTTTGTTCCCCAAAGATACAAAGATTTTGATGGATTCGAAAGGCGCTCAGTGTCCACTTGTCGGCGCCCTAACTGGCTTCGCAAACGCGCAGGGCGACCACGCGATTTTGCTGCCATGTGATACGCCGTTCATCTCGGAGGAAGTCGTGGAATTCCTATTTGAAGTCTCGGCTGGTATGGACGCCGTGATCCCGAAGTGGACAAACGACGATATTGAGCCGCTTCAGGCTGTCTACAAGACAGGTTCTGCTTTGGCGGCTGCGGGTTTGGCGCTTGAAAGGGGCGAGACGCTGCTGCGTTCCATGATATCTCTGCTCAAAAGGGTGCGGTACATCTCAACGATGGTCATTGAGCAGATCGATCCCGACCTGATCACGTTCTTCAACATCAACACGCCGATGGACCTGAAAAGAGCGGAAACACTGATAAAGAAGGGCAGGGTTGCCTAGGATTTCATCAGTCAATTGGAGCCATTCTTAAATCAACAGTTTCAGGATGACTGAGGGAACGTCCTCGTAATCTTTAAGCATCAAGAATTTTCCTTTGCCTGCCTCAGCCAGTCTTTTGCAGTTTTCTGTCTTTATGACTTTTCCTCTGGCGCTGGGAACGCCCAGTACGTGAAGGGGTTTGTATCTTTCAGCGGTTGGGACAGGGTCCTTCGTGGTGTGAATCCCGTCTGTGATCAGAACCCCGATTCTAGTCTTGCAGGAAGCCTTCTCCATCTGTCCCAATCCTGCATCCAGCGCACCCCTGATATCCGTGAACCCTTTAGGTGCCTGTTCCAAGATTTCTCTGATCAGGCTGTGAACGTCTCTGCGTCTATCAATTTCTTTGAGAACATGGGCATCGCTGCTGAAGAGGATGACCGCAAATTCCTCGTCTCTCAAAGCGCAAGAGAGGACGCCGGTGCAAAGAGCGGCTGTGAGGACCTTTCTTCCAGACATGGAGCCCGAATGGTCCATCATGAGGACCAAGGAACGTTTGACGCGAAGGGGCTCTTTGACAACTATGGTCTCCTGATTCATGGAAGCGGTCTCAGCATATCTGTCTATGGTTTCCTCCCAGTCTACTTCGCCCCTGCAAGGCTCATAATGCGTCGTCCTCAACAGAGGCGTCCGCGTTCCTGCAAGATAGATTTCCTCAGCCCTCGCGAGAATGCTCTGCGTATACATGTGCAGAATGAGATCATAGACTTTCTCGTGAAGCCACGGGCGAACCCTGTGAAAGACCTCTATGAAGGCTTCAGGGTCAGCCCCCTGCACCTCTTTAGCATACTCAGGGTCGCTGTTCAGCTGCCCCGCGACCTTTTCAGGCTTCTCCTTAGAGAAGGTTCTCAACTTGCGGATCTCCCTCTTAGGCTGAACTATTAGAGGCCGGGTGGAGAAGGACTCGTTGCCGATGTCTCCCTCGTCAGTCTTGCTTCTCCTTTGTCTAACAGCGTCCTCTTTCGGGACGGTCTTTTCGCCGTTGCCCGGTGAGGGTCCGGGAGAATCAAAACCTTTGCCGCCTCCTCCAGATGAGGTTCCGTGGAAGACGGCGTCCACAACTTCCGCTATGATCTGTTCCCTCGTCTTGGCCACGTTGTCCTTCAGCCTCAGTTTCTTCTGGAACGCCATAAGAGCCGCTTGAAAGACGATGTGCTCATCACGGAAATTTTCTCCCAGCTCGGCAAGTATGCAGCCCATCTGGATGCCGGCCCTAACGGAAACTCCAGTAGCCAAGTCTGGATGGTGGTATGTCTGGTCCACGCAAGCTACAATGATGTCAAGTGCATCCTCGTTCCCAGATATTTCCTTGTACCCTTTGGCTAGGAGCTCGCGGCGGACGATCTCACGTTCCTCGCTGGGGTCTTGGCGTTCCATGGGAACCCAGACAAAACGGTCTGCAGCTGCCTCGGGAAGTGGATAGGCTCCCGCATGTTCCATAGGGTTAGCCGTGACAATGATGCAGAAACCGGGCTTGGCTTCGACGACCCCAAGTTTCGGTATGACGACAATCTTTTCATCCATAGCCGTCAGCAGGGCATTCCAAGTGTCAGAGGGAAGCCTGGTGCCCTCATTCACGAAAAGAACTCCGCCTTGCATCATAGCCTCGGTTAAGGGACCGGGAATAAATGTGTCCCATGAGAAACCGGGTTTGATTCCCCTCTTTTGAGCCTCATCTGTCTCCATCAGAACCAAAGATGGATCAAACCAGCCCACAATCTTCTGAACCGTCACGTCCGGCGCACCATCCACTCTGAAGAAGGGGCGTCCCAAGGCGTTGGCTACCTCTATGGAGACTTTGGTCTTTCCGCGGCCGACTCCGCCTTCGATCAGCACGGGGAGCCCCGCTCTTACAGCTGCAAGGATCAGGCGGATCTCTCGTCGGCGGCCAACTAGGTGTTCTTCGATTCGTCTTGCTTGCTCGTTGTTCTCCAAATATTCAAACTCCTTTCAACTTTCACCTTGACGCTTAACGGTTTTTCTCTGCTATAGGAATAGTGCTTTTTCCTTTGGCCATGTGAGCTCTCTGGCGCTTGCCTCTTCGGTTCTCGGGTATGGGTATCCCCTGATTATGGCGACAGGTATTCCCTCGTTTGCTTGCCCGATTACGAGTTCTGCTGCTGAAGCCAGTTCGTCGGCCACGGCTGTCTGCTTGATCTTGAGTGTGTAGCCGAAAAGGTCGGTCTCGCCTCTTCGGTCGCGGATCGGCTTCATGCCCGCAACCCCTATTGCAACATTGATTTCCCCCCTGCGCAGGGCACGGCCATGAGTGTCCGAAACGATGACAGCCACATCCTGATGCGTTATCTCGCTTATTCTCCGGCGGATTCTGCGGGCGGATTCATCAGGGTCCACAGGCAAAGGAGCGACATTTCTTTCCCCTTGGACATTCGACTTGTCAACCCCCGCATTGGCACAGATGAAGCCGTGTCTGGTCTCCGCGATGATGTGGCCGTCGCCCATACGCACAATGGACTTTGCCTCTCTCAGAACGACTTCAACCAAGGCGGGGTCCTTGTCGAATTCTTCGGCAAAGGACTTGGCAAACTCGGACGGCACCACGGCATCAAGGTTTATCACGTTTCCCTCGGCTCGTGAAACCACGACATGGGTAACTACCATGATGTCGCCTTCGCGGATCGGCGTACCCTGTTTTTCAGCGGCACCGCATACGAGTTCTCCGAGGTCGTCGCCTTCCTTGACGAGAGGCAGACCTTTGACCGCAATAACCTCGACAGACGACATGATAAAGCACATCCTAAGCCTAACTCTTCCTCAATGTCTTTACGAGTTTTTATGCTTATTCTTTAAGCCTCGGACCCCTACCCTCGGCGATGTAGGGCATTTTTTTGGTTCTGAATGCCACGAGGCCTTCGTTGAATTCCATCAAGTACGAGAGAAGCAGGCTCTTGCCAAGATTCGTCAAAGCGAACACGGGAATTGTCACGCCCAGCTGCATGAGAGCCTTCGGGCCGATCCTTTCACGTACGAGCCTAGAGGCGCTGGTGCATGCAATGTCTGCATTTGCCGAAATCCTTTCAACATCCGCCTCATCAGCGCATGTGTTGCACACAGAGAATACGGCTACGCTTATGCCTTTTTCTTTTTCGACTTCCCGAATCTTTTTGAGCGCTTCTGAGTTGAAGCTTGCCACTGTCACGGCGATATGGCGGTATCCCAGATCAGCTGCTTTGCTCACGCCAGCACATTGGTCGATCGTTGCTTTGGACTCGTCTAGGACGACGCCGCTGTTGGCTCTCATGTATTCTATTGTGCTCTTTATGGGCGATGTCCTTACGATTCCAGTCAGCCTAGCACCGATCGCTTGGACTAGATCCGCATTGTTGGTTATGACTGTTCCAGTGCCATCGCAGACTGTTACTGCGCAGTCTATTAGCCCTTTCTTCATGCATACAGAGATTATTTCGGAGCTTCCGTAAGGAACGACTATTGAGCCGTCGAAGGACCTCTGTTCACAGCAGAAACCGTGCCCCCTAATCTTCTGCGAGACGGAGAGTTTGACCGCTTCCTTGTCCCACACCTTGGTTCCATACAGGGACTCATGCAGGGGGCAATAGGCAATTCTGGGCTCGGTGAGCACCCTGATCTCGCCGTCCTTGATGAGGACACGTGCGCCGCAACAGTAGAACTCGTGTTCGCCAACGAGTTTCTTAGGTTTGAGGTTCATTCCGCTTCATCCACTGTTGTCTTTCGCCTAGTTTTTCTCACGTATCTATGGGCAACGCCTACGAATAAAGCCTTGCGCTGTTGCCGACGAAAGAGTGATAAGCTCGGTTCGCATCTTACATAGCTCGGATGATGAGGACTCTTTAACGGAGCCCCGGCTGTGACACAGTTTCGACGGGCGATCTGACACCCAACAAAATAGGTTCTACCCGCATGCCAGAAACATGCGGCCCATACTCACTAGTGCCCATGCTCGTGGGCGTTCCGAAATTCGGTTGGAAACGGATGCCGATGACTTTGCCGCTTCTGTTGCATCTTAGGAGCCCGTCTGGGCTAAAGGCTTAAAAGGGCTGGGTGTTAACATCACTTTCCGTGAGTTGGAGGTAGACTGGGATGCCGTGTACAGTTGTTGTTTGTGGTTTCTTCGGGGACACAGGCAAGGGAAAGATCATTTCATATCTCGCGTTGAAAGACAAAGTAAACATAACCGCCAGAGCCGGAGTGGGACCCAACGCGGGACACACAGTCATTCATGAGGGGCGAGTCTACAAGCTGCGTATGGTTCCATGCGGCTTCGTTTACGATGGATGCCGCCTTCTGATCGGTCCAGGCGTGCTCGTAGACCCAAATGTATTCCTACAAGAAGTGAAACTTCTAGACGCTGGGAACCGCGTGGGCGTAGACCCGCAATGCGCCATAATTGAGCCGAAACACATCGAAGCCGACAAGAAAGGGCACCTGGCTACCGAGATAAAGACAACAGGCACCGGCACGGGACCCTGCAACGTCGACCGCGTACTACGCCAAGCTAAACAAGCACGGGACGTGCCTGAGTTGAAGGAGTTTCTGGCAGATGTCCCGCTGGAGGTGAACGCTACAATCGACAAGGGCAACGAGGTGCTGATCGAGGGAACCCAAGGAACTTACATTTCGCTTTGGCACGGCACATACCCCTACTGCACATCCAAAGACGTAACCGCGTCAGCAGCATGCTCGGATGTGGGAATCGGTCCGAAAAAGGTTGACGAGGTCATCACTGTATTCAAAGCATACACGACCAGAGTTGGCGCTGGACCTCTCCCGGGCGAGATCTCATGGGAAGAAGCTGAAAAGAGAGGCTGGGCGGAAAGAGGAGCCGTGACCGGAAGACGGCGCAGAGCCGCACCGTTCTGCTTTGACCTTGCCAAGAGGGCTGTTATGCTGAATGGGGCTACGCAGGCAGCCGTGACGAAAATTGACATTCTCTATCCAGAATGCAAGGGAGTGAGGTCTTACGATGAGCTTTCGAATGCGGCCAAAGAGTTTGTTCAAAAGATCGAGTGGGAAATATCGGTCCCCGTAACTTTGATTGGAACAGGTCCAGGGGCATTGGAAGTCGTGGACCGCAGATGCGAATTGTTGAAAGGCTGAGCGTCTTTCGTTCTGCTGGCAGCTAAGAGACGAAGATTCTGGCTTCAAGGGATTCTTTGACCTATTTGGAGCGAACGTTTTAATAATAGTGCTAATATTATGGTTTTCGTTATCTTGATCTAGCGATTTGGCTGTATAGGAGTGGACGGTTACGTTCAACGTGATAACTCTGGAAGACTCGATCCGCATACCCCCCGAAAACTTCGGCGGAGCCCTTCAGAAAGCAGCTCGCGAGCAGCTGAAGATGAAGTATGAAGGCATAGTCGACGAGCAATTGGGCTACGTGATCGCGGTGACAGACATCAACATCTCGCCGATCGGCAAAATAATCCCCGGCGACGGCGCGACCCACCACAGAGTAACCTTTTCCCTCTTGACCTTCTATCCGCAGATACAGGAGATCGTTGAGGGCGAAGTGGTGGAAATAGCTGACTTCGGCGCCTTCATCCGCGTCGGCCCGGTTGACGCGTTGATCCACGTCTCCCAACTTATGGACGACTTCATCTCGTACGACGAGAAACAAGGAGTCCTCATGGGAAAAGAAACAAAGAGAAAGATTGCCACCGGCGACCGAATGCGCGTCCGCATCACAGCAGTCTCGCTGGCTCGAGGCGGCAGCTTCGGAAAGATAGGCGTGACTGCACGACAGCCATTCCTAGGCAAACTGGAATGGATCGATGAAGACGTGGGAAACACAAAATCGGAGGCTGAGAGCCAACCAAACCAGAAGCAAAAAGGTGTCGAAAATGGTGGAAAAGACCTGTAGGAAATGCCGCATAATCTTTGAAGGAAACGTTTGCCCCAACTGCAAATCCACGGACATAAGCGACGACTTTGGCGGGTCGGCGATAATCATTGATCCTGAAACCTCTGCCATAGCCAAAACTATGGAGATCAAGAAGAAAGGCCGCTATGCAATTCGCATACTATAATCTTGAGGCTGCTTTTTACGTATCCTTGGCTATCAGCCATGTGCCTGTGTGAGAATCCAATTTCTGTCTTTGTCTAGCAAAATGGGGTGTTTATCTCGAAATAAGACTTCCCTTACGACAAAGTCTTCTTTAATGGTGGAAATCCCGACAAATAGAGGAAATGTGATTGTCTACGGATTGTGTACTGCTGTCGATGGAGGCTGAGGGTATGCTTTTTCTAATATTTTTACTGCGTACCATGCTAGAAAACCAATTCTAACAATTAATGCGATTGAAGTAAGGGTTAGATTAGAAGTTCAATCTTTTACGTTGTATGTGGTTTCTAAACACCTCACGAGAATGTCTGACCAATCCAGATGGAGATTTGGCTTTCCTTTTTTCAATACGCATTGGCAACTGTGACCGTTTATCAGCCAAACTTTTCTCTTTATACAAGATAAAGATGAATTCCAGTATGACAATCCAGAGCCACATCCAATATACTATGGATGCAAACTCCGCACCTTTTATTATCAAGTCAAACACCAGTATAATGACAGTTAAGACCAACAAATTAGCTATTACATAATCTTCTGCACTTTCGTTAGGCATTTCCGTCTCCCTTGTAAGCAATCTTGAGACGCTTGTATTATATTCCCGTTTATCCCTTGCCCGTCATTCACATTTAAGGTTTCATAACATAGTAGGAATGCCATATCCTTTTTTCCTTAGATCGTAAGCTTTATTTTCTAAGAGAATATTCTCTACCTGCAAGCTACATCCTAGACGTGAAGGTAATAGTATCATAATAAATTCGCATAAGGTGATTGGAGTTCCGCATTCTGACGAAGGAGCTGCGGCAGGAGCTTAAGGCTCCGCTTGGCATGCTGATCCGAGGCTCGTTCAGACAAACCACAGAACGGTTGGCAGATCTGATAGATAAAACTAGACCACGGAAACTGATAACGGTCGGCGACAGGATCTCACGAAACGCCGTTGAAAGAGGCCTTTTTCCTGATGTCCTAATCGTTGACAACAAGGTCATGCGAAGACCCATACCGCCCACAGAGTTCAAAGCGGAGAAAAGCCTGAGGCTGGTCAACCCTGCTGGAACATTGACAGAAGAAGCATGGCAAGTTGTGGAAGAGGCTGTCGCCTACAAGGGACGAGCGAAAATACTCGTTGAGGGTGAAGAGGACTTGATCACGCTTGTCGCCGTTCTCTCAGCGCCGAACGACTCCTTAGTGGTCTACGGGCAACCGAAAGAAGGCATAGTCGTGATAAGGGTCAACGAGGACACCAAAAGAAAAGTCCGCGGAATAGTTGACAGAATGGAGAACCGAGCTTCGAAAGACTAAAGTAGGAGCTCCCTAATCAAAGAGATGGACCTAGAGGATGAACGGTAATGAAGGTCGAGATCACCGACAAACGCCGAAACGAGCTACTCAAAAGAGAAGAACTAAAATTCAGCGTGGACCACAAAGGGAGCGGAACGCCTACCCGCATCGAAGTTAGGCAGAAAATAGCGGACATGTTGAATGCAGACAAGGAAACAGTTTATGTGGAAAAGATCGGAACAAGAACTGGAAGCAGGCTAGCCACTGGCAGAGCAAATGTCTACGACTCAGTTGAACAAGCCAAACGCGTGGAACCAGGATACATCATACAAAGAAACCAGCCCAAAACAGAAAAGAAGGAGTGATCACCCAGATGTCAAAAGAAGCCACGAAAAAAGCACACAAGAAAAGTCTCATATCGTCCAAGTACAAGATCGAAGACGGGAAGGTTAAAAGGCTCCTTCCAACATGCGACCGCTGTGGTCCCGGCTACTTTATGGCAGACCATGGAGACCGCTATTCGTGTGGTCACTGCGGCTTTACGCGATACAAGACAGCCAAGCCTTCGCGGTAGAAAGAGCGAAAAGCCTCTCGTATCTCTAGGCTCACTATTCTGCTGAGATGATTTGCTACGGTGATTTCTTCTCTCTTTCTATGGCAAGAAAAATTTGGATAGCAGCTAAAGCTATCAAGATCACGGTCAGAAGGATCACCATGTTTCTGATCCCTTCGTATTGGGGAGAACCACTAATCTGAGGAAGATATGAGACCCAGAAGTAGGCTGCAAGAAGCAAGATGCATGTTGCAGCGAAGACATAAAAGATGTTGACCTTGAGTTTAGCCATTTCAGTTTCCCCTAGATCCAAGAGCTCACAACATTTTTTGGATCGCATCTTCCTTATTAAAGGTTAGGAAAAAACATATAATTATGCTAGAGATCTTAACCATCTCTCTACATTCAATTTTCATGAGGAACTCGGTAATCCTTTTTGATGCATCTTTCTTTTTCGGCGAGCTTGTAGATTGCTTCTTCCCGGCTCAATCCATATTTGGTGAGGCTTTGTATGTTGTCTTCTAGGTCTCGTCTGCTTCCATCGCCGTATTTAATGGTGTAGATCTGTACCAATGCTTCATAGAGACCCTCGTTCTTTTTGTGTAAGAAAAATTGGGTCTCGTGCCTTTCTCTTTCCCGCCTAGCGCGTTCGGCTTGTTTCATCTCTTCCTGCAATTCTGAATATGCGTCATCCATTGTCGGAGAAAAGTGCAAGCCGGGTCTCAATTCTATTCCTTTTTCTTTTGCCATTTTGAGTATGGCGTCTTTGCGGCTTAGTCCCAGATGCATATATTTTTCTAAGATATCGTCCATCTCAGGTTCTTTAGTTGCTCTTTCAGTAGAATAATCGGTGGTAGGTGTTCGCATGCTTGTGTAGAGGTCTTCTGCTTCTTGAGGACTAATCATAGTAGTTAACATCTGGACTCTCGCGTTCAAAACGGTCAGTCTCTCACTGATCATGTGGGCAGTCGGAGGCATAAGATTTTTTGTTTTTAGGCCTTTCATTTTGAGACATTCAGAACAGTAGTATGAGTACTGTGGCAGTTGCTGATAATATCCCGGGGTTCTCACAACGTATAAGCAGTTTCCACAAAAGTTCTTGCCGCATTCACTGCACATTCCAACTGCAATAGTCTCCTGATGATTTGTGCAGCACTGAAAAAGGCCACCAACCCTACGTGGAACCAGTATTGTGGCTGCACAGTAACGGCATTTAACCTGAAAGGTTCCAGGTGGGATTTTGTACCCATATGGTGCACCGCAGAAAGGGCAAAGAAAGGCTTCTTTCTCATTTGTCGATGCGATGGGGATGAAGTTACGATTGCCAGTGGATGGACCGCTAAATCCTTTTTCTTCTAAGAACTTGATAATTAATTCCACACGTTCCTTCTTCAGATCAAGTTCACCTACGAGTTGCTGAAGGGAGACACTTTCATTAATTAAGCGTGCAGCTAGGTTTTCCATCTCTTCAGGTTCATAAATTATGATCTCTTGGTTCAAGGCATCAATTATGCCGTGAATCTCATCTTTCTCTACACACTCTTCTAGAACTATCTTTACAGCCCCAACTGGAATGTTTAGTCTCTCTGCTTCTTTCTTGAAACTGACTACTTTCATTCTATGCTCCTCAGAATTTCTTCTTTTATTCTGTCTCGGGTTATGAAGGATTTTCCATTTAAGGTAATAGTTCCTTTGATTTTTCCTTCTATACGTAGAGCACTGACGATTCCCTCAGCCTCATCTGTTGAGATGCGTAAAGCTGAGGCGAGCTCCTCGAAACCAAATCTGCCCATATCGTTGATCGAGTTGACTGGAAGAGATTCTAGCATGAACTCGTTGCTGTCGTTAACATAGAAACCTCGAAGAGATGAATCCCTACTGGACAGAGTAAAAAATAGGTCCTTGACATCTTTTATGCCTACACCTGTGATTTCGGGCACCTTTTTCACTTCTATTCTCCCCTTTGCCCTTAACATTTCTTCAAGTTTTATCTCTTGAGCTGAGGGTCTAGAATAATAGTCAGCAACAACAAGCATTGACAATAGGCTTAAACCTAAACCAATTTCATCCATGAGAACCCATTGACTCCGAAGGACCTCCGCATCTAACACCATTGAAATCAGCGTTGCCAACCCGTATAGCATGCTGATCGTGCCTGCAGCCAAAACGAGCTTTCGATTCCACTTTCTTCTTAATAACCATATAATTGCGATTAAGATCGGAAATCTGCCAAATGCTGCCGCAGAATCGTGAAGCACGAGACGAGTAGAAAAGGCATAAAAGAATATTGCGACAGAAGCAATCAACATTATTTCTATGACAGCAGGCGGCGTGTATTTCAGAAGCATCCTGTACATGCCAGTTTTGATTGTAAAGAGAGCTGTCACTATCACCGCTATACCGAGTCCCATAGTTAACCATGACCACCAAACCGCGTTGGACTTATGCTTCTCGGGCATAGTTAATGGTGAGTAAGGAGTGACCAATGGGCAGTTATCTCGGTTAGCAGCACTAATCATGTAAACGGTTTCGCCGATGCCGTCTCCATCTATGTCAACGCCCATGTAGTCACTCCAATAGTTTCCTTCACCCTCAAAGTCCCATCTTATACTGAATGAATTTGATGAAATCAATAATCCATTGTCGATGAAGTTATTTCTGTATATGTCTATGTCGTGAGGGCTTGTCCCCATACCGCCGATCTTAATACCATAACCATTTCTAACAAGAGTGTTACCGATTATTTTAATAAAATGGCTGTCATAATCCACACCTATGCCCGCACCACCATTGTTAAGGATGCTATTGTTTGCGACAATCTGATAACTGGCGTGTTCAAAGATGTTGATTCCGATCCCAGCGTTTCCTGAAACATTGTTGTTTACAATAGTGTTATGCGTGCACGCATGTAAGGCTATGCCGCTCTGACCTTGACTGTAAACATCATTGTTGTCTATTAGAGTGTAGCTAGATTGAGCATCAACCCTGATGCCATTCCAGCAATTAGAAACTCTATTCCCGGTGATGTTGTTGTAGGAACTAAAAACCAAGGAAATTCCATAGGTGGTGTTAGTTACTGTAGCATTTTCAATTTTTCCATTTCTTACATAAGAAAACATGATGCCCGCTCCACCCCCCGTCATGCCTGGACCTAGAAGTCTCACATTTCTGATCACGAAATACACGTAAGTATTTTCTACGCTTATTCCACGCTGGGTATAATTTATGTACCAACCTTCTATGACGTAAGGGTCTTCAGCAGTGCCTGAACCTCCGACAACACCATTTTCTTTGGTAAACTCTTGGTCGCCAGATATTAAGATAGGATCACGTTCATAATATGCCTCAACGAAGTTATTCGCCTGTACGTAGGCATTTGCCTCACTCAGTATTACTCCTGATAAAAATAGATAAAATATTAAGAGACAAGACAATAGTTTCAAAGATCTGGGACATCTTATCATATCTCATCTCAATTATATTGCAGATCCTTTAATTAAAAAATCTTTACCCATTCATGTAGAGATTTCTCAATTGAATTGGAGTCCTCAACCAAGACAGCTCTAAGTGGCATCTACTTTCCACGCTCCAATAATATAACGCCAGTATAAATACTTGAAGAAATGGGGCTTATTCTACCTCATAGCAAATTTTAAGTCTATTTTCACAGAACATTAACTGATGAGGAAACAAAGGTCAGATAAAGGCTATGCTCGTGGTCCTGCCAAACCAGACAGTCCAATCCGTCGATATTGGCGGAACCAGAAGCGGAAAGAACTGGGGGATTAGTCTGAGAAAGAGGAAATCGGGAAAAGGCTAATCTATAATTAACTTGAAAGAATTTAACAAAAAAAGAAAGGTCAGTGGTTACACCTGTGAACTGTGGCTTGCACAAGCCTTATGAAGAAGCCTTCTCGGTCTCCTTCCTTGTCGGACAAGAATATTAGATCTTCTAGTAGGTTGCCCATTTGACGGTGACAGTCAAAACACAGAAAAATTTGACAGTCAAATCTACAAGGGTCTTCCCAGCTGAGGAAACAATCCCATACAAAATACTCGATAGAAGCCGCTTTCGGCTTAAAAAATGATTTCAAAATGAAAAAGAGAGATGATGCGGCTGCCTTTTCGCCTCTAGTCCTTGATTGCTTCAATCGTGCTCATGACGTTCCAAAGCTTGACCCGCGTGTAAGGCGGCATGTTCGGATCCTGCAGGATCTCATCCAAAATGGAGACGGCATTGGACGCCCTGATGCCGTACGAGTACTGCGTCGACTGAAGCGTATCCATAGATTCCTTAGCAGCCCGCCTTATATTCCGAGGCGTCGTATTGTCTTCCGAAACCTGACCCAGAACGAGCAACGCCTGCTTTATCTTCTCTTCATACTCCTGCATCTTCTTCTTACCAACCATACCAAATCACCTTCAACCAACACTCGACAAAGAGAACCCAATCTCTAATGCCCTAATAAAATGGCGAAGTTGTTTATATATGCTTCATTCAGACAAGTCCGATCCACCGTTCCTTTCACAGAAAAACCTAAAAAACCGCTCGAAGACAAACCAGAAGTTCCTAGAAAAAAGGAACCTTTCATCAGCTAGGTGGCTAAGACTGAGGTTCAAGGGCGACGGCCCTGATCCATGATGAATCCAGGTTCGCAACTCGCAGCGGCAGCCCGATGTAGAATACTCTCTCCTTCTTGATCTGGTCTAGGTTAGCCAAGACCTCGATGATCGGTATGTCTTTGGTCAACAGGCTGTCATGCGTCACCATCGAACAATGAGATTCCTCAACCCCGACGTTCTGAACGCCAAGCATCTTGATACCCCTGCCCGCAAGCCACTTGGCAGCCTCCGCCGATATGTACGGAGCCTCCCGCCCCTTAAAGGGACTCCACATCAAAACAATGTCCTTCTCTCTCACCTTTTCAAGATGCGCTGGTCTTATCGGCTGACCTTCTCCGTCCTTCGGCTTCAGAAAATCAAATTTGAGCACTATTGCCTCGCCCATGAAGTTCACAAGAGGCATCTCAGCCGCCGATCTGCCCTCTTTCCTATAGTGCGCCGGCATCTCAACATGGGTCCCTATGTGCGTCTCAGTCTCAACCCAATGCATAAACGTGTTATCCGGCGCGTAGACAAACTGACGTATCTCAAATCTGCGTATCTCCTTTCCATGGACGTACCTGCCGTCGGCTTTGAGGACGCCGGGCTGCAACTCGACAGATAAGTCGATTACCCTGTATCTTTCTAGGTCAATCATCTCTGCTCGCCTGACACACGTATTTACTTCTTGCTAATCTGTCTTTCCCATGCATCCCTCTTCGCGTCGAACTCTCTGCGCGACATGTAAAACCGAGCGGGATTCCCAAGAACAACCGAGTTCGCCGGCACGTCTTTGGTTGCCACGGCGCCAGCTCCAACTACGGCTCCTTCGCCGACCCTTATCCCAGCTATCAGCGTTGCATTTGCGCAGATGATGGCGTTCTTCTCAACAACCACGCCGATGAGATGCCTGCTCTGCGGGTAAAGATCATTCGTGAAGCAGACATTAGGCGCTATGAAAACATCGTCCCCGATAACGGTTAGATGAGGCAAATACGCGTTCGACTGGATCTTCACCCGCCTCCCCATCTTCACCGTGCCGTCCAGCTTCGCAGAGGACCCGATAAGCGTCTGCTCGCCGACGGTGCTGCCTTCCCTTATCAGAACATTGTGCCCCGTTCTAACTCCGTCACCGATTGCCACAGTCTCATATATGACCGAACCCGAGCGGATGATGCATTCCTTGCCGATTGCTGCGCCTCCGCTGACCGCATCGTACCTCTGGAAAGCGGATGGCTTAGAGAGATCGAGAGCCCTAATCGTCTTCTCAACTGGATACCCAACCATGACTCCCTTCCCTATCAGGGTTCCCAACCCTATTGTTGTCGGTCCCAAGATAACGGCATCTTCTTCAAGGACCCCTTGGACCATAGCCTTAGAGGATACGAAGCCCATGCTGCCCATATCAACCCCTTTTTTCAGCGTTACCAGCAACCCACAAGACTGTGAGGGGAACATGTTCTTATTTTTTGGGGTCCAAATGCATAGCGTGACATACTTATAAGTAGGTTGTTCACATATAAGGCAGCATCAGCACATGCGTGAGAATGAGGCGACTTTATGGGTAGGCACTCTGGACAAGAGGCACAGGCAATGCTTAGGTCCATCGCAGTCCTCCTTCGAAACACGACATGGAAATGCGGCAAGGTCGAACGCCTCGTTGTCAACTACCTGAGCAATCACCTGAGAAACTACGGAACCTCACGGTCATCCATAAAAGAGATGGTACAACACTTAAGACTGCACGGAAAACAGAAAAACGAATTCTTCGACGCCTTGAGACGACTAGAAAAACGCCGCATAATCAGCATAAAAGGACTGAAAACGCCGAAAAGCCTCTAACCCCTCATTTTTTGAATATATCCACAACCGCTAAAACAGCGGGAATGCCGCTCAATTAGATGAAACATAAAAGTCAGAAAACCTTTACCGACAACAAAGAAGAAAGCAGCCGCGTTAGGTTTTTTCTTTTGTGGTTTCTTGGAAGAGTTTCTTCACCGCCGAGATCCTAGCCTTCTGCGCTAGAACATCTTTGGTCACGTAGTCTATGGCTTCTTCTGGACACCACTCCACACACTTTGGCTTGCCGTCGCAGAGGTCGCATACGAAGACCACCTTCTTGTCTGGATGAAGCATTATGGCGCCGTAATCACAGGCTTCGATGCACCACCCGCAGCCGTTGCACTTGTCCTCGTCAACCTTTATGATGCCCGTCTCCTCTGACTGGGTCAAAGCATCACGTGGGCAGGCGGCGACGCAGGGCGCGTCTTCGCAGAGCCTGCAGGCTACTGCCATGTTGATGATACTGTCTAGGCGCACGACGCGTATTCTGGACTTCAGCGGGTTGAATTTCTTCTCCTTCTCAAACGAGCAGATGTACTCGCATATGGCACAGCCCACGCATTTGTCAGGGTCAGCCGAAACGAATTTTCTCGTGTGTATGGATGGCATATCAGGTCTGTCCTCCTTTTCCGCAGTCTATTTCTTCTTCACTTTCCTTTTCACGATGTAGGATAGGTCCCCCAACCCGATTTCCTTAAGTTTCTCACGCGTAGGGACGCCATTCACCGTCCAGCCTCGCTGCGCATAGTAATCATCCAGCATGAAGTCAAGTTCCTTCTGTGTTATGTGGCTGCCCTTCGAGACAGTGTTATCCGGTATCGGCACGTTCATAACCTTAGGCGGCAGCGAATCGTCCTTTCTCGTCAACCCCTCGCGAATGTTGAAGAGCCTCCCCAAATTGTTTATCCTCTCGCCGGCTAGTCTGAGTTCCTCCGCACTCATCGCGATTCCCGTGGCCAGACTGTAATAGCGCGCAAGGTCCTCAAACCCTTCGTAGTAAACGCCTCTAGAAAACTTGCACACTATAAGCGAGTCGATTACCGTATACAGGTCCTCAATGGGAATGACAAATTTTGATCTGCCCTTCTCCACCTTGAAGCGGTCAACCGTTCCCTTAAGGTCAAGCCCGTAGGCGCCATGCCTATTGTGGTCGGCGCCGCGGAACGACACAGCGTAGCCTATGGCTGCGGTCTTCAGGCCCCGTATATCGTAGCCCGTCATCTCAAGCCCCTTTATGTGATTGGCGTACTTCTCGGCTCCCTTGCCAATTTTCTCAGCCGCCCTTTTGACTCCTTCAGCCAGAATGTCGCCTAGGCCTTCACGTTTGCCTATCTTGTGGACCATCTCAACTATGGCTTCAGCGTTGCCAAATCGGAGGTCCAATCCGCCCGTGTCCTTCTCGCTTAGAATGCCATGCTCGTAACAGTCCATTGCGAAGCCTACGATGTTGCCTGTCGACAGGTTATCCAGCCCATAATAATTGCAGAGGTCTATGGCTTTGATTATGGCATCCATCTTGTCCACGCCGCAGTGCGGACCGAACGCCCACAAAGGCTCATACTCCATCCGCGTTGTCGTGCCCTTGTAAGGTCCCTCAGGAACCACGGCTATGTGCTCACAACGCATGGCGCACGAAGAGCACCCTATGATCTTTACAATAAAATGTTCGTTCAGGTATTCTCCGCTGATCTTCTCTGCGCCCTCAAAGACCGCGTTGGTAAAGTTTCTAGTCGGCAAAGCCCCAAGCGAATTGTGGACAAGTACATTCACTGGGGTTCCCAAGGTTCTATACTTGCTCGCGGCGGGACCCTTCATCCGCTCGTGAAGCATCTTGACAAACTCTAGGAACTCTTCAGGTTTCGCAACCGCGATATCTTTGGTTCCCCGAATGGCGATGGCTTTCAGGTTCTTAGAGCCCATGACCGCGCCCATGCCTGTCCGGCCAGCTGCCCTGCTTTTCTCGTTCATGATACAGGCAACGCGTGCAAGTTTCTCGCCTGCGAGCCCGATTGAGGCGACGCGTACGTAGTAGTCGCCGAGTTCGTCTTTTATTATGTCCTCCGTTTCCTGAGGCGATTTGCCCAAAAGATGCTTTGCATCCATAAGCTGGACATAGTCATCGTCAATCCAGACGTATGTGGGCTTCTCAGCCCTGTTCTCGAAGATTATGGCGTCATAACCGGCCCTTTTCATCTCAGAACCGAAAGTGCCATGGGCTTTAGCTTCACCCAAACAGTTGGTTAACGGCGACTTTGAGACGAAGGCGTGACCGTTTCCTCCTGTGGGGGCGATTGTTCCGCTCAGAGGGCCTATTGCGAGAACTAACGGGTTCTCCGGGCTAAAGGCATCTACACCAGGTTTTGAGTTATCCAGAAGCAGACGCATCCCAAGACCTATTCCACCGATGTACTTCTTCGCCATCTCTTCCTTCAGAATCTCGGTGCGCGTCTTTCCACTTGAGAGATCTATGAACAGAACCTTCCCAGCGTAACCAAACAAGACTTTTCCTCCAAACCGCAGGGACAATACTACATCATAACAGTGATATTTAAACGTAATCAGTAACGGCGAAGGCGACCTTGCATCTTAAGTGTTCCCTAATTCCGCCTCTGTCTTCGCATGTTCCTTCAGCCACCTCGCGACTCCCTACAACACAGAATGGCAAGAGACATCCAAGACAGGGATTTCCAAGCCGCCACCGATGATTGTTTCCTCATAGATAATTGTATCTGAACGTATGATGCAGTCCTTGCCGATTATGGCACCTTTGATACAATCATCGTTAAAAAAGAGGAAAAATCGCCAGAATACGATCCAAAAATAGCGCATAAGAGCAGACGCGACAAAGTGAGCAATCATATAGGCATCTAAACATTTTATTAGACGTTCAAGCTGTCCAGAAAGAAAAAACGTCTATTCCCTCTTTCTTAAACTGTTCTTTCAAGAAGGCTTTCACTTCGTCTTCGTCCAGATTGGGGATCCCATTCTTGCCCCTGTGGAGAGGAATGCCCGTTTCTCTAAGTGCTTCGCCTTTGGGAAAGTCAAGGAAAATGTAACTCCGCTGGTCGTGAAGCATTATGAGCCTAAGGTTTGTCAGTTCTTTGTTTGGTGAAAACCCGTTTTGCTCAAGAACGAAGACAATTGATTGAGGTTTCTTTTCCCTAACCAAGTTTTTGAATTCTTCCCAGCTCCTGATCCTAACGTGGCTTTCATTCATCGGGGTTCACCTTTGCACAACGATTTTGTTTGGCTCGCCGCAATACATCATTCCGTGGTTCAATCTATATCCTTTAGGCGATCTTGCGCATTATCAACGTCTGGACTAATCGCTCAATTTCATCCTTGATTTCTCGTACTCTTTCAATTGGTTTTCCCTCGGGGTCTTCAAGATTCCAGTCAACCTTGGGCTTTTTCGCTTGCTAATTTTGACTAACTCGCCTATCTCCCGCTGAGTCCACCCCAGCAAGTGAAGCCTATAGATCGTGGCGTTGCGAGATGCGTAAAAGCGGATGGGATACGCCTTTTGTTCATTTCAAACGTTCCTTCCAAAAATATTCAGGAACATTATTGGTTCTCTTCTTTGTTCTTGCCCTGCCAAAAGCCTGAAGCCGTACTTGCGGTAGAAGCCTATTACTCGCCTTTTCGCGTTCAACACGAGGAACCTGCAGCCTACTCTTTCCGAAAGTTCTATAGCCATGTTCAAACAAAAATCACAGATATACGTCCCCACATCCTTTCCCTGCAAATCAGAGCATACTGCCAGCTGCCCGATCTGGAGAGCAGGATAGTTTTCTCTTCCAATCGGCAATCTGTCTTCTCTGTTCATGCGTTCTTTCTTCAGGTCAGCCATGCTTAAGGTCACAAATCCAATCAGGTTGTCCTGATAAAAGAAAAGATAGCTTACGCCTAATCGTTCATTTTGAAAACTGAGCGCCTCTTCATGGATGAAAGTATCTATCTCCGTGACTCCGCAAGAAAACTGGCTAACGTTATCGCTTTCTTCCAATAGTTTAGGTGTGATTCTATTGTGATCTATCACTGTGGGGTTAGACATATGCCATTGTTAGGGAGTTTCTTTCTTAAAAGTTTCCCTTATACGCTTAATGCGTTGAATGTCCTTTTCCGATGGCTTCCGCTTTATTTCCTTTTCTACCTGTTTCCATTGTTCCTCAGTCAATAGAGGAATTGATTTAGGAAGCATGTTGCTTTCACCCAAACACTACTTAGTTATAACGATTATAATAAGCTTTATGCATGCCACTTCTATCTAGTGAGAAAAATACTTCATCCTTAGAACTTCCTTTAGCCACTTCCAAGAAGATTTCTGAAGAAGATTTATTTTGGATAAAATGCTCATTTATTCTCATGTCACCTCATGCATCTTCAGGTCCTGCTCCTAAGCCTCTTGAACGGGTAGTAATTTTTATTGACGGTGGCTATTTGAGAAGGCTTTTCCTAGATTTGTTTGGTGATGATAATATTGATTACACAAAATTGACACGTAATTTGATAGTCATGTACAACGAATGCCTTTCTAATCCTTATCGTGCAAACTTAGTCAGGACCTACTACTATGATGGAATCGCAGACCCCAAAGACGATGCAGACGCTTATGCCAAGCATAGAGAATATTTTGAGGCGCTAGAGAGCACCCAAAACCTAGATGTCACCTTGGGAGAAGCCGTGAAGACCCAAGATGGATCTTTTCGGCAGAAAGGGGTTGATATCCTGCTTACTATTGATGCTATAGTCATGGCTTATCAAGACATCTATGAAAGTGGTCTTTTCTTTTTGGGGGACAGAGACTTTATTCCTTTAGTGGATGCGGTCAAAAATGTAGGTAAGAAGACTTTTGGTTTCTTTTACGACAAACAGGTTTCACAAGAGCTTTCTACTTCATTTGATTTTAGATTCACTTTCGATAAGAAAATAATGGAAGGATGGAGAAAAGTGAAGGGCTAATCATAACTATTTTTGAAGGTTGGCTTCCTCCTCTTTATGATGCCTTTCAACTCAATCTCGGCTAGGTGTCTCTGTTCTCTTCAAGGCTTCTCGATCTCGTCGTATATTACATTGATAAAATTTTGAAAGGTTGCCTCTTCACCATGCTTCTCTTTGTAATATTCTAAGAAGTGTCTGAAGCCTGTCCGATACAGTCTTCTCGTAGAATTGGTTTTCTTGATGCTTAAAAAATCCTCTATTTCCTGTGGGAGGCTTATTTTAGAGCCCATTTTTCCAATTCACTATAGATAAATAAGTCCAGCATATAAATTTTGTTATTTTAAGTTAACTAACCGCCAGTTACCACAGGCAACACAACCACGCGATCGCCGTCTTTTAGTCTAGTATCTGCTCCTTTCAATTGATTCAGCAGTATCCCGTTTACGGATAGGGTGTGGTGTGGTTTCATCTTGTCGTTCTTGGGGTCGTACACATCTTTCCTGAAGGGTTCACCATGCTTCTCAGCTAGAACGCACAGCAAGTCGCGTACAAGAGACCCTTCAAGTCCCACGCTTTCCTTCTGTTTAACGCCTAAAGTCTGCTTGATGTAACCCAAATATTCAACAGTCACCTTCAAAACCTGACTCCGCCCCTAAAACCACTTCAAACGAATCAAAAATATTGCTTCAAAAGTTATATAATCATTTCTTCGCCGAATCCTGTTTTCTATAACATCAAACAAAAGGCAGAATCTTTTTTGCACCTCAAATCATAACGGAACCAACTCTGAACATCAACACCAGTTTCCGAATCCAAAATCCATTATGTTAATATCCTTACAATTTATATAGTACGTTCAAACGTACATGTGGAGAAAAGTCATGTTTGCCTACGCTGGTAAAATTCTGCGTATCAATCTTGCAACTGGAAAAGTTTCCACCGAACCCCTAAAAAAAGAAATGGTCAAGAATTATATTGGCGGCATCGGCTTAGGCATCCGTCTGCTCATGGATAACTCCAAACCAGGCACAGACGCGTTAAATCCAGACAACCCCATAATCTTTGTCACGGGCCCGTTAACTGGAACTATGGGACCCACGGCAGGCAACGGCTACGCAGTTGTCTCCAAATCACCCGCAACAGGCGGAGTAGGCGAAGCTAAAGCACACGGTTTCTTTGGACCCGACCTCAAGAGAGCTGGCTACGACGCAGTCATAATCACGGGTAAAGCAGACAAATTGTCCTATCTCTGGATCGACGACGACAGAGTCGAAATCAGAAATGGCGAATTTCTCACGCATCAAACAGTCTACGAAACTGACGTGAAAATCAGAGAAGAACTCGGCGACTACTACATCAGAGTCTCAGCAATCGGCGAAGCCGGCGAGAAACTATGCCGATTCGCAGCCATAATAAACGACGAATTCAGAGCCATCGGCAGAACTGGAATGGGAGCCGTCATGGGCTCAAAAAACCTTAAAGCTGTCGCTGTCCGGGGAACAAACGATGTAAATGTCGCAGACCTGGACGGATTCAAAAAATTCATAAAAATGATCTTGGAACGAATGAAAGGTCCAGCAACCAAAAAATACAGGACGCTTGGAACACCCGAAAACGTTCTAGTCTTGAATTCTATAGCAGCGTTGGCAACAAGAAACTTTACAAACGCCACATTTGAAGGAGCCCAAAAAGTAAGTGGCGAATACCTAAACGAACACTACGTCAAGAAAATCGTAGGCTGCGCAACATGCGGCATGCGCTGTGACCACATTGCGGTTGTTCCTGAGGGACCCTACAAGGGATCAACCTCAAGACTAGAATTCGAATGCCTCTGGTCAATGGGGCCTCTATGCGGCATAGACCGATTGGACGCCATAATCGAAGCCATGCGGATTGTAAACGAGTACGGTATGGACGGCATATCCATTGGTGTAGTCGTCGCATTCGCCATGGACTGCTACGAAAACGGCATAATTACTAAAGAACAAACCGACGGGATAGACCTGCGATTCGGAAACGCTGAAGCCCTTATCGCAATAATCCACAAAATCGGAAAACGCGAAGGCTGGCTAGGAAACACATTAGCCGAAGGCGTTGAAAAAGCAGCTGAAATAATCGGCAACGGCGCCGAGAAATACGCGTGTCACATCAAAGGTCTGGAGCTTCCAGGATACGACCTCAGAACCCTGAAAACAGCAGCCCTCGGATTCAGCGTTTCATTCCGCGGTGCCTGCCACCTCAGAAATGGAGCCTACTCACCTGATGTCAAGGGCAAAGTAAACCGCTTCAAGATCGAGAAAGGCCGAGGCAAAATAATAGCCAACGAAGGCAACATGTACAACATAATTGACTCACTAATCGTGTGCAAGTTCAGCAGAGGCACATACTACGACGGCTGGGAAGACCTAGCAAACTACTACACCCTTGCAACAGGCATCCCCATCACAACAGAAGAAATGACCAAAGACGGTGAAAGAATCGAAAACATCGCCCGCCTATTCAACATCCGTGAAGGCAAAGGCACAAGAAAATACGACACCGTACCCTACAAAATAAAGAACTATCCCGTCCCAGAGGAAGGCCCAGCCAAAGGCGCCTACGTCAGCGACGAAGAACTCCAAATTGGACTTGACGACTACTACGCAGTAAGAGGCTGGACATCAGACGGCATCCCATCAGTTGAAAAACTCAACGAACTCGGCCTAGGCGACCTAGCTTACATAGCAGAAAAAGCAATCAAAGGAGGCAAATGACAATCGTACGCGCTCAAGACAGAAAATTCGTCTCCACTGACCCAGAAAAATGCACAGGCTGCCTGATCTGCGAATACGTCTGTTCGATGACTAACGAAAAAACATTCAATCCCATAAAATCAAGAATCCGAGTCATACGTTTAGGACCACTTAAAAACATGGCAGTCACGTGTCGACACTGCGAAGACGCGCCCTGCGTCGCCGCCTGCCCAAAAGACGCCCTGCACCAAGAAGAAGACGGAACAATCACCGTCAACGAACAAGCCTGCAACGGTTGCACATGGTGCGTAGCTGCATGCAAATTCGGAGCAATTATGATTCACCCTGAGAAAAAAGTCGTATTCATCTGCAACAGCTGCAAAGACCAACCCGACGGACCACAATGTGTGGAGTGGTGCCCAGAAGAAGCCCTAACCTTTGTCACAGCGCAGCAACTCTCTCAGAAATCAAAGATATCAGCCGTCAGAAACCTCTTCCAGAAAGAAAAAGAAGCAACAAAATAAAACCAGCGAGCACAAAACGTAAGTGCAATCGATTATGGGTCAAAGTGTCTCTAAGGCGAAGCGTTTCTCAGTTCCGTTTCTGGTTTTGCGTGGTTCTTCAACCACTTCGCGATCTCACGCAAAACTGGATGATCAGACACATTTAGGACAGGTATCTCCAGACCGCTCAGCTTGATCGACGGCGCATATTTCGGCATCAAAGCGAAGTTTGCTGAGTTCCAGAAGATTCTGCCACTCAGATAGCTCTCCATCAGATCGTTGGTTTCAGGCGCAAGCGGGAAATAGACGAAGATTACGCCCTCCGCCCATTGTGCTGTGACTGGGAGCCCTGAATGTATCATCCTGGCGAACATCTGATCCATCGTGCTCTTTGAGAACTGGAAGTAATCCAATACAACTATTTCTTTGATGGGCTTGTAGATGATTTTGACTTTTGCTTTGCTTTTTTGGTCCTGGTTGACCATTTCTCAAGCACACTCCACTCATCTGCACCGTCGCATATAATCATATTGTTCTACTATAGAAAGAGTTATAAAAACTGATTGTATAATTAATAAGTGTTTGAGTGAAAATTAATAGATTCATGTCTATAAGGCTTGAGGATCATTATATCTCTTAACGTCAGAGGGTACGAAAAATGTCAACACACGCCGAAGATTTGAGGTTCCGTCTCGAGACCGTAGAACTGCTTCGAACAGCTAAAAGATGGTACACCTACCGAGAGCTGGCAACCAAAACCGGTCTCCCCGTAACTGTGTTAAGCCGGTACGCGAAGGGGCACGTTCTTCCCAACATAGATAGGGCTCGCCAGCTTTACAAAATGTTGTCGAAGATTGTCAGTTTGGAGGCGGCGTTCCACAAGAGGATCAAGTTCAACGATGAGGGCTATTTCAATAATACATCCATAATCGGCGACATAACCCTGCTCAGGCAAGCTGCAAACTTTGCGCTTTCGAGGTTCGCAGGGAAAAGGATAACTAAGGTCCTAACCGCGGCGGTTGACGGTGTGCCCCTTGCAACGATGGTTGCGGATGCTCTGGGCGTGAACTTGGTTATAGCGAAGCCCACAAAAGAGGTTGGAGTCCCATCATTTATCGAGGAAACCTATGTCCTCAGTGATTCTGGCTTCACGGTGACGCTTTATCTGCCAAAGGACGCCATAAAAAAACGTGACAGCATCCTGATAATCGACGACACTGTGAGGAGCGGCGACACCCAAGCAGCGTTGCTGAACCTTGCTTACAAGGCAAAGGCAGAGGTCTCCGGGATATTCGCGATGGTTGCAGTTGGCAATTCATGGAAAAAGATCATAGAGCGACTCCACAAGGGACCGGTTGAGATAATACTGAGACTTGAGTGAGTTCCCGCCTCGGCATATTATACGCAGATGAAAACTTCAGAAACCTGCGTGCGCTAGCGGGATTTCTGTCGCTTCTTCCACCGCAGATTTGTGCTTCTGCATTTTCGGCATTTGTCGGCGGTTGGGGCGTTTCGTGCTCCGCAGTCTCGGCATATCTTCATCATGAGCCTCTTTTTTTGGGCAATGGTTCTCTTGACGGGGTCTGTCACTGGCAATTTTTATTCATCTCTGCGGCATCAATCGTTCTTCCCAAGAACGGAAAGTAGTATATATTCTTTGTGTGCAGCAGTGCTCCGTTTCTAGATTCGCTCAGTTCACTGCAAAAATGCTTTGGCATGGTCGGTATGTCGTTCTCCATGGAAATAGCCTCCGCCGACTTTCTTTAACGTCACGGCAAAGTAGTAATAGTAGTCCAGCATAGTGATTTATGGCGCTGGACTTGCAAAAAGACTTCGATGCAGGAAGAGAGTTGCTGAAGTGGATAGCCATAGTAACTATGACCATAGACCACATAGGGGCTATTCTGTATCCAGAGCTTGTTTTTCTGCGAATCATCGGGCGCCTTTCGTTTCCCCTGTTCTGTTATCTGATAGCTTTAGGGATGGAGACAACGAGAAACGTGAAGAACTATTTCATACGGCTCTTCATTTTCGCCCTTATTTCTCAGACTCCATTTACCTTGGCTTTGGGCGTCGGACCTTTCGAGTCGCTGAACATATTCTTCACGTTGTCCTTCGGCGTCCTGTTCGTCTATTTTCACCAGAAAAACTCTCTGCTCTTACTGATTCCCCTTCTGGTTTCAGCCTTTTTGCCCTTTGACTACAGTTTTTACGGCATCGCGTTGATAGGCTGTATGCATGTTTTGAAAAAAGACATGGAGAACGGGGTTATCTTCGTTGTTCTGCTTAATCTTTTTGCCTTTTTCTTATGGGAGGCGCAGTTCTTCTCTCTGCTTGCGTTGCCGCTCATTCTTCTGCACAGAAATGGCTCTTTGAAGTTCATGAACAAGAAGGCAGTTAACAGGAAAGAACCGTATCCGTTATGGAGGAAATACTTTTTCTATGTTTATTATCCGCTTCATTTGACCGTGCTTTATTTGATTAAGGCGTTTTGGATCTGACATGCAATCTCTGGCGTTTGTTTATGGTTCCCTGTCTATTTCGCTATGCCTACGGCTATTGCGCTCCAAGATACTATGCTCGTCTCAAGTTTTTCGTCTCTTATTTCTGTTGCTAGGAGTTTGATGTTTTCGGGGCTTATTCCATTCTTTAAATGGTCCCTTATTTTCTTAAACGGCATCTCATCAAAAATAGTGCTCACCATTTGTTCCTCTTGTTTCACTATGAGGATATAGAATGTGTTATCTCTGACTTCAATTTCTTTCATAACCAATCCCCAAATTACATGTGGCATTTTAGATTCATAAGCTTTTCCAAAAGGAAAAATCTGGCTACGTGGACTGAGAAACAGCAAAGGTTATTCGCCTCTAGCCCCCTTAAGGTGCAAGGTTGAAGGCGATGGCATGAAGCTGCACGTGGGCCTTGACGACACAGATTCACCTAAGGCGGGTTGTACCACATACGTGGCCGCGCTACTAGCCGCTATGTTTCACAAGATGGGCACCCGGTTCATCGATTATCCCAGCTTGATCAGGCTTAACCCGAACGTCCCTTGGAAGACCCGCGGCAACGGAGCGCTCTGCCTGAGAATTCAATGCGAAGAAAACTTGGCAGACGAAATCAAAGAATGCGCAGTTGAAACAATCGAAGAGAATTCGGACCTCAGCTATCAAGGCACCGACCCCGGCGTAGTCTTCCTAACAGGCGAGGTACCGCGCGAAGTTGAACTCTTCGCCCAGAAAACCATACAGGGACTCGTAAAGATTGATGAAGCCCTGCGTCTAATAAAAAAACACGGTGCAGAAGCAGTCGGCTTCAAGAAGGGTCGCGGCATAATCGGAGGCCTAGCGGCGACCGGCGAGATGTTGAAGGGTGACCACACGTATGAGTTCATTGCCTATCGATCGCCAGAGAACCGCGGAACCAGAAGGCGTGTTGACGTTTCATCCATTGTCGAGATGGATAGGCAAATGGGGCGCTTGGTCTTCAACAATGTTGATCCAGAGACAGGACGAGTGCTAATAACGCCGAGAGGACCTGACCCCATTCTTTACGGCATCAGAGGCGAAACGGCTGCAGCTGTTAAGCGCGCGCATGAGTTTGTGAGGGCAGATGAACCCATAGAAAGATGGGTTGTTTTCAGGACGAACCATGGAACCGACGCGCACTTGAAGCGGGCCGTATCAGTCAGCGAGGTCAAACCGCACAACCCAGTCATAATTCGGGCAGAAGTGACCGGCGAGCCGCGGAACATTCAAGGCGGTCACGTAATATTTCAGATTCAAGACGAGACGGGCGCTGTTGATTGCGCCGCATATAAGCCCACGGGCGTACTCCGCGACGTGGCAAAGCTTCTGAAGAACGGCGATCTCGTCGAAGCCTACGGTGGGGTTCGTCCCCCTTCGCCTGAGAACCCGCTTACGGTCAATCTCGAGAAGATGCGCATCATAGAGCTGAAGCCAAATATCGTATCTCAGAATCCTCTATGCCCGAACTGTGGAAAAAGGATGAAATCAATGGGAAGAGGCCAAGGCTTCGAGTGTGAGAAATGTGGGTTCCATGGGCGGAACCTTAAGAAAATAGCCTCCGAGGTTGAAAGATCCTTCAAAACAGGGTTGTACGTTACGTCTCCTAGATCGCAGAGGCACTTGACCAAACCGCTTGTGAGATATGGCCTAGAAAAGGCGGATGCGCCGCGACTCTTTGACAAGATCGTGCCCATCGCTGAGTTTTATGGTTCTTGATTCTCCGCAAGCAAGCCGCCGTCAATGTTCTCTTTTATTCCTGCGTTGTCTGCGCGCAGGTCTTTGGATAAATACGTTTTTTATGAGGATTGGCCTGTGGTGGTTTCTACCCATGAAAACTTTTTCTGAAGTGTTTTCGGGTAGTAGAGTTTCCAGTCGTAGTCGACCTTTCTGCCCCAGTTGTAGTAAACGCGGGGGTCGATGTAGCTCTTAAGCGAAGTCGTAAGGTTATAGTCGCGGGTCTGCCTCTTTGCTTCTATCTGCAACCTCATCTGCTCGATCGAGGTTCTGTCGTGTTGCCGTGTCTTCTCAATTCTTTCCCTCAGTTTTTCGCTCTGCGCCGCATAGTCGCCTTTAATCTTCTTGATTTGCTGTCTCTGCCGTGCAATTGCCTTTCTGGTCAGGCTTGCCCGCCTTTCAAGTGCCGCGGTGGTTTTTCCTTGCTGTTTTCTCTCATCTATCTGCTGCTTAATTGCCTCTAGCTTTGCGCCTAATTCGTTCAGCTGTTCTTCTTTCTTCTTTAGCCTAGACGCGTACAGTTCTTCTTTCTTCTTAGCCATAAGCTTCAGCTTCTCTTGGGTCTCCTTTGCCTTTTTTGTTCGTTCTTTGAGGCGGGTTTCCTTCTTCTGTAAGGAGATTTCCCAGGTCTTCGGTATGGTCCGCTTGTGGTTGCACATCTTGGCTGCTTCAAGATTCGCCAGAGTTGCCACGTGCGCCTTCTCGTATGGTGGAGCCTCTGCCTTCAAAGAGGTGCTGTCCAGTTTGTTCTCGACGGCTGAGGACGCGTAGTAGGTGCGGAAGACCTTTGCTGAGAGTCCGCTGATCACTTCGTCGAGGAACTCGCTTACACGTTGTGAGTCTACGCCGTTGAAAAGGTTTGACTTCGGGTTTGTTGAGAACTCCTTGAGGTTCCTGACAACCTTCTCGGGAAGTTCCACATTGAATGTGTGTGGCACGGAGTCTTTTCCAAGGAAATTGAAGGTGATGCGCCCGCCCTCGCCGAATCTTATGTGTTCAGTTCTGAGGGTTGAGGCGCCAACCGTATCAGCCTCGTCAGGGTCCTTCTCGTCGCCGACCCTTATCTTAAGCCTATTAATCAGAAAACAGACTGTCGCGGTCTTTCTCCGTCTCAGGTCCACGGCATCCAGATTCTCCAATATGTGCCGCTGGATACGCGTAAGGTTCTGCCGGAGTTCCCGTGCCTTGTCGAATTTTTCGATGTCTTTTTTCTGTTTGAGGATGCTGGTCTCAGAAAGCCAAACGTACTTTATCTTGTCGCTGAGACTGTCTTTCCAGCGTGCAATCCATATGGCGTCAGGCTGCCACACGATGCCCTTCCAGTTGCCAGGCGGTCTTGGAGCCTCAGGCTGAAGGTTGAGCTCGATTTCTTCTTCGCTGGGTCCAGCCTTCCAGCGTCCGCGCAGGGGATGCTTTCCCCGTCCCATGAATATGCAGGATGGCTCAGCGACGTAGTTGCTGATTTCGGTTCTGACCCCGTCGATGATCGCGTAACCGTACTTTTCTTTGTTGGCTTCTCTCTGGGCTTTGCGTTGTGCCGCGAGTTGTTTCCGTTCTTCCCGTGAGAGGCTGAGTTTTTGTGCTTTCTCCTTTTCAACATATTCTCTGACCTCGGAGAAGTCGAAATCTTCTGGGCTGAGGGTTCCCGTTATGCCTAATGCCTTGCAGAATTCTTTGAAGAAGTTCTTAGCGAAGAGGACGTCTTCGACATACGGCGTTCCCAGTTTCTTGACCCAGGCGACCGCCATTTCTTCCTGTTTCGGTGTCAACTCCGCCTCTCTGTCTTTCACGTTTATGTGGAGTTTCTTCCACTCGTATTTGGGCACGAGGACACCGTTGTGTATCAGTTGCTTCATCTGTTTTCTCACGCGTGTTTTGATCGTTTTTGGTTTTCTCCTAATTAAGTGTTATCAACCATAGGTAAAGATGCGTTTTGAGAATTCTTCACAAGATGTAACCTCTGCCCCATCTTGCGCGGTTACACCAAGAATAAATCTGCAATCTACAAGACTCCCTTAGGCAGATCCTGAAAGATACGGAAGTCGAGGTTCAACAATGACAGGTTCTAAGTTGTTGGTGGCGGGGGAAGGCAGACGGGTCCTAAATTTGCAGAGAAAACGTCAAGGGGAAGATTCTGCTTTCATCATTGAGATTGCGTCTATTGGGAGGTGAGATGGGATGGAAGAAAAATGGAGAATACTGATTGTAGACGATGACAAAGCCATACTCAAGAGTTTCAAGGAGATCCTTCAGCTAGAAGGCTACACTGTCGACTTAGCAGAAACTGGCGAAGAAGCCTTGGAAATGTCTAAGACGAACCTTTACCACTTGGCGCTTTTGGACATCAGGCTTCGAGGCATGCAAGGAACGAAACTGCTCAAGATTTTGCATGGAGAATTCCCCAACATGAAGAAGATTATGGTTACCGGTTGCCCTTCGCTGGAAAATGCCATCGAATCGCTGAAACATGGCGCAAGCGCTTACATTCTGAAGCCAGTAAGCCCTGAGAAACTGCTCAATGCCGTTGAAGGCGTGATGAAGAAAGAAGAAGCCTAGCGAGATTGAGGCATGCCGGTTCTGTAAGAGTTTGTGAACATGGCTTAATGAGTGATAGTAGCCAGCTCTGAAGAGTGAAAAAGGTTGAGAGAAAAAGGAAACATTCCAGCAGAGATTAAGAAGTTCTTCGAGATGTTTTCAGGTCAGACCTTGCTAGTCAAAGGAGCGCCGGGCACAGGAAAGACTATCTTGTCATTTGAGATTCTGAAGGAGGTCTGCGAAGAGCGGAACGGGTTGTACCTCTCCACAAGGGTTAACCCGGACAAGATGCATCAACTTTTTCCGTGGATCAAGGATACCGTGCCGGCCAAAAACGTGGTCAACGCCACGCCTAGCAAGCTATTGAAAGCCTTGGGTCCACCGTCGTCTCATCGCAGTGGTCCCGTTGATTTTGGAACTGCCCTTAACTTCTTCAAGATGATTTACGATGACGCGGAGGAGATGAACAACCCGATGTCGGTCATCGACAGCTGGGACGCGTTGCTTGGCTATCTCAAAATTGAGGAATACGGCGCATCCCTAGCCCAGAGCATATGTGACTTTTGTCGAGAGCTCGGTACGCATTTGATTTTTGTTGCAGAGACAGATGATGAAACCCCGCTTGACTATATCGTTGACGGCGTAATCAGACTTGCCAGAACTGATTTTCCAAAAGAAGCGGATGGCAAAGAAGCCTTCAGCCCTGAATCAGAGACTAGGACGGCGCGGCAGATCGAGTTGACAAAGCTGCGAGGCGTTGAGGTGAGGCAGAAGAATTATGTTTTCACGCTTGAAGGCGGTAGGTTCAGGTATTTTCCGCCCCGACGGCAGAGGCAGGCTTTAGGCAGAGTGGATGTGACTCCTGATGTTGACAAGAACCATCGGTCCACGGGGATAAAGGAGCTCGACGAAATCGCGGGCGGGCTTGAGAGAGGCTACTTGGCGCTCTTTGAGATAGGCTCCGGGGTGGGGCGGCGATATGTTCCGTTCATTGAGCGGATTGCTGTTAATCTTGCAGCCAAGAACATCGGTGTTGTGCGTGTTCGTTCTGTTGGCGCTGGCGTGCCTAAGAGCGATGAAGCGATTTCGGATGCCGACGGCGTATACAATTATGTGCCTCGCGCGTGGTCGGTATGGCAGTTAAGCCAGCTCTTTCCGACGAGGAGGGAATATGTTGACTTCTTGGAGGCGACCAAGAAAACCAGCTCCGAGATCGTAGAGTTGCCGCTGATGGAGGCGAGAAAAGAGTACGCCCAGTATCTTGAGAAGGTGAAGAAGAAGCATTCTGGGATCGCTGAGTTCATAAGTCTGGACACTCTTGAGGTTCTGTACGGCACAGACAATACTTTGAAGCTGTTGGACGAGGCGATCGCGAGGGCGGCTGAGAACCGTGAGGTGCTGGTTGGCATCGTCAAGAGGGGGATGAAATCGCTTGAGATGATAACGAAGCTCGCCAACATGCACTTCGTCTTCAAAGACCTCATGGGAGCCTTATTCATCTACGGCGTGTATCCCAGAACCGAATTCTACAACATAGACTTCAGCGAAAAGGCAGTCTCGCTCAAACCCGTGATCTAGAGACACAAACCCGCCGCAGTTTTCTTCCTTTAAGCGTTGAGAACCTTGCATCTGCTGTTAGTGACAAAAATAGAGATGTTGAGATAATACCTTTCTATAGCATGAAAGCGATAATGGGTTCTCCTCGGAATATGGTTTCGCCTTGCGGCTTAGGCTCATCAGGTTTGTTGCTGAAGAGTTTTGTTGTTAGGGGAAGTACCAGCTTTTTTTCTTTGCCGTGATGTCTATCTGCACCGATTTCATCTTAGTGTAGGATTCAAGACCTTCTAAGCCGAGTTCGCATCCAAAGCCGCTCTGTTTTGCGCCTTCGAAAGGCACTTCAGCTTGAGATTCCGTGCACATGTTGACCCAAAGAGTTCCTGCTTGGATCTTTTCGGCTGCGATGCTGACTTTCGTCATGTCGTTGGTCCATATGGATGAGCCGAGCCCGTAGGTTGTATCGTTCGCTTTGTTGATGGCTTCATCGAGGTCCTTAACTTTGAGGATGGGTATAGCCGGTCCGAAGCATTCTTCTTTGACTATTCTCGCGTCGTCTTTGACATCCGTTAGGACTGTTGGCAGATAGAAGGAACCATTGTCAAACTCAGGTCTTTGAGGACGTTTGGCTCCGGTTAGCACCGTTGCGCCTTTGTTGACAGCGTCATCAACGAGTTCTTCGACTTTCTTTCTTTGCTGAGCGTTGTTGAGAGGGCCCATTGTTGTTTCAGGGTTCAATCCGTTTCCGACTTTTATCGTCTTTACTCTTTTTACGAATTTTTCGGTGAAGGCTTCGGCGATTTCCTCAAAAAGGTAGAGGCGTTTGACTGCTACGCATATCTGTCCGCAGTTGAGGAATCTGCCGTACATTGCTCCTTCGACGGCTAGGTCTATGTCTGCGTCGTCGCATACTATCATTGGGTCGTTTCCTCCGAGTTCCAAGGTTACTCTCTTGACATGCCTCGAAGCGACTTCCATTACGTGCTTGCCGGTCGCGGGGTTGTTGACCGAGAACACGTCTCCAGACACAGAGTCGACCCAATCTCCCCCGATAAACATTTTCATGCGATTATGCCTCCCTGCTTAACACAAATTTCTTGAAGCTGAAACAAACTAAGCGTTATGCATATATAAACATAATGGGTAACCAGATATGTTTTTTCTCAAGAGAAATTTGACGCGGGGAACGACATTCGAACCCGCACCGCGTTATCCCTCTCATCGATTCTACTCTCGATTAAGTTACTGAGTCAACAACAACACAGTAGAGTGGGTAAAAACTAATGGGTTTAAAAGATTCCGCGAATTCACAACCCATCGTGTCATGACAGATGTGGTGACAGATGTTACGACGTTTTCGCCAAAGAAGCATGATTTTGCCTACATCTAGGGATGGTGCGGGGAGTGGGATTTGAACCCACGAACTCCTGCGAGACAGGCTCCTGAAGCGTTCGCGCCGTTTGGCTCTGCGCCTTTGACCTGGCTTGGCGATCCCCGCTTTTCGTTCTTTGCACGTATCTTGTGTTTGAGCTCTAAATTAACTCTTGCGGCAAGACACAACACCCCCCGTGCCATCTCCCTGTCGCGTGCGGGTCTCCCAGATTCTATCTGACGTTTCCAGCCACGAAAGCAACCAAGCCCAGCAACATCCAAAGCAAGACGAGCTTCTTGGTTCTCCGGGCATTCTCCCGCGAAGGGTCACGGACCAGCATAAGCGACGACGCCGCGAAGCCCACGTCCGCTACGGCTACGAAAGGTATGAACCACGCTGAGACCATGCCCAGAAGCGGAGGCAAAAAGCTCAGGCAGACCGCAGCCAAGAAGAAGCCCGCTGCAACACGGGAGGCGGTTCTTCCGCCGCAGGTGACCGCGATGGTCCTTATCTTCTTGCTTTTGTCTCCTTCGACGTCTACAATGCCCTTCGTCACCTCCCTGCCCGTGTTCGATATGAAAGCCAAAGCCGCAAAAAAGACCACGATGGGCTGCAGGTTCTGCCCCACGACGAAGCTCCCATAAATGAATGGGATAGCAACGCAGGCGCTTACAAGAAGGTTCCCCGGAAGCCCCGTACGCTTGCCACGGGTCGAATAGGAAACCGAGACGATCCACGAGACTGCGGCGACTAACACGCAAAGCGGAGTCGTGAAAGCCGCCGCCGCAAGACCGACTATCGACAGAACCGCCGCGAAAACTAGGCTCTCATTTGGCTTCACGGCGCCGCTTGGAATGGGGTGGTCAGGCGCATTGATCATGTCGATCTCACGGTCATAAAAATCGTTGACAGCCATCGAAGCACCCGCAAGCGTAAAAGCAGTGACGTAGCCCAGCAAGAGCGCAACGAAAGCGTCAGCTAGAGCTGAGGGCTCAACGACCAGCGAGGCGCCAACAATAACGGCGAAACCCATCATTACGCAATTGATCGGACGAATAAGCCTCACGAACCCCGCAACCCTGTTCACTTTCATCGCCGCAACACCACGCCCTAATCAGATTAACACTTGGAAAGAGTCCGCCACGCACGCGTTCTGGATAGCCACGGGCTTCAGCTTCGCATGCGGGCTTTTTGAAATGTCCACCACAAACGTGCCCCGGTTCAGCTCCATTTTGTTCCTCTCTGGTTCTATGGATCAAAAGTACTGCGATGACCGCTTTAAAGTCTTATCGTTCTTCCGGCTTCAGGCGCCCGACCTTGATGCAATTTATAAATGGGGCAAACTGATAGTTTTGATGCAATAGAACCAATAAGCGGCGTGTGGTCATCTTGCCAATAATCTCTGTTAACCCGTTTGCCGAGTTCAGAAGCCAATGCGAAACACTGCTTATGCAAGGAATGAAAAAAGTCTACCCCGAAACGGCGATCGCATCTGTCACTCTGAGTATACCTTCGAACCCACAGTTCGGGCAACTAGCATCCTCGATTTGCTTCGAGATTGCCAAACAATTAGGAAAGCAGCCGCTGGAAATCGCTCGGCAAATCGAGAAAAACATTGAGACGAAGAGGTCCTCGTTTCCCCTGATCGAACGTGTTAAGGCAGTGGGTGGCTATGTCAACTTCTATGTTGACTTTGCAGGGCTGTCCTCGCTGGCACTCAGTTCCGCAAGGACTTTGGATGCAGAATACGGCCTTGTGAAGACCAGCGAACCCAAAAGAATCATTCTTGAACACACAAGCGTCAACCCGGTCCGCCCCATCCACATAGGGTCTGCTAGAAATTCCATATTAGGCGATTCTATAGCCCGCATCCTGAAAGCCAGAGGACACACGGTCTCTCGGCACTACTACATCGATGACGTAGGTCGCCAATCAGCCATAATCGCCTATGGCTACTACTTGCTTGGGAAACCCAAACCTGAGGGCAAACCGGACGCTTACATAGGTCCCCTCTACACAGTTACGAGCTGCCTGCTGGAAATCCGCAAACTCAAAAAGATGATCGCGCAAAGACGATACGAGCTGGAAGACGAAGATACCCGAAATCTTCGAAGAGAATTGGACGAATGGATCGCAATAGCAGCTGAATTCATAGAAAAATATCCCGAACTTTTCAACCAGCTCCTCGAAGCAATGGACAAGACGGAGAACCCGGAACTAGAGATAAGCCTCTTGATGCAAGAATACGAGGCGAACAAAGAAGAAGCCAAACGGCTGATCCGCGAGGTCTCACAGCTGTGCCTAGAAGGGTTCAAGCAGACTCTGGCGAGAGCCGGAATCTTGTTTGACTCTTGGGATTGGGAGAGTGATTTCATCTGGAACCGCGATGTAACCCGCTTCCTGAATGCTTTGAAGAAGTCGCCTTACGTATTCCAAGAAGGCGAGGTTCTGGAATTCGACGCTGAGAAAGCTGCTCAGACGCTTGGTCTCAAAGAGATATTCGGCATAAAGAAAGATTATGAGATTCCGTCTTTGACTTTGGGTAGATCGGACGGGACGACTTTGTATACGACGCGGGACATAGCCTACAGCGTCTGGAAGTTCAAGAGGGCAGACAAGTTCATCAACGTCATAGGCATGGAACAAAATCTGTCCCAGCTGCAATTGAAGCTAGCACTCTGCGCTTTAGGCTACATCGAAGAGACGAAAAGACTGACCCATTACACCTACAACCATGTCAGCCTGTCCAGTTACCGCATGTCAGGAAGAAGAGGCCGCTACGTAACCTTCGACGAGGTCATGGACGAAGCCGTGGCAAGAGCATACGAAGAGGTTTCAAAGCACTCGCCAAATCTTAAAGAGGACGAGAAGCGGAGAATCTCCGAGGTCGTCGGCGTGGGCGCGGTCAAATATGCCCTCATCGAAACTGAGCCGCTCAAGCCCGTCGTCTTCACGTGGGACCGTGTCATAAACCTAGAGCGGAACAGCGGACCATACATCCAATACTCCCACGCCAGAGCCTGCAGCATCCTGCGAAAAGCAGACAGACAGCCCGCTGAAGTTGACTGCTCCCTTTTGAAGGAACCCTTGGAGCATGACTTGGTTATGATGGTCTCCCGCTTCCCTGAGATATTTGTCGATGTGGCTGAGAACCTTAAGCCCAGCGTCCTCGCTGACTTCGCGAATGCCTTAGCAGACAAATTTAACACATTCTACGCGGCATTGCCCGTGCTCAAAGCGGAGACGCCTGAACTGAGCGATGCGAGGCTCTTGCTTGTTGACGCCGTCAGAATTACGTTGCGAAATTCCTTTGGCATGATTGGAATAGAAGCGCCTGAACGGATGTGACCTCGCATCTCATTATTTCCCAGTGCCTCGGATGAATTCATCCTGCATCTCCACGATCTCTGTGCTGTTCTTTGCCGTCGCATATTTTTCCAGTCTCTCTCTGTTTATTTCGATGAAGGTGTGACCCCACTTAAAGGCTGAGAGCAGGCGTTCGGCTTCTTCCCCAAATCCCACTATGTATAAGGCAGCGGCTAATGCCTCAACTGTGCTCAGCTTGGTCGGCACTCCATAGTTGACCGGGTTTCCAGCAATCAGATATGGGAGACATCTGGACCCACGCCGCAAGTTCTTCAACAACGCCTCGTCGGCATATTCCCAGCTGAAATCCAACGCTGCCAAACCACGATTCTGAATGCGTTCCCTGTCAGCCGGGGAAAGGGCGATTTCAGACAGCGGATTAAGCACAACCGCGCCCTTAGGTAGCCACTTGATTCGTTGCACTATTCGAGCCAGCCCGCGACGTTTTAGTCTCAGGGCTGAACACTTTTTTGGGTCGCATTGTCGGGCATGATACACAACGATGTTTATGTGCTTCTCCACTTTGCGCATACCTTCAGATGACTGTATGCATCGGAAGGCACTAAAACCTTTCCAAACAATACCTTGTGTAATCCTAGAAGAGCCGTGAACCGCCTATTTCAGGGGAACATACATGCTGCTGCGGCTGGCTCCGATTCCGGGAGTTCCGTGTTTCACGGGTCTATTTGTTATGACGAACTCGCCTAGATAATGACCGACCATCTCGGGCTGTATGGTTACAGATACGAATTCTTTGCCGTTGTGCACCTGAATCAGCACGCCAACCATCTCTGGCAATATGATCATGTCTCTGACATGAGTTCTGACGGGTTTCACCTGTTCCCCACTTGCCGTGAGTTCCTTGTAGGCCCGAAGGTTCTCGAGGAGCTTCCTCTGTTCCACGGTAAGCCCCCGTCTGAGGCTTCTACGCTGGCGTGATGGAAGCAGCTCTATGAATTGGTCCATCGAAACATTTTGGAGCTTCTCCAGCGTATAGCCGCGAAACTTGAACTCCTTCGGCATTCAACCACCAGACCTAATCCAAACCATGAGCACCTATTAAATATTGCTACCAACATCAAATGGCGAATGTTGTTGTCACTTTCTCTTCTTGCGCCCAGTTCTTCTTGCCGAGATAAGCCCTACCTTCTTGCCTGGAGGTGCACCGTGCGAGACGGTTGTAACTTTGCGTGCGCCCCTTCTGCCGCTTCCAAAGGGATGTACCGCGGCTATCATTGCCCTGCCACGCGTTCTGGGGTACTTGTGTCCCTTTGCCTTGAACATATGGTATTTTGTGCCTGCCTTAACGAAGGGTTTCTCGATTCGGGCGGTCGCGGCGACTATGCCAACAGTTGCCAGACAAAGGTCGTTAACGTAACGGGTCTTGCCTGAGGGAAGCTTCAGTATTGTACCGTCAGGCGTATGGGAGACCACCATGACGTAGGAGCCGGATGATCGGGCTAACTTCCCGCCGTCAGCAGGGGCAAGTTCAACGTTGCAAACCATGGTTCCTTCTGGGATCTTCCCGACAGGAATAACATTGCCTATCTTCATCGATGCTTTGTCACCGAACTCTATTACCTGTCCTTCATGGACTCCTTCAGGGACCACTGAATAGTATGTTGCGCCGTTCTCCAGCTCAATGCAAGCCAGAGGCGAACCTCGACCTGGTTCATGCAATAGTTCGAGGATTTGTCCGCTGAGTACGTCTGCTGGCTTCTCTTTCGGTATGACTGGATATTTTGTTGGTGCCACCCGTTTGTGTGTTGAAGCTCGGAAAGTTGAGGTTCCTCTTCCCCGTCTCTGCACACGTATTCTCTTGCCCATTCTCCTATTCTCCTTGCCTACAATATGCCAAGTTTGATTGCTATATCCGTTGCGCTGTACTCTGGATAGAGCTTCACGAAGGCTTTCTTTTCTCCGTTACTGGTGATCACTGTGTTGACGTGGCTAACCTTGACCTGATACAGTTCTTCTACAGCTCTTTTTACGTCGCCTTTTTTGGCCTTCATGTTAACTACGAAGACAAGCTTGTTCTCGCTCTCGACGAGTCGACTGGTAACTTCAGTCATAAGCGGAAAGAGTATGATCTCTTGCAGTTTCATTGTTTCAGTCCACTCCACTCAGTTCATTTAGGCTCTTAATGCTTGAGTTCGTCCAAACCGTGAGTCTCCCCGGATGAGTCCCTGGGGCCAGAAGTTCAACATTCAATTCCTTAACGTGAGAGACATCTACGCCTGAAAGGTTGTGAGCGGCAGCAGTGATGCCGTCGTCCTTCGAAATCACGATGAGTGGTCCGACAGCCCGTTTTCTTCTTCTGCCACGCATTTTTCCTTTCCCAGCACGTATTTTTGTGCTTTCCTTGACCCTGCAGATATCTGGCCATACGCCTAGGCTGACTAGGACATCTTTTAGTTCTTCAGTTTTCTTCAACCCTTGTATGTCGTCAACAACAACCAAGGGAAAATCAGGTACATCGTCAGCCGCGTGACCCCGAACCACAACGGCGTCTTTCGAGCCTGTCGCGGCTACCACTGACAGCAGAGCCAAGCGTTTCTCTTTCTTCGTAATCTTCTTAACGATCTTCTTCCCTTCAAGCGGAGGGTGCGCCAGTCTGCCACCCACTGTTCCGGGCGCGAATGCAGCCCTGTTGAACCCGCTGAGCCTTGGCATTCTGGACATGCCGTGCCCTACGCCCCACGATTCAGCTGTCGTCCTCTTGCCAGACATCGCATTTCTGCCTTGCGGCTGGACTTTGTGAGACTGAATGGCGACTACAGCGCGCTTTATGACGTCTGGTCTCAGCGGTGTGTTGAAGACTTTCGGGAGACGTACCCGTCCAACTGATTTCCCTTTGAGATTGTAGATTTTAGCGGATACCTTTGCCATAATCTTTCCCTCTCTCTTTATCATACACCTTGGGGTGACTCGAGCGACACAGATATGATCTGTGGCGGTTCATCGCTTGCCTTCTTCGGCGGGCGCGCTGGATAACGCATCTTGATCATGCGTTTCGCTGGGCCAGGTATGCTTCCACTTACCATGACGTAGGATCCTCTCACCAATCCGTACCGCAGGAATCCGCCTTTGGGTGTAACATCGGTTCCGTTGTTGCCGATTTTCATAATGCGTTTGTTGAATTCTGTTCTTTGGTGATAGCCCATCTGTCCCATTCTAGGCACTGTATAAAGGATTCTGCCGGGACCCCATGCTCCCAGCGTAGCGATGCCGCGTTTTGTCTTTCGACCCTTGTTCTGTAGAATCCTTACGCCCCATCTTTTGACGGGTCCTTGAACGCCCTTGCCCTTGGAAACCGAAATTATGTCTATGAACTGTCCTCCTTTGAATATGTCTTCGGCTGACACGTTTTTGCCCATGATTCCCTTGATGTATTCAAATTGATCTTTTGTCGAGTCGCCGCCGACCTTGATCTCCATGATATCAGGTTTCTTCTTTGGGACTCCTGTCGAGCGTGGCTGGGTGACTGCTGAGACCCGGAACTCAACTATGCGGTCTAGGGTTTCCTCAATCACTTTCAGGTTTTCCTCTGGGTTCGGCTGCTTCGGAGCTCCCGTGATCCTTTCAAAGTCTTTTGGCAGCTGGCTAGCCCATGCCTCTGTGAGTGTTTTTAATCCATCTTCATCTTTCGTGTAGGCTCGAACTGCGCATATGTACATCGGCGGCGTGTCCACAATTGTGACCGGATAGATGATCTCCTTCCCGAAGTTGGGAGAACCTTGTCTATCCTCGATCGCCAGGACATGTGTCATACCTGCCTTGTAACCGGCGAAACCCAGCAGAACTGGGCTGCCTGTAACCTCGGGCCAGAACCTTACTCTCCCGTTCGGGTGCGCAGCTCGCCCCCTAGGCAGATAGGCTAAGGAGCCTCTTTTTGGAGCATGCTTCTTCCTGTGGCCCACCGGTCTTCAAACCTCTTTTAATTTTTCTTGCTTTACGCTTCTTTCTTCTCAATGAAAAGAATAGGTTATAAACGTTATGTTGAACCCTACCCCGTCGATATCTCAATCTGCTCTAGGGCTAAAAACTGAGCCAATTTCCCGTTGATTCGTTTACTTTGGCACCTATTTCATTGCAGCCTAACCGCGCAAGAATGCTAGATATTTGTTGTGTTTGCTAGTATGTTTGAAATGACCTTCAACAGGTCGGAGCGCGTTATGATTCCCACGAGTTCGCCTTTTCTCGTGACCAGCACGCCGGAATAGGTTCCAAGCAACGGCTTTATTGCGCTTATTTCCGTGTCGTCCGGGACGCTGGGCAGAGGCGGTTCCATGATCTTCTCAACGCGGTCGTCTGCCACATCCGGGTTAAGGTTGCGCACAATGCCTTCCTCGGTGATCATCCCGACAACCTTTTTTCCCTCAACTACGGGCAGCTGGGATATCGCGTGTTCCATCATGAGTTCGCTTGCCTTTCGGACCCTGTCTTCAGGAGCAACGGTGATTACGCCTTTGGTCATGATCTCGCTGCATTTTTTTCCTCCGCCGGCGGCGAGTATCAGGAGGATTCTGTTGACTGTGGATAGCCGTGGGTCGACTTTTTCGTTTTCAATCTTTGCGATGTGTGCCTGTGAGACGCCTGCCATGCTTGCCAGTTGGCTCTGGGTTAGCCCCACCTCGGTCCGCATCTTCTTCAGTGATGAGCCTCTGATCGCCAATGGGATAACCTCTGGTTATTTTTTATGTATTATAGTTTCTATGTACAGTATTTAATTCTTCTGTATATAAAACAATACATTTTTTCTAGGGAGATTATACCGTAACCTATATAACGGGTTTCTTCATAATGCTACGAAATAAAAAGTGGCGATGTTTCATGCGGAACATACTCATTACGCCTTTGAATCAGGTCCCTCTCGAAGAACAGATGATCGAGATAGTTGAAAGGAAAGGTCTCGGTCACCCTGACACGATGTGCGACTCGATAATGAACGAAGTCTCGGTCAAACTCAGCAGCGAATATCGAGCCAAAGTTGGAGCCATAATGCACCACAACATTGACAAGGCACTTCTAGTCGCAGGAGAGGTCGAAACAAAGTTCGGCGGCGGCACGGTGAAAAAACCCATGAAGCTAATCTTCGGGGACAGGGCAACCTTCAAAGTTGACGATATCGAGATCCCCGTGGGCGAGATAGCCATCCAGACGGCTAAGGGGTGGCTGAAGAAGAATCTGAGGTACGTGAACCCAGACAAGCACATTGCATATCAGGTTGAGATACAGCCTGGCTCCTCAGCCCTCAAAGACATATTCGATAGAGGAGGCGAGCTGCTCGGCGCCAACGATACATCCGCAGCTGTCGGCTGGGCACCGCTGACTAAAACTGAAAGGGCCGTGCTGAGCACCGAAAAATATCTGAATTCTGAGGCATTCAAGAAGCGTTTCCCCGAGACCGGCGAGGACATCAAGGTCATGGGGCTCCGCCGGGGCAGCAAATTGGACCTGACGGTTTCAATGGCGTATGTTGACCGTTTCATCAAAAGCGAAAGCCAGTATTTCAAGCAGAAGGCTGAAGCCCTCGAGGACATAAGCCGATACGTTAAGGAGAACAACTGTTTCGAGAAGACCGATGTACAGCTGAACACTCTTGACGTAACGGGCAGAGGCATAGACGGCGTTTACCTAACGGTTCTCGGCACCAGCGCAGACGGGGCGGACTCGGGGCAGATAGGCAGAGGGAACCGCGTCAACGGCGTAATATCGCTCAACAGGCCACAATGTTCAGAGGCCGCGGCTGGGAAGAACCCTGTCAGCCATGTCGGCAAAATATATAACCTGCTTACCTTCAGGGTTGCCGATGAACTGCACAAACAGGTGTCAGGCATCAAAGAAGTCTACGTCTGGATGCTGAGCAAAATCGGCAAACCCATAGACCAGCCAGCCATCGCAGTTGTGCAAATCATACCCGAAAACGGAGTGCAATTCAAGACATTGCAGAAAGACGCTGAAGAAACCGTTGACAAAGAACTGGCAGACATCCGCAGATTCTGCACAGACCTGGCAGACGGAAAAATCCCAGTCTGCTAGATATTTTCCCATTCTATTAGCTCTGTCTTTCCCTTTTTCTATACGATCTTAGTTGTCCCGTTGCTTATGTATTTGAAACCTTGAGCGTGTCTTCTACAAAGTTGTATCTTAGTTACATCGCATGAGTGGTCGCGAGGTTTCCGCCTCGCTCTACACCCAACTGCTTCACTTCATTTGGGCTTCGCTACAAACGAGAACCATATTCTCGGGCGGGGACAAACGCTCAAAAAACGCCACGTAACCTTCCCCGCCACCCCTACCTACAGGCTCAACGCCCAATGACCAACACCTAATATGGTTACTGTAGTTCGCTTCGCTCAGCCACATATTCCGCTCAGTCATTTGAAAATCCTTACAATTGAGTCTGGACCATCGAATTCAGATATCCAGTTCTTCATCACATTCAGTCCAATATAGCCATGCTCTTGGTTTCCATGCATATATACTTCCGTTTCAATACCATCTGGTATAGCATATCCATCTATTTTTTCGAGAAGACCTAAACACATACGGGCTTCTCTTTTTCCCCACCAAGTTCTAATATGGTATGTCGTGGTTCGACTCCTATCATTCTTGCATCTGCTACATGAAATGAGGGAACGTGGATGCCTCCAGTGAAACCTGTGTCGAGCATAAATCTCATGGATATTGTTGTTCTCCTCATTGTTATTATGTTGACTATTGCAACCACGGCATCAATGAAATAACCCTTACTTCCCTTGCTTTTTGAGAGGATCTGTTGTCTAGACAATTAGTACCACCCAGAGAATGAGTGGTTTCCAACCTCCCATAGAAAGAGAGGTTCGGATGAAGGTATATTCTGAATCTTCTTAAGTAGTTCAATCCTAGATGAACTGGCTTCTAGAATCCTTCCTCTAAGATTGATGGCAACAAATGTTCCATCCTTAAGTTTGAAATGCTCTATCGTAGCCTCTGCTATGAATGTCATGAGATCTACCCTTTGTTTGTTGGTAAGACGCCTTTGTCCAAGTAGACTTTTCACCTTGGGAGGAAGATAGGGAAAGTTAATAGTATCATCAAAGAATGTTTCTCGGAGACTGGGAATACTTCCACTATTAGAAAGAAGTACCGTAAATTTACTCTTCTGAGTCATCGGATATGATGGAGCTGCAAACACATGAGTTCCCAAATGTTCAATAGTGGTTGAAAAACGATGTTCATATGATTTTTGCTCTTCATCAGCCCTAAATTCTATTTCGTTGTTTAGCATTGTTCCTTCAGCCAGAATTTGACTATGCATCATTTTTCCAAAGCTCCGATAATTTGATTTAAATATTTTTTATCATTCGAAGCCCATTGTTCCACGATATTTCTGTTTTTATTTCTGCATACAACACCACAGAAGTATCTATCAGGCTGAATTATTTCTGGTTCAACGGAAATGTCAAACCAATCATCATTATTTGGAAGACCTCCCTTTGGAACAACTCTAATTCCAAAAGTTGACACCGAAGTTCCCACAATCTCTGCTATTGTTTCAAACAATTCTACGCCCTCTGATACTGCTGAGAATTGTTCACTCGGGATTTTACTTGTGAAAACACGATAGTATCCGAGTATCTCATAATATCTAACATGAGATGCCAAATCTGTCTTTAGTTCATTCCTTACCATTGCTGTCAATTCGTCAAATGCCTTAATAATATTATCTGAAGAGTCACCACTCAAACCCAGACTTCTGTTTTCTGCATCAAAGTTCAATGAAAAACCGCCTTTCCTTGCTATGACTCCTCCTCCTCCGATACGAAGCTGTCTGGGAGCTAAAGGTGTGGGAAGACGCGTCAATTCATAGCCGTTTCTCGCAAGTGTAGGTCTTAAATCTCTTATGTCAACTGGGAAGAAAAGATCTGTTGTCGTTATTGAGAAAGAGAAACTCAGCGGTTCTATTTTAGGCACCTTTACTTCTGACATGAGATATTTCACCAGAATAGAAATATTCTCATTGGTACTAATATTTATATAGGTTTTGTAGTCCACAAGAATTGTAATCCCTCACGAATTAAAGGTTTGGACTGAATTTTAGCCATTGGAATCAATAGTTAGAAATAAACTCTGTTACTGAGTCTATCTGTTCAATGTCTAATTTTTTGAACCAGATTTCTTCTCTCAAATTGACCACATCTGCTGGAACGAATCCGATGACATGGAACTTTTCTTCTTCTATTATTTCGCCTGAAAGTGTGATTTGATGTAATTTGTGGTTTGAATTATGCATACTGCGTATCAAGTCGGTGAGCATCTTTCTGAATTGTCCGCTAACCGAAAAGGCACGTTTCCTGAATGCCAGCAAAGAGCGAGTGTCTTTAGAGTCTTCAAATCTACTCATTAGAAGCCACTTGTCGGAATGTGCTAACAAAAAGCTATCATGTGGATGCGTGGGCATCATCGGTGAATGGGTAATTTCTAAAACACGTATGGAAGGCTGTTAAATCTGGGTAATAGTAAAATACTCCGAAAAACTTTTGTATGGTGCAGGCGGGTGGTATGGTGTTCTGTTCTAAATGTGGCAAAGTTCTTCCTGAAAACGCATATTTTTGTCCTACGTGCGGCGTGAGAACTGGGAAAGGTGCAGAAGCAGGCGTTTCCCCACCTTACAGAGACATGTTATCAGATGTAGAAAAAGAAACAGAAAAAGCATTGGCGAGAGCTGCCGAAGAAATGAGGAAGGCACTAGACACAGCAAAAAAAGAGTAGATGAAATAGGAGAAGATATTAGGCGCGCGACCAGCCGGGAACCTATTGTCTGCCCAAGATGCGGAGAAAAGAATCCTGCTAACGCCAGGTTCTGCCGCAAATGTGGAGGAAAACTTAGTTAGACGGTTCCAATCTGTCATCCACATTACTGTAGACTCGATAATTCGTTGCTGGCAACGTGAATTGATAGTGGATGCTTATAGCCGAGTTCAACGCCGAAAAAAACAGATGCAGGACCTGCTTCCGTTGGCATATCCCCTTTTTGGATCTTTGTAAGTTACAGAGATAGCCTCACTTTGTACAGATGCGCGGGCAATCCGTCTTTAATTTTGGTGACCCATTCCTTGGTAGTTTCAAATCCTGATTCTTTGAGGTAAGGCTTCAGTTCTTGTGGCTTTTCGACGCGGCCTATGTATCTCACGTCTACTGTGGCCAATTTAACAAATTTCTTGAAGTTGCCTCTTCTCGCGACTGTGATCCCTGTGTTAACCCGTTTCTTATGCCGGCAAGTATACACTATACCGTTCTTCAATAATTGATTTCTAGGTTCAGGTATGTTGAAGTACATTGATGCATTCGCAACCTTGCTTCTTTTCATCATGTCATCTCACGATATTCCATTACGTGACTGATCTGTTCTCTGCCAGATAAAAATCTACGGTAGCAAAAAAGAAGTAGAAATACAAGAGCCATCGCCGCTATGAACGGAGGAATCTCAGTTTGCTAGTCTTTTTATTTATTCCGTTTGTTTTTCTTTGGGTTCAGCGGTAGTTGTTGTGTCGGGACGGTTCGAGAGTCTCTGTACTACTGCTAAGGCGATGAAAGAGATGACGATCCAGAACAAGACATCGACAGCTAGTTCAGCAAATCTGTAATCAACAAAGCTGTCAATGGTGCTCCTGACTATCCTCCAAACAAACGGATGGCCATAATATTCGGCTCCAATTATACTTGCCTCAGGCGGATTCTCAACAAGTCCCGTAACCAACGCCACGAGAATTCCGCAGGCAACGGAGACAAATAGAATCCCTAGGAATTTGCTTGTTCCGCTCTTAGAGACCAACTGCTAATCATCTCCTCTGGCAGTTCAAGGGTAGTATTCTGCCCTAATATTACTACGTTTTAGAACACTCTGTCCCAAGATCAGAACAAGAAGAGCACGATAAGAGTTAAACGCTGTTTTTCCCGCTGAAACGATCGCAAAAACAGACCATTCCACCCAGTTGTGTAAGGCGCAGACCTGCAGTTGATTCTGCTTCAACTATCCTTGTTTTGACATTTCTGTTTTGGGCGATCTGTATCAGCCTGTGTATCCTGCTCTTTTCGCAGCTTTCTAAAAGATACTCGTCTGTGAGCATAAGATATTCAGGCTCAGGACTGCCCGACCTAGGCAGACCAAAGATAAGTTCTTCGATTTCCTTAAGCGAATACAGCACAGAGGTTTCTCGGTTCGAAGCGCTGAGACATTTTTCCAGTGTATCAATAACCCCTTCGGTTTCCTCTGAGGTGGTTTCGTTGACTATCTGGCGAAACGCGGCCGTCCTCGTCATGGCGGCTACTTCGGACAGCGTGCCTGCGCTTCCAGTTGTCTCAGAGAACACTGCCTTATTTGGACCTTGAACAAGCCATGTGTGATGCCTGCGGACGTGCTCAATGAATCTTTGGGCGTGATCAGTCCTCGTCGGGGATGCAACGATGATACTTCGGATTCCTTCTTTCAACGTGGGTCTCAACGCGTTGATTATTGATTCATGAAAGTTATACACTGCTTTTGGATCGTTCCTATTTCCTTCAAGCCGAAGGGTCCTTTCAGCCTTAACGACATTGCTGAAGACCTTCCACAGAACAGCTTGATCGTCTTCCAACCCAGCTAGGATTGCAACAGGATAGCCGCGCCGCTGCCTTCGCTTTCGCTTCAACGATGTTTCACCTTGTCTTCAAACCGCCGCATTGAACGCAAATGCATCTAACGCTGATCAATACAGAGATAACTGAGAGATACCAAGTCAAAACTCTTCCCTTTTCTCGTTTCCAGAGTCTTAGCCTTTGAAAGGTTTTTAAGCCTTCTAATAGCATAATTACATGATAGTCCGTGGAGGTTGGCTTATGCCTTCATTGGCAAAGAAAAACAAACAAAAAAAGAAAAAGCATTTGGCAAAGACTGGGAAAACAAAGTAATCCCACAGTTGGCTATACTTTCCATTGCCATAATTGTCTAAACAAGAGGTTATTCTGGACATCAATTCATATGGCGAAGACTCTTTCCTAGGCTAGTCTGCCCTGCCAAAAGTATTGGACTAGCCTTCGCTCTTAATGCCAAAAAAGTAAGGACAAAATGGAGTGCCTAACGTACCTTGTATACTGAAAGAAACAAAAAAGGATCAAAAATCTCGCTCAACAACAAGGCGATCGCTCTGATGGTGTGTGTCTTGGTGGGTTCCGCTTCATTCAAGCGCTTTTCTTCCTTTTCATAATCTTCGTTTAAGGGAAACAATAAAAGAGACAATTGTTAAGTTCTTTGGGAGCGATACAACAATGCCTAAAGACCCTGTATGCGGTATGGTTCTTGACGAAAAGACAGCGAGGTTTCAGGCTAAGTATGAAGGGAAAACCGTCTATTTCTGTAGTGTAAAATGCAAGAAAAAGTTCAAGCGGAATCCAAGAAAGTTTGAAAAATACTGAAACTAAACCTCATAGATCCCGTTGTTGACGGATCTCAAGCTGATCGAAAAAATCTATCTGCTGTTGCGGAGCGGAAGCTTACGATGATCCCATAAAAAGAGGAGATTCAGCGGATGGCTCCAGTTTCCATTGAAGAATACTAGTCGGCTACTTTTTTCCAACTGGTATCGGAAGTGTTTTTATATTCCATCTTATCTCTAAGAAGAGAAAAAGGCGAAAAGACTGTGACGCCCCGCAACTGGTTGCTCTTCTTTTTGGTTGCTTTCCTCTGGGGCACATCATGGCCTGCTACAAAAATTGCATTGAGCTACGTTCCCCCCTTATCGCTTATATTGGTACGATTTGTCTTGTCTACCGTTGCCATGTTGCCGATTTTCCTGATCTTGCGAAGACGCATTCCACGTGACACTGGCACATTGGCAAGACTCATGGTGCTGTGCTCAATCAATACCATACTAATAATAATCACGAATTTCGGGTTGATTTGGGAGAGTTCCGGCATGGGAGCCGTGCTTACTTACACTCAGCCACTTTTCGTATTCTGTCTAGCCGTTCCCTTCTTGGACGAGAAGATAGAGAAAGTAAAACTTGCAGGTGCAATAGTTGGGTTTGCAGGAGTGATCCTTCTCTTTCTAGGCAGCGCAGGTTTCGTTGTACCGGGTTCCTCAGTGATCATGGTCTTTGGTGCATTCTTGTGGGCTGTAAACACGGTCTACTACAAACGGTTCTTAAGCCATGTGGACTCTCTTATCACATGCTTTTTCCAGTGGTCATTTGGAATATTGCCTATCGAGGCGTTGAACCTTTATACCAATGACTTCGTTTTCCCCCTAGAAGCGACATACATCTTTATAGTCCTATTCATGACGATCGGAGGTGCATGCGTAGGATGGATAATATGGTTCTTCCTTCTCGGAAGAGAAGACGCCACCGTGATCTCAGGCTCCAGTTTCATCGTTCCCATGATTGCATTGTTCTCCGGCTGGTTCATTCTCGGAGAGAACGTAAGCATCGAATCAATATTCGGTTCAGCGCTCGTACTCTCAGGTGTGGTTATGGTCAACATGAAGAACCGCAAGAAAAACAACAAGACTTCGGCACGCCAATCTTCTGAACAAGACAAACATTGAAACGAATCGGACCATCTGCCAATCTCTGAGCAATCATCGATACCCAAAAGAAACACCGCAAGCACACTTTCTCTTCATAATTTCCTAACATACGCCGAGCCCGTTCGGTTCTGCGCTAAATCAGAGATATGCCTCTAACCAACGAAAAATCTTTATAAATCACCGATCACTCTGATGTTTGAAAAGTTGGTGGACGACTCGTGCCAAAATTGGGATATTCCGCAGCAGAGACAGACTCTGAAACTTCCGTTAAGGCGAGCGGTAGAGGGCTTAGGGCATCCCCTAAAGTAGCCAGAGAAGTCTGCGTTGCGGTGAAAGGCCTAAAACTGGACGAGGCGAAAGAGTTCCTTGAGCAAGTCATCCAGAAGAAAAAGGCAGTCCCCTTCAGGCGACACAACAAGACGCTGCCTCATAGAAAAGGTCTGCAGAAAACCGCTGCTGGCAGATACCCAGTCAAGGCAGCTACAAAGGTCTTGGAGGTGCTTGAGGGCGCTGAGTCAAACGCGCTGAACAAGGGACTCGATGTGAACCGGCTCAGAGTGGTGCATGCCGCGGCATATCCGGGCATAAAGATTAAACGGTACATTCCACGAGCCCACGGACGTTCTTCTCCTGATTTTGAGACTCTTTGCCATGTTGAAATAGTCCTCCAGCAAGCCGGAGGCGAAGCATAATTGTCATCTCTCAAACATTTCGTAAGCGAATCCACAAAGAAAACCGGCGTAGACGAATTTCTAAGCCGCGAGTTTGAAAGAGCGGGATACGGCGGCGTCGACATCACAAAGACACCGCTGGGCACGAACATAGTTATATATTCTACTAGACCAGGAATCATAATAGGACGCGGCGGAGAAACAATAAGGTCCCTTGCAAGGACCTTGGAAGAGAGCTTCCAGCTCCCTAACCCGCAGATCTCTGTCGCCGAGATCGAGATACCTGAGCTTAACGCGGGTGTCATGGCTTCGCGTATAACCGCCGCACTCAAACGTGGCGTGCACTTTAGACGCGCAGGCTTCTGGGCTCTACAGCAGATTATGGAGGCGGGAGCGCTGGGTGCCGAGATAATTGTAGGCGGTAAGATGCGGACGGAACGTGCAAGAAGAGAAAAATTCCGTGATGGCTATGTGCCGAAGAGCGGAGACCCATCCGTGAGACATGTCCGAAGAGCAGTTGCACATGTTCAACTCAAACCGGGAATCTTTGGCGTTAAAGTCTCGATAATGCCTCCTGATGCTGAATTGCCAGATCATATAAGAATACTTGAAGTCGAAACCCCAAGCCCAGAAACAATAGTGGAAGCCACTGAGCCAGAGAAACCGCAAGCAGAAGAGCCTGAGGTAGAGGAGGAGAAATAGATGCCCATAGCAAGGATGAAGGAGATCAGGGAATCTTCAGAAGAAGACCTCAAGAAGAGGCTTACAGACCTCAGGGCTGAATTGGTTAGGCAGAGGACGATTGTTCGGGCGGGTGGCTCAATAGAGAACCCATCGAGGATTCGCGAGCTGAAGCGAACGATAGCTCGAATCTACACGGTCATGAACGAGAAAAGGAGCGAGCCACAATGAAAGTTACCCCCTCCATACTTCAGAACGAGTTCATAGGAACCGAGACAAGGGTTGCGCTGAGCTCGAACCCCGTATGCAAGGGGATCTCGGGAAAAGTCCTTGATGAGACACGGAACACATTCACAATAATGCACGGGACAAGACCGAAAATCGTAATCAAAGAAAGGTCTATCTTCCGTTTCACGTTGTCTGACGGAACCGAAATCGAAGTGGACGGAAAAATGCTTGTCGGACGACCGGAAGACCGCGCCAAAAAAGTCGCTAGGAGGCGTTGGTGATGTCGCTTGGCTCAATCAAGAAACCAGAGAAAACCTGTAATGATCCAGAATGTCCATTCCACGGTTCACTGCGGCTGAGGGGGCGCGTGCTGGAAGGAACCGTTACGAGTTCCAAGATGGAGAAAGCCGTTATAGTTCGGCGGGACTTCCTCAAATATGTGCCCAAATACAAGCGCTACGAACGAAGACACAGCCACATTCCCGCCCACAACCCACCATGCATAAACGCCGCTGAGAACGACCGCGTAAAGATAATGGAATGCAGACCTATAAGCAAAACAGTCTCATATGTCGTCGTGGAGAAGACGGAGAAGTGACGTGAAAGATGGCGGCGAAGGCAAAGGGACGAGCCTCAAGGGCAAAAGGACTGGGCGGACAGAGAACAAAGCTCTCCAAAGGAGTATTAGCGGGCTCTCTGATCAAATGCGCAGATAACTCAGGTGCTAGAATTCTAAGACTGGTACAGGTCCTAGGATATCACGGGAGGCTGAGACGAGTAGCCAGTGCTTCTGTCGGCGATCTGATTCTGGTTTCGGTGAGAAAGGGGACCCCTGATTTGAGAAAGAAGCTCTTCCAAGCGGTTGTTGTAAGGCAAAGGAAACCCTTCAGACGCCCAGAGGGCAACTGGGTGCAGTTTGAAGACAATGCTGCTATTCTCATCACGCCTGAGGGGGAGATGCGTGGTTCTGAGATACGTGGACCGGTGGCAAGGGAAGCTGCAGAACGAAGCTCTAGAATAGCGAGCGCATCAACCATAATAGTTTGAACAGAGGGAAGATGGCTGTGAAGAGCAAGACCACGAAACCGGATATGCAGCGAAAAAGGCTCGTTCAAAGCCCCTACCATAGAAGGGGCAGAGTCCTGTCAGCCAATCTTTCACCTGAGCTGAGGGAATCTTACAACAGACGTTCTGTTCCAGTGAGAACCGGCGACACAGTCAGAATCGCCAGAGGCGACCACACTGGATACGAAGGAAAAATAACCCGCGTTGACAGGAAAAAATACAGAATATTCGTGGACGGCATAAAACGGGAGAAAGCAGACGGAACAACAATCCTTATCCCGATCCACGCGTCCAAAGTGAAAGTAATAAACTTGAACCTAGATGACAAGTGGCGAAAGGGAGTCCTAAAAACAGAAGGGGCCACCGAAGAGGCTAAACCTGTAGAGGAAAAGGTTTCTGATGAACAGGAAGAGAAGCCCCAAGAAATACCTTCAGAAGAAGCATCAACTAAATCAGGAGGAAAATAAAAAATGGGAAAGAAGGGTGGTAGCGCACACCTGAAACGGGAAATGGCACCGAGATTCTGGCCTATACATAGAAAGGAATTCTCGTGGGTTGCCAAGCCGAGACCAGGTCCTCACCCTATTAGCCAATGCATACCGCTGATAGTTATAGTTCGCGAGATGCTAGGTTTCGCCAAGACTGCGAGAGAAGCGAAGATGATAATCTCTCAAGGAAAAATCTTGGTGGACGGCGAAGTCAGACGGGATGAACGTTTCCCTGCAGGATTGATGGACGTAATCTCCATACCCGAAATCGGCAAAGATTACCGTCTCATACCATCCGGAAAAGGCTTAATCTTGAATCCGATAAGCCCTGATGAGGCAAAGTTCAAACTATGCAGAGTTGAGAACAAGAGAACCATAGTCGGCGGCGAGACTCAGCTCAACTTGCACGATGGAAGAAATCTGCTGATCCGCGACAAGGAACTCTCGAAAGATGCCTACCACGTTCTTGATACATTGAAGATAAGTCTGCCCGAACAGGAGCTCCTTGAACACCTGAAGCTCGGCAAAGGAATTCAGGCCCTACTTGTAGGCGGAGCAAACATCGGGAAGCATGGCGCAATAGCAAACATTGCGGTTCAACCAGGTCGGAAACGCGGGGATTCCATTGTGGCAATAAAGGGCAAAGCTAGAGAGGTATTCCAGACGACGCTTAACCATGTCTTCGTCATTGGAGACAAGACGCCTAGAATATCATTACAACCTGTGGAGGACCAGTGAAATGTCTCTGCAAGAGGGCAGCGCAATACGGCAAGATAATCCCATGCTGGCGCCGAGAATCGAGAAAGTAGTTGTGAATATATCTGTGGGAAAGTCAGGCGAGCCCCTTGAGAGAGCCATGAAGATCCTTCAAGAACTGACAGGACAGAAACCCTGCATGAGAAGAGCCAAGAAGACCATAAGGGACTTCGGCATCAGAAAGAAAGAACCCACCGCCTGCATAGTAACGTTACGTGGACCGAGAGCCCAAGACTTTCTAAAGAAAGCATTCGAGGCGGTTGACAACAGGCTTCCGGCGGCATCCTTTGATAGGTGTGGCAACTTCTCTTTCGGCATCAAAGAACACATAAGCATTGCGGGCACGAAGTATTCGCCCGATCTAGGCATAATAGGAATGGACGTCGCCGTCATCTTAGGACGAGCAGGTCAAAGAGTGAAGCAGAGACATCGCGCTAAATCCAGCATCGGATCGAGTCACGTATTAAACCGAGATGAAGCAATATCCTTTGTCAAATCAACGCTAGGAGCCGAAGTAGTCTAGGAGAGAATGTAATGGCTGAACAGAAAGGAAAAAAGGAACGAAAGTTCGGTAAGGGCAGCAGGCCATGCAGCAGATGCGGGTCCTACGGTCCCGTCATACGCAAATATAACCTCAATCTCTGCAGGCACTGCTTTAGAGAGGTAGCTGAGAAGCTGGGATTCAAGAAATACCAGTAATTGTGAGGTGTGGTATGGAAATGGACACAATCGCCAACGGGCTTATAACGATCATAAACAACGAGCTTAGAAGAAAAAAGGAGTGCCTAATAGCTCCTGCTTCAAAGCTTCTGGGCAACGTACTCAGAGTCATACAAATGAACGGCTACATCGGAGAATTCGAGTTCATAGACGACGGACGCGCAGGAAAATTCCGAGTTCAGCTTCTAGGCAGAATAAACAAATGTGGGGCGATAAGGCCTAGATTTTCCTTCAAGACACACGACTTGGAAAAATGGGAGAAGACCTACCTTCCATCCAGAGAAATCGGCGTGCTGGTGGTTTCGAGCTCAAAAGGAGTAGTCTCGCATAAGGAAACAAGGATGCAGGGCATCGGAGGACGCCTTCTGGCATTTGTCTATTAAAACTGGAGGTCAAGTTGATGCGCCCCATAGAGTTCAGAACAGTCGAAATCCCTGATGGCGTGAAAATCAATCTGGAAGGAAAAAGAGTCGAGGTCATCAGTGAGAAAGGGAGTCTGGTCAGAGATTTCTCTCATGCTCCGGTCTCTATCCAGATCGAGGAAGGTGAGGTTAAGGTTTCAGCCACGTGGCCCAAGCGGAAGGAACGGGCGCTGGTTGGAACCGTGTGTTCACACATCAGAAACATGATAAGCGGTGTGACGAACGGGTCAACCTACAAGCTCAAAATCGTCTTTTCCCACTTTCCGATCTCGGTGAAGGTGGACGGTAAAAAGATTCTTATAGAGAACTTTATGGGCGAGAGAACCGCTAGAACCGCCAACATTATCGGCGAGGTCAAGGTTATCGTGAAGGGCGACGACATAGTCGTTCAAGGGCTTGATGTTGAAAAGGTGAGCCAGACCGCGGCAAACATTGAGCAGGCAACAAAGGTGAAAGAGAAAGACCCAAGGATCTTCCTAGACGGCATCTACGTCCTACAAAAACTGAGAGGCATAGTGGATTGAAACAAGAAGAAGCCGACTTGAAAAAGCAAGTGGCTAAAAGAAAGAAAGAGAAGGCGAAGAAGCCTGACTTTCAGCGTGAAGAGAGCTGGCGATACAAACGCGTGAAGAGCAGGTGGAGGAAGCCTCGGGGTTTAGATAGCAAGATGCGTAAGGATACCAAAGGTTGGCCCGCCTCCCCAGACAGTGGCTACAGAGGTCCGAAACAAACACGTGGGCTGCATCCCTCAGGATTCGCAGAAGTCAGAGTCTTCAATGTTGACGATTTGAATGGTATTGACCCCAGCCGCGAAGCTGTCCGAATAGCCCATGCGGTTGGAACTCGAAAAAGAACCGAGATCATAAACAGAGCGAAAGAGATGAAGATACGCGTCCTGAACCCGAGAGAATTCAAAGAGTTTGAAGAGATCCCTGTGGAGAAGACAGAAACAAAAGTGGAAGACAAAAAGTGAATATGACGGATGGTGTCCGAATTTGAGTTTAAGAAGTCAATGTCGCATGGCTGCTGAGATCCTCAAAGTTGGCGAGAACAGAGTATGGATAGATCCGGAAAGGTTCGACGACATCGAACTAGCCATATCACGAGAGGAAATCAGGAAGCTCATACACGAAAAAGCCATCCGAAAAATGCCTGAAAAAGGCGTAAGCCGTGCACGCGCCCGCATCTTTCACGAAAAGAGGAAGGCAGGCAGACGCAGAGGACGCGGAAGCCTAACAGGTTCCCAAGGCGCAAGAACCCCATCGAAAGAAATGTGGGAGAGGAAGATCAGGGCTCTAAGGTCGAGGCTCCAAGAAATGAAGAACCGGCGCGTAATCTCGGAGGATGCCTATCACCAGCTTTATGTTATGGCTAAAAGCGGAGTCTTCGAGTCGGTTTCGGACATGAAACGATACATGGAAGCACATAACCTCAGGAGGCGGCGTTGATGGCGAAAGGACCATCCTACAACGTTCCATACCGAAGGCGAAGAGAAGGAAAAACAAACTACAGGCTTAGGAAACGCCTCATACTCTCAGGACAGCCTAGGCTAGTCATCAGGAAAACCGGAAAACGCATCATGATGCAGCTGGTCAGATCGGCTGCGATCGGTGACGATGTGATAATCGCGGCGTACTCCAGCGAGTTACGAGAAAAATACGGCTGGCTTGGAAGCCTCAACGGCCTCTCAGCTGCCTACCTGACTGGATTGCTGTGTGGCTACAGATCAGCTGCCAAAAAAGTCAAATCTGCCATTCTGGACATCGGGCTGCAATCGCCATCAAAGGGTGCAGGCGTCTTCGCGGCGCTGAAGGGGTTTGTTGACGCTGGCGTCGAAGTGCCGCTGAATGAAGAGAACTTTCCGGACGACGCAAGAATCCAAGGACAGCACATCGCAGACTACGCTGACAAGATCTCTTCTAATATGGAGGCTGTCATCAGGTTTTCAGGATATCTATCCAGAGGCTTGGCTCCGAAAGACATCCCGGCGCATTTCTCTTCGGTTAAGGAAAAAGTGGTCTCGGAGTTCAGCAAGCCAGCAAAGAAGTGAATTCAGCTAGTCTGACTTGTTCTTTCCTTTTCCGTCTGTTTTGCCGAAGCTCAGCGTGACGTGGTATAGGTCTCCCTCGACCACGTAGTTCATTTTGTACGGGCTTCGCTTGAAGACCCGCATCATCTGGAGATTGTCCCTTAAGACCCACGCTGTGAAACCGTCCAGCCCGCGCTCCTTCGCTATTTCAATCAGAAAGCGGAAGAGGTGCGTTCCGATCCCTCTGTTCTGCCAGTCGTCTCTGACGATGAAGGATACCTCGGCGAGTTTCGTATGCGGGATGCAGGAGTAGCTGCCGATGGCGATTATGACTTCCCTGTCCTCTTCCATCGCGACGCCGACAATGCTCATCTCGTTGTCGTAGTCTATGGTCACGTAGGGCCATACCCGCTTTAGGGGCATGGATTTCAAGGAGCCAAAGTATCTCTTGACTACGCTTTCTTTTGAGAGCGAATAGAAGAGGTGTTGCTTCAGCGTAACGTCGGAGGGCTTGATTGGACGTAGAAGAACCTTTGTTCCGTCTTTCAGGGTGATGGTTCGCTTCAACTCTTCTGGATACTCTATCTCGGGGAATGGCAGAACCTCTGGAGGGACATAGTGATGTTCTTTTGCCCATTTCAGAAGTTCGTTTCTGAACTTTGGATGCGCAATGTTGGTGAGGGATATGGCTCGCTCCCTTATGGGTCTCCCTCTCAAAGAGGCTACGCCATATTCTGTGACTATATAGTCCACGTCGCCTCTTGTCAAGACGATGCCGGCGCCTTCGCTTAGAAGGTGTCTGATGCGCGAGACCTTTCCTTCCTCGGCAGTTGACGGAGCAACAGTAATAGCTTTTCCTCCCTTGGACAGTCTTGCGCCTCTCATGAAGTCAGCTTGCCCACCGAGTCCGCTGTAGAAGCGGTAGCCTAGAGAGTCTGAGCAGACCTGTCCTGTCAGGTCGATTTCGAGTGCCTGGTTTATTGCGGTCATTTTCTCGTGTTGACTGATGACGAAGGGATTGTTCACGTAGTCTGACTCGTAGAACTCAACCATGGGGTTGTTGTCAATGAAGTCGTAGAGGCGCCGCGTTCCCATGGCGAAGGAAGCTATTATCTTGCCGCGGTTTATTGTCTTCTTTTCGCATGTGATCACGCCTGACTCGACAAGGTCGACAACCCCCTCGGTCAGCAGCTCGGTATGTAGACCCAGATCTTTTTTGTCCTTCAAGGCATCCAGCACAGCGTCTGGGATGCTTCCTATCCCGATTTGGAGTGTCGATTCGTCCTCAACGAGCTCAGAGACGTATCTCGCTATTCTCTCTGAGACTATGTCACTTTCGGGGCGGGGGCTCTCCAAAATCGGTTCATCGTACTCCACAGCAACATCGATGTCGTCAATGTGGACGAAGCTATCCCCCAAAACCCGCGGCATCCTACGGTTGACCTGTGCAATGACGAGTTTTGCCTTCTCCGCAGCCGTTTTGGTGATCTCAACCGAGACGCCTAAGCTGCAGAAGCCGTGCTCGTCAGGCGGCGTCACTTGTATGAGCGCGACATCGTTCGACACCATGTCCATGCGAATGAGATGCGGAAGATCAGACAGAAAGGTCGGCGAATAGTCAGCTCTGCCATCAGCAACCGCTTGGCGCGTGTTCGTGCCGACGAAGAAAGCGTTGAGACGAAACCTGTCCGAGTAGACTGGCTTCGCGTAGGGCGCGACTCCAAGCGTGTGAACGTGCAGTATCTCGTTGTCCGCAAGGTGGTCTGCCTTCTCAACCAAGCCTTTGGCGAGATACTGTGGTTCCCCGCAGGCTGAACCGATGAAGATGTGGTCTCCGGTCTTTATCATGCCGAGCGCTTTTTCTAGGCTTGTCTTCTTTTCTTCGTAAGGTCTCTGCCTCAGCGGTTTCGCGTCGACCATCTAAAAAGTTCCCTTCTGCTCTCACACTCTTCCTGTTAACCTAATTGCGAAGTCATACATAAACAGATATTCCCAGAGTATAAAAAAATAGTATTCTTGGTTTGCGCAAGCCAAAGTTGCTTGATTATGTCCGCACCCTGCGGAGGCATCAGATATAAGATGATTCTCTAAACACTTGAATCAGCTTTGCGGGCAATCGACAAGGCTGGGAAACATAAAGCCTAGCCTCTAAGAAATTAGTCAGCATGCAGGAATCTTTCATCCTGTTTGGTTGAAAATCTGGTCTTAACAAGAGAACTGTGAGCCAATGATGGAGGTTTTTCTTTTTGATGCCCTTCTTGTAGTTCGCAGAATTCTTAGGAGGGATAAAAGGTCATTTTGGAGGAGATCTGTCCAGCCTCTTTCGAAGTGGAAACTAACGTTGTCACTGATTAACCTGATTTTGCAGGAGTAATGTTTTTCTTTCGAACCTACACCGCGGCAAACAGGGCACATTCGCTTCCAATATGATCCAGATGGAACAGATATCTCTCCGCTTCCTCCGCATAAAGAGCAAACACTTGAGCCTTCAGAGTATCCTTGGCATTCATCTTCAGACTGAGGAATGCTTCCGCACTCAATCTTGCACAATTCATTCACGCAGTCGAGTATCTTGGAATATAATTCCTCCCTGCTGAGAGCTGATATGATCTTCCGCTTGTCTGAAAAAAATTCCATCCCATATTGACCAAGATCTCTCCTCGCAGAATCGGTGAAGCTCCTGCCCAGCATGATGATCTTGTCGATGTCACGTTTTTCCAAGGTTCGCTCCAGTTCCCTGACTTTGTCCACGCCAACATCGTCTAATCTTTGTTCAGATTCGGTCACGACGCGTATCAACACTGTCTCATCTGAATCCGGCTTAGAAGCGTTGATGTCAATTATCTCGCCGTCACGGTGAAGATCTTCCATCTTATAGCCTCTTAGCTCCATCAGGAGCTCCGCTTTCTTCAGAACCTCGTCTCCAACAATATCCTTCTTATCCATCTCTGCATCCTACACCAAGTTGTTCAGATCATTCTTTTTCTCATGACAACGTTATCCATTTATACCTGAAATTTGAGGAGTGCCAATCGCAAATTGCAGGAGCTAAATCGGATAGGGCTCCCCTTCTTAACGCCTACGGCGCTTGAAAGGTTCGAATTGGCCGCCTTGGGCACTAGATCGGCTCACGTTTCTGTCCAAGACTATTCGTCTTCTGTACGCTCTTCGGTTGTTAATCCTTGGATTAAGATCAGCCTTGGACCCTCTGCCCGGCTTGCCAGTAAGCGATCTAACCTTTCCGGCTTTCGATAGCGCACCATGCGTTGGCATAACTGACGATTCACCCCCATTGACTCTGTAATGTGTAGTAACCTAAAGGTAAATTACCTCATTAATACCCGCCGCCACATATAAACCTTAATCCGCGTCGCTAAAAAGCCAGACCGCCAGCTGGCCATTCCCATTTCGACAAAGGACTGCCAAAAACCACACAAATAAGCTCCGCTGCTAGAGAAGTAACCGTAAATGCAGGAGCCTCTGGACAGACTTCAATGGACTATTTGCGTCTGAGGCGGGAAAGGGCGCGGTATACCAAGTATAATCCAACGATGATAAGTACCAGCGGCCAAACTTCAAGCGTCACTCCGAAATAGACTGCTAGAAGCTCAGACAGACCCCACAGTAAGATCGCCAGCCCAACAATCAGCCAGAAGAAACTTGCTGGGTGCGCACTGCGGTAATGCATCTCTCTTCGCCGCGTACCATGCCTTGTAGGTTCCTCGGTAGGCGGATGCAAAAGGGCTCCACATTGAACGCAGTATTGCGTGTCTTCGCTGTTCTGGGCTCCGCATTTAGTGCAGTAGACCATTAGAGTTTCCTCAGTTAACCCATATGCCCCGAGCGGATTCTTAAAACTTCCCCTGAACCTGAAACCCGCACCACCATTTAAATAGGCAGGAACGCTATGAATTAACATAATCTGGCAGCTGCTTGCATGGAGCGGTGAGAGCCATGGAGAACAAGGAAGAAAACCATTTATCTTTCTGCTCAAAATGCGGCGAAAAATTGAGCCCGACCTCCAAGTTTTGCCCTAAATGCGGTGCATCGCTCGTGACTTCAGAGCCTGCTGTAAGCCATGTCCGCGAAAGAAGGAAAAGGAAGGAGTCTGACGCTTTTGGGCTTGTATCTGCAGGGCTCTTCTTTCTCTTGTTGGGCATCGTCTACCTCAGCGTTCCAAACATGTATGATGCCGTGCAAGCCTTCATCCTTGACTTCAGCCTCGTCGAGGTATCGGAGCAGCCCAGCATTCTTCTGCCGAAGCCAGCCTCCAACCACCCCATTGTCTACGGGGCTTTCGAAACGTTCTGTTTCCTCTACGGCTCCGCCCAGATAGCCGTCCTAATCCTGAGATTCGCCGCCAGGTCGCCTGTCCGCCAGAAGACCGGAACCTTCTCAGACATAGTCTCTTGGATGAGCACGGGGTACGTCGCAAGCTTATTGAAGACCCAGGCTATAGGCTGGTTTGCCTTCTGGGCAATGCTTATCATTGTTGCGGGAGCGTCTCTGCTCATACGTTCCCTTCTGGACTTGGCGCTTTCAGAAAAGGTGTAGAAAGCCATGTACAACCCATTGTGTCCGATAAAACAGGAAGTGAGAGTATGAGACCGGAAATTATCGAGGAGTTGCTTGATAGGCGGAACGTTATTGCTGTTGTTGGGGCGAGCCAAAACCCAGAAAAGTACGGTCACAAAGTCTATAGGAATCTGAAAGAGGCGGGATACAGAGTCTATCCGGTCAACCCCAACGCTACTGAAGTCTTGGGTGACAGATGCTATGCGGATCTCAGGTCTCTGCCAGTGAAGCCGGATGTCGTTAATCTTGTGGTCCAGCCCAAAGTCACAGAAGAGATCGTCAAAACCTGCAAGGCCTTAGCCATCAACACGGTCTGGATGCAGCCGGGCTCAGAGTCCGAGGAGGCGGTCCGGTTCTGCAAGGCGAACGGCATAAAGGTCGTCTACGGCGCATGTATCATGGTTGAACGCTTAAAGATGCGTAGCACATAGATCTGCAAGGTTGATTCCAAATTGGAGCCACCAGACTGCTCAGAGCACGAGCTTGTAGAGCTCAAGGCTAAGGTTGAATCGCTCGATTTTGCCCGAAAGAAGCTTAAAGCGATAAGAGCCCGCCACGTTGGAACCTTCAAGCAAAAAGATGTCTACTTCGTTGTTCCCAAAGGTAGGCTAAAGCTAAGGACGGTTCAGGGCGAAGACAGGGCGCTGCTGATCTATTACGAGAGAGAAGACATCCCATCCTTGAAAAGCAGCAACGTATTTCTGCTTGAACTTCAGAGGCCCGCCGCCTTCAAGAAGCTCTTTGAAAAGATACTCGGCAAAAAGATGGTGATAGCCAAAACGAGGGAGATCTACCTCTACGAAGGAACCCAGATCCACCTAGACAGAGTCAGAGGTCTAGGCACATTCATCGAGTTCGAGAGAAAGACGGAGCAAGACCCCGAGGCGAGACACAAAGATCGGGAAGCACTGGAGAGACTTATGAAGATGCTCGCCATCAACAGCGGAGATCTGCTCACAGGCTCCTACAGTGACATGATCCAAAGTCCAAATATGTAAATGCTGGTGACATTGGGCATGGAGTAGAAGTGGTCATAGGCCCGTGCCTTCGACTTCGCCAAGCCTTCCTCAGCTCCTTGAAATCGAATTTGGCTGCAAGGGTTAAAAACTTAAGCATGAACAGACAGAATTTGAGTACATGAGAGCGAAATCTGTGTTTGTTGTGCCTGAGCCGAAGAGCCTAAGTTTCACTGGCGAATGGTTCAAGTTCAGCGGCTTCGACAATTTTCCCGAGTTTCTTGCGTGCGAGTTCAACGTTCCGAATGGAGACTGGAGAATAGTCAAGGTGGACGGAGAGGGCACCGGCATCCAAATCAAAGACAGAGAAGTCGTCATGTGGGGCGACACGTCGATAGGCTACGCAACCATCCTGCAGCTGATCAGGCAAAGCGAAGGGCAGCTGCCAGAGGCGACCGTCACTGAGTCATTCGGGTTCAAGTTCAGAGGCTACCACTTAGACATTGCTCGGGGCGCCGTTCCAACGGTTGAGACGTTCAAGAGGCTTCTGAGGTGGCTCTTCCTGCTGAAATACAACTATTTCGCGATCTACCTTGAGGATCTCTTCCCGTGGAGGGAACATCCACAAATAGGTGTGCACAGGGGCAGGCTGAGCGAAGATGAACTCAACCAAGTGATAGCCTATGGCAAGCACCTCGGGGTGGAGGTTTTTCCGTCGCTTGAGTTATGCGGTCACATGGAGCATATCCTGTCGTTGCCTGAGTACCGGCGCTTCAGCGAATGGCGGCTCCCAGCGGAGGGCTGTTTGGACCTGAGCAACGATGATGCCAGAGCCTTCGCCTATGACCTGCTCAAAGAAGCCGTAGAGTTCTTCCCGTCGGAATACGTGCACATAGGAGGCGACGAGACATGGTCTTTGGGAAGGGGCAAGAGCCTAAACAAGACATGGCGGTTTGAGGGACCCGCGCTCTATGAGGCGCACCATAGAAGAATGATCGAGATCGTGAAGCAAAGCGGCAAGAAGCCCATCCTCTGGGGCGACATGATCTCAGGCATGTACCTCACAGGAGACAGCGCGAAGTGGGCAGAGGCGATCCAAAGCGACGTCTGGAAAGAGGTGCTTGTAGCCAATTGGGATTATGCTGCGAGCCCGAAGGAACACTTCGAGGAAAAGATAAGGATATTCAAAGAGAGAGGCATAGAGCAGATAGCGTGCCCCAGCCTGTCCAACCCTTACAAGTATTACCCGAACTTTCAAATGGCAACGGAAAACCTCAAAAACTTCTTCGCCGCGGCAAAAAGCGAGGGCATAGACGGCTTCTTGGTCACGGCTTGGAGCGACGACGGAGGAGAATGCCTATTCTCGCTTCTGGACCCCCTGCTTCTGGCAGCCATGGAGTTCGCTGAGGCCGAAGGCAGATGGCAGGAAAAATGGGTTGCCATAAGCGGAGAAGACGACGCCGTTCTGAGGGCGCGAGTACTTTTCGGGAACCCTGACATCTCGAAGGAACTGAAGCACGTGGTCTTCAGGGACTACACGTTCTACAGGATGACCGCTGAGAAAAAAGATGAACTAAGGGGTCTCTGGCAAAAAGTCTTAACCGAAACTGACCACACACGCCTGCCTGAGGATCTGGACTTCATACGTCAGCTGCTGGCGGTCGGCTTGAAGTGTCTCGATGGAGATGCAAAGGTTTCTGACTACATCAGGCTGTCCAACCTTTACGCCGAGCTGTGGCTCGCTGAGAGAAAAGCTGAAGGTCTAGGCACGATTGTTGAGCGGTTCTGGGGAGCAGCTGGAAAAGAAGATCAACATCTGAAGATTTGAGATTTACAATTGCATATGTGCATATAGAACACGGTTCGCCTTCAAAAAAGGCTCAGAAGTACTTCAAAGATGGGGCTCCACAAGTACGCAGGGAACCTCAGCCGAATTAGGAGCCTATTTTTTCAGGAGTTTTAGGGCTTCTTTGCAGAAGACGGGTAGATCGGCGGGGTGACGGGATGTCACGAGGTTGCCATCGACAACCACGGGTTTGTCTTCGTAGATTGCGCCGGCGTTCTTCAGGTCCGTGGACACGGCGACGTAGCTTGTAACTCTTTTTCCTCTGACAACGTCGGCTTCTATAAGCATCTGGGGACCGTGGCAGATCGCTGCTATGACCTTGCCTTTGGCGTGGGCTTCTTTGACTATGTTGACCATGGCTTTTTTTGTTCTCATGCGGTCGGGTGCGCGTCCGCCGGGGATGATCACTGCTTCGTATTCTTCGACTTTGACTTCTTCAGGCGCCAAGTCTGACCTTATGTGGTAGCCGTACTCGCCCGTGTAGGTTTCCTTCATCTTTGGTCCGACGACGTCCACTTGGTATCCGGCTTCTTGGAAACGGTAGTAGGGATAAAGGAGCTCCGCCTCCTGAAAGCCATTGTCGACTAGAAGTATTGCCTTAGCCATAATTCGCTCACATGATCGGCAACGCCGGCAAGTTATTTAAGGGTTTCGACCACAATCCATCTAGGCAGAAAAAGGCGAAAAAAGGCATGTTCGACTGGCAGCTCGTCTTGAAAGAGAGCCCCATTGACTGGCTTCTCGAGGCGACTAACCCTTCCGTCCGCTATTTTACGTTGCGCGATATCCTTGGCAGAGACGAATCTGACAGCCAAGTCGTGGCTGCGAAACGGGCAATCCGGGACTCGCCTATTGTGCAGACGATCCTGCGGAACCAGAAGCCGGAGGGCTACTGGGAACAGCCGATGAACCCCTACTTGCCGAAGTACAAGGCTTCCTATTGGCAGCTGATGATTCTAGGCCTACTGGGCGTTGACAGAAGTGAGCCCCGGGTGGAAAAGGCGTGCGAGTACATCTTCCGTTTTCAGCATGAAGAAGGCGGCTTCTCTTACGAGACCGAAGAGACAGCCGCGAAAAAATACGACGGGCATCTGAAGAAGGGAAGGAATCTGCCGCCATTTGAGGATTGGCTGCCCAGCCGGCTTCACGAGGGACAGGTTTCCTGCTTGACGGGCAACATGGTTGCCGCTTTGAACAGGCTTGGCTACGGCGACGACCCGAGGGTGCAAAGGGCTGCGCAGTGGCTTGTCAAGGTTCAGAACGTGGACGGCGGCTGGCTCTGCCCCTACTGGAAAGCCCACATCCGAGACAGGCACAGCTGCTTCTATGGCAGCATATGTGCTTTGGAGGCTTTCTCCGAGACAAGGCTGGAAGATGCCACGGGCGAGATGAGGCAGACCATAGAGAGGGCGGCGGAGTTCCTGCTTATGCATCGCCTGTTCAAGGCTGATCACCATGGCTACGCGGTGATTAATCGGTTTTGGCTGAGGCTGGGTTTCCCGTGGTTCGCTGGGTACAACGTACTGAGGGGCTTGGATGTGCTCACGCGGCTCGGCTACGTGGCTGACGAACGGCTAAGCGACGCTGTAGAGGTGCTGCTACAGAAACGCTTGAAAGACGGAACATGGTCGCTGGAAAGCACGCCCACGGGAAGGATGCATACCAACATAGAGGCAAGGGGAAAACCAAGCAAATGGATAACCCTCATCGCATTAAGAACGCTGAAACGGCTAAGCTCGAACCCTGCGGTAGCAAAGACTTGGTATGGGCAGGCGTAAAATCTGCATCGGACAACAAGTTAGGGGATCAGCCAGTCGCTTTCTCTTCATTCCATCTAAGGTCCGTCTGGGACGGCTGCCTCATATCCCCCTCTACAGTGTCTTCCCCACTATTATAAACCTGATGATATGGATGAAAAAAGAAGCCTACGAAGAAACAACAATCAAAGCGACCGCTAAACGGCTCAAATGTCTACAAAAAAATTGCTAAAGGAAAAAGGATTCAAAAACGCCTAAATAGATTCATCATACTTCATTTAATGAACTTACGTTTCATGTTCCAAGTTCGGCTCTCATTATAAATAAAAGGAAGAAGAGTCATTTATATTTTTGAGAACATGGTGACCAAAGTTCTTATTCTCGGAATTCCTGAGGAAAACATCCCTATCATCGATGAAAAGCTAGACCTAACCATTGAGATGCGAAAATGGAATGAAACCACTAAAAAACCTATCCTGCATGATTACCATGTAATTATTATAGATGTTAAAGCCATTAATGAAGAATATAATCAAATCATAAAAAACCTTAAACGTATCAATACAAAGGAAACAGTTGAATTAGCAGATGAAGTTGAATTTTCAGATTCTATTGAAAAAGCTAGGAGCTTGATTGATGAACAGATTTCTTCAGGTGGCTTATTTATTTGTTTTTGTGATAAAGAAATAGAATGGTCAAGATACAACTACTCTTTACATGGAAAAGAACATTACGCTTGGAACAAATGGAATAATAAAAAACAAATTGACACATATAAATCGCCGAGCTCTTACGCTTGGTGTCCTATATCATTAGGACCTATTGACGAGGAAGGCGAAACAATAGTAGAATCTAATCTTGGTGAATACAAGAAACTTTTTGATGCGTTTGTAGAGAAAAACATTAGTTGGACTTGCCATTTCGAGGATAAAGGATTACCAAAAGACAGTTTAGTTATGTTAACGAATCGAGCAGATCATCCGATTAGTATAAAAATTCCAATAAAGAAGGGTGAACTTGTCCTCTTACCAAGATTTTCTAATGTAAGATATGCGATAAAAGTAATTATTGAGCGAGTCATAGTTGAAAAATTCCATATTAAAGCGCATGAAAAAAAATCCATAGTTCGACCTGATTGGGTTACTAGATATGAATATGCCTTAAAAAGAGAGAGAATAGAACAGATGGATCACTTAAAAAATGAAATAGATGATTACACAGAATTAGAACAATTATTATTCACACAAGGCGATCAATTACGAAAATCTGTAGCATATGCCTTTAAAAAATTAGGTTTTAACGTCAAGATTCCAGAGGAAAAAGAACCTATTGAGGACATGGAAATTTCATTAGGTGATTATGAGGCTATAGTAGAAGTTAAAGGTAAGGCGGCCCATGCTACTCTAACGGATTTAAGACAACTTCTACAATATTACATAAACAAAAGGGAATTTGCTAAAAGAACTCGTATAAAAGCTATTTTTGTCGTTAATCATTACTGTCATACAGATTTAGAGCAACGAAAAGACCCTTACGTTAAGGAAGCGTTGGAACTTGCAGAGAAATACAATATATGCCTTCTTACAACACAAGACCTCTATGAAATGATAGGTCGATACATTCAAGGTGAAGTTACGGTTCATAAAATTCAAGAAATGATAATGAAAAGAAAAGGCTACTCCACAACCCCAAATAATCTTGTGCGCCCGCTGATATAAACTGGAAGAAAACGTTGGCTCCTGCTTTGGCTCTTACGGTCTTACGCATTCGGCTTTGGCACGTTTGGGCGGTTTTCTCGTTCGCCTCTTCTTGTGCCTCTCGCATTCGTGGATTCTGACCAGAAGGAAACCGAGGTCCTCGTACTTGCATCCGCAGGGCAACGTAGTAGTCTTTGAGGCTCCGGCGGTTCCCTCAGGCGTTTCGCCTTCTCCTGTTTCAGCTTTGGATTCAGTCAACCACTCTCAGTCCTCCTTTCAGAAGCCTTATGGCGCCGTCCCTGTAAATCGGCACAATCGGAAGCAGGTTCAGTTGGCAAGAGAACTCGACATCTGCTTTGAAGCCTAGGTCCAAGAGGTTCCGTGCATGCTCGCCTGCTATGATGTTTTCACAAAGATTGCCTCTCATCTGCCTGAGAGCCGCAAGCGCTGCCAAGGCGGCGTCGGAAAGGTCAACCCTTTCTTTCGGCATGCTTTCAACGATGGCTCCTGCACAGACGAAGTCTTCCAGCGAGAAACGTCCCTTAGTGCCAGAAAGCACAAGAGAAATGCCGAGTCCTTCGCTTTCAGCGATCTCTAGGGCTTTGTAGGCAACTGCGCCCGCGTTCAGCAGACCGCCTACTAAAACATATTTCGCCGTTTTTGAACGGGTCAAAGCCCGTGTTCCGCTTGTGGTTGTGAAGACCAATGTTTTTCCCTTAATTCTTTCCGCTTGGAATTCCAGCGGCGAATTGCCGAAGTCGAATCCGCGGGGCTTCAGTCCGCCTCGTTCGCCCGCCAACAGGCATTCTGGATGCTTTCTGCGTATGCCGTGGGCTTCTTTTAGGGTTTCGGCAGGTATCACGGCTTCGGCGCCGTTGGCAAGCGCGTTGATTATGCTGGTGCTACACCTCAGAACATCTATGACGACGACTAGGTCCCCTTTCTCAACTGCCCCATCAGCGTCCTTCGCCTTGAACTCAAGAGTCAACCTGACAGCCAATTCGCCAACGCCACCTGTTCAAAAAGCCCCATTTTCCCAGCGGCAGATGCTTTACATGTCGCTCCAAAGAACCGAAGGCGCAGTATGCAACGGAAAATTCGGCAACAGCCGCGTCCAATTCATGCGTGTTCCTCTACTAATTTTTTTCGAACACCGTATTCTCTTCTCGCATTGGCATATAAACTTATGAGCGTGGGCTTTGGGCGCTCTGTGTCGCCAAGTGCGGAGAACACGCGGACATGACGTAACGAGATGCTTTTTATATGGTTGAATCCTTCTTATTCTTCAGGTTCACATACGGCACAAGCGGTATCCTGAACATGTCTGAGGCAGAGACGGGCATCAAGATCGGGCTTGAAGTTCACACGCAGCTGACTAGCCTAAGGACTAAGCTCTTCTGCAGCTGCCCTTCAGACTACAAGGGAAAAGAACCCAACTCTATAGTCTGCCCAATCTGCCTAGGGCTTCCAGGCTCGCTTCCAGTTCTCAACAAGCGCGCGGTTGAATACGCTGTCATGGCGGCTCTAGCCCTAGACTGCAAGATCTCAGAACGCATGTTCTTCTTCCGCAAGAACTACTATTATCCGGACCTACCCAAAAACTTCCAGATTACGCAGTATGACCGGGCTGGCGGTGTTCCCCTAGCCGTGAACGGCCATGTCTACATCGAAGACCGAGGGAGGCAGAAAAAGATACACATCGGACGCGTCCACCTTGAGGAGGACCCCGGCCGCCTTGTCCATCTGGGCTCGATTGACCAATCACCGTACACGCTTGTGGACTACAACCGGTCCGGCATAGCGCTGATGGAGACGGTGACCGAGCCTGATTTGAGGTCGCCGCGGGAAGCCCGGTTCTTCCTCCAGAAGCTGCGTTCCACCTTGGAGCATCTAGGCATCTTTGACGGTAGCCTCGAGGGTTCCATGCGTTGCGACGCGAACATTTCGTTGGCAGGCGGCACGCGGGTCGAGGTCAAGAACATAACCTCGTTCAAAGAGGTGGAACGAGCCCTGAACTTCGAAATCATGCGCCAGAAAGGACTGCACGAAAAGGGCATCGCGGTCAAGCGGGAGACGCGGCACTGGGACGAGATACGCCGCGTGACGGTTTCGCTCCGCTCGAAGGAGGAGGAACAGGACTATCGCTATTTTCCTGAGCCCGACCTTGTCCCCATCGTGCTTCACGGCGAATTCATCAAAGAAGTCAGGGCGAAGATGCCTGAGCTGCCTGAGGACCGCATGAAACGGTTTATGCGTGCGTACGGGCTTCCGCGCTACGATTCGTCTGTTCTTGTAAGTTCGAAGGCGTACGCGGACTTCTTCGAGGAATGCGTGAAGCTCTACGACAGGCCTAAAGAGATAGGCAACTGGATGATGAGCGATCTTCTCCGATACCTCTACGAGAACAACCTTGAACTCAACGAATCGAAGATAACGCCCAAAAAACTCATCGACATGATCCGCCTAATCGCCGACGGAACCATAAGCGGCAAAATCGCAAAGCGCATTCTACCCGAAATCATATTGACTGGGAAAGACCCGCGGCGCATCGTTGAAGAGAAGGGGCTCGTCAAGATAACCGACCGCAAATACCTAAGCAAAACCATAGACAGAGTCTTCGCTGAGAACCCCAAAGCCGTTCAAGACGCACTTCTCGACGAAAAAGCCGCACACTTCCTCATAGGCAAACTGATGCGGGAAACCAAAGGCAAGGCTGACCCGTCTCTGGCCAACAGCATGGTGCTTGAGAAGATAAATCTCATAAGAAGCAAGAAGTCCCCGTAATCTTGCTGTCCACCAAGTATATGTGAATATCATGCCAAGTGTCAGATTGCGTTGTTCTGGCGCTGAACTGAAAAATGAGGGATTCCGTGGCTACTTTTGAGACAATTGTATCTCTCTTCCTTGCTTGGCTGAAAGGTATATCGCGTCAATTATTTTCATGATCTCTAGCCCTTGCTCGCCTGTGGCTATGGGTTCCTCATCGTCTAGGATGCAGTCTACAAAGTGCATCATCGAATTCTTGGTTGCCCTGCCAACGCTTCCCAGCAACACGGTTTCCTTAAGCATGCCCTCATCCTCAGTGAAGACTTTCGCCTCGAAGTTGTAGGTCTCGCCAATGTTTCTCTGAATGATGCCGCCCTTCGTGCCGAAGAGATGAGTCACCATGTCTTCCCTCTTCTCTGAGTAGCCATCCCAGCTCGTCTCCAAGACCAATGTGGCGCCGTTCTCAAGCCTGATGAACGCCGCGGCAAGATCCTCCACATCAAACTTTACGCCTGCTTCCTCGGCAAGCCTGTGTCCCAGACAGCTGTATGTGCTGGATGAGACCGAGACAGCGTGCGGGTAACCTATGAACCACAGCGCCAGGTCCAATCTGTGCACGCCGATGTCGATTAGCGGACCTCCGCCTGACATCTCCTTGATGCCGAACCAGCCTCCGAACCTTGGAATCCCGCCCCTGCGCCTGTGCCATGCTGTTCTGCAGTAGTAGATGTCGCCGATTGTTCCCTTCTCCACCATGCGCTTCAGGTACATGCTGTGGTCGGTGAACCTCTGGTTGAAGTTGATCATCAGCCTCTTCCCGTTCTTTTTCGCCGCCGCAACCATTCGTGAGGCTTCTTCCGCATTCATAGCCATCGGTTTCTCGCAGAGAACGTTGATGCCTTGGCTGAGCACCTTGATCGCGGTGGATGCGTGCAGATAATTAGGTAACGCGACGCTCACGCCATCTAGGTCGAGAGGTGCATCCAGCATCTCGTTGATGTCAGTGTAGACGTGGGGCACTTTGTACTCGTTCGCGATGCTTTTGAGCAGTGTTTTGTCCTTGTCGCAGATCGCGATGACCTCAGAACGCGTATAATCGCGGTAACTTCTCAGGTGGGTTCGTCCCATGCCGAGCCCAATGACGCCTATTCGAGCTTTCTTGCCGCTGCTCATCTAGCATACACCACAAATAGTCTTTTCTACAGATTACCTGTATATAAGATATGTTTCTACGGTCCCTCTTTGAGGGTGGGTCCCACAATCCTGCGCAGAAGTTTCAGGACTTTGAATGCGGCTTCTTGGTCATCAGTTATGTCTGATACCGAGCCGATCAGGCAGACGCCTTCCAGCCCGCTTAGCTTCGCGAGTCCCAGCAGTATTCCTGATCCGCCTACTATTCTGTCCCCCTTGTATGGTGTGGCTTTTTGCTCTAGGTATTTTGCCAGCAGCTTCTTCGATGTGGCGGCAACGTAGACAGCCTTTTCGGTTTCAGCCAAGGGTATGCCCTCAACTGTGACGATGAATCTGCATCCAAGCTCGGCGACGAAGTTCAAGATTTTGCCGCAGACCTCATGATGCGCCGTCACGTCTTCCAGCTGGGGCTGAGCGTCCCCTGTGAGAATCATTAGGTTGCTGGATGTTGACGCGTGGAACTCGTACCGCGGCGGGCGACACAATCCGTCCTTGTCTATGAGCACCAAGTCTGGAAATGAAGGTGAGTAAAGCTCAGCGAATAGCTCTGCATGCGTGAGTTCGACGAGGAGCTGTGCCGCCCTCTTGCCCACGTTTCCGATGCCCGGAAGCCCTACAACTAGCCAAGGCTTCTCAAGCTCGGGGCGGCTAAGCACGTTGACGCAGGTTTCCTTCATCAGAGGGCACCTTAATGACACATTATTGCATAGAGAATTGCTGCGCCGTATTTTTAGGTTTTGGCTGAAGGCTAGGCTGAGCCCTCTTCTCGTGTGACCGAAAGATGCATATGTGCGAAGCAATATTTTTGAAAATGGATTTGCGGAGGGTTTGTGGCTCCTTTGAGGATCGTTCCACTGCAGGATACGAACATGGAATGCCTCCTCAGCTTCATGAGACAAGGCATGATTCTCCACCTTTTCACATTCTATGATCTGGAATTTGGGCGAGACAGAACGAAGATCTGGCTTGCATTCGGAGAAGCGGCGCCTGAGAAACTGCTTGGCTACCTTCTCGAGTACGATGGCAGGATCATCCACATCCACGGAAACGAGGAAAGCGCAAGACAACTCATAGCCCGCATCTGCCTAGATGAAGCCGTCTTCACCGTGGAACCCCAATGCTTGGAGATTGTAAGAAAAATCTTTGAGCCCGTTGAGCCCTTGGACCCTTTCAGCAGCGGCAAGATAACGACTTTTCTCATCATGAGTACAGCCACAGGCAAGTTGAACCTTTTGATCAGGCACAAGGTGAAAAAACTGGATGCCGAAGACCTCGATCAAGTTGCGCTCGTATTCGGCGAGGAACGAAGGACACACGTGGAAAACGCGCTTAGCCGAGGCTTTTCCTATGGCGCGTATCTGGATGGGAAGATGGTTTCCATGGCAACAGTGTCCTACATAAAAGGCGACGTGGCTTTCATCAGAGGCATCCACACAGATCCCGAGTTCAGAGGCAGGGGCTTAGCAACCTCTGTTACTTCAGCTCTGGTCGCAGAGATAGCCCGCACGGGCAAGACCGCGGTGTTGTGGGTTTCGAAGGACAACTATGCCGCTATCAGGGTCTACGAGAAAGTTGGATTCAAAGAGTCGGGGCATGTTCTTCTAGGTTTCAAGGCTAGAAGGTTGTGATTGCTTTTTTCTGCAGATTATCATGAAATGTTCGCTGATTCCGACTATGCTTGGGTGTGTACAAGTTTTTAGATGCGTTTCCCACAGGATCTCGTTGTACTTTCCCATTTCGTACACTTTGGTCGTATTCGTTTTTATTCGTGTCTCAGAGATGCCACGGGGTCTAGTTTGCTGGCTTGCCAGGCGGGGTAGAAGCCTGAGATCATGCTGAGGATTAGGCATAGGAGCCACGTGGATATGAAGGACTGCGGCGTGAAGCTGGGCGTGATGAACTCGAAGGTTCCTGTCAAGAATTCCCGCAGGACATATGCTAGGCCTACGCCTGTTGCTAGGCCGAGTGTGCCGCCCATTAAGCCGATTATTATGGCTTCGTTTAGGAAGAGCCTCAATATCTTTGCGCTGCTGAAGCCTAGAGCCTTCAGTATGCCTATCTCGCGTATGCGTTCAAGCATGCTGGTCCACATGGTGGTTATTATGCCGACTGATGCCACGAGAAGCGAGATGCCTGCGATGCCGTCTACGAAGAGCGAAATGGCTGAGGAGATCCGCTGGATGACATCCGCTATGGACTTCGGCGAAAGCACATTCACGTTGTACCTTTCCAGCAGCGTGTCCCTTATCTCATCGTTCTTCGAGGGATCACCCGTTATCACGTATATGCCGTCGTAGGCATTGCGGCGGTTGAAGAAGGACTCGGCAGCGGAAAGCGAAATGAAGGCTGCCTGATCCAGCGGCACGAACCCGCTGCCCAGATACGCGAGGATACCTCTCACTGAAAGGGACTTCTCGTGGTAAACCTGCCTGCCCTGAACCGTCTCTGCAAACGCTATGCGGACGACTTGGTTGAGTTCGGTGAACGGTTCAGTTCCCTCTGAAGAGTACACTATCTGGTTTCCCAGCAGTATTCCTGTGCTGTCGGAAGAGGAGACAAGTGAGCCTTCGCTGACTGAAAGCGAAGGAAAGATCAGGCTGAGCTTCGACTGGTCAAGGCCCATCACGATGACGGACTGCGAATCGCCGCGTGAACTCATGGCAGAGACTTGTTGGATGAAGGGAACCACGTCTATGATGCCTTCGATCTTTGCAATGTCGTTCACCAACTGGTCGTCCATATCCGTTGCTTGGCCCCTCGGTGAGACTATGAGGAGGTTTGCGCCGACAAGCGAAAACTGGTCATCTATGTAGGCTAGGGTGCCAGTGCTTATCCCGTTCACGGCTACAATGAGGCTACCGCCCATGACCACCATGAGAATCGTGAGTGCCGATCTAAGCCTTCTTTCCTTAAGAGCCTCAAAGGAAAGGCTGAACATAGACAAGGTTCCTAACCCTCAACCTTCTTAACGGTCTGCGGCTCAGTTCTCAGGACCCGGCGCACGTACAGCACGGAAAGGACGACTGCCACGGCAATTAGGACCAGCAATGTCCAGCCGCCGTTCTGCAGGAAGAGCAAGAATGGTGATTCCCCGTTTTGGGAGCCGCCGTTGTCGCTTCGTTGGGCAACAGTCACATACGCCTCGAACATGAGGGTATGCTCGACATACTGGTCATCCATATATGTCACAGAAAAAGTCACAGGATACATTCCCTCAGCCGTGTCAGCCTTCACCGTTGCTTTCAGGCTGAAGGGTTCAGGCGAGTTCTTCTCCGCCTGGTCCATATAGTACCTGCTAAGCGAAGAAAGGACCAGAACTGGGCTGGATTGGAGAGATGCATTCAGATTTGTGGCAGCGATGTTTCCCTTGTTCAGAAGCGTGGCAATTATGGACACAGTTGAGCCAGAATATGTGGGTTGCGGAGTAGAGCCGATGTCGTAGACCACGATGTCTATCAGGCCCCTCACGATTAGCCCGATGCTGTGCGTGTCAGTGTAGCTTCGCCCATACTCGTCGCTGTAGGTAACCGACAACGTAGCCGTAAAGGTGGAGCCGACAACCGAAGACGGCGCATAGACGCTCGGTTCGAGAGAGACTGAAGCGTTGGGCTCAACCTGTCTGAACGTCCATGCGCTGTCGCCTTGGAAGACGAGAGGGGCTTGAGCTGGAAGAGTCATACTGATGTCCACGGTGCCCTTCCAAAGGTTGTTCCCAAGCGTTATGTTCAGCTGGTTGGCTAGGCCCGCCGTGAGATAGTTGCTTGAGATAGCCAAGTCCGTCTTTCTTATCTTGTCAACCACCACGTTCCAAGTTTGCGATGCATAAAGCGTGCCATCGCTGGTCCTCAGGACCACCGTGTGAGAACCCACGGCACTGTCGCTCGGCGTGTAAATGAACCCAGTCGTGTTTGCGACTACCTGATCGTCCAAGGTCCACCTGTACGTCAAGTTGTCTCCATCTGGGTCGCGGCAAGTTGCCGAGAAATTCAGGAAATCGCCAACATAAACCGTGGGATTCGCGCTCATCGGCGTGGCAGTGCCGATTATGGGCGCCCTGTTAGGCACATTGACGGTCACGTCGAGTGTTTGGGGCACCCCGTCCGAGATGACGCCTGACTGGTTAACAAGGTATTCGATCCTCACGGCGTAGACGTAATTTCCAGGCTTCGCACCTAAGTCGATGTTCAGCCTGAAGGTTAAAGCGAAGGCTGTTCCAGGCTGGACTTCGCCTGTTTGGTACATTATGTCGCCGACCTGAAGTGCCTGTCCTACGGCGCTGGCTTCGAGCCCGCCGGTTGTGTTCGTGAACACGTAGATGCCTCCCGCGTTGCTGTTCAAGTAAAGCGTTGCGTAGATGCCGTTCAGAGGGTAGCTTGACTTGTTTCTCACGTTCAGGGTCAGCGGCGCATCGGTGTCTCCAGGCGCAACTGTAACCGTGTTGGTGGTGGATGTTCCCCAGACCACCTGCTCTATTTTGAAGGTGGCGGATGGCGCTGCGAGAACAGGCAGCGCACCGATTAGTATGCCTACAATAAGCGCAATCAAGCAACATAAAATCGGATTTCTATCTTTGGCGGTCATATCTTGTTACACCTCGGTTTTGGTTATGCCTCTTTTTTCTTCCGTAATAATTCTTCCGTCCCTAAGATAAACGATTCTGTCTGTCATTTCGCCCATTGCCTTGTCGTGTGTCACTATGATTATTGTTGTGCCGGTTTCCCCGTTCAGCTTCTGCATGAAACTCATGATGTCTTTCCCGGATTTCGAGTCTAGGTTCCCGGTGGGTTCGTCGGCGAGTATGAGGCTGGGACTGTTTATGAGGGCTCTGGCGATTGCGACGCGCTGTTGTTCGCCGCCGCTGAGCATCTTCGGCTTTCGATGTGCCTTGTCTATGATGCCGACGACTTCAAGCATCTCTCTGACGCGTCTTTCTCTGTCCTTCTTAGGCAGGCCTTTCACCAAGGTTGGGAGTTCGACGTTTCTGAAGACTGTTGATCTGTTGATCAGGTTGTAAGACTGGAAGACGAAGCCTATCTTCTCATTTCGGAGGTAAGCCAAGTTTCTCTCGTCAAAGGTTGAAAGGTCAATTCCGTCGATCAGAACCTTGCCCGACGTTGGCTTGTCCAATGCACCTATCAGGTTCAGCAAGGTTGATTTGCCGCAGCCTGAAGGACCCATTATGGCGACGAATTCGCCTCTCTTGACGCCGAACGTCAACCCGTCTATGGCTGACACGACAATCGGGCCTACAAAATACTTCTTGACCGTGTCAACCAGCTGCACAGCGTATTCTGAGCTGCTGGAGCCGTTTGAACCTGCGGATGGGGTTTGGTCAGAGCTGCTTTGGGACAGCGATTTATGGAATTGTAGGGCAAACCACAGAGAAGCAGCGCCCAGAATCAGCGCGGCTGAGCCTTGAACTGCGATGGCTGTTTGAAAGCCTTGTTGGGAATCGGCGATGAGTGATGCGCCGCCGAGCACGGCCTCCCATGCGGGGGTTAGGAACGCGAAGAACATCCATCTGGGGTTCCGAGCTACAAGCCCATATGCGCCGAGGAGGCTGAAGAGAATGATTAGGCTGCTGGTGCCGATGTTTGCGGGGTATGGCAGGGTTGACGCTGGGCTCGGTGCGATCTGTGCCAGAGATAGCAGTTCTAACGCTGCGAATGCTAGGAGAATGGTTGTTGCTGCTTCTCTCGCGAACTGTGCGTTCGGCTGCCTTTTGGCGGCTGCTTCCATCGCGTGCACCTAGATACGAAGAAACATTTCTAGAATTTAAATAGATACATGCCACGTGATTCAGATAAGCCCTTCGTAAAATGCTAAATGGCTGTGTCCCTATCAGCCCTGTTTCTTGGCTATTTGTCAAGTGTTAGGTTTGGCTTTGCGTCTTGCGGTTCGTTTTCTTGTTCGGCGTCGTTGATGCCGAGGTCTTTTAGTAGTTCAAATCCTCCGATGTGGAGTGTTGACATGCATCTCTCGCAGCGGATGACTATTTCTTCTGTTGAGCCGTCTCCGTCTGCCGCGTAGTCAACGATTTCGTAGGTTTCGCCGGGCTCCGCGTCCGGGGAGATTGCTTGTCCGCAGCGTGGGCAGGTGAACTCTCCTTCGCCTTCAATTTTTGTTAGGTCGATTTTGAATTCCAGAGTTTGCTTCATTTGTGTCCCCTTCAAACCCGTGTCTGTAAGATTTTTCGGCACTCGGAGTATTTATTACTATTTAACATGCAAAAATATACGCTGGAACATTCGTCAATGACATTAGAAGGGGCTTTTTTGGTTGCATGGAAATGTTGAAAAGACCCTTTATACTTGAGTTGATCGAATAATCGAATATTGCTGGTGTGACGGCAAATGATTGTGAGAGCAGCCGATGCAGCGGACCATGCCGAAGTGCACGAACTATTGAGCAGCGCATTCAAGCAAGAGCCACTTGTGCATGCCATAGTCAGCGTCACCTGCGAGGCGGATCCGAATTTTCGAAGGGGCGACCTGCGCGTCGTAGAAGCCGGCGGAAAGATCGTGAGCATGATGATGCTTATCAGGCGCCCTCTAAGGATAGGAACAGCCATCGTAAAGGGCGCGATTGTCTCTCCAGTAGGAACCCATCCCGACCACAAGGGAAAGGGCTACTGCTCAGCCGTGATGCGGGATGCCGTGCGGTACATGCGGGCTCAGGGGTTCGACCTTTCGATTCTTTGGGGCGTCCCGTGGCTCTATCCGCACTACGGGTATTCGCCTGCCATGATGCGACCGGAGGTTCTCATAAAGCCCGAACAGGGCAGACCCGTGGAAGCAGATCCATGCGAGCGGAGAGCCTTTACGGAAAGCGATCTCGGGCAGATGACGCGCATCTACCACAAGAACACGGAGGCAATTTCGTGCGCAGAAATCCGTTCGCCAACGATGTCGCATTGGAAGCCAAGCGGTTCTAAAGCCAAACTCGAGGTCTTCACGGACAAGAAGGCTAGGGTGATCGGTTATTGCTCCATCGGCACAGATTGGGGTCGCCCATGTGCCCACGAGATAGGCGTCTTAAATCACGAGGCATGCGGGATCATCTACAACGGTCTTCTGGAAACAGCCAAAGAGAAAGGCTTCGAAGAGCTCCGCTGCCTAGTCCATCCAGATCACCCCTTCGCCCGCTTCGCCCTCTGGCACAAAGCCGAGATACGCATAAGCAGTTTCGGCGGGGCAGGCATGGCGCGTGTCCTGAACCTGCCATCGCTATTAAGCAAAATGGAGCGGGAACTTGAGCAGAGGCTTTGCCGTTCAGAACTCCACAATACAGCGTGCACTTTGAAGATAGCAAGCGAGGAAGACGCCGCAACTCTAAGCATCAACCACGGAAAAGTCTCCGCCAGCCCAGACAACAGCCAAGCAGACTACGAGCTCGAAATCCCGCTGGCATCCCTTAACCCGCTGGTAACAGGATGCAAAGACATATGCGAACTGGCTGCCACATCCAAACTGAAGATCAAAGGCGGAAAACAGGCGACACAACTCATCAAAACCCTCTTCCCAAGAGGAACCCCAACAGGAAGCAACATGCCGCTGTTTTGGGAATGAGCCATTTCGACACGCCTCAAAAAAGGAAACGTAAAGCAACCTCTTCTGATCATGGACACACATCTGACAGACAAACAAAGACCCCCTTTGACAACGGCAAATTGATAATCATAATCAATGCAGGTTTCTGTTTGTTAATCAAATCTACAAAGGCTCTGGTAGGCTTCACTATTTGTCAGTGACTGACAAAACAGAAAAAAATTTGTCAGACAAATCTACAAGGGTCTTTCCCCGTCCAGAAGCCGCTTGTTTGAACGCAACTGGCAAAACTGCTTGCTGATGCAACGTTTTTAAGCGGCGTTTCTCGTGATATTTTGGTGTCCCGCCAGGCAAGCTGCGGCTGAGACGAGGCATACCCGATGGAAATCGTAACCGTGCCCGTTGAGCTAAGCACAGAAGAGTTTCTGCGTCCCGCCATGTTTAAGAGGCTGAAAGCCGAAAACGTAGCGCCGCTCATGGAGAAGTGCCGACCGCTCATTGAGCCGAAAGCCGTCTACACCTTTTCCAAAGTAGCCACCATCGAAGGCGACAGGGTCCAGCTGGAAAGCGGACACACCTTCAAAAGCAGCATAATGGCAGACATGCTCGAACGCGGGCAGACACTGGCGCCGCACGTCGTCACAATCGGACCGAAACTTGAGCAGCTGCTAGCCGAAAACGCCGGCGGAAGCATCCTCCAAAACTGGACCATCGAAAAAATAGGCGACTACGCTCTAGGAAAAGCCACCGGCAAGGTCAGAGCCATCCTATGCGAGACGCTGGGCGAAGAAGTATCCAACTTCAGCCCGGGAACAGGCACAGGCGAACTCTTCAGCATAGACCAGCAAGAAGTGCTTTTCAGGCTGTTGGAGCCAACCAAGAACATAGGCGTCCATCTCACGCCGAGCTACCTGATGATGCCCAGAAAATCAGTCTCAGGCATACTCGCAGCCACAAACGCCGCATACGTCGCCTGCCAACACTGCCCAAGAGAAAAATGCGAAAACCGACGGCGCCCCTTCAACGGCGAATACCGCACAACCAAATGCACAAACGAACACACATCATGCTAGCCTAGAGCCGAAGCCATGCTCTATCCGTACGGTCTCCTGCGAAAAAAATAAGAAAGGAAAGTCAGAGCCTTCACAGACTATCTTTGCGTTTTCTCTAAAACATAACGCCCTCTTCGGTCACAGCGTCATTTCAAACCGCAAGTTCTCAACGAGCTCCTTGTAGCGGTTCCTTATCGTTACCTCAGTCACCTTCGCAATTTCAGCTATCTCCCGCTGAGTCTTCCGCTCCCCAACCAACAACGAAGCGATGTAACTGGCTGCCGCCGCAATACCTGTCGGACCTCTCCCAGAAGTGAGCTTCAAATTTGTCGCCGTCACCAGAATCTTGTTCGCGATCTCTTCAACCTTACCCTGCATCGTAAGCTGGTTCGAAAACTTAGAGACGTACTGGCTTGCCTTCAGCGGCGGAATAAAATAGTCAAGCTCCCTCACGAGAAACCTGTAGCTACGACCAACCTCCCGCCTGCTCACATTCGACGCAATAGAAATCTCCTCAAGAGTCCGCGCAAGCCCACACTGCCTACACGCAATATAAACCGAGGCCGCACTGATGCCCTGAATTGACCTGCCACGGATAAGATGCTCCTTCACCGCCTTCCTGTAGATAACAGAA